>JAMPFJ010000004.1 GCA_023664535.1 Bacteroidales bacterium
ATAAGTGCATAACCACTCATTTCTATTGGCTATACACTTATTATACGAGGTATTTTATGATGATGGACGCAACCAAGTATAAGAGAAATTATTTTATGCCGCCTGCCCAGTCGCTGGAATGGACGAAAAAGGAGTACATTGACAAGGCTCCCGCATGGTGTTCGGTGGATTTAAGAGACGGTAACCAGGCTTTAATCGTGCCAATGAGCTTAACGGACAAGATTGAGTTTTTTAAGATGCTGGTACAAGTCGGTTTTAAGGAAATTGAAGTCGGATTTCCCGCCGCTTCCGATACGGAATATGATTTTCTGCGGGCGCTGATTGACCAGAATCTGATTCCCGATGACGTGACGGTTCAGGTGCTTACCCAGGCAAGACCGCATATTATCCAAAAAACCTTTGAAGCGGTTAAGGGATGCCGGCATGCCGTTATTCATCTTTACAATTCCACCTCGCTGGCACAGCGTGAGCAGGTATTTAAAAAATCCAGAGAGGAAATCAAGCAGATTGCCGTTGACGGGGCAAAAATGCTGCTGGATTTGACCAAAAAGGACGGCGGCAACTACCAGTTCGAGTATTCACCGGAATCCTTTACCGGTACGGAGGTTGACTATGCATTAGAGGTTTGCAATGCCGTTATTGACGTATGGCAGCCGTCTGCGGATAACAAGGTTATCATTAACTTACCCGCCACAGTGGAAATGTCGCTTCCCCATGTGTACGCAAGCCAGATTGAATATATGAGCAAAAATCTTGCCATGCGGGAAAATATCATCCTTTCCTTACACCCGCACAACGACCGCGGGTGCGGAGTTGCCGATGCCGAATTAGGCGTACTCGCGGGTGCAGACCGTATTGAAGGTACTTTATTTGGAAACGGCGAGCGTACCGGAAATGTGGATATCATTACCCTGGCAATGAACATGTATACCCACGGCGTAGACCCCGGGCTGGACTTTGGCAATATCCCTAAAATCACCGAGCTTTATGAACGGGTTACCGGCATGCGGGTTTACGACCGTTCCCCTTATACCGGCAAGCTGGTATTTGCCGCTTTTTCCGGCTCCCATCAGGACGCTATTGCAAAGGGCATGAAATGGCGTGAGGAAAAGAACTTAAAAGACTGGACGGTTCCTTATCTGCCCCTTGACCCCCATGATGTTGGGCGGGAATACGACGGCGACGTTATCCGCATCAATTCCCAGTCCGGTAAGGGCGGAATCGGCTACATTTTGGAGCAGAGCTACGGCTTTAACCTGCCGGCAAAAATGCGCGAGGATTTAGGCTATGCAGTAAAGGGCGTATCCGACCATATGCATAAGGAGTTGACGCCGGAAGAGATTCTGGGTATCTTTAACAAAGAATACGTCAATATCAAGACGGCAATCAAGTTAGACGAATGCCATTTCGTCCAGGAAGGAAACGGTATCATTTCCACAGAGCTGACCATCAAGCGTGATTCTGCGCCTAAGATTTACCACGGCACAGGAAACGGCCGTCTGGATGCCGTTGCCAATGCGGTAAAAAAACATTTCGGCATCGTATTTAAGCTTACCACCTACGAGGAGCATGCATTGCAACACGGCTCCAATTCCCAGGCATGCTCCTATGTGGGAATCGAAACACCGGATGGTAAGACCACCTGGGGCTGCGGCATAAAAAATGATATTATTGATGCTTCCGTCTGCGCTTTATTATCGGCAGTTAATAAGGTACTGGACCAGGAACACATTAAATAGCACCAAAAGCTGCCGCAGCTCCTTTGCGGCAGCTTTTTTATACCTCAAACTGCGTTAAAAACACTTCTATGCTTCTGTGTGCACGGTCATATTCCTCCATCAAACGGTCATGTCCGGCAATCGCATCTTCAATCCGTTCCTCCTTACAGGCAAATTCCTGTCCCTGGGCAAGCAGCGCAAGCTCCTCCAGGCCCAGGCTCCTCATACCGCCCTTCAGCGCATGGACACGAATCGTATACTCTTTCCAATCCTGCTGGTCAAAGCTTTCCTGAATCTCGCTCTTTCTCTGTTCTTCCATTTCGATGCTGTATTCCAGAAGCTCTTTATACAAATCCCGCTGACCGCCTATATTCTCCAATGCCTTTTGTTCATCAATCGTCATCATGACGAAATCCTTTACCCTTCCGGCTTCTTCCGATTCATCATTCGCCACAGGCTTCTCTTCGTCGAATACAGGAACCTGCTTCCGGTCACTTTCCCGAAGCCGCTCTATCTTTGTTCCCGGCAGCCATTTTCTGAGTACCGCATCCACAGCCTTAAGCCCTATCGGCTTTGCCAGAAAATCCTGGAATCCGTTCCGGAAAAACATCTCTTTTGCATCGTTTGCCACATTTGCGGTCAGCGCAATAATCGGCAGCCGCTCCCCATATTCACCGCCGGTTCTCCTGATAATTTTCGTTGTCTCAATCCCGTCTAACTCCGGCATCATATGGTCCATAAATACAATATCCATATCCTGGTCCCGTAGCAGCTCGACCGCTTCCTTCCCGCTTCTTGCCAGAATACAGTTGATATCATATAATTTTAAAATTCCTTCCGCCACACGCAAATTTATCTCATTGTCATCCACCACCAGCACTCTGGCAAACGGCGCTTTAAACTCAATTTTTACTTCCTTGTCATCAATAAACTGGTTAAAGAATGCCTCGCCGTTTAAGGCGGAAACCAAGTTAATGGAATTAAAAGGCATACGCACACCATGAATATTCTCGCCAAGCTTTAACGGATACTGAGGGTCGAACAGCACAAACACGGACACCGTTTTTGCAATCTGCTCAAAATAGCTCCTTTGTTCCGTATAATCCCTCGCCCCGATAAAAAGATGCGTCATTTCATTATTCTGTACCGCCCCCATCAGCTTCGGAAAGCCGGTAATCATTTTATAAGGAACCTGCAGGCTTTTCCAGATATGCTCGTTTGCCGCCATGTAACATTTATTTCCCCGGGAATGGTGCTGCTCCCGGTCTTCATAAAGGGCGACCTTTATATTCTGCTCATTTTTCAAGGTTAAAAACGGTGTCGAATCTGCAACCTTTTGCGGCAGCTCCACCTCCAGTGTCGTCCCTTTTCCTGACTCACTGAATATTTTTATCGTGCCATGCATTGCCTGTGCCAGCCGTTTACAAATGGCAAGCCCAAGCCCCGTCCCCTCTACCGAGTGGTTATGCTTTGATTCTATCCGGCTGAAAGATTCAAATAAATGAATCTGGTCCTGCTTTTTTATTCCGATTCCCGTATCCTCAACCCGCATATTCAGCCAGTTCTCCCCGTCCCGTTCAAAACAGGAAAGCGCAATGTAGATGTACCCCTCATCGGTAAACTTCACCGCATTATTTACAATATTCATCAATATCTGCCTGTTTCTCAGTACATCCCCAATCAGCTGTCTGGGTAAATCCGGGCTGCAGTCTATAATAATATCAATGTCCTTAAAGCCTCTTCTGAAAATGGAGGTATTAGCGACGTCCTGTATAACCGACGCAATGGAGTACGGCTCATAGACAATCTCCATCTTACCGGATTCCAGCTTGGAAAAATCCAAAATATCATTGATAATCCCCAAAAGATTTTCTCCCGAGGTCTGAATGTTATAGCAGTATTCCTTAGTCTGGTCACTGATATCCTCATCCCGGATAATCAGCTCGCTCATTCCCACTATCGCGTTCATCGGCGTCCGAATCTCATGGGACATATTGGCAAGAAATTCATCCTTACTCTGCTGGGCAATATTTAAAAGTGCATTCTGAGTCTCTACCTCCTCCACTTTCCGCTGATACAGCAGCACCATATAGTTCTCCGTAATCAGAAAGGTTTCGCAGAATAAAATCATCATCAGATAATAGCCTATCGGTATATACTTTACAATAATGTCATATCCGGTAAGCAATCCTGCCGCAATCGCCAGGTTGACAAACAGAATGTACAGCACATTCAGCTTTCTGTCCCCGATTATGGAAAGTAAAGCTCCCGCCACCATATAGACACAAATTCCAAAGGCGAAGGTTTCTATCTTCATCCCAATCAGATACGTCGTCGCCATGATACAAACAATAAAACAAACCTGGGAATATAATTCATTTTTGATTAAAAGCAGACAGCCTGCCGACACAATAAGCATAATGACTGCATAAATGAGTACCGTTACCGCAACCGCTTTATCCCAGGCTATCCATGCATAGATTATATGGGCGGACACAAACAGAATAAATTCTGCCATCTCCAATTTTACTACTGTTTTTCGTTCCTGCATTTCCTATCAACCTCAAACTCTTTTTCTTTTCATCCGTAATAAAAAATCATCCCATGAAAAGAAAACCTCCCCTCCATAGGATGAATTTTTAAATTCTGCACCGGCAGATGATTTACGCATAAAGCGGATATTTGGAAGTAATTGTTTTCACCAGCTCCGCCGCCTTAGCCTCGTCCTTGTCAATAACCGCCGCCTTAATAGCATCGGCAATAACCAGCATATCCTCCTCATTCGCCCCCCGGGTAGTAATTGCCGGCGTACCCAGACGGATACCGCTGGTTACAAACGGCGACTTCGGGTCGTTGGGAACGGTATTCTTGTTCGCCGTAATGTGAACCCGGTCAAGAAGCTTTTCCACTTCTTTACCCGTCAACTCCAAATTCTGCAAATCCACCAGCATTAAATGATTGTCCGTTCCGCCGGAAACAATATTAAATCCTCTTTCCATCAATGCTGAAGCAAGAGCTGCCGCATTTTTTACGACCTGTGTCTGATAAGCCTTATATTCGTCAGACAACGCCTCCTTTAAGCAGACTGCCTTTGCCGCAATCACATGCATTAACGGTCCGCCCTGGATACCCGGAAATACCGCCTTATTAAAATTATATTTCTCATTTACCTCATTGCTGGATAAAATCATGCCGCCCCGCGGACCTCTTAAGGTCTTATGCGTCGTCGTCGTCGTAACATGGGCATAAGGAATCGGGCTCATGTGTAAGCCAGCCGCTACCAGACCCGCTATATGCGCCATATCCACCATAAGCACCGCTCCGACCTCGTCGGCAATTTCCCGGAAACGCTTAAAATCAATCGCCCTTGCATAGGCAGAGGCGCCGGCTACAATCAGCTTTGGACGGCACTCCTTCGCAATGCGGAGCACATCGTCATAATCAATCACACCGCTGTCATTCACCCCATAGGGTACCACATGAAAATATTTGCCGGACATATTGACCGGTGAACCATGGGTCAGATGTCCGCCGTGATTCAGATTCATCCCCATAAAGGTATCGCCCGGCTCCATAATGGCAAAAAATGCAGCCATATTTGCCTGTGCACCGGAATGCGGCTGAACATTTGCATATTCACAGCCAAATAATTCCTTTGCCCGCTCTCTTGCCAAATCCTCCACAACATCCACATATTCACAACCGCCGTAATATCTCTTTCCCGGATATCCCTCGGCATATTTATTGGTCAGCGGACTTCCCATTGCCGCCATAACCGCCTTGCTGACAATGTTTTCTGAAGCAATCAGCTCGATATTCTCATTCTGTCTGTTAATCTCGTCCGTCATTGCCTTTGCCACTTCCGAGTCAAAATTGCTTACCTCTTCAAAACCGTACATCCTGCACCTCCATAAATTGTATTCGTCTTTACCGGTCCGCTCCCTGCACCGTCACACACCGGAAACTCTTCTGCTATTGTACACTTGTTTTCCCGTTTTCGCAAGATTCTATCTGCATTTCCTCAAAAAAATCCCCGCCGGGCTGCGGAGCCTTTTATCAATCCAGATTATGGCAGAGACTGATAACCAGCACATCATCAACAGCAGGATTTTTCACGAAATAATTCGTAGTTTCCACCCGGCGGTAAATTCCGTCGTCTCCCATCTGCCTGGTCACTACACTGACAAACCTGTCTCCTCTGTTGTATGCCGCCAGCTGATTTGAAATACTGAACGTATTCCGAAACAAATCCTGGTCCTCCGGATGCATGGTGGAAGCACCGTGCGCAATCAATTCATCAAATACTCCGGTGGAGGGGCAGGAGCGGGAAGTAAAATTATCATATGCCATCATATAAAAACTATTTCTGGTAAGATTGGAAAAAATCACCAGCGGATACCGGATAAACACCGCCTCCAGCAACAGCTGTGTGGCGCTTGACGGCGCCTGGACAAGTAAAATGTCCTCCGCTTCCTCCGTCTGCACATCGTTAATGCATGCTTCCCAAAATTTTTCTTCCGGCATCGGTCTGGCAAACAGAAAACCCTGGATAAGCTTACAGTCGCAGGTTCTAAGGAAACCAAGCTGTTCTCTTGTTTCCACTCCCTCAGCAACCGTCGTAAGCTTTAACCGATGGGCAAAATTGAAAATACTTTCCAGCACAATCCGCTCCTTCTCATCTTCACAGTTCCTGCTTAGCAGAGACTTGTCAATTTTCAGCACATCAACCGAAATATCCTTAACAAAGCTCAACGACGATAATCCGCTTCCGAAATCGTCTATGGCAACCCGGAATCCGTCCTCCCTAATCGCCTTGATTAACTCTGCAATCTGCTTGGACTGGTCCACAAATGCCGACTCCGTCACTTCCACCTCAATCAGTTTCCGGGAAACTCCACTGCCGTCCACAATTTCGCAGAGCTGCTCCAAAAAGGACTCCTCATAAATATGCATTCTCGAAAAGTTAACCGCCACGGGAACACTATGTACCTCTTCCTCCTTCTGCTTTTTCAAAAAAGCACATACTCCCCTCAGCATGTACCAGTCCAGCTCCAGAATCATCTCACTTTTTTCCAGCCTGGGGATAAACTCCCCCGGCATTACTATCGTCCCGTCCGGTTTTATCCAGCGCACCAACGCTTCAGCGCTGTTTAACCGGTTGGTAATTGCATTGTACTGAGGCTGATAATAAACGTTAAATTCGTGATTTTTCATCGCCTGCCTAACTTCCGCACAAAATTCTTCCTCTGTTTTTTCCACACCCATTGCATATCCTCCTTTTTCACCGAAAATAAAACTTCCTCTTGGATTATTTCAAAAGGAAGTATTCTTATGCCTTAAATTTTATCAGAGATATGGATAAATGTCCAGCAGATAACCCGCCACAGAGAGGATATTTGGACAGATATTGATTCGTCTGCTTTATCTCCCCCGCTCCTTGACGATATAAAGGGGGCGGTTCTTATTTTCCATATAATCCTTGGAAATATATTCACCGATAATATAAAGAAACATCATCTGCATTCCGCCAATTAAAAGAACCACTGTCAAAATAACGTCAAAACTGCTGAATGCATGGGAAATCCACAGACTCTGCAAAAGATTTATTCCCATAAAGAGCAGCCCGCCACTAACCAGCAGCATTCCCATAATCCCTGCCAGCTTCAATGGTATTGTGGAAAATGCCAGTATTCCCTCCATGGCATAAGCGCACAGGCTGCGGAAATTCCATTTAGTGCTGCCGCAGGTCCGCTCCACATTATGAAATTCAATCCATTTGGTATTAAACCCTACAAAGGAAAAAATGCCTTTCATATACCGGTTATATTCCTTCATCTCCAATATGGCATCCACCATCTGCCTTGTCATCATCCGAAAATCCCCATGTCCGTCGGACATATCCACGTTGGTCAGCCGTTTTCCAAGCTTATAGAATGCTTTGGAGCACAGGCTCCGCACTATGCCGTCTCCCTCCCTTCCGCAGCGCAGACCACCGCAGCAGTCATAGTGCTCCTCGCTTACCGCCCGGTACATTTCCGGCAAAAGCTCAGGGGGATGCTGCAAATCCGCATCCATAATTACGCAATAATCGCCCTCCGCCTCCTTCAGTCCGGCATACATTCCCGCCTCTTTTCCGAAGTTTCTGGAAAAAGAAGCATATCGGCAATGCACGTCCTCCTCCGTCAGCCGCTTTAAGCATTCCAGTGTACAATCGGTGCTTCCGTCATCAATAAAAACAAATTCATAATCAATATTTTCCATATTCCGGAGCACCTCCGTCGTCTTTTGATGAAAAAGAGGAAGCGATTCCTCTTCATTATAACAGGGTACAATAATACTGATTTTCTTTTTTTCCATCTAAAATGCCTCCTGAACCTTGTAACTTATTTTCCCTTGTGCGTCTTCCCTTTTCCTCTCGCTGACGGCAAGCAGAATAAACAGCGCACAACATATGATGCTGACAATACGTGAAAACCGATACCCCGGTGCTGCATAAGTTATCTCTATCCGATGGCCGCCCTCCCCAAGGGGAAAGCCCACAAATGCGGTATTCACTTTTTCGGCCTCCACCGGCATTCCGTCTACCTTAATCCGGTATCCCTCCCGGTACGGATAGGAGGAAACAAAATAACCAGCCTCCTCCATTGTAATTTTTCCCCGGAATACGCTTTCTCCATTCCGCTTTGCCTGTTGTTCCGTCTCCGGCACAACGACATCAGAATGATAAAGGTCGTCCTGATTCATCGTATATACAGCTAAATTATCCACCGTATACCCGCCCTTTGATGTTTCTATTTCCAGTTCCTCCATATTTTCCCCCGTAGACAGCACGTACACAAAATCATGGTTTTCATTGGGGTACGGGGCTTTCTTCCCCGAAAGCTTGTTGCTTACCCCGTTAATGCGGATAGTCACCTCTTCTCCCCTGGCACTTTCTACATGAAAGCTTATCACCAGCACCTTTCCGCTAAGGGGACTGGAAAGGGGAATCGTATAGCTTTCCCTCTCCCCCGATGGATGAAGAAGCCTTGCCTGTCCGTTTTCTTTAAAAAATTCTTCCGGTTTTTCTTTATTCATATGCGAAAGAAACGGCTTTATGCCATCGTACCTGGTGGAAATAACTGCTCTGCTGCACAGCGCCTCCAGATTTTCCGGAAATTCCAGCTTCTGATAAACCTGTTCCGCCAGCAGCTCCGTCGTACCGTAGCATACCGGCAAAACCCTTTCGCTTTCCGCCAGAATATAATCCCCTTTCCGGATTATCTTCCGATACCCGAAGGGTATGTCGTCCTCCTTGACCAGCAGGTACTTAAGTCCCATAAAATAAGTAAAACACGGATTTTTATCCGGCACCAGGGCAACCCGGTTATTTGTGCTGATGGGATTATGGATAACGTCGTAACAAAATTTTGCATAGCCGGTATTGGTAACGGACGAATACATTGCCGTTTTACCGGTTTCTCCCCCCGCCAGTAAATTACTGTTGACAAAATTATTTGCCAGCACGTCAAACCGGTACCGGGAGTCCTTTGCATATTTTGCAATTTCCTCCGTATCAAAATGCTTCTGGCGGTCATCCTCCGCACGCAGATAATCAACGCCCGCCTGAATACCCATTTTTGAAGCGAGGGGCTTCAAATAGGAGCTTCCCATATTTACTCCGAGACTGACCAGCACCGGCATAAGGAGAACCATCCAGAATAAACTTCCCCTTATCCTTTGCGGAATTTTCCCTGTCCGCTGAAAAAAAAGCCACAACGAAAGCAGTATTCCGTCCGCCAAAATTAACGGCTTCCACGAAGAAGAACAAAGGGGGATTGCACAAAGCAGCAGTGGAATAAGAAAATATTTCTGCTTCCCCTGATATAATTCCTGCAGGGTATCCGCTGTAACCAATACCAGCAGGGGCAAAAAGGGAATCAATATTTTTGCCCTTGCATATAAAAATCCGTTGAGGACAAGGGAAACTGCCGGTAATCCCATACAAAGAAGCAGGGTAACCGATAAAAACCTCTTCCTTTTCCTCGTCACGGATAACATAAGACAGTACAGGTTAAGGAGTGTCATTCCACATCCATAGGGGGAATACAGCAGTCCTTTAAAGCTTAAATCCACCGCTTGCAGGGAAACACCGGCAAAGCTTCCCCCATCCTTTTCGTTAGCCAGAATATCCAGTCCGGTAGGCAGCAGCAAAACCATCGCCATACCGATGGAAACCACTGCTCCCAGCATAAACCTGCCAACCTGCTTTACCAATAAGGCAGTCACTTCCCTCCGCTTTTTTTCCGCTATGCATTTCTTAACCGATTCCCCGGCAAAAAAACAATGAACCGCATAAAAGCCCAATACCGCCAGACAGGCTATGGCATAGTAAAAGCTGTGAATATAAATGAAAAACAGTGATACGGTAAGCAGCGCAATCTTCTTTTTTTCGATTAAACGGTCAACACCCATCAGTCCCAGAAGCAGAAAAGGTATATAATTTACAAACATAATCTGATGGTGTGCATGGAAAAAACAGGCGGCGGACGCAAGTATAACTGCACCCGCAAAGGCAAATTTCCCCGAAAGCTTCTTTCCCAGCCATGTATAGCACAAATTAACACTGGCAAGCACGCACAATACCGCATATCCGGCGATAATGTATTTCATCTCCACATCCGGTATCAGGCAGGAAAAAAGCACATCCGGCCTTAACAGCCCGTAATAAGAAAAATCATAAATGTTAGAGCCGCCGCCTAACTGAATATACTGCGGAACAAGCGAACCGGTTTCCAGCATCGTCTGTCTTAAGCTCTCCGCAATACTGACATGCTGACTGTACCAATCCCCATTCGAGCCAAAAAACATACCTGCCTTCATGGGCAGAAATAAAAGCAGAAGCGTAATCCCGGTGAGCAGCGCATGCCGGATTATTGTTGTCGATATTTTGCCATTCATAGCCAACACCCTTTCTATCCATTTCTCGGTATGTATTTTAGCAGGCGCTCCTTAAAAAAAATAACAAAGAATTCTTAACTTTTCTTAAATAAATCTTAAGAAGAAAGGGATGTTATCGGAATACAGAGAGTTCTGTAGAGAATTATTGACGAATGTAACATAATCTATACGGAGCAGGGCTCCCAAAAAACAGCAAAACTCCTGCAGACGGTCAATCTGCAGGAGTTATCCCCTATCCTTTATTCACCTTTTACCTGTCTTGGAAACATCAGCTTCGCCTTAAACTGGTCACAGTCAATGGAAATATCAAATTCGCCGCCTAATGCAGCGGTATATGCACTGACAATCGCAAGACCTAATCCGCTTCCGTCACTGGTTCTTGCCTCATCCGCCCTGGCAAACCGCTCCACAATATCCTCCTTATTGAAATCCATAAAATACCCGGCGGTATTGGTGACTTCCATGCAGAGCATTTCCTCCCGGCATATGGTTTTGACAAAAACCCTTGTCCCTTTTGCGGAATACTTAAGCGCATTTTCAATCAGATTCTGGCATATCCGGTAAAGATGCAGATTATCACTGATTAGCGTAGTATCTTCTTTTGCCAGCTGTTTCACAAACTGTAAATCACTCTCCTTGATTCTATCCTCCATATCCGCAAAAATCTGCTCGATTAAACGGTTCAAATCCAAGGATTCCACATGCAGCTCAATATTGCCGCTGCTGGCTTTCGCCAGCGAAAACAGGCTTTCTATCATTTCCCTTAGCCTGCCCGCCTTATCGGATATGACCTCCAGATAATCTCTGGCAGTCCCGTTAAGCTCCTCCTTTTTCATCAGCTCAATATAACCAACCATAGAGGTGAGCGGCGTTTTCAAATCATGGGAGACATTGGTAATTAAATCTACCCTTAACTGGTCGCTTCTCGATACCTTTTCCAGGCTTTTCCGTTCAATTTCCAATGCCCTGGCAAGATTTTCCCGGTTAATTTCCTCCATATGTTCCATCAATAAACCAAGCTTTCCCAGCATAAAGCGGATTACCACCACCTGGCAGATTCCGTACTGAACCATTACGGTGGCAACCATGACATAGCCCGACGCATAGTTAAGATGACCATAATAGTACAATTTGCCTGCCGAGGCTGCCATATACGAAAAATACCAGCAGGCTATGATTCCGGCTATGATGCCTGCCACTGCCAATACAAGCTGCTGTGTTTTCCACATTTTCCGCCATTCGCGATAATAGCTCTCACTCACCGGCAGCCAGCCCCCGTATTTTTTCTCCAGAAATGCACCCAGTATATGTACCGTACCCAGCCCGAGGAAAATATTTGCAATTGCGCCATAAAACAATGCGTCCCCTGTATAATGTGAACCTCTGTATGCAATGAGAACATGACAGAAAAGCAGTCCCGGCACCGTGAACAGGACACCCAGCAGGATTTTCCAGTGCCGTTTTAAAAATCCGCCTGCTTTTTTAATTATATTTTTCCATTTTGTAGCCAACACCCCACACCACCTTTATATACCGCGGATTTTTTGTATCTATCTCAATTTTTTCCCGGATATGGCGGATATGTACCATGACGGTATTTTCCACCGCATAAACCGCCGTTTCTTCCCATACGTTTTCATAAATCTGCTCCGCCGAAAAGACCTGGCCGGTATGCTCCATCAACAACAAGAGAATCTTATATTCCTTTGCCGTCAGCTTTACCTCCTCCCCCTCCACAATGATGAGCCGCTGCTTTTTGTCCAGAACCAGACCACCGTTTACAATGGTATCCCCGTCTGCCTTCGGGGCGCTTCCTCCCCATGTATGGTAACGTCTTAACTGCGCCTTTATCCTGGCAGTCAGCTCCGCCGGATTATAGGGTTTACTGATATAATCATCCGCCCCCAGCACCAGACCGGAAACCTTATCGCTTTCCTCCGTTTTCGCCGATAAAATAATGACGGGAATCTTTATATGTTCCCTGATTTTCATCAGGGTGGATAAACCGTTCAGCCTCGGCATCATCACATCCAGCAAAATTAAATCGACGTGGTTTTTCTCCAATACATCCAGAGCTTCCATTCCGTCATAAGCTTTTACAATCCGGTACCCCTCAAGCTTTAACAGCTCCCCCAGAGAATATACGATTTCTTTATTGTTATACCGGTAGATGGAGCTGCTGCGTCCCATGGGGAAAACGACTGTTTTTGTTTACCTTGCCGCCAGCATCCCGGCTTCCACATCCACCGTAACCGTATCCTCCATACCGACCTCTCCGGAAAGAATCCGCTTTGCCACCAGCGTATCCACATTCTTTTGCAGATAACGTTTAAGCGGTCTTGCCCCATATACCGAATCGTAGCCGTGTTCCAGAATATACTGCTTTGCTGCCTCAGTAATCACAAGAGAAATTTCTTTCTCAGCAAGGCGTTTGTTTAATTCCCCAATAAGCAAATCAATGATGCTTCCGATATCCTTTCTGCTTAACGGCTTAAAGAGGATTGTCTCGTCCAGACGGTTTAAAAACTCCGGGCGGAAATGCAGCTTTAATTCATCCAGCACCTGTTTTTCTGCCTGCTCCGTAATCTCCCCCTCCTCGTCAATTCCCTCCAGCAAAAAGGACGAACCGATGTTAGAGGTCATAATCAGAATCGTATTTTTGAAATCCACCGTCTTTCCCTTTGCATCCGTAATGCGTCCGTCATCCAATACCTGTAGCAGTACATTAAATACATCCGGATGCGCCTTTTCAATCTCATCAAATAAAACCACGGAATAGGGTTTTCTTCTCACTGCTTCGGTAAGCTGTCCGCCCTCATCATATCCCACATAGCCCGGAGGCGCTCCAATCAGCCTTGCCACGGAATGCTTTTCCATATACTCGCTCATATCAATGCGGACCATATTCGCCTCATTGTCAAACAACGCCTGTGCCAGCGTTTTGGCAAGCTCGGTTTTTCCCACGCCGGTAGGTCCTAAAAACAGAAATGAGCCGATAGGCTTGGTTGCATCCTTGATGCCTGCCCGGGAACGGATAATGGAATCCGAAACCAGCTCCACCGCCTCATCCTGCCCCACAACCCGCTTATGCAGTTCGTCCGCCAGATGAAGCGTCTTATTCCGCTCACTCTCCGTCAGCTTGGAAACCGGGATTCCTGTCCACTTGGAAACAATACCGGCAATTTCCTCCTCAGATACACTCTCATGCACCAGATTTTTTTCCTTATTTCCCTCTTTGCCCTCCAGCTCCGTCAGCTGCTTTTGCAGCTCCGGCAGTTTCCCATATTGCAGCTCCGCAGCCTTATTCAAATCATAATTGCGCTGTGCTATCTGAATCTCGTTATTTACCTGTTCAATCTGCTCCTTCAAGCCCCTTACCTTGTCAACACCCATTTTTTCATTATCCCAGTCGGCTTTCATCACAGCAAAATTTTCCTTCAGCTCCCGCAGCTCCTCCTGCAGCTTCTCCAGTCTTTCCCTGCTTAATCTGTCCTCTTCATTCTTAAGCGCCGCCTCTTCAATTTCCAGCTGCATCATCCGTCGGCTGATTTCGTCCAGCTCCACCGGCATGGAGTCCAGCTCGGTCTTTATCAGGGCGCATGCCTCATCCACCAAATCTATTGCCTTATCCGGCAAAAAACGGTCGGTAATATAACGGTTGGATAACGTTGCCGCCGCCACAATGGCGCTGTCCGTAATCTTGACCCCGTGATATACTTCATAGCGGTTTTTCAACCCTCTTAAAATGGAAATCGTGTCCTCTACCGTCGGTTCATTTACCATAACCGGCTGGAATCTCCGTTCCAGCGCCGCATCGGTCTCAATATATTTCCGGTACTCATCCAGCGTGGTTGCACCGATACAGTGCAGCTCGCCTCTCGCCAACATCGGCTTTAACATGTTGCCGGCGTCCATCGCCCCGTCGGATTTGCCCGCACCGACAATCGTATGCAGCTCGTCAATAAATAAAATAATTTCCCCGTCGGAATTTTTTACCTCATCCAAAACCGCTTTCAGGCGCTCCTCGAACTCGCCGCGGTACTTGGCTCCGGCAATCAAAGCGCCCATATCCAGTGCAAATATCTGTTTATCCTTAAGCCCTTCCGGTACATCCCCTCTGACAATGCGCTGGGCAAGACCTTCTACCGCCGCTGTTTTACCGACTCCCGGTTCGCCAATCAGTACCGGATTATTTTTTGTCTTTCTGGAGAGAATCCGGATAATATTCCGGATTTCCGCATCTCTGCCGATAACCGGGTCAAGCTTCTGCTCTTTTGCCCGTTTCACCAAATCATAACCGTATTTCTCCAGGCTGTCATAAACCGCTTCCGGATTGTCGCTTTCCACCTTCTGGTTTCCTCTCACCTCTGCCAACGCCCGCAAAAACCGTTCCGAGGTAATGCCATAACCCATAAACAGCCCTTTCAGCGCCTTATTGGGATACTTTAGCAAGGCAAGAAAAATGTGTTCCACGGAGATATAGGAATCTCCCATCTGCTTTGCTTCCTTTTCGGCATGAACAAAGGTTTTTTGAAAGTCCGAGCTGGTAAACAGATTTCCACCGGAAACCTTCGGACGGAATGCCACCAGCTTCTCCGCCTCTCCCGAAAAATGAGCCAAATCTATGTCCATTTTCTCGATTAGCCTGGCAATCAGGCTGTCATCAACCGTCAGCAGGCTGTATAAGATATGCTCCTGGTCAATTTCCTGATTATTGTATTCATAGGCAAGCTTCTCACAATTTTCCACTACTTCTAATGATTTCTTCGTAAATTTTTCTGCATTCATCGCATTCCCACCTTCCTGTTCACGAAAACTCATCCCTGTTAGTATGCCGGATTTCCGGCATTTCTTTCCTTACAAGGATAAGATACCACCATTTGTTAGCACTGTCAATAGATGAGTGCTAAAATTGTCAGATTATTTATGCTTAACTGCCGTTAGTGCGTTTACTTTTACTAACTTTCACGTTTAGTATTGACTTCACTCCCGGAATGTGTATAATGGTCTTGTTGTGTGTTTAGTAAAAGTAAACTGAAAGTTTATTGTTGATAATCCATACCAAATACGGATGGAGATAAAGGAGACGCTATGGATATCGGTCATAAAATTAAAATACTCCGGGTTGCCAAAAATCTTACACAGGAGGAGCTTGCAGACAGAGCCGAGCTTTCAAAAGGGTTTATCTCCCAAGTGGAGCGGAATCTGACCTCACCCTCCATTGCAACGTTGATAGATATTCTGCAATGCCTGGGAACAAACCTCAAAGACTTTTTTAATGACGAGGTGGATGAACAGATTGTCTTCCGCCAGGAGGACTATTTTGAAAAAACGGATGAAGAGCTGGGAAACCGGATTGAATGGATTATTCCCAACGCACAGAAAAATGAAATGGAGCCAATCCGGCTGACCTTAACGCCCAACGGCTCTACCTATCCGGATTTACCCCATGAAGGGGAAGAATTTGGTTACGTCCTTAGCGGAAGCATTCTGATACATATCGGAAACCAGCTCCATAAAGCGAAAAAGGGAGAAGCCTTTTACTTTACTCCCTCGGGCAGACACTATATTGAAGCCGGCAAAAGCGGGGCGGTAATCCTCTGGGTATCCAGTCCCCCCAGCTTTTAATTACAGTAAAGATTAAGGAGGACTGTTGTCCATGGCAAATAAATTGATTGATTTGGTAAACATTAGCAAATCCTACGGCGAGCATATCGTCCTGGACGATTTGAATCTCTATATCCGGGAAAACGAGTTTCTGACCCTGCTTGGACCTTCCGGATGCGGAAAAACCACAACCCTGCGGATTATCGGTGGCTTTGAACAGCCGGACGCCGGTAAGGTAATGCTGGACGGCAGGGATATTACCGATGTTCCGCCGAACAAACGGCAGTTAAACACGGTATTCCAGAAATATGCACTATTTACCCATATGACCATTGCAGAGAACATCGCATTTGGTCTGAAGCTCAAAAATAAAAGCGCTGCCTACATCAACGATAAAATTAAATATGCGTTAAAATTAGTCAATCTGGACGGTTATGAAAACCGCAAGCCGGATTCCTTAAGCGGCGGTCAGCAGCAAAGAATCGCTATTGCCCGCGCTATCGTAAACGAGCCCCGAATCCTTTTGCTGGATGAACCTTTAGGCGCATTGGATTTGAAGCTCAGACAGGACATGCAGTATGAGCTTATCCGTCTGAAAAACGAGCTGGGAATCACTTTTATTTATGTGACTCATGACCAGGAAGAGGCGCTTACCATGAGCGATACCATCGTGGTAATGAACCAGGGGTATATTCAGCAGATTGGCACACCGGAGGATATCTATAACGAGCCGCAAAATGCCTTTGTGGCGGATTTTATCGGTGACAGTAATTTAATTGATGCGGTAATGCTGGAGGACCGTCTGGTTTCTTTTCTGAACGCAAAATGGAAATGCGTAGATGAGGGCTTTGGCTCCAATAAGCCGGTGGATGTCGTCATCCGTCCCGAGGATGTAGTATTATGTAAACCTGAGGAGGGAGCCATTTCCGGAGAGGTCACCCATGTCATTTTTAAAGGCGTCCACTATGAAATGGAAATCCTGGCAGGCGGTTTTGAATGGCTGGTTCATTCCACCGTTATGCATCCTGTGGGGGAACGGGTCGGCATTACCGTAGACCCGTTTAATATCCAGATTATGAACAAACCGGAATCCGAAGATGAGGAGGTAGCCTATCTTGAAGAGTAAACACAGCAAATGGCTTTCCGTACCTTTTGTGATATGGTCCGTCCTTTTTATCCTGATTCCCCTTGTCATGATATTCTATTACGGCTTTGTGGATGCCGAAGGACGGTTTACCCTGGAAAATATTTTATCCATTACTGCGCCGGAGCACTTGAAAGCACTGGGGTTATCCGTTTTATTATCCCTCATTGCCACCGTCATCTGCCTGATTCTTGCCTACCCGTTATCCATGATTTTGTCACGGCTTGGCGTAAACCAGAGCAGTTTTATTGTATTGATTTTCATCCTCCCCATGTGGATGAACTTTCTGCTGCGCACCCTCGCATGGCAGACGCTGCTGGAAAAAACCGGAGTACTGAACGCCATTCTGTCCTTCCTGCATCTGCCGGCATTAAATATTATCAATACCCCTTATGCGATTATTCTTGGCATGGTCTATAATTTCCTGCCCTTTATGGTGCTGCCCATATACAATTCCCTAATCAAGCTTGACCGGGATGTCATCAATGCGGCAAGGGATTTAGGCGCAAACGGCATACAGACCTTTACCATGGTCATTTTCCCGTTAACCCTGCCCGGGGTAATCAGCGGTATTACCATGGTATTTATTCCTGCGCTTACTACCTTTATTATCTCCAATCTGCTGGGCGGCAGCAAAATATTACTAATCGGCAATGTTATTGAACAGGAATTTACCCAGGCTGGAAATTGGAATCTGGGAAGCGGATTATCACTGATTATGATGATTTTTATTATTATCAGCATGGCGGCTTCCACTGTATTTGACAAAGACGGGGAGGGAAGCTTACTCTGATGAAACGGTTTTTAGAACGATTTTATATCGCCATTATCTTTATTTTCCTCTATGCTCCGATTATTATGCTGATGGTACTCTCCTTTAACCGGAGCAGGACAAGGGCAAAATGGGGCGGCTTTACCGTGGAATGGTATAAAGCCCTTTTCCAGAATCAGGGAATTATGGAGGCGCTTTACCATACACTCTTTATTGCCCTCGTCTCCTCCGTAATCGCTACGCTTATCGGAACCATTACCTGTATTGCCTTAAACAGCATGAAAGCGCATTCCAGGACAATTTTGCTGGGAATCAATAATATTCCCATGCTGAATGCAGATATCGTCACCGGTATTTCCCTGATGCTTTTATTCATCAGCTTTGGTTTCCGTTTCGGTCTGCATACCATTTTACTTGCCCATATTACCTTTAACATTCCTTATGTGATTTTAAATGTAATGCCCAAATTCCGGCAATTAAATCCCCATACCTATGAAGCGGCTCTGGATTTGGGCGCTTCTCCCCTGTACGCTTTCTTCAAGGTAGTATTTCCCGATATTCTGCCGGGCATCTTATCCGGATTTTTAATGGCGTTTACCATGTCCTTAGATGACTTTGTGATTACCCATTTTACCAAAGGTGCCGGCGTGGATACCCTCTCCACCAAAATTTATACCGAAGTCCGAAAAGGCATTAAACCGGAAATGTATGCGCTTTCCACCATTATTTTTATCACGGTATTTGTTTTACTGTTAATGGTAAATCTTGCTCCGGCAGGAAAGGAAAAGCAGCCCGCTTCCGAAAAAAAACGGTACCGGATTCCCAAAAAGCCCATCGCATTTGCGATTATCTCTGTCCTGGTTATCTGCACCCTGGTTTACAGCAACCGGACAAAAAATAAGGACAGCGGACAGGTAATCGTGTATAACTGGGGGGAATATCTGGACCCGGAGGTTTTAACGCTGTTTACGGAAGAAACCGGCATTGAAGTCATCTATGACGAATACGAAACCAATGAAAATATGTATCCTAAAATTGAAAGCGGAGCGGCTCAGTATGACCTCGTCTGTCCCTCCGATTATATGGTGCAAAAGCTGCTTGAAAAGGATTTGCTCGCCGAAATCAATTTTGAGCATATTCCCAATATTGAAAATATCGATAAAAATTATATGCGGCAGTCCAGGGAATTTGACCCGGAAAATAAATACAGCATTCCCTACTGTGTAGGGACGGTAGGCATTCTTTATAACAAAACCATGGTGGATGAGCCGGTTGATTCCTGGGATATCCTCTGGAACCCAAGCTATGCCGACAGCATTTTAATGCAGGATTCCGTCAGGGATGCCTTTATGGTTTCACTGAAAAGGCTCGGTTACTCCATGAACTCCAAAACGGAACAGGAGCTGGAGGAAGCAAAGGAAGCTCTGATTGAGCAAAAGCCGCTGACCCAGGCATATGTGGTTGACCAGGTGAGGGACAAAATGATAGGAAATGAAGCGGCAATCGGCGTTATTTATTCCGGGGAGGCCATTTACAGCCAGCGGGAAAATGAAAATCTGGAATACGTCATTCCGAAGGAAGGGACTAATGTGTGGATAGATTCCTGGTGCATATTAAAGAATGCACCGAACAAGGAAAATGCAGAGGCATTTATCAATTTCCTCTGCCGCCCGGACATTGCCCTGATGAACTTTGAATACATTACCTATTCCACGCCTAATATAGAGGCAAGAAAGCTGATTGAGGATGAGGATATCCGTAACAGTGAGATTGCCTTTCCCGACCTTTCCCGCTATGATAATCTGGAAACCTTCCAGTATCTGGGCGAGGATGCCGACAGAATGTACAACGATTTCTGGAAAGAAATTAAATCCAGATAAGCTGTTTTTACGAGGAAAAGGGATAACCAAATCCGTTATCCCTTTTCCTCGTAAAATAATTTTGTCTCCTCAATTACCCGATAACCGTCTGCATCTAAATTAACAATAATGACATTGCAATTTTTTTGCAGTCCTCCGGACCAGTACTGACTGATTCCGTGCTGTTTTACATGACACATGACTGCCTTATTGATTGCCCCATGTGCCACTATCATCACCCGCTCTGTTTCTTCCGCCTGGGGCTCTATTATTTCCCGCATAAATTCTGCCGCCCGTTCACAGATATGCTCCAGCGTCTCTCCCCGCTCCGGCGCCCTGTACAATTCCGGATGCCGAAAAAAATGATGGAACGGGTCTGTCGTGTCCGCCAGTAATTCCTTGATATTCTTTCCCTCGTTTACCCCGAAATTTAATTCCCGCAGCCGCTCATCACGGATAATGGGAATATTCCGGTGCCCCCGGATAAGACATGCCGTTTCATAAGCCCGGATAAGGGGCGAGCTGTAGATTTTATCGAATGCGGTGTTCTCCAGATTCTGACCGGTCTCTCCCGCTAAAGCCCTTCCTTTTTCATTTAACTCAATATCCACGCTTCCCTGCAATAAATTACTGGCATTCCATACCGTCTGACCATGGCGTACAATGTATATCTCCATAAACTGTCCCTTTTCTATTCCCGCATTACATCTGATAAAATAACAGATTCTCTTTCAAATCCGCCGTAATCTCTCCGCCCGCTTTTTCATACTTATCATACACACTGTTAAACCGCTGCAGCTTCTTTGCCGTCTCCACATCAAATTTTGCAATGGACGCCTGATATACCGGATTGGATTTCAATTCGTTACGCACAGCTTTTGCAAAAGGACAATACCGAATCAAAATATCCCTTGATATCTTATTCAGACGGAAGCTTCCCTTCGCCTCAAATTTTATCCAGTTAATATAGTCTTTCATGAATACCTCACGGTAGTTATTCTTCGCCCGCGCCAATGAGTTTTTAATCTTTTCCTTTGCATCCGTCGACAATTCATGATTTTTGCGGTAAAACTGAAGATAAGTACAGTATTCCGCAGTCAATGACTTTTCACGGACATCATTCCAATGTACACCCTGTATTTTCCTGCACATTTCCCACCGGAACCAGCCTACTGCATTTAACATCAGCTCGTCTATATCCAGCGCTGTAAAAATCGGGAACATGATTCTTGCCGGCGTATCGTTCTTTACTCCTGCCGTTTCCTGCCACATAGTTATCCTGCCTCCCGCATTCGGCATCAGAATAATATCCGGCAGAACCTCTTTCATAATCCGCTCATAATTGATTCCTTTATCCGGGTCGGAAAACATGACTTCACGATAAAATACTGAGTAATCAATCTTTCTTATCTCATTCATCGCATTTTCAAGCTTCTCAGCGGTAACCAGCATTTTCTCTATATTATTGATTAAATCGTCCTTATTCAAAATCGGGCAGAATGTGGTAATCTTACCATAGGTTATCTTATTCACCGAGGTAAACATGTTTTTAATCTCAAACTCAACCCGCTTCTCGCCGTCCTTCTGGTATTCAGCCATCTGCTCCGGCGTAATTTCTCCGTTTTTACGCAAATCGGCAAGATATGCCGCATAATCCATATCAAATTCATTTTTGGAAGCCGGTTTTTCGCCCTTATACACCCGTTTTAACCACTCGTAAATCGTGAAAATATGCTCGGAGTGGCAAATATCCAGATGCGCCGTCAGCTCATAAAGCGCCTTTGCATGCTCTTCGCCCACAAAGGATACGTCCATAAAACCAAAGTTCAAAAACATCTCCAGCACCTGTGTTAAACTGCTCTCATCCTTTACCGCACGCATGAATACCCGGTAGTATATATCGTAATATTTCGTCGTCAACTGTTTTCTTAACTTGTAGGCATCTCCGCTGGTAGAGGTCATATCCGGCAGAGACTGGTAGTCACCAATCATTTTACAAATTGCTTCCGCCTCCTCGTCATTATATCCGGCATATTCCAGAATATGGTTAAGGCAGTCCTCCGTTGTAATGTCAATCTCTTTCCGGACAATTCCTCCCACTGCACTGCCGGATGCATTACCGCTGTAATCATAATTCTTAAATTCATTTAACCGCCTGCTCAGCATTCTTACATTATAAACGTTCAGCTTCTCGGCAACCTTGATAATCAGATTAAGCTCCTTGGTAATCGGTTCAATGTCATATTTTTTGGCATAGGTCTTAACGGACAAGTCAAAGAACAGCTTAAATAAATCTATACCGGATTCTCCGATTAAAATATCCTTATTATAAGATAAATAGGCTTCCATCTCCCCGATACCCAGTGTAAATCTTCGTATCTGGGCAGCTGCCTCCATGATTGCCCCCACGGTAAGGCTGTCATCCTTTTCCATCAACTGCAGGTATTCCTGCATATAGTTTTTAACAATGCTGACACTGTTATTTACTTCCCACTGCTCCGCTTTATGCTGCATTTCCAAAGGATTAAAATGCTCCATCCTTAAAAAGCTTTCTTCTTCAATCTTATACTTACCGCAAAAGGTCTTGTAGTCATTATATACCGTCTCCACAAACATATGGAACTGCCGGGCTTTATTATTCAAATCGGAGTAAAGGCACAACATCTGATGGCGCTGTTCAATAGCCGCCCTTAAAAAAATATTACGGATTTTTTCCTGCCCCGTTAATATATTCTTTAAATCTGTGGAGTTTTCACAGATAAATCCCGCTAAAACCGTATCCTCTCCCGCTATATAATCGCACAAAAATATATCCTTTTCCAAAATTCCGATAATTGCATTTTTTTCTAAAACCACCTCGGAAAAGTCGAATTTTTGTATTACCGTACCCTCCTGCACCAGATACCAGTATTTTACCTTGTCGTTTTTTCTTGCAATAATCCTGTCCCGTTCAACTCTTAATATTTCCATGTTAGACCTCTCTTATTTCACTTTCTAATCTGCTATCGCCATTATGCAAAATTTAAACGTTATTCCCAGAAGCGCACCCTTACAGATTCTCTATCTGCCAGTCAATAGGCTCTACCCCATGCTCCTCTAAAAATGCATTTGCCCGGCTAAAATGCTTACAGCCAAAAAAACCACGGTATGCCGAAAGCGGACTTGGGTGCGGTGCCTTCAAAATCAAGTGGTTGGGATTGTTTAATCTGGCGGCCTTATTCTGCGCCGGTCTTCCCCATAGAAGAAATACAATCGGTCTGTCCTGTTGATTTAAAATGTCCATGGCGGCATCGGTAAACTGCTCCCAGCCAAGCCCCTGATGGGAATTCGCCTGATGCGCCCGTACCGTCAGCACGCTGTTTAACATCAGCACTCCTTGCTTTGCCCACTTTACCAGATAACCATTATTCGGAATACTGCATCCCAAATCATCCTGCAGCTCCTTGTAAATATTCTCTAAGGACGGCGGAATATCCACCTCCGGTTTTACGCTGAAGCAAAGCCCATGCGCCTGATTTTCCCCATGATAGGGGTCCTGACCAATAATGACACATTTCACCTCGCCAAGCGGCGTCAGATGAAACGCATTAAAAATATCGTCTGCGGGCGGGTATATCGCCCTTCCACTGGCATATTCCCGATTAATTTCCCGATATAATTTTTTATAATATTCTTTTGCATATTCGGGCTTTAATGCCGGCGCCCAGTCATTTGTAATTGGTGGCATGCCTTTCCTCCTTATTCTCTATGCCGGCAGGCGAAACAATTAATCATCTCTTTCCTGCTGCTCTTCCTTTTTCTTTAGTTTACATAATATATCTCCCGCCCGATACGGTACCTCCTGCTCCCTGGGATACAGGGCAACTCTTTTGTCTCCGCCTTCCAGTACCTTTACCGAATCCTTTCCCAGATAAAGCTCCTCCATGGTAACCGCTGCTTTTTCCCTGCCCTCGCAGTCCACTAAAAGAAATGTATCTTCTGTCGTACCCCTTCCCTTTGCAACCAGACCTTCCAGCTTGATAAAGCTTTCCCCTTTGTATTCCTCCGGATAAACATCGTTTATATAGCAGAGAAAATCCGCCTGTTCGTGAAGTGCATATACTCTTTCGTATGCCTCCTGCCTTTTCTTTTGCTCTGCCTGTTTTTTTTCTTTTTTCCCAAACATCATTTTCCTATCCGCATCCCGTTTTTGGTTTTATGCAAAGAATAAACTATGGTAAATTGTCACCGCATCCGGATTCTATAAGGTAAAATGCTCCGTATGCGCCTTTAATTCATCTGAAATCTTAACCAACTCCCGGGTCTCGTCATGACACTGCTGTACAATTCCGCGAAGCTCCGTCATGGAAGCCGAGGTTTCCTCGGTGGAAGCCGCATTCTCTTCGGCAATGGCGGCTAACTGTTCCACACTGGTCATCACCGTATCCTTTAATTCCTCCAGCTTCTCCATGCTCCGGCGAATCCGCTCAACCCCGTTTGATACGGATGCGATTTCTGTATTTAAAGAAATGAACATTTCTTTTGTGTTCCCCAGCTTAACATTCTGCTCCTCAACGCTTCCCGCTACACGGTTCATCGTGTCTACACTGGTATTAGAATTGCGAATCAAATCTGAAACAATAGATAAAATCTCTTCTGCAGAGCTCTGAGACTGCTCGGAAAGATGGCGGATTTCATCTGCCACAACGGCAAATCCTTTTCCGTTTTCTCCGGCTCTTGCCGCTTCAATACTGGCATTTAACGATAACATGTTTGTCTGCGCCGCAATATCGGTAATCATATCCGTTGCCGTCTGGATTGCCTGGGCAGACTGGTTGGTTAAATTCGTCTGCTCCTTAACCGCTTCAATCGCCCGGCTGGTCTGTTCAGAGATTGCTACCAGCTGATTTAACGTTTTCTCTGCGGATTCCGAATAATCCTTCATTTTTATAGAGTTCTGATTTAACAGCTCAATGTCGTTTGCCGCCTCCACAATAGAATTCCCCATATTGAGAATCTCATCGTTTGCCTCCATTGTTTCATGTGCCTGGGAGGTGGCGCCGTTTGCCACTTCATCCACTGCAATATTGATATTGGAAATATTCTCGGAAATCGTGTCAAAGGAATGTTCAAATTCATTAGAAAACCTTTCCAAATCTTTTGAGCTGTCTGCAAGATTGGTAAGAATCTTTTTAAACTCGGTAATTAAACCCTGTATGGAATTAGACATCTCTCCTATCTCATCTGCCCGCTGCAACAGCTTCTCATGCATTTCAAAATCTAACTTTCCTGCCGCTACATCATCCAGGCGCTCGATTGTATGCTTTAATGCCTTGATAATCTTTCCAATCAGGATAACGATGATAATAAGCGCCAGAATAAAAACAATCAGCATTCCGCCCGCCATTTTCACCTGGCTGTTCCGGATATCCTGCTCCACATCCGTTTTTGCCCGTCCGGTAAAGATAAGTCCCACTATCTCCCCATTCTCCTGAACCATCGGAATATAAAATCCGCAGTATTCCGCTCCGGCAATTTCTATATTCTCCGTGAAATGAGATTCCGTCTTACCGTTTAAAATATCCTCTGCGAAATCCGCATCAATTTTCGTTCCCACAGCGCGGTTTCCCTGCGCATCGGTTACCGTTGTGATTGCCCGCTCATTCCCCCAGAATAAAGTAACCTCCAAGCCAGTCTGCTTTTTCACCTGGTCAATTAAACTATAATCCTCGGAAAGGTTTTTATTCCCTTTCGTCAACACGCCTCCCTCGTAAGCGTCATCCCCCTCGGAATAGAACCCGTAAAGGCTTTTTACGTTAAACGCAACCGCCTCCAGCTTCTCCTCAATCAGATTATATGCCGTCTCTTTCTGACTGCTCCCGCCCATGATAATCCCCATTGCACTGATAAAGAACAGCGGGAATAATACCATTAAAATTATTTTTGCTGTAATCTTAATCCCCTTTTTCATTACTTCTCCTTTGCCCGGACACTCATACTAATAAGAAATCTCTTTCCCATCTATGCCCTATGGCAGATTATATCACTTTTGCCTATAGAATACCAGCTTATTTTTCTCTGTTTTAATTACGAAAAACACTGGTTTACTCCGCCAGTTATGCCAGGTTTGCTTTCGCCGCTTTATCTGCCGATTAAATATTTTTCACGTTCTGCTCAAACTCCCGGATAATGCCTCTCGCCTCTTCTTCCTCCGCCATAGAAATCATCGTAATCATTTTATCCAGATTATCCGCCTGCTCCCTTGGCAATGCCGAAAGGGACTGGCGGAGATTATACAAATAATCATCAAGCCTCTCGGAAAAAATCAGCACAAGGCTGTCCCGATAAAAATCCATCTGCATGGACATTGCACATCCCGGCCATTCATAATCAGTGGAAGCTTTTGCCAGCTCCGCCGCTTTTCTAATAAACAGATTTCCCAGCGGAGTCCGGTTCAGCAAATCCTCCATCACGATTCCGTATGCCTTTAAGTCAATTCGCTCTACCCGGCAGGATACCTTGTACCGTGCTTCTTCCACAATATGCATAATCCATCCTCCTTTGGTCAACATCTGTTTCCTATATTATCATTTTGCCCTTTTCTTTGCAATACGGCGCTTAAGTAAAATTTCAGTTCAAACTGTGCAATGCACGAACGACGTATTGACAAAATATATTGCAGATAATATAATAGACACTACGAGAGGAGTGATTTTTATGGCAACAACCAATATAACGATGCGGATAGATACAGGTGTAAAAGCACAGTTACAGGAGCTGATGTCTGAACTTGGATTAGATATGACAACCTTTTTTACTATGGCGGCAAAACAGGCAATCAGGGAGCAGCGAATACCATTTGAGATTTCAAGAAATATTCCTAATGCAGAGACAATCGAGGCTATAGAAGAGGTCAAAATGATGAAGCAGAATCCTTCTATTGGTAAATCTTATACGGATATTGACAAAATGATGGAGGAATTACTGTTATGATTTATGCCGTAAAGCCAACTTCCAGATTCCAAAAGGATTTAAAACGCATACGAAAGAGAGGGTATGATATATCACTTTTAACAGATATTATTAAAAAGCTGGCAAACGGAGAACAACTACCGGAGAAGAATAAAGACCATTCTCTCGGTGGAGATTATATCGGTTGCAGGGAGTGTCATATTACACCGGATTGGCTATTGATTTATGAAATTGATAACGGGGAATTGCTGCTATATCTGACAAGGGTAGAAACGCATAGCGATTTGTTTTAAATATCCGTAAAGTATTAAAGAACGGAAAGCTTAAAGAGTTTTCCGTTGACAACGAAAAAAAGAGCCCAAACCCTTGAATTTACTTAGGTTTTAGGCTCTTTTGCTATCATACGATTCATTTTGTTACTGCGGAAGATGGGACTTGAACCCACACGGTGTTGCCACCACTAGATCCTTAGTCTAGCCTGTCTGCCAGTTCCAGCACTTCCGCATATTCAGTTATCTGCTTTTTTGTCACTGTCTCTTCATCCGACCAAGCATGAACCTTGTATAGATTACTACTTTTTCTCCAAAAAAGCAATATCAAATTCTATTTTTTTCTCATTTTCCGGTAATATTTTATTTGCCTGCCAAATGCGGGCAATCCCAATATCTCCAGCGAACACCGGTACAGGTATACCTGCACCGGCATTCATCCTCAAACCGTCCACGTAGATAAACTCACCCGTAAATTATGCCAGCTTTGCCTTTGCAACCTCTACAAGCTTTGCAAATCCCTCTGCGTCAGATACTGCTAATTCCGCAAGCATCTTTCTGTTCATATCAATACCGGCTAATTTAAGTCCATACATAAACTTACTGTAGGATAACCCGTTTAATCTTGCCGCTGCATTGATACGGGCAATCCACAAACGTCTGAACTGTCTCTTTCTCTGCTTTCTTCCAGCATATGCAGAAGTAAGTGCTCTCATGACAGATTGTTTTGCTACTCTATACTGTTTAGACCTTGCTCCTCTGTAACCCTTTGCGAGCTTTAATGTTCTGTTATGTCTCTTTTTTGCGCCTACGCCGCCTTTAACTCTTGCCATCTTAAATTCCTCCTAATTCTATCCATCTTACAGATAAGGTAAAATCTTCTTCATTACCTTTTCATTTGTTTTATCCATTATTGTCGCTTTTCTGAGATTTCTCTTTCTCTTAGCCGTTTTTTTCGTTAAGATGTGGCTCTTGTAAGCTTTATTTCTTTTTAAACTACCACTTCCGGTCTTCTTAAAACGTTTAGCTGCTGCTCTGTTTGTCTTTAATTTTGGCATTTTTATTTCCTCCTTAAATGTCTTTTCTCTCTTATATATGTTCGGAGCCCTGTTCCTCCATGCTGCTTTGCGGGAACCTGTTCCACTATATAACATTGATTCACCCTGTCCCTTTTTTCAGGCAGATACTCATTTTTTCTCGGAAAGAAACATAATCATACTTCTTCCCTCAAATTTTGCCGGTTTATCAACAACGGCAACATCCTCAAGCTGTTTGGCAAAATCATCCAGAATCACCTTACTCTGATTGACATGGGCAAGCTCTCTTCCCCGGAACCTTAACGTAACCTTTACCTTATCTCCCTTAGAAAGAAACTTTCTTGCCTGATTGACCTTCGTATTCAAATCATTGGTATCAATATTCGGGGATAAGCGAACCTCTTTGATATCAATTATCTTCTGCTTCTTCTTTGCTTCTTTCTCTTTTCTTGCAAGCTCATAGCGGTATTTTCCATAATCAATAATCTTGCATACCGGCGGCTTTGCCCCGGGAGCAATCTTTACCAAATCAAGCTCAGCCTCTCTCGCCAGTTTCATTGCCTCCTTAACCGGCATAATTCCTAACTGCTCACCATCTGTTCCAATCAGACGAACTTCCTTATCACGAATCTGCTCATTAATCATTAACTCGCTAATGGCTCTGTACCTCCATATCAAATGTTTTCAAAACTCTCTGTTCTTTTATCGCTGACATCCGCATCCGTTTCCAAAAAAAGAAGTGAATAGCATAACTATCCACTTCCATTAGAAAAAAACCATTTACTCTTCTAATATTAACCCGAGTCGCCATTGCGCTGAGGTGAGAGCGGATACTCTGCTTGATTGTCTGTCATACGACTTGAATAGAGTACCATATAACTCTATGCAAGTCAAGATAAAATTATACTTTTTTCTATTTTTCTGCGGTAGCCGGTTCAAAGACATTATGAATTATCGCATCTTCTTCCTCTGCATAGGCCTTTTCCATTGCCAAGCGGCAAAATTCATCCTGGGCACAGATTTTCTCCAGTCCCCGCAAGTCCTGTTTTGCATATTCCCGTCCGTCCGGCTGTAAAATATGCGCCTTCAGCGTATCATTGAGCTGTATCTTCAAAATGCCGATAACATCCCTTTTTAACTGCTCGTCTTCAATCGGGAAAGTGATTTCCACCCGCTTATCCAGATTGCGCGGCATCCAGTCCGCACTTCCCATATAAACGTCCTCAAATCCTTCGTTGTAGAAGTAAAAAATTCTGGAATGCTCCAAAAAGTTACCGACAATGGAGCGCACGGTCACGTTTTCCGAAATCTCGGGAATACCGGTTTTTAAGCAGCATATTCCCCGGATAATCAAATCAATCTTTACTCCCGCTGCACTTGCCCGGTAAAGCGCTTCAATAATCGCCGGGTCGCAAAGCGAATTCATTTTTGCTACAATCCTTGCCTTCTTACCTTTTCTGGCATTTTCCGCCTCCCTGTCTATCAGCATCAGAAAACGGTCCTTTAACCATATCGGTGCAACCATCAGCTTATTCCAAACCGGAGGCTCCGAATATCCGGACAGCATATTAAACACTGCCGTCGCATCCTCCCCGATAGCGTCGTTACAGGTAAGCAGACCCATATCCGTGTAGAGCTTTGCCGTTACATCATTGTAATTCCCCGTTCCCAGATGTACATATCTGCGTATACCGTCCTCTTCCCGTCTCACCACCAGCGCAATCTTGGAATGCGTCTTAAGCCCGACCAGGCCGTAAATTACATGACAGCCTGCCTTTTCCAGCATTTTTGCCCACCCGATATTGTTTTCCTCATCAAACCGCGCCTTTAATTCCACAAGTACAGTTACCTGCTTTCCGTTCTCTGCGGCTCTCGCCAGCGAGGCGACAATCGGGGAATTTCCGCTGACACGGTACAACGTCTGCTTGATTGCCAGCACATTGGGGTCATTTGCCGCCTGGGAAATGAAATCCACCACCGGCGTAAATTCATAATACGGATGATGTAATAAAATGTCATGCTCCCTGATTTGTTCAAAAATACCGCGTTCCCTGTCCAATCCCGGAACCGGCTGCGGCGTAAATTTCGGCAGTTTAAACGCATCAAACCCGTCAAGCCCGTAAGCCTTCATCAAAAAGGTCAAATCAAGGGGACCCTTAATCTTATACACATAGTTCTCATCCACCTTGAGCTGCTCCATCAGCTTCCGCTGCAAACGCTTATCCATGGAGTCCGCCACCTCGAGGCGGATAACCTCTCCCCATTGCCTCCTCTTAATCTGCTTTTCAATCTCCTTTAGCAAATCCGCCGCATCCTCCTCGTCAATGGTCAAATCTGCGTTCCGCATAACCCGATACGGATGGGCGCTTAAAATCGTATAATTCAGGAACAATTTATCCAGATTCCGCTCGATTACCTCCTCCAGCAGAATAATGGTCGTGTTATTTTCCTCCTCCGAAGGAATTTCAATAATCCGCGGAAGCACGCTGGGCACCTGAACCGTAGCGATATCCACCACATTTTCTCTTTTTTTATCCTTAATTAACGCCCCGATATTCAGCGATTTGTTCTGAATAAGGGGAAAGGGTCTTGACTGGTCTACCGCCATCGGCGTCAGCACCGGATATATATTGTTCACAAAATACTCATCCACATATGCCGCCTGCCTGCTATTTAATTCTTCATGGCTGCGAATCAGCTTAAGTCCGTTTTTTTCCATCTGCGGCAATAACTGGCGGTTCAGCGTTTTATACTGCTCTGCCATAAATGCCTTCGCCTCCGGCAAAATCGCATCAAGCTGTTCGCCGGGCGTCATTCCTGCAATATCCTGCTTTGTATATCCCGCATGAACCATATCCATCAAGGAAGCAATGCGAATCATAAAAAACTCGTCCAGATTGGAGGCGGTAATGCTTAGGAATTTCATCCGTTCAAAAAGCAGAATACTCTTATCCTTTGCTTCCGCAAGAATCCGCTTGTTGAACTGCAGCCATGAAAGCTCTCGGTTTTCCAGATATTCGGGTTTTAAATATTTACTCTTCTCTTTCATCCCTTCACACACTCCTTTTCTGCTTTAATACCGGCTTAATTCCGTATACCTGCTGGAAAAATTCTGCCTTATCGTCAAAAAGCCCTCTCTCCAGCGCCAAATCATACAGCGTATCAATGGTAATCACCAGCTGTTTGTCCTTCACCACAATATGATACGAGCTTGCTTTTTGCTTATGCGAACGGTCCATTGCATTTGCCACCTTTAAAATGGCTGCCAGCTTGGCAATTGTCATATAATCCGCCTTGCCGATTTTACTGCTAATTTCCCGGTAATCCGGTAACGGAACCGAATTATACTGAATCACATTGGCAATCTCCTCCCTTTCCCTATGGGACAATCCCATAATTTCAGTTGACATAATAATCATATAGGAGTTCCCGCCTGCGCCGTTCATATTGATAAATTTTCCACAGTCGTGAAGCGTTGCTGCTATTTCCAGCTGTAAACGCTCCTTATCCTTCAGCCCGTGTATTTTCTTTGTCTTGTCAAAAATCATCCCGGCGATAGCCGCCACATTCTGGTTATGCTCCTTATTGCAGCGGTAACGCTTGGCGAGCTGATGCACAGAGGAACGGATATCATCCTCAAAATTCCGCTTAAATTCCAGCTTCTTTGTTCTCTCCAGCTCATCTACAATAATCCCGTCACACAAATCTACCGAGGGCGTCCAGATTAAATCCGCCTTCGCCCGCTTAAGGAATATGCTGCAAATCATCGCTGCCGGAAGGAGCAAGGTTGCCCGTTCATAGGGAATCTTATATTCCTTGGCAAGGTCAGCAGGCGTTTTGCTGACCAATTTTCCGGAAATAAAATTCAGCTGCTCCTCATTTAAATTTTCTTTTATCTCCAGCTCCGGCACAATCTGAAGCAGATTGGAAATCTCATCCCCAATCGCAATGACATTTTTGATTCCCTTATCGCCTAAATAGTAGTGCTGGAAGGTATCAATCTCATTGGCGATAAACTCCTCCATTACCCGTTCCAAATGCCGGTTGTCAAACCGGAAAAGCTTCAATCGGTCTCTCACCCGCAACGCTCCGATTGCAATATTCTGGGTTGCCGTCAGCTTCCCGTTGTTCAGCAGGGAAATCTGGATGCTCCCTGCACCGATATCGACTACCGCCGTACTCTTCTCTACAATCTTGTCAAAATTTTCCGTTTTCACGGCAAGACCCTTGTACATCAGAAAACGATGCTCCGAATTACTGAGAATCTTTACCTCAATGCCGGAGCGGAGCTTCAAAAGGTCCAGTACCATCCGGTTGTTCTTCGCCTCCCTGATGGCGCTGGTCGCATAGGCGCAATACTCCAATGTGCCGTACTCCCGCATTTTTTTGGAAAAGCGGATTAAAATATCACAAAGCTTTTCCACTGAATCCTGAGAAATATACCCATCCGCATAGGTATCAGAACCCAACTCGATAATGTTACTGACATAATCAAGCTGACGGTATCCCTTTCTTGTCGTAATTTCAAAAATCTTCATGGATACATCAGTTGAGCCTACATCAATAGCTGCAAATGTTTTGTATGCCATTCACGCACCCCTCCTAATCCCAATTTTTATTTTTCGGAAACAAAGCATCCCAAAATCCGGAAATCCTCCGTTTCCGCCATAATACCCTTCAACGCATTTTTTACTTCATTGTCCTCAAGCTTCCCCTCAAAATCAATAAAAAAACAATATTCCCACTGTCTGCCGGACATCGGAATGGACTCAATACTGGTCATATTCACATTATTAAAAATAAAATGTGCTAAAATGTGGTAAAGCGTACCGGAGGTATGGGGCAGGGAAAACGAAATACTGACTTTATTTGCCTTTTCCTCATAAATCTTCTTATTGGAAACAATCACAAATCTTGTGGTATTATTATCCGATACATTTAACTGGGGATTCAGAATCTCCAGCCCATAAAGCTCGGCCGCCCGCTCACTGGCAATCGCCGCCTGGGTCATATCGCCGTCATCATGTACCTTTTTTGCACTTAACGCCGTATTCGCCATGCTCACCTGTTTCCATGCCTTATCCTCCAGATACTCCTTTGCCTGCATTAAGCCCTGGGGATGGGAAAATACCGTCTGTATGTTTTGCAGCTTCGTTCCCGGAATCCCCAGCAGGCATTGATTTATCCTGACCATCTGTTCACCCACAATGGACAGTTGATACCTGTCCAGCAAATCATAAATCCCGTTTACAAATCCAGCGCTGGAATTCTCAATCGGAAGCACTCCGTAATCAGCTTTTCCGGAAGCCACCAGCTTTGCCACGTCAGAAAATTCTTTTACATTGACAGACCGGACAGCCGTACCAAAATAATCCGTCATCGCCTTTTCCGCAAAGGCCCCCGGAACACCGGCATAGACTACCGTTGTATTCTCTGTCACCTCAAGCTTCAACACCTTGGAAAACAGCTTATCAATGCTGTGGTCCTTATCCCCGATAATGCTGTACTGATAGCGTCTGGAAACCGACATAATCTGCTGAAACAGTTCCCGTATCCCTTTCGCATTAAATTCGGTGCTCGCCATAGCTCCCAGCTTCTCCAGCTTTTCCATTTCTCTTTCCCGGTCATATATCGGTTTTCCCGTGGACATTTTATATCTGGCCACCTCCAGCGCCAAATCCATGCGTTTTTCCACAAGCGCAACAATCTGCTTATCTACCTCGTCAATTTCCTGCCTCGTTGTTTTCAGGTCCTGTATCATCTCTGCTCTCCTTATGTCTGCTGCTCCTTTTTTCCCACTCCGTTGTCTTCGTCCGCCTTTTTCTGCTCCGCCCTTCTCAATTCCTCCAGCAGCGCCGCCACCGGCTTTCCGAATACCGGATGAACATAATACGGCGCAATTACCGCCAGCGGTTCCAGTACAAACAGCCGTTTCGCTATCTCCTTATGGGGCACCGTCAGCTTCTCTTCCATGATAACCTCATCATCATAAAACAAAATATCAATATCCAGCGTCCGCGGTCCCCAATGGACAAGCCTCTCCCGGTGTGCCGCCTGCTCAATTCCCATAGTAGTTTCCAGCAGCTCTTCCGGTGTTTTTAACGTTACAATCTCCAATGCCCCATTTAGAAAATTGTCCTGCTCCACGCCGCCATAGGGCTCCGTCTCCAAATAGTCTGATGCCGCCACCACCTTTGTATCGGCAAGCCCGTTTAACTGGTCAATGGCAAAATCCAGATAACCTTCCCTGTCCCCCATATTGGAACCGATGGATAAATATACCCGGTGCCATCCCCGCACAATGGACACCGCCACCGTATCCATCGTAATCAATACCGGCGCCCACGGCTTTTTCACCGTAATTTCCACTGTCCGGACTATGGGAAAAGCAAGCAAAAGCCTCTCGGCAATTTCCTCGGCAAGACGTTCAATCAGTCTGTACCTCTCCGTTTCCACCAGCTTTTTGATTAACTGGCAGACTTCCCCATAATCCAGGGATTCCTTTAAATCATCTGTTTTCCCCGCCTTTCTGGTATTCAGATAAAGCACTGCGCTAACCAGAAACTTTTGCCCGAGAAACGCCTCTTCCTCAAATACTCCATGATGACCGAAGGTCTCCAAATCCTTAATGATAATTTGGTCCATATATGCTCCCCTCTTCCTTAGGCAAATCCAATATTCCGGATTCGTCCATTTATTTTGCCTGCAATATTGCCTCCGCCATGCGGAGCCCCCTGATATTGGTTTTCACATCATGAACCCGGAACAGGGAACAGCCTGCCAGCAGTCCCATAACCGACGTAGCCAGCGTCCCCTCTTCTCTTTCCTCCACCGGCAAACCAAGGGTTAACCCAATCATGGACTTTCTCGAGGTTCCAAGCAAAACCGGATATCCCAGTTCCTTAATCCGCCCCAAATGGTGCATCAGGCACAGATTCTCTTCCAGACCTTTAGCAAAGCCAATACCCGGGTCCAAAATAATCTTCTGCCTCCCAATTCCTGCATTCAATGCCAGATTCACACTCTCCGAAAGCTCCGCCAGCACATCCTCAATCAAATCGGTATACGGCTGCGGCTTGCGGTTATGCATCAGACAGCACGCAATATCCGCCTTTGCAATAATTTCCGCCATATGGTTATCCCATTTTAATCCCCAGATATCATTTATTAAATCCACTCCCGCCTGAATCCCTGCTTCTGCCACCTCCGGCTTATAGGTGTCCAGCGATACCGGCACGCCAAATTCCTCTTTCAGCCTTGTGATAACCGGACATACCCGCTCCATCTCTTCCTCTGCCGAAATCGGGACATGATTCGGTCTTGTGGATTCTCCGCCGACGTCCAGGATGTCCGCACCCTCTTCAACCAGCCTCTCCGCACGGAAAAGTGCCCTGTCCATCTCGTTATACCTGCCTCCATCTGAAAAGGAATCCGGCGTTACATTCAAAATTCCCATCATATAAAAATGCCGTTCAAAATCAAATTCCCTGTTTCCTATTTTCATCCCGCCGCTCCTTATTCCGAATCCGGCAACAGCAAAGCCGTTACTCCCACCTGCCGTACAGACCTGCCCCGGCTAGTACCAAAGAGCCTTATTCTGCATTTCCTCCTGCCAGTAACATTCCTTCCTCGCCTGGCAGTCAAAACAATTCCGGCTCAGCTTATCCGCCCGGTATAGCAGCGCATCTAAGGAGTCGTCCGTTTCCCATCCCCCTGCGCCGTCCCGGCTGTTATGCCCTTGAATTGCCTCTGTAATCAGCCGGATTTCTTCAATGTCATATCCGCAGTCCGGCAGGATGGTTAACGCAAGCCTTACCCCCGCCTCATCATGAGGAGCCTGATTGGCATACTGCTCATATCTTCCGATATCATGAAGAAGCGCCGCCGCATAAACCAAATCCTTTGCGAAGGAAAGGCTCCGCTCCAGCACCATAATATATAAAATTCTCGCCACATCCAATGCATGCGTCAATCCGTGTCCGCAAAAGATTCTTTCCTGCTCTGCCTTTTCAATTTGCTTCAAATTCTCCCGGTAAACCGGGTGGTTCATCAGTCGGTCGATTCGCTCCATATGCCTTTATCCCTTTTCCTGTACGGATATCTTTCCAAGATAAGAAAGGGAACCCCATGCCGTAATTACCGCCTGCTCCTTTTTCCGGTGGTACCGGCTCCAATCCCCGGCTGCCTGAGCCAGCGCCGCATCAACAGATTCACAAACCACCGTCTCCCGGCAATAGGGAAGAATACTTTCCCGCAGCACGGTTCCCGGAAGCCCTCTCTCCACCTCCGGCGTGATTACATATACCTTATCCGCCATGGGACATAACTCTGCCGCCATCTTCTCATATTCCTTATCTCTTAATACTCCTATTATAAAGAGAAAATGCGCATTTGTAAAATGCTTTTGCAGGGATTTTTTTAACGCTTTCGCTCCGTCGACATTATGTGCCCCGTCTAAAATGAGCATCGGCGTTGTGGATACCAGTTCAAACCGCTTTTCCCAGCAGGCATCCGCCAGGCTCTCCTTAACTAAGCTTCCGTCCAGCAAAAGCTTGGTTTCCACTGCCGTAACGGCATTAAAAATCTGATATTCCCCCAGCATGAGGATTCGATATTCTTCTCCCCGGTAAAGAAATCTGCTCTCCTCCAGCGTTTCCGAGAGAATTTGGATATCCTCTGCTTTTACTTTTATCAGTCCGGTATGCCGTATGGCGCATTCCCGCTCTAACACATGCATAACCGCCTGATTATTCGGGTATGCCACCGCCGGGCATCCCTCCTTCAAAATTCCTGCTTTTTCGCCGGCTATTTCTTCCAGCGTCTCCCCCAGAAACTGCATATGGTCCATTCCAATGGACGCAAAAACCGTACACAATGGCTTTTCCACAACATTCGTCGCATCCAGCCTGCCTCCCATGCCGGTTTCCAGAATAACGATATCCGTCCGCTCCTTAATAAAATAGAGAAAGGCAATGACCGTTTCCAGTTCAAATGCCGTGGGAATTTCCCGGCTTTCCGCCTCCATTTGCCCAATAACCGGTGCCAAAGCGGACAACAGCTCAGCAAATACAGCCTCCGGCATATATTTTCCGTCAATCTGAAAACGTTCCAGATATTCGCAAAGCGTCGGCGAAACATATCTGCCTACTTTTTTTCCCTCTCCCCGGTAAAGCGCCTCCAGAAATGTGCAGATACTTCCTTTTCCGTTTGTTCCCGCAACATGAATTACCTTTAACCGGTTTTGTGGATTTCCCAACCGGTTTAGCAAATCCTTAATCGGTTCAAGACCAAAAATACTGCCTCTTTTTTGTACCCGTTTCATATATGCTCTTGCTTCCTGATATGTCATAACCGTACTACCCGATTTCCCTGTGTATTATTCGGACCCTTCCGTTTAAAATCTATCTCCGCAAAAAACTGCTGCCTCCCGGATTATTGGAACGCAGCAGCCTCTTTTTCTCAATATATTATTCTTCCACAGAGTTGCAGGATACATGTTGAACCAGCGGAGCGTTTCCGTCAATAGGAAGAATCTCATACCCTCCGCTTTTCAATGTATCAATTAACAGCTGCAAAGATTCTACCGTTGTATGGGTAGTCTGCAAATCATGCATTAACACAATGGAATTCTCATTCTTTTCCACATCGTTCATGATGTTATTCACTAACTGTTCCGGAGACAGCCCGGCGGTAACCGCATCCCCGCTTAGCGCATTCCAGTCATAATAGTTTATTCCCTGTTCATTTAAACAAGCAATATAATCCTGAATCGGTAACGGCGCAACATTGTTTGAGCTTCCCCCCGGGAAACGGAAAATCGTGCTTCTTGTTCCCGTTACCTGATAGATTAAATCATTTAATCTGGTCAACTCGTCGGTAAAGGACTCCTGGGATGCGTAAAAATCCTGATAAATATGGGAATAGGAATGCATGCCGATGGTATGCCCTTCATCCACAATCCTTTTGTAGTAGTCATAATATTGCTCATCCCGCCCAATCACGAAAAAGGTCGCCTTCACCTGATTGGCAGCCAGCACATCAAGAATCTGTCCCGTGTAAATGGAAGGTCCGTCGTCAAAGGTCAGATATACCCGCTTACTCACCTTTTCCATACTGTTTTGTTTTTCGGCATCCGAAGCCACCTGGCTGCTTCCCGAATTAACGACCTTTTCGCCTTCCTCCGTATTCACCGCATTATTGGTATCCACACTGGCATTGCCAAGAACTGATTTTACCGGTGGAATAGACACGCCGTTATCCGCATTGGGATTGTTAAGCAGTGCATCCCTGCTTGAGCGGAACGTCAGATAATCCCCGCCGTCCTCACTTAGCGCATAATCCAATTTTTTCTCCAGCTGCCCCACCTTATAAAACAGGAAAACACTGGTAAAAATCGGTAATATGGTCATCACCAGAAATCCATATATAATTATCTTTTTGTAAAGCTCAATCCGCTTTCTTTTCGCAAGCTCAGCTCTGGTAACCTTTGCCATTTTATCACCCATACTCTTCTTTTCTTAATAGTATCCTCGTTATTTCTGCTCTCATTCAGTAAATCGAAAAAATATCATACCCGATTACCTTTTTTGCATTTCATCGTCTGTCCAAAATATGCACCAATTTTTCTAAGCTTGATTATTATAAATAAAGAATTTTTTTTCGTCAAGCTATGATTTTTGGTATTTTAGGGCATTTTTGGTCCTTTTGAATACTATATAGTATAGGGTAAAAGGAAGTGAAAAAAATTGGGAATACCACTGCTAGAATTTTTTAATGTGAATTACTCTTATCACACAATATCTTGTGAAACCCTTTCTCTTAAAGATATTTCATTTAAACTAAACAAAAATGAATTTATTTCATTTGTCGGGCCCAGCGGATGCGGCAAGACAACGCTGCTCAATCTGGCTGCCGGACTGCTTCCCCTTTCCTCCGGTGAAATTCAGATTAACGGAAGAAGACGGCAGGAATCGGACATCAATATCGGTTATATGCTGCAAAAGGACCATTTGCTGGAATGGCGGAATATTTATAAGAATCTGACCCTGGGACTGGAAATTCAGCATAAGCTAGACAAGGCTCATTTAGAAATCATAGACGATTTATTAAAAACCTATGGTCTTTGGGATTTCCGCCATGCCTACCCCAGGCAGCTATCCGGCGGTATGCGGCAGCGTGCCGCGCTAATCCGCACGCTGGCCCTTTCCCCTGAAATCCTGCTGTTAGACGAACCCTTCAGTGCGCTGGATTACCAGACCCGGTTAAACGTATCCAACGATATCGGCTCGATTATCAAAGAAAAAGGAATCAGTACGCTTTTGGTCACTCACGACCTGGCGGAAGCCATCTCCATGGCGGACCGTGTAATTGTCCTGACCAAGCGTCCCGGCTCCATTAAAGCCGTTATCCCTATTGAATTAAGCCTGACAAAGCGCACGCCAAAAAATGCCAGGACTGCAACGGAATTTAATGCATATTATAATCAGATATGGGAGGCTGTTCATGATGAAAATGAAGACTTCGGATAACCCAAAATCAGTGAAAAAGACAGATAAAAACCATAAGACAGCCGTTTCCGCCAAACAGCGGGAATATATCCGTAAAATTAAAATCAATCATGCCCTCATCCGCTTTTATCAGCTTTTAATCTTCATTGTTTTTATCTTTCTCTGGGAATGGAGCGCCAGACAAGGTGTCATCAATGATTTTATTTTCTGCTCCCCCTCCCGGCTGTTCCTGACGATGACCGAAATGTTAAAGGACGGCTCTTTGCTGTTCCATATCCGTATCACCCTTTATGAAACCCTTGCGGGATTTGTCATCGTCATTGTGGGAAGCCTCGCCATTGCCACATTATTCTGGTGGAACAAAACGCTGTCCCGTGTACTGGAGCCCTATCTGGTTATCTTAAATGCCCTGCCAAAATCAGCTCTTGCCCCCGTACTCATCGTATGGCTTGGCGCCAACAAAACCACCATTATCGTCTGCGCCTGCTCTGTCGCCATATTCGGAAGCATTTTAAACATCTATACGGGCTTTGTCAATGTAGATGCCGATAAATTAAAGTTAATCCAGACCCTTAAGGGAAACCGCCTGCAATGCCTCCGCCTTGTAGTGCTTCCCAGCAATATACCAAACATTATCAGCATCATGAAGGTCAATATCGGGCTTTGCCTTGTGGGTGTCGTTATCGGGGAATTTCTTGCCGCAAGAGAAGGTCTGGGCTACCTGATTATTTACGGCTCCCAGACCTTTAAAATGAGCAACGTACTGCTCTCCATCCTGATTCTCTGCGTCATTGCTATGCTGCTTTATCTGCTTTTGCAGCATGTTGAAAAAAAGCTGATTGAATACTTCTAATCCTCAATAATATCAATTACCGCCACCGGACAGGAGGACCTTGCAGATTCAGCAGAAGCATAATTGGCATCATCAATCTTGCCGTTTGCTTCTGCAACTCCGTCCTCGTCAAAAGCGAACACCTCCGGGCAGGTACTGACACATAATCCACAGCTAATGCATCCCTCTTTATTTACTACTGCTTTCATTGCGATTTACCTGATACATCCTTTCTTTCATTTTGAAATATAGATAATTGCGAAACTCTGTTTTTGTCAGCATCCGTTGTACAATGTAGACAAAGCACCTGCTTATGCTATTTGTCTACATTGCACAACTAGATTTTGAAAATAGAGAGTTTCGCAATTACCTGATTTTGAAATAAACTAAGCCTTTTCTTTCCCCTGTCCTTAGTGTGTATCAAAAAACGCTTATTATTCAAAAAACGAAAGAAGGAGCCGTTTTAACGCCAGATAATCCTCCACTGCGCCAAGCTCGACAGCAGAATGCATCGCCAGAACAGGCATGCCGATATCTGCGCAGGGAACAGGTAAATGAGCGGTAACAATGGGACCCAGCGTACTGCCTCCCGGTATACCGGTTTTATTTACCGCAACGGTAAAGGGAATGTCATTTATCTGACAAAGCCGTTTTACCACCGACGAGCTTTCTGCATTCGTTCCATATTTCTGCCCCACACTGCGTTTAATACAAAGCCCTTTCCCCATATATGCCTTACTTGTGCCGTCGCTTTTCTCCTCATAATTGGGATGATGTCCGTGGGCAACGTCCACAGAAAGCAGAAAGCTCTCTTTAAGCACGCTGCAAAGCGTAAATGCTTCGCCGGTTAACGCTTTTCCTGCCTTTTCCAGTACCATGGAAAAAAGCCCGCTGTCCGCCCCCTGCCTGGAACGGCTTCCCACCTCCTCATGGTCGAACACCGCCATAACCGCTATCGTATTCTGCGGCACGCTGCACTGCTTCAGTCCGGCAAGAATCGCTCCTGCCGAGGTTAGATTATCCAGCCGCGGAGAAGAAAGCATGGCGCTGTCCAGTCCCACCCTTACCGGCTTTTCCATATTATATAAAAATAAATCAAAATCCAGAATGCCCTCCGGCTCTATTCCCAGTGTTCCGGCAATTTCCTTCATCAAATCCCCGTCTTCGGTTAACGCTGCCAGCGGCACCAGCTCCTTAGCGGTATCCTGTACCCCCTTTTTATTCAGCTCCCTGTCCATATGGACTGCCAGACTGGGGATAATACATAACGGCCGGCCGCTTTTATAGAGAAGTGTTTTTGGCATAAATGCGGCTTCTCCCTTTACCACCACCGTTCCGGCAATTCCCAGCGGTCTGTCCAGCCATGATTTCTGCGCCATACCGCCATAAACTTCCACATTCAGCCTTGTATTATGCTTACCCTTCATTATCGGATTCGGTTTTATCTGAAAACAGGGATAATCGCTGTGTGCCATCGCAATACGAAATGCCGGTTTTGCGGTAATCCCCTTTCCCACAGCAAAAGCCAGCATATTTGTCCCATATAAGTTTACATAATACTTTCCATTTTCCTCAAGATGCCACTCCTCATCAATATCCAGCTCCGTAAACCGATTATTCAACAAATCCTGCCTGATGTAATTAACGGTATGCGCCGCAGTTACCCCTTCCCGCAGCAGTTCCGACAGCTGTTCCACATTTTCTCCCTCCTTACCGTAACCTTTAGCCATGAGAAAAACGTACCACCTCCAAAATGTAGTTGTTCAATATAGACAATATCACAAGCCGGGCATTGGGGAGCCGTTGGTACTTAGGTGCCGTATTTTGGCACCTTATGTACCATTACGAGCGACACATAGCAAAAGCGTGCCTGGCAGTGATTTGTCTATATTGTACAATGTATTGTTAAGAAAGCGAAGTTTTTCTCATGGCTATAACCTGCATAAAACCACACTCCCCGGTTATCAGTCTTTTCGCACAATCACGACCTGTTTTGCCGTCGCATAAGGCTTTGAAAAATCCACGATTTCTTTCCGCTCATCAGTAACGGACAATGCTGTTGCCGCTACATCCGCATTTCCTTTGTCCAAAGCGGCAAGAACGGATTCAAAAGCAATATTCTGCATCTCCAGCTTCATATCCAGTTCGTCGCAGACTGCTTTCATGATATCCACATCAATCCCCACAATTTCTTCTCCCTGCATGCTTTCGTATGGGGGAAATTCCGCATTTGAAACCACCACAAGCGTTCCGTTGGCATAAGACGGATTTTCCTTTGCCCGATATACCCCCGTTTTTTCTCCGTCATAAAGAAATCCTTTAAAAATCGCCTCTATAGTTCCGTCAGTCTCCAGCTTATCCAGCGCATTATTGATTTTGTCCAGTAATTCACTGTTTCCTTTCTTTACCGCCAATGCATATTCTTCATCCGCAAAGGGCTCCTCCAGAATACGCAGGGAATCATTCTCTTCCACAAATACCTTCGCCGGACCGTCATCTAAAATTACGGCGTCGATTTCACCCAACTTCAAGGCTTTAACAGCATCCGCACTTTTATTAAACCGTTTTACCTCGGCATCTTTAATATCCGCAGCATAAATATCCGCCGTCGCCTCCAGCTGGACGCCAATTTTCTTCCCCTCCAAATCATCAAGGGAGAAAACCGTATTTTCCGGTATATGACTGCATCCTGCTAATAACATTATTCCCACAATCATTATTCCCAAACCTATATTTTTCCGCATCGTCTCCCTCCCTTTATCCCCTAATATACAATTTGATTTCTTCCTGCGTTTTTCCCCTTATACAGGTTATCATCCGCTTCCTTTATCATACTCTCATAAGAAGCTCCGGGTTCCATTTCCTTAATTCCAAAAGTCATGGTGATATGCAGTACATTGTCCTTATAGCAAAATTCTGTATTCCGGACACGTTTTAGCAAAGCTTCTACCTTTTGTCTGACCTGTTCAAAGTCAAGCTCATAAACCAGCAGAAATTCCTCGCCGCCCCATCTGGAGGCAAAGCCGCAGCCCTTTATACTTTCCCTCAGCATTTCCGAAATATGGATTAGAATATAATCGCCGCATTCATGCCCGTACTGGTCGTTGACCTTTTTAAACCAGTCTATGTCACACATCACAAAAGAAAACTGCTTTTTTTCCTTTATCAGCGTGCAAATCTTATTATTCCCGGTTCTCCGGTTATACAATGCGGTCAAGGAATCCCGCTCAATCAGGCTTCTCAGCGCCTCGCACATCTTCTCGGCATACACCCCGATTTCACTGATTTCATCTCTCCTGTTCTTAATCCGCTCGTCCATTACCGTAGTTAAATCCCCGGCTGATATGTCATGGAGATACCCTTTCAACAAATCAATATCAACAATCATCTGCCTGGAAAATCTCCTGCTGACAATCATGGCCAGTAAAATAGACAGCAGAGAAAACAGAAGAAACCAAACCATGATAATTCCAATCTGCTTATATACCGCCGCAGCCTGCTTTCCGGCAAACACCATACCTACAATATCCTCACCATTATTTTTCAACGGGGTATAATAGCCGATGTAGTCCATGCCGCTGATTTTGAGTTTCCGGGAAAAATAATTATTTCCCTGCTTCAGAACCTTATTGATAACTTCCTCGTCTGCCCTTGATTTTACTGCGGATACTCCATATTCGTCTTCAATCGTCGTCAATATCCGGGTATCCCCCCAGAAAATGGTTGTGTCAATCTCTGAATTTTCTTTTATGTTGTAAAGCATCGTGGAATCCGTAACATTTATATTTCCCTTCATCAACATTCCGTCTTCATAAACATAATCTCCACGCACAGATAAATCTAAACAGGCTTTTAACAGATACGTTGCCGTCTCTACCTCATTGCGGACACTGTTTGCCGCAAATCCATAAATCAGTGTTATCCCGAGAGAAAATATAAGCAAACCTAGAAGTAAAATAGGAAAAACCCCTATCGTCAGCAGTTTCCCACGGATACTTGTTTCTCTTTTCACAGTATGCCCTCCTCACATTCTGTTTGTTGCATAATTCTTACATTCTTCCATTATATGATTTTTTTCTGTAAGTTTCAATTAGAAAATCACTTCTCCCGCAAAAAGTATCTTGCGAATCCCTTTCAGTAATGCTAAACTGTTCTCATCATTTTGAAACGGAGACGATTATGCAAACCATTACCATACTTGATATCAAACCCTTTATGCAGTTTTTATTCGGGGCAAATGCGCTGGAGCAATATCATTTTATCTCCGCCGATATCCGCACGGATATGACCTACTCTCTGGACGGACACATTAACCGAAGCTTTTTTTCCGAAGAGGAGCTTGCCGTTTTTTCTCCCGAAGAAGGCGGTTATCTGCCCTGGAAGCTTGCAAAGGAAAAGGTATTTACGCTAATCAAAGGGAAAAAAATTCCTTCCCTGTTAAAAATTGTCCTGAAGGCCTCTGCCTCAGATACCCATACATTTCTTACCCACACCAATTCATCACTTAATTCAAAGGATATTGACGGCATGTTTTTAAATATTTTTTTTCAGGAAAATCACCTTCAGGTGGTATGTGGGATTTCCTATCGGATTTTTACTATGGATAAGGATTTGGAAGCCGAATTTGCCGAAAATATTATCACACTATTCAAATCAAACGGCATAACCTGTAGTTAATTACCGGCTACACCAATTTTTCCTCCGACAGCGAAGTACCACTCACCTCGTTTTATCGGCAGTAAATTACCGCCGATAAATTTATGACACCTGCCCATTGTTAGCACTCGGCATAATTGAGTGCTAATTTTTTCTTGACTTTTCCCAACGGATATACTATCATATGTAACAGATTAAAATTTAAAAAGGAGATGTTTTTATGGCAAGAAAGAAAAAAGGAAACTTATCTATTAACAGCGATAATATTTTCCCTATCATCAAAAAGTGGCTCTATTCCGACCACGATATTTTTGTCCGGGAGGTGGTATCTAACGCCTGTGACGCCGTGACAAAGCTGCGTAAGCTTGCATTGATTGGGGAATATGAGGAGGCGGCGGACTTACCATATCGTATTGACGTTATTGCAAGCCCGTCAGACAAAACGCTGACCTTTATTGATAACGGTATCGGCATGACTGCCGACGAGGTAAATGAATATATCAATCAGATTGCATTTTCCGGAGCCTCTGATTTTCTGGAAAAATATAAGGATAAGGCAACCGACGACCAGATTATCGGTCATTTCGGGTTAGGCTTCTATTCTACCTTTATGGTGGCGGATAAGGTTACCATAAACACCCTGTCCTATCAGGAAGGCGCAGAGCCGGTTTTCTGGGAATGCGACGGCGGGACGGAATATACCATGTCCACCGGCGACCGGGATATGCACGGTACGGAAATCACCTTATATTTAAACGAAGACAGCTACGAGTTTGCCAACGAATACCGGGTAAAGGAGGTTCTGGAAAAATACTGTTCATTTATGCCGGAAGAAATTTATTTTACCAATGCAGATGCGGCGAAAGAAACCTCTGACGAGATTATCGAGACCGATACTGCCCAAGCCGACGGCGATGATACCACCACTGATGATGCGGAAACCGAGGCAAAGGAACAGCCCATCAATGAAACGAAACCGCTTTGGACCAAGCACCCGAATGACTGTTCCGATGAAGAATACAAGGAGTTTTACCGAAAGGTATTCCTTGATTTCAAAGAACCGCTGTTTTGGATTCATCTGAATATGGATTATCCGTTCAATTTGAAGGGAATTTTATATTTCCCGAAATTTAATTCAGAATACGATACTTTAGAGGGCACCATCAAATTATACAACAACCAGGTATTTATTGCAGATAATATCAAAGAGGTTATCCCTGAATTTCTGCTGTTGTTAAAGGGTGTTATCGACTGTCCGGACCTTCCGCTTAACGTATCCCGAAGCGCACTGCAAAACGACGGATTTGTGAAAAAAATTTCCGATTATATTACGAAAAAGGTTGCCGATAAGCTCTCCGGAATGTTTAAAACGGAGCGGGAAAGCTATGAAAGCTACTGGGATGATTTAAGCCCGTTTATCAAGTTTGGCTGCCTGAAGGACGACAAATTTGATGAGAAGATGAAGGATTATATTCTTTACAAGAATTTAAGCGGAAAATACCTGACCTTGAAGGAATATCTTGATGCCGGCAAAGAAAAATATGAAAATACCGTATTTTATACGGACGACGAAAAGGTACAGTCCCAGTATATCAACATGTTTAAGGAACAGGAAATCGATGCGGTTATTCTGACCCACAATATTGACACTCCGTTTATTACCCACCAGGAGCAGAAAAACGAGGGGATTAAATTCACCCGCATTGATTCCGATATTACTAATACCTTTAAGGAAGAGGCTTCGGAAGAAGAATTGAAGGAAACAACGGATAAGCTGACCGAAACCTTCAAAAAAGCGCTGGGACAGGACAACCTCAGCGTCAAGGTGGAGAAGCTTAAGAATGCGGCTATCTCTTCGATGATTACGCTTCCGGAGGAAACCCGGAGAATGCAGGATATGATGAAAATGTACAATATGGGCGGTATGGACGCCTCTATGTTTGGCAAAGACAGCCAGACACTGGTACTCAACGCAAACAATAATCTTGTACAGTATATTCTGGACAATCCCGAGGGGGAAAACACCGAAACCTTATGCCTGCAGTTATACGACCTCGCTCTTCTTGCCCACGCCCCGCTGGATGCGGAAGCAATGACAAAGTTTATCGCAAGAAGTAATGATATCCTTTCCTTTATGACAAAATAACCGCTTAAAAAACGGCATAAGAAAAGCACAGGAGCAAAACGCTCCTGTGCTTTTCTTTGCTTTTTATCAATATTTACCGAAATCGTCTCCAAGAGAGATTACCTGTTCATTTGCATTCGACACAGAGGATGACGAATAAGATGAACCGCTATAGGATGATGCTGCATGACCGGAACCAAGGTTGTAAATAGAAAGCATTTCTTTCATTCTTGATGCCTGGTTAGACAGTTCCTCACTGGCAGCCGCACACTGCTCACTGGTAGCGGAGTTTGTCTGTACAACCTGTGATACCTGGGTGATTGCCTGCTCAATCTGTGCTACCGCAGTTGCCTGATAGTTAGAAGACTCTGCAATACCGTTAATAATCAGCTCACTTTCCTGTACCACCTTAGAAATTTCTTCCATTGCCTTTGCTGTCTCATCTGCAATCTTAGAACCTGCGCTGACTCTTTCAATGGATTCTTCAATCAATTCAGCGGTCTCTCCTGATGCCGCTGCACTCTTAGCAGCCAGGCTTCTTACCTCTTCTGCTACAACTGCAAATCCTTTTCCTGCCTCGCCTGCTCTTGCAGCCTCTACTGCTGCATTTAATGCCAGAATATTGGTCTGGAATGCAATATCATCAATGGTCTTAATAATCTTGGAAATGCTCTCAGATGACTTATTGATATCCTGCATAGCAACCATCATATCCTGCATCTGCTTATTTCCCTGCTTAACATCTGCAATAGCCCGAGCCACAAGACCGGCAGCAGAATTAGCTTCCTCTGCATTTGCTTTTGTCTTATCGGCAATTTCATCGATTGATGCGGTAATCTGCTCAATAGCACTTGCCTGCTCTGTAGAACCCTGTGCCAATGCCTGGCTTGCACTTGCCACCTGTGAAGAGCTGACGGTTACCTGTGAACCAGCATCGCTGATATTAGACAGTGCATGAAGATTATCCTCAACCAGCTTCTTTAATGCACTGGTTAACACATCATCACTGGACTTTACATCAACCTGAACGGTAAGGTTTCCGTTTGCTACTTCTTCAGCAATGCCTGCCTGGTATTTCATGTTATCGATGACATGGGTATATTCGTCTATCAGTTCACCAAACTCGTCATTATGGTATTTTACCATTTCAACATCCACACGTCCTGCCGCAATTTCGTGCGCTCCATTTGTTAGCTGCTCAATAGACTTTCTCATCGCCTTGATTATCGCCGTTGACAGGAAAACGGTAATTATCACTGAAATCACGACTAATGCAAAGCTGAGTATATTTGATTTGGATGCACGGTCCTCTATGCTCGCCAAACCGGCAGCCTGGTCATCAGCCATGGCATTTATGACAATAGACGCTTTTTCTTCGTCAGCACCAATATCCGCTATTGTCTGTTTAATATCGTCAATCTGCTCCTGCTGCATATCAGCCACCTTATCGCTGATATCATTGATAGCACTCATTCCAATCCATACATTCACAATGATAAATATAGTCGGAATTACAAACCCTATAATCATTTTTGTTTTCATCTTCATGTCTTTCATAATTATACCTCTCCTTCTTCATTCATATTTAAATCATTTGCCTGTTCTACAACAGATAAATCCTCATCATTTAATAATTTATCCGGATCCAAAAGCAGCTTCACTGCATTACCTACCTTACCGATACCATATACATATTTGTTCTGCACTTTATCGGAATGCCCGATTTTGGGCGGCGGTAATATATTATCTTCGTTAATTTCAACCACCTCGGCAATTTTCTCTACAATTAAACCTACTACCGTTGATTTAACGTTAACGACAATAATACAGGTTCTGTCATTATACTCCACCGGCTTTTGCTTAAATCGCAACCGGACGTCAATAACGGGAACAACTTTTCCTCTCAAATTGATAAGACCCTTAATATAATCCTCTGTTTCAGGAATTGCCGTAATTTCCTGCATCTGGATAATTTCATTCACATATTGAATGGCAAGCCCGAAATATTCATTTCCGGATTTAAAGGTCATATATTTTCCCTTTTCGTTGCTCTCATCACTTGAAACACCTGTTGCCTGTTTTTTCAATTCGCTTGTTTCATCCATATGATTACTGTTCCTTTCTATAGTTTTATTCCATTAATCCGGTGGCGTCTAAAATCAACGCAATGCTTCCGTCACCAAGCTGTGTACAACCGGATAATCCTTTAACCTTCTTGATATAAGAAGGAATGGGTTTTACTACTATCTCCTGTTCTCCAATCAGTTTATCCACTAAAAGGCAAACTCTATGGTCCTCGACCTCAAGGATTAGCATTACGCCGTCCTCGACGGATTCACGGTAGTCCTCCAGACCATACCACCTTCCCAGCCGGAGTACCGGATAAGCCTCACCACGTATCATGATATACTCATCTCCGTTCGGCTCATAAATCATCATGTCTTCCCGCACGCGGACAAATTCCTTGATTACTCCTGTTTCCAGGACAAAGGAAGATTTTCCTGTCTCTAAAACAATACCATCAATAATCGCAAGTGTCAAAGGAATCTTCAGACTCATCGTACTGCCAAATCCTGGAGTACTCTCAATATCCAGCGTACCGCCAATAGACTGAATATTCTGAACCACCACGTCCATTCCTACTCCACGGCCGGAATATTCCGTAACCTCTTCGTTGGTGGAGAAGCCCGGAAGCGTAATAAACTGGTATACCTCTTTATCCGTATAAGCTTCATCCGGTTTATTGTCATCCAATAACCCCTGCCGCCTTGCCTTGGAGAGAATTTTTTCTCTGTCAAGTCCTCTTCCATCATCCTCGACGCTAATCCAAACCTTTCCTGCCTCGGTTTTCGCCGATAAAATAACCTTTCCTTTTTCCGCTTTCCCGCTGTCCAGGCGTTCCGCCTTATCCTCAATTCCGTGGTCAACGGAATTTCTTACAATATGCATCAGCGGGTCGGAAATTTTTTCAATGATATTCTTATCTACCTCTGTCTGCTCACCTACCATCTGAAACTCAATGTCTTTTCCCAGCTTTCTTGATACGTCAAAGACAATACGGTTCATTTTCTGGAAGGTATTGGACAGGGAAACCATTCGCATAGACATAATCACATCCTGCAAATCGGTGGAAATCTTTGATAACTGTGTCGCCGCCTTATTAAAGCGGTCAAGGTTAAGCCCCGGCACCTTCAAATCCGGATTTTGCAGCACAACCGACTCGGAAATAACCAGCTCGCCTATCAAATCCATCAGCTGGTCCATCTTCTTTACGTTGACACTGATAAAGGCTGCTTTCTCACCCTTCTTATCCTTCGCCAGCTTCTTCGCCTTACCCGGCTCTTTAGACTTGATAACGAAATCACCAGGCGCCATTTTCTTGGGCTCCGGTTTCTTCTCCTCTTTCCTGGTCTCCTCTTTTTTCTCCTCCGGCTGTGTTCTGGCTTCAATGTCCTCCACACTGGATTCCAAATCAATTACCTGCTCTTCCTGGTCGCCAAAATCAAAGCCCTGAAGAAATTCTTCTGCCTTACATTCAAAGATATCTACCTTTTGAATATCATAACCTTCGCTGACATACTTCCGTATCTCTTCCTCATCACACTGAGCCTGCAAAAGAATCCGGAAGCCTTCCTCCACAATCACTTCTGCACTTTTCTCATCCGAAATGATATCCTCCGGAGAATACAATAAATCTTCTGCGATTTCCTTTAATGCATATACGGTTTTGTATGCATGTACATTCGCCATCTCCGTTTCCGGATAAAACGTAAGATAAATCTTGTAAAAACGGCTGGCGCTGGTTGCAACAGGCGCTATATAAAACTGTTTCGGCTCCTCATGCACATTTTCGGGAGGCTGCTCGGCTCCCCCTTCCGCAACACCGTTTTTAATCATGTCCAAAAATTTGTCAAGACCCGCTATAATTTCACTGGAGTCACCGTCCACCGGGTCTCCGTTGCGAATCTTTTCCATTTCGTTTGAAATAAAATCTTCTACTTCCAATACATGCTCCACCAATTCCAGGTGCGGTACATTTTCAGGATGGGATTCCCTCAGATAATAGAAGATATCCTCCAGCTTATGCGAGACAGCCGTTATGTCATCAAACATCATGATACCGGAAGAGCCTTTAATGGTATGCATCGTTCTAAATATCTCATTTATGCTGTCTTCATCAAAGCAATCCGCATCCTTCTGCTCGAGAACTGTTTCCTGAAGCTGTTCCAGCAACTGACCGTTCTCAAACAGATACATGTCCAGCATGCCGTCTGTACTAAATTCTTCAGCCATATACTTCTCCTTTCCTTTATTTTCCGTATGTGTTTATTCAATCAGATTCAGTTTTTTCAATGCCTGCTCAAACCGCTCCTGATCAATGGGTTTCCCGGAATATATAGTACAACCCAATTCAAATGCCATCTTGACATTTTTCTCATCATTTAAGGCAGTCGTCATAATTACCTTAACCGCCTTGTCCTCCGGAATGTTTCTCTCTTTTTCCAGATTACGAATTCCAACAAGCGCCTGGTAGCCATCCATAACCGGCATCATAATATCAAGGCATGCCAAATCATAAGGCTCTCCGTCCTCTAATGCCATCATAAATGCATCTACGGCTTCCATTCCATCTACAGTAACATCACATTCACCATACTTTGACAGGAATTTCGTCATAAATTTTCTTGTGGCAAAATCATCTTCTGACAATAGAATTTTCATACTCTCTCTCCTTTACATTTTGTTTAATAATGAATATGTCCTTCCTGAAATACTGGACAATTTTTCCTGATATTCCACTGCGCCGATATCATAAGCGACCTTTGGCATTCCGTAGACCACGCAGGTAGATTCGTCCTGCCCAATGGTTCTCGCTCCGGCTTTTCGCATTGCCAAAAGCCCCTTTGCGCCATCGCCTCCCATTCCGGTCAAAATAATCCCTAAGGCATCTGAACCTGCCGTATTGGCAACGGAGTCAAACAACACATCTACTGACGGACAATGCCCGTTTACCCTCGGACCGGCTTTACACTCTACCTGGTATACGCCGTTCACCTTCAACAGCCGCATATGTCTGTCCCCTCCGGGAGCAATCAGCATATGCCCCGGAAGCACTCTGTCTCCCGTCTCCGCTTCCTTCACCTGAATCCTGCACTGGTCGTTCAGCCTCTTCGCATACATTTTCGTAAATCCCGGCGGCATATGCTGTACCACAACCACTCCGGGGATATCGGTTCCGAATCCCTTTACCACATCAAAAATCGCCTCTGTACCGCCGGTGGAGGCTCCGATTGCCACAATAAGATTGCTCTTCTTCGACGAAAGCTGCTGTTGCTGCTGCCCGTTCATCATCACGGTTTTCTTTATATTACTGATTTTTGCCGTAGAGGCAATCTTAATTTTTACCAGCAGCTCGTTTTTAATAAAATCCTCCAGCTGCGCCCGGTTTGAAACCGCCGGCTTCGCCACGAAATCCACGGCTCCCGCCTGCATGGCATCAAATACTTTATCGCTCAACGAGCTAATCACCACAACCGGCAGCGGATACTGCGGAATCAATTTTCGTAAAAACTCTATACCGCTCATTCTTGGAAGCTCAACATCCAGTGTCATGACATCCGGCTTCAGCTTCAAAATGGCATCTCTTGCCTCAAAGGGGTCCTTTGCCGTTCCGACAACCTTTATTGCCGGGTCCTTTCCCAAATTCTGAACCAACAGCTCCCTGAATACCATTGAATCCTCTACGATTAAAACTTTAATTGGCTGCATAAACTAATCACTACCCTTCCCTCTTCCTAAATATTGACGGCTGAATAATCTGAAACGGAGTACTTCCTCTGTCAAGCGTTTCTGTTGTTCCGATAAACAAATATCCCCCCGGCTCCAATGCATCATATATTTTTTGAACCAGCTGCTTTTTCGTCGCATCATCAAAATATATCATTACATTTCTCATAAATATGGTATGCATTTTCTTTTTAAACGGAAACGGGTCCATCAGATTAAATTTCCGGAAAATCACCTGACGCTTTAATTCATCCGTTACCCTGTACTGTGTTCCGCCATTCATTGATTTAAAAAAATGCCTTTTCCATGCCTCCGGCAGATTTTTCAGCTGCTCGGCATTATAAATGCCTGTCATTGCCTGCTGTAAAATTCCCGTAGACAAATCTGTCGCCAGAAGCTTTGTATCCCACTGGTCTCTTTCCAAACCGAAAAAGTCATATAAAACCATGGCAATCATATATGGCTCCTCTCCTGAGGAAGCGGCGCCACACCAGACCCGCACATCCTTTTTGCTTCCCTCCCGTTTTCTTACCCAGGGAAGCACCACATTTTTGAAATAATCAAAATGCTCAAATTCTCTCATAAAGTAGGTATGATTGGTGGTCAGCAAATCCACCAGCATCTTTTCCAGAGAGCCTGACTTGTCCTTTTCCACATCGTCCATGAAGGCATTATAATCCTTCCAGCCTCCTGCTTTGAGACGATTTTCCAATCTTCCGTTTACAATAACCTTTTTCTGGCTTAAGTCTATACCGTAGCGTTGTTTTACATAAACTGATATTCTCCTAAATTCTTCATCTGTAATCATTTCCTTATTCCTCCGTCACAACAATGATATTCTTAACTCAACATAATTGACGTGATATCTTACAACATATGTCGAAAACATCAGGGTTATAACATACCCCGGAATCACTTTTCATGATATCAAGTGCATCCTCACGGGAACATGCTTCCTCTCCCGTTAATATACAATATCTTTCCATTACGGAAACAATCTGTGCAGCAAGGGGGATTTGCTCTCCCTTAAGCCTGTCCGGATATCCGCTCCCATCCCAATTTTCATGATGATGGCGTGCAATATCAATGGCTATGCTGATAAAGTCATTATAATCGCTGTTAACATGGATATCCTCCAACAGCTTTGCCCCAATCTTCGTATGGCTCTGTATCGTAGCAGTTTCTTCCTCCGACAATCCCGTTTTTTTCTGCAATATCTCTTTGGAAATTCCAATATTTCCTATATCACAAAGCGGCGCCGCCAATTCTATCGTATCAATATAGGTATCGGAAATCTTATCCTCATATATCGGTGACAGCTGCATTCCCTGTGCCAGAATCCGGCAGTTTTCTCCCAGTCTCGCCATATGCTCCTGCTGGTAATTGGAATTCTGCGCAGCGATGTTCGCCATGGCGTACACGATATTTCTTTTTTCCTGTTCCATCTGCTTTAACTGTTCACTGACCGAAACCTGAAGCCGTCTGTTCATTTCCATCAGTTCCCGCTTCACCTCATGAAGCCGGAGATGGACACCTACACGCGCCTGCACCACATTGGAAATAAACGGTTTTGTAATGTAATCCTCACCGCCAAGAGAAAAGCCTTCTATAATATCCTTCGGGTCGTCAAATGCAGAAATAAAAATAATCGGAATATTCTTTGTTTCCCTGTCCTCTTTTAAAATTCTGCACAACTCATAACCATCCATCCCCGGCATCGAGATATCCGTAAGTACAAGCTGAGGCTGGATTTCCTTTATCATCTCCAATGCCTGTTCTCCACTCTCTGCCAGGATGGGGATTTCCCCCATATCTTTTATAATTTCCTCCAGAATAGCTCTGTTCGTTTCCACGTCATCGACGATAAGAATTTTTTCTTTACCTGTATTCTTAATCATGTCTACCTCTCCTTCCGGTTACAGGAAATCATTCAATTCTTTATATTCTGTGGCTGTTTTTTCATAGTTTTCTTTCTGGATTGCCATTTTCAGCCTTAACACCATCCGTTTGACTTCCTTTGGCGCTTCCTCCGTCAGCTGCTTAATGGTTGACATAAACATTTCCGCCTTTTCCCAATTCTCCATCTCTACGCAAAGAATCAGCTTGGAGAGATTTTTCTTCAGGTTTTTCCGGTTCTCCGGCGTCCCGTATTTTTTGATGTTTTCCAATTCCTCACTATCATCCACTGCACTTCCATCAAAAGCAAATCCGCCATATCCGCCCTGCATCTCATTTGCCGGCTCCGTAACCGTTTCTTCCCCTTCACAGGCGTCTACCCATATGGAAAATGAAAAGGTGCTTCCCTTATTCTTCTCACTCTCTACCTCGATATTTCCGCCCATCAGCTCCACAAGCTGTTTACTGATATTCAAACCGAGACCAGTGCCCCCATACTTTCTGGAAATAGATGCATCAACCTGCGAAAAGCTCTGAAATAATTTATCCCTGTCCCCTTTGTCAATGCCTATTCCGGTATCGGACACAATAAAAAACAATTCTATCCTTTCTCCGACCTGAGCAGTTTTCACCACTTCCACCGTAATCTTTCCCAGAGACGTAAATTTTTGTGCGTTAGACAACAGGTTGTTCAGAATCTGTACGATTCTCAATTCATCTCCAATGATATATTCCGGTATCTGCGGCGATACCGTCATGAAAAAAGTCAAACCCTTTTCCGTAATCCTGTTGATATGATTTGCCTTCACATAATCCATCATATTTCTGAAATGAAATTTACGTGGCTCTAAACTAAACTTCCCGGCTTCCAGCTTGGAAAAATCCAGGATACTGTTAATAATCTTATTCATGTCATCACAGCAGCGTTCAATCAAATGTAATGACTTTTCTGTTTCTTTATCCGTTTTCCGCTCCAACAGCTCCCTGACATTTCCCAGAACCCCGTTCACCGGTGTACGCAGCTCATGGGTCACATTTGCAACAAACTCCGACTTTACTTTCATTGCCTGCTGCGCTTCCTGTTTTATCCGGTCTATCTCTCTGTTCAAAAACTCCTTTTCCAGTATATCGCTTGCCATACATATGTAGATTTCCGATTCGGCATCATTTCTTACAATCCTCACTTCCACCGGAAAGCAGGTGCGGTTTTTACGATATGCCACAAAATTTTGCAGAGTATTTCCACTGGAGCACTCTATTATCAATTTATCCCCTACAGACTGAAAATCATTTGGAAAAACATCGCCAATATGCCTGCCGCACAAATCATCTCCGTATCCCAGTTTTTGCCTGGCCGCCGCATTCACATAAGAAATTTTTCCGGTCCGATTAAACATCAGAATCATTTCCAGCGCATCCTCTATAGGAAATATATGTTCTTCCTTTTGTTCCACCTTATCCCTCCTCAGACACGGTTCAAAACCGGCAGCAAAAATAACTGTTTTACCGCCTTTTATCTAAACTATTCCGAAAAGCTGAACATCTTGATTACTTCCACAATATTAAAGAAGTCCACCTTGGCAAGGGCAAAACATTCCAGAACATCTGGTGAAAACTGTCCGCATTCCCCGTTCATAATCATATCATATGCTATATTATTGGCGTATGCACTCTTATAAACTCTCGGACTTACCAAAGCGTCATAGACATCCGCAATCGCAACGATGTGTGCACTGATGGGAATCTCTTCTCCGACTAAATGGTCAGGATATCCGTTACCGTCCCATCTCTCGTGATGATAACGGCAGATTTCATAACAATAGCGGTAAAATTCATTCGGCTGATTATCCTTGAATTTCTCCAAAACCTCGCATCCGATTGTGGTATGCGTCTTCATAATTTCAAATTCTTCCGGCGTCAGGCGCCCGGGCTTTAACAAAATGGCATCCGGAATACCAATCTTTCCTATGTCATGCAGAGCGGCTGCCCTGGCAATCTCATCAACCTGCACAGGGGTCAGACCGTATTTCGGGAAATACTTCATCATATATTTTAACAAAATCCTGGTAAAGTATTTAATCCGTCTGATATGCTCTCCGGTTTCCAGATTTCTAAACTCTACAACCGAGCTGAGGGCATCAATCATAAATTCGTTACTTTCCCGAATCTGCTTCTCCTGCTCCCGGATAGCCTCTTCCTGCTCTTTCAGCTTCTCCTGCATATGGTGCTTGTTCTGGTACAATTCAATAATGTTTTTTCCCCGTCTTTTTACGATATGCGGGAAAAACGGCTTATGCATAACATCTGCCACGCCATAGGAGTATGCCTGGTCATCACTGTCTATAATTGCCTCACTGGTAATCAGTATGACAGGAATTTTCTCCAGCAAATCCTGCTTCTGCATATACTCCAACACGCCAAAGCCATTCATTACAGGCATTACCACATCTAATAAGAGCAATACAATATTGTGTTCTTTCTCAAGCTGGGCAATCGCCTCCTGACCGTTTGCTGCTTCAATGATTTCGTACTCATCCTCAAAGACACCCTTCAGAATTACGCGATTCACTTCTTCATCATCAATAATTAATATCTGCTGCTTATTCATGATTTCTCCTTATCTTAATCAATAATTTCCCCTGTATTTTAAACTACCATTTTTCAATATAAATGTCAATTCATTTTATGTGATAATATGGGGCATTATGACATAAAATGTCGTTCCGGGCACTTCTACAATGTATGCATAAACTCTCTGGCATCAACAGGCTTTGCCATATCTGTTGATTGTACCTCGGCTTAGAAAACCTTTTACTTTTTATCCATCACCGCCATTTCCCTTTTATATAACCATTTTATCATAAAACCGGCAAAAAACCGTACGGGTAAATTTTAGCATATCCCCATATAATCGTCAATATCAGGCATCCTTCAAAAATGCTTTATATGCTTTCATCGCCTCGTATATATCGGCTTTACTGGTTATCTCCCACGGCGCATGCATATTCAGCACAGCCACACCGCTGTCAATCACATTCATTCCGTACAGGGATAAGATATAGGCAATGGTTCCGCCGCCGCCAATATCCACCTTTCCAAGCTCCGCCGTCTGGAACGCCACCCGGTTATCATCCATAATCTTCCTCAGCTTTCCGATATATTCCGCATTCGCATCATTGGAGCCGGATTTCCCTCTGGAGCCGGTAAATTTGTTAAACACCATACCTCTTCCCAGATAAGCTGCATTCCGCTTTTCAAATACATTGGCAAAATTCGGGTCATATGCGGCAGATACATCGGAGGACAGCATATAGGATGCCGCAAGGCACTTTTTCAAATTTAACTCTGTATATTCTCCTGCCACATTCATGATTTCCGCCACCACATTTTCAAAAAAGCGGGACTGCATGCCTGTTGCGCCGACGGAACCGATTTCTTCCTTATCCACCAGCAGGCAGCAGGCGGTGCGCTCCACCTTCTTCATTTGCAGCATTGCCTCTACAGATGTATATGCGCACACACGGTCGTCCTGTCCATAACCCATAACCATGGAGCTGTCCAGACCGGCATCCCTCGCTTTTCCCGCCGGCACAATCTCCAATTCCGCGGAGAGGAAATCCTCCTCTTCCATACCGTACTTCTTCTTCAGAACAGAGAGTATCATTTTCTTTACCGGTTCCTTTTCCTCACCGTCAAGGGGGCGGCTTCCCACCAGAATATCCAGCTGTTCGCCCTCCACGACTTTATTCGCCTTTTTCTCCATCTGTTCTCCTGCCAGATGAATCAGCAAATCCGTCACACCGAATACCGGGTCCTTATCGTCCTCTCCGATTACCATATCGATAACCTCGCCATCCTTCTTCACGACGACACCATGAATGGCAAGGGGAAGGGTAACCCACTGGTATTTCTTTATCCCGCCATAATAGTGCGTATCCAGATATGCCAAATCCGTATCTTCATATAATGGATTCTGCTTGATATCCATCCTCGGCGAATCAATATGGGCGCCGAGAATATTCAGACCGTCCACCAGCGGAGCAGTTCCTATCTGAAACAGGGCGACCGCCTTTTTCATATTCACTGCAAATATCTTATCCCCTGTTTTTAACTGTCTGTCCGATTTCCGGATATCCTCCAAATCCTCGTACCCGGCTTCCTTTGCCATTTTTACAATATATTTTACGCATTCCCTCTCCGTCTTTCCGTGGTCAAGAAACTTACGGTACTCCCTGCTCAGCTTCTCCACCTCTTTTAACTCCTTCTTTCCGTAACTATTCCACGCATTTTTATTCTCCATTTCTGAACCTCCTTCCATAATAAGGTTAGTGTAACCAAACTTCCCTTTTATTATATTCACTTTTCCCAAATCCGCAAGAGTTATTTTTCTTCTTTCCGCAAATGCTTCACAATATGGTTCTTGTCTTTTTCGGCAGTTATCCCTCATCGGCAAAAAAATAACAGCACCGCAGCATAAACAGCATTGCCGCAGCCCTGTTACTTTCCGTTTTCCAATTCTGTTACTGCTCCAGCGCAAGCACTCCCCTCATCTCCAAAAGAGGTCCTCCGGTTCCTTCTATATAATCTCCGGTAATGGTTACCCTGCCTATATTGTCATCCTTGGGAATCTGATACATGATATCCATCATAAATTCCTCAATAATTGCCCGCAGTGCTCTGGCGCCGGTCTTTTTTTCCATCGCCCGCCTGGCGATAGCATGATAAGCGCTTTCATCAAACCGCAAATCCACACCGTCTAAGGACAACAGCTTCTGATATTGCTTGAGAATGGCATTCTTTGGCTCCTTCAAAATCTCCACCATCATATCCTCGTCCAGGCTCTGCAAAGAAAACAGCACCGGAAGCCGTCCCAGAAATTCCGGAATCATCCCATATTCCCGTAAATCCTCCACTGACGCCTTTTGCAGCAGATTCTTATCCTTATCGTATTTATCCTTAAGCTCCGCTCTAAATCCGATGGAGGACTGCTTATTTAAACGGGTCTTGATAATATTTTCCAAATCTGGAAATGCACCGCCGCAGATAAACAGAATATTTTTGGTATTAATCGTTGTCAGCGGAACCATGGCATTCTTGCTTCCCGAGCCTACCGGAACCTCCACCTCCGCCCCCTCCAGAATCTTTAACAGCCCCTGTTGAACAGCTTCCCCGCTGACGTCTCTGGAATTGGTATTCCGCTTCTTCGCAATTTTATCAATTTCATCAATAAAGACAATCCCCCGCTCCGCCTTCTCCACATCATTATCCGCTGCCGCAAGCAGCTTTGACAGTACGCTCTCCACATCATCCCCGATATATCCTGCCTCCGTAAGCGTAGTGGCATCGGTAATGGCAAGGGGCACGTTTAATATTCTGGCAATCGTTTTGACCAGATAGGTCTTGCCGCAGCCTGTGGGTCCGAGCATCAGCATATTAGATTTTTCAATCTCTATGTCATCCATACTGTCGGTAAGTACACGCTTGTAATGATTATATACCGCAACGGAAATAACCTTTTTTGCATAATCCTGTCCGATAACATATTCATCCAGTCTGCCCTTCATCTCGTGGGGCGCCGGAATGGTACTGAGGGTAAGCTCCGGCTCCTCCGCCTTTTTTTCCTTTTCCTTCTTTTTCTTTACCTTCTGTCTTTTCGGAATATCGTCCACCGGTGTGAACTGGTTCATATTCATGTTCGGCATATTGGATAAATCCATAAACTGCATCCCACCGCCGGAAAAGCTGTCAAAGGTCTTTTGCATACAGTCCTGGCAGATATTGATATTATTGGGCATATAAATCAGCTTTCCCACCTTCGACTCCGGTCTCCGGCAAAGATAACAATACTTCTCGTACCGGTCGTCCATATGTTCATCGTTATGATTGTCTTCCATTCTTTCTTTATCCTCCATTTCCTATAACCAATCTTACCCTGTATTTCAGTATTTTCGCCTATATTATGGACAGTATAACAAATCTTTTCCCAAAATACTATTGTATATTTTAGGTAATCTCCAGAAATTCGGATTAAATATACCGAAAAATAAACTCTTTCGGCGTCATTCCGGCAAATCGCTTAAATTCACGCTGGAAATGGGACTGGTCCGAGTAGCCTGCCTGCTCTGCCGCTTCCTTAAGCCTTCTCTCTGGAAATCTTCTCAAGATATCCGTCACATTTTGCAGTCTGATATACCGGCCTAACCGTTTCGGTCCAAAAGAAAAAGCCTCCAGAAATATTCTCTGCAAATGCCTCGGGGTATATCCCGTCTCCCCGGCAATATCCTCCACCGCTGCCCTGCCCTTTGTCCGGACAAGCTGCTCCACCGCATGGCAGAGTACCGGATGTGCCGGACTGCATCCGCACACCTCCTTAAGACCGGTATTACAATATTCCGCTCTGTTCTCAAAGGAGTCCTGTTCCCTCAGACCCCTCAGCCACTTTTCCACTCTGCTTTGCTCATACTGCGCCTGATACCTGTTTCCTATACAGATGCCAAACATCCTCTCTCCCGTTGCCTCCCACGCCACCGCCACATCGGAATAAGCGAGGCAGACGCTTTCCCCTTTATCCAGATTACAGATAAAATGCAGCCGCCCGTCCGGAATATAGATTGCCTCGGTATCCAGAACCCACTCATAGCAAAAGCAGTCCCCCCGGTCGTCTAAAGCATACTGCATGTAATGTCCGCCCTGTCGAAAAAAAATTACCCGGTTATCCTTTTCTTCCATTTATTCCTGCCTTTCCCTTAACCATATCCGACTTATCGTATTTTTTATTTTAGCACGCCGCTTTCCCAAAAATCAACCGGCATAATCCCCATTTTCACACGGAGCCCGATATTTCCGCCGCTTCTCCCCGCCTTCAGCCGCTTCCAAAAAATTCAAATTGGGTATTGACAAATAAAAAATCGTCGGTATAATAGAGACTTGTTAAGGGCAAGGGTGCTGCGCAGACGGTTGTGTGGCACCCTTTTTTATTCCTTATCCAATTTAACATGAGGGGATTTTCCCTGTGACAAAGACGTCTGAATATCATTACCGGAACGGATATTGTTCTACCCGGAATGCTTCAGAGGTCTTTTATTATTATTTAGGAGGTGTGTGTTATGGAGTATTCTGCTGTTAACACAATCTGGGTGCTTTTGGGCGCCGCTCTCGTATTCTTTATGCAGGCTGGTTTTGCCATGGTTGAAACCGGTTTTACCCGGGCAAAGAATGCGGGTAATATTATTATGAAAAACCTGATGGACTTTTCTATCGGCACACCGGTTTTCTGGCTAATCGGTTTTGGTCTGATGTTTGGAAATACCGGCAACGGCGGCTTAATCGGCACCGTTAACGGAATTGCTTCTGAAGCGAATTACGGAAACAATATGTGTCCCGACGGTGTTCCTTTCTGGGCATTTCTGATTTTTCAGACCGTATTCTGCGCAACTGCGGCAACCATTGTATCCGGTGCCATGGCTGAACGGACAAAATTTATTTCTTATTGTATCTACAGCTTACTAATCAGTCTCATCGTCTATCCGATTTCCGGGCATTGGATTTGGGGAGGCGGCTGGCTGGCAGATATGGGCTTCCACGACTTTGCCGGTTCTACTGCCGTACATATGGTAGGCGGCGTTGCCGCATTTATCGGTGCGCTGATTCTTGGTCCCCGTATCGGTAAATACCACAGAGACGGCCGTGCAAGGGCAATACCGGGACACAGCTTAACGCTTGGTGCTTTAGGCGTATTTATTCTCTGGTTCTGCTGGTTTGGCTTCAACGGTGCCTCCACGGTTTCCATGGAAGGCGACGCCATTGTATCCGCCGGCAAGATTTTTGTAACCACTAATCTGGCTGCCGCCGTTGCCACCGTCACTGTTATGATAATCACCTGGATACGCTATAAGAAACCCGATGTATCCATGACATTAAACGGCTCCCTTGCCGGACTGGTGGCAATCACTGCCGGCTGCGACACGGTATCCCCGGCTTCCTCCGCCATCATCGGTATTCTCGCCGGCATTGTTGTCGTTTTCGGTATTGAATTTGTAGACAAGGTATTAAAGGTAGACGACCCCGTCGGCGCAGTAGGTGTTCACGGCATGAACGGCGCCCTTGGAACAATATGTGTCGGTTTGTTCTCCGACGGTGCAGGAACCGAGTGGAAAGGATTATTTACCGGCGGTGATGCACATCTGCTGGGAATCCAGGCACTCGGCGTTATTTCCGTCATTGCATGGGTAACGGTTACCATGACCGTTATTTTCCAAATCATTAAGCATACTATCGGGCTTAGAGTTACCGAGGAGGAAGAAGTTCTCGGTCTGGACAGCACCGAACACAACCTTGCCAATGCCTATTCGGATTTTGCCTCTTCTCCGGAAAGAAGCGTATTTCTGGGCAGCATGGCAGGGGATTTAGCTCCGGGCGGCAGTACTGCTCCGGCATCCCCCGAACAGGCAGTTCCCGTCGAATACAAAGCTGCGGCTCCTTCCGATGGGACAACACCGAAGCTTACAAAGGTTACCATACTGTGTAAGCAGAGTAAGTTTGATGATTTAAAAAATGCGCTGAATCAAATCGGGGTAATGGGAATTACCGTAACCCAGGTTCTCGGCTGCGGCGTGCAAAAAGGCGCTGCCAAGATGTACCGTGGTACCGAAGTGGACGTTGTGCTGCTTCCAAAGGTTAAAGTCGAGGTCATCGTCAGTGCAGTTCCGGTTGCCGCTGTAATTGATGCAGCGAAAAAATCACTTTACACCGGCAGCATCGGCGACGGTAAAATTTTCGTCTATGATGTGGAAAACGTAGTGAAGGTCAGAACCGGTGAAGAAGGCTTTGCCGCTTTACAGGGCGATAACTAACTCTCTTTTCTTATAAAAAGAATACACGGAGGCTGCCGTTTGGCACGGGAATATCCCCGCCTGCGTCAGCCTCCGCATATTCTGTCTGTTTATATCCACTAATTTATCCGGAGGGAAAAATCTGCTTTGGGATTAATGTGAAGCTCTACATTTTCCACACCGTCTAATTGATATTCACTAATCCTGTGATTTTTCAAATCTGCCAACAGCGGTTCCTTCACCCGCATCATATCCCGGAAATTGTCATAATCATAATCACATTCTATATGAATAAACGCATACGGCTCCTCCTCCGTACCATGCTGCATATTTTCCTTAATTTCGGGATTTACTTTCTGATTATCAGAAAGGTAATTAACCGTAACCTTTATCTCATCCTTCGGTACGGAGGAATCCTCCACAATGACACAGGGATAATACATCGAAACCTGCAGCTGTTTCTCCCCTGCCGTTTCCTTTTCCGGCACCCGGTAAGTAATGGACTTGCTAAAGTATTCGCTTCCCTCCAAAACCGTCTTTCCTCCATATTCAAGGGCGCTGTACTCGGCAAAAACTATACCGCTTCCGATTCCCGTAATCAAAAAACCGCCAATCAGCATACCGCCGATAATCTTATATAATTTACGCATGCTTAAGCACCTCCTGATATTCGTTTACCGTAATTTTCTTCGCTTCAGCGCCGTGATTTGCCGGATATTCCCAGTCCTCCTCCAAATCCCTTTCATCAAAATCCCCGTCGCTTCTCCCCCTGTCGCTTTTATCCTTTTTCTTCCAAATTAAAGTAAAGCAAAGCAACATTACCGCACTGCTAATCAAGCCGATACCAATCACCACAATGGTCATTCCGACAAAGGGATAGCCCATGATGAGCAATACCGCCAGTACGCCCAAAAGAAAAACGCAGCCCAGCGTAATAAACCCTTCAAGTATGCCAAAGCCAAGCCAGAACATATTCCAGATTAGATGCAGGCTCCAGACAATACCGTTTCCTAACAGGCTGCAAAAAGCCAGAACCAGCGCCCAAAGCTTTCCCCAAAAGCCTTTTCCCTCCGGCTTACGCTTATCCGTCGGATATTTCCCCTTTATCTGTACAAAAGGCCGCTTCAGCATGCTCCACAGTTTCTTCATCTGGGAAACGCCCCATTTGCCGGCAGTTTCTGCGCTTTTCCCCAATGCCCCAGCTCCCTTTCCGATGGCATCAGTGGCTTTCCCCACTGCTTTTTTCCTTACATGATATGCCTCTAAAATACCCTCTGTCAGTTCCTTCAAATCACCAAAATCGTGAATTGCCTCCTCCTCCGACAGTCCCTCTTTCATCTTCATGTCAATATGCTGCTCATATTCTTCTATAATGTCCTGAATCTCACCTTCCTCCAAGACAGAAAGGTTTTTTCTCAATTTAGCTAAAAATTCTTCCTTTTTCATCATTCCCTCTCCTTCAAAAAATCGCCTACTCGTTTTGAAAACTCATTCCACTCTTCTTCCAAGCTGCTCTGATACAAAATTCCCGTCGCCGTAATATGATAATATTTTCTGGGAGGACCCTCCGTAGATTCCTTTAAGTATGTTTCAAAATAGTGCTCGTTCGTCAAACGCTTAAGCAGCGGGTAAATCGTCCCCTCATTTACGTCAATCACCTTGGAAACCTCCTGTACCAGCTCATAGCCGTACATGTCCTGATGAATAACGGATTTTAGTACAATCAGTTCCAGGACGCCCTTTTTAAACTGTGCATTCACTGTTTCACCTCACTCCCGACAGATTTATGTTCAAGTATTATCATATACCTATTACTATGTAATGTCAAGTACTAAAATATTATTAGTACTAATCAAAAAAAGATAGCAGTATTACGATTCGCAATACCACTATCTCTTCCCCATTATCTTCTATTCAAACTGCATTATCCCCTGCTCGGCATCATGGAAATAATGCGTCCTGCAAAATCATTAAAGTTCTGTGTCTGTAATACCACACGCCCCGGACCGGTCAGCTTCGTCAAAAACAGACCTTCCCCGCCAAAGAAAATGTTGCCTAGCCCTTTTACGGTTTCTATCTCATATTTAACCGACTTATCAAAGGCTACAACATTACCGGTATCTACCTTAATCACTTCGCCCGCGGCAAGCTCCCTTACCACCTGGTCGCCGTCCACCTCCAGAAAAGCATATCCTTCGCCGCGGATATCCTGCAAAATAAATCCCTCCCCGCCAAATAATCCGGCAGAGAATTTTTTCGTAAGGGTAATGGACACCTCCACCCCCTCCTGCGCACAAAGGAATGCTCTTTTTTGTGCGATAATACCGGGTGTTCCGGATAAATTGACCGGAATAACATCTCCCGGTACCGTAGAACCAAAAGCAATCTTCGCCCCGTCTCTGACAGAAGAATACGTCGCCATAAACAAAGACTCTCCGGCAAACATTCTGCCGATGCCCTTCATCAGACCACCCTTTGTATCGGTCTTCATCTCAATTCCTTCCGTCTGCCATACCATGCCTCCGCTCTGGGTATACATGCTCTCTCCCCGGTCAAGGGTAACCTCCACTGCCGGTACCGTCTTTCCTACAATTTCATACTGCATAACCTGTTCCTCCTCATTTTTCTCTGTAGTCCGTTTTTTTATTATAATCCTTTTGCCTTCTTTGTACAAGCTTTCATCGCCTCAAAAACAGCGCTCCGCAGTCCCCTCTCTTCCAGCACCCGTACCGCCTCAATCGTGGTTCCTCCGGGAGAACATACCATGTCTTTTAATTCTGCCGGATGCTTACCGGTTTCCAATACCATTTTTGCGCTGCCAAGAACTGCCTGCGCCGCAAATTCATATGCCTGTGCTCTCGGCATCCCGTCTGCCACCGCCGCATCCGCCATTGCTTCAATAAACATAAACACATATGCCGGCGAGCTTCCGCTGACCGAGGTTACCACGTCCATTAAATGCTCCGGGACAAGCTCACACCTGCCGAAGCCCTGAAGAATCCCTACTGCCCGGTTTAATTCCTCTTTTGTAACATTTTCGTTACAGCAGGCGGCGGTAATCCCTTCCCCGACTAAAGCCGGCGTATTCGGCATCGTCCGCACAATTTTAACCGCTTTTCCAAACTGCTTATCCAGCCATTCCAGCGTTTTTCCCGGCGCTATCGTAATAATCAGCTGTGTTGCCTTAACCACATCACGGATTTCTCCGATTACCGTTTCATAAAACTGCGGTTTTACCGACAAGAACAGCACCTCCGCTTCTCCCGCCGCCTTCCGGTTATCCGTAGTAACACGGATGCCCAAATCCTTCTCCATTTTTTCCAGACTGTCCGCAGACAAATCTGCTCCGATAATTTCATCCGCCGCCACAATTTTATGACCAAGAATCCCGTTAATCATCGCCGTCGCCATATTGCCGCAGCCTATAAATCCTATTTTCATCTCTGCTCCTCCTGCACAAAGAAAACACCGAACCGGATACCCAATTCGATGTTTTCCTTTAATACTGTCCTGCCTGTACAATACAGGAACGGAAAGTATATCTTATAATGCTATATTTCCCTGCTCGCCGTCAGCAGTAAAGTAAACTGTACCTTCCTCCGGCTTTACATAAATATTGAGCTCTTTAACTGACTTCTTTCCTACTGCTTCTACAACCTTTGCCGTAATATCCGCAGTTGTTACCTCATAACCACAGCACTGAATATATACTGTCTGTACAGACTTTGCTGCTGTCTTCTTTGCCGGTGCTTTTTTCGCCGTTGTCTTTGCAGCAGGCTTCTTTGCTGCCGGTTTCGCTGCTGTCTTTGCAGCAGGCGCTTTCTTTTCAGCTGCCTTAGTCTCTGTCTTTGCTGTAGCCGTCTTTTTCTCAGCAGTTTTCGCTGCCGGTGCTTTCTTCTCTGTTGTTGTTTTTGCTGGAGCTTTCTTCTCTGTTGCCTTTGCTGCCGGTGCTTTTGCTGCTTCTGCTGCCTTGGCTGCCTCTACCTTAGCCATTGCTGCCTTAACCTGATCTGCAGTTTTCTTTGTTGTTGCCATGATAATTCCTCCATCTTTTTCAATATAAATGTGTATGTAAAAAACTCAAGTTGCCTAATTACAATGTTCATACTACCCTAAAAGAAGAAGTTTTGCAACTTTTTAGCACATTTTCTCTAGTATCTACAAGCAATTCCAAAAAAATCAGAACTTTCATGACAAAATGCACAAAAAAAACGTACCTTATCCGAAATATCGCTGAAGAAGACCGGCAAATGCTTTTCCATGTCTTGCCTCATCCCTTGCCATCTCATGTACGGTATCATGAATTGCGTCAAGATTAGCTGCCTTTGCGCGCTTTGCCAAATCTGTCTTTCCTGCTGTTGCACCATTCTCCGCCTCTACCCGCATCTCCAGGTTTTTCTTTGTGGAATCCGTCACCACTTCGCCTAAAAGCTCTGCAAACTTGGCTGCATGCTCTGCCTCTTCGTAAGCCGCCTTCTCATAATACATTCCAATTTCCGGATAGCCCTCTCTGTGAGCAACCCTTGCCATAGCAAGATACATACCAACTTCCGAACATTCGCCTTCAAAATTAGCTCTCAAATCAGCTACAATATCTTCGCTGACCCCTTTAGCCACTCCTACAACATGCTCTGCCGCCCAGGTCATTTCCCCTTCCATCTTAGAAAACTTCTCTGCCGGCGCTTTACAGACAGGACATGCTTCCGGAGCCTGTTCACCTTCATAAACATAACCACATACTTGACATACAAATTTCATAATCGTATCTCCTTTTCATAAAATTATCTCTTTGCAATCAAAACAGGAATGATTACTGTTTTGATAATAGCATCCTTAAAAAAATGTGTCAAGAAAATATTTCTAAGATAACAAAATATTTACAATTTCTTTCAGATTCATCCCATTTGATGCTTTAAGCAGTACCACATCCTCCAATCTTAAGGTTGCCATCAGATAAATTGCCGCCTCTTCGTTATCGGAAAAAGTATAGGTCTTGATTTTACTGTCGCTGTCGTCAATAACCTGTTTAATATTCTGGGACAATTCTCCCAGCACAATCACCTCATCAACCGGTTTATCCAGCAAAAATTCACCGATTTCCCGATGATAGGCGACTTCATCTTCTCCCAATTCAAACATATCGCCCAGAACCGCCACTCTCCGCCCTTCACAGGGAATGTCGCACAGTACGTTGATGCTTGCCTTAACCGAGTCCGGGCTGGCATTATAGGTATCGTCAATCATCGTAAATTTATTCTTCAATCGAATCACCTTTTGCCGCTGTCCCTGAAAATCGGCAAACCGCTCCGCCGCCACGGACATCGGTATTCCGTTTTCATTCGCCACTGCCAGCGCCACCACGCAATTCTCCACATTATGCCTGCCCAGTGTATTTAAGCGGACAAATACCTGCTCTGTATCGTGTACGCAGGTAAATGTCGTATAGGGCTGGGGCTGCTCCTCATTCTCCGAGCTGTGGTAAACAATGTCTCTGGCATAGTAGTCACACCAGTCCTCTGTTCCGTAAAATAAAGTCCGGCAGGTGAGCTGTTCGCTTTCCACGGCGTCCCGCAACAGCTCGTCATCACCGTTTAAAAAGAGTGTCCCGTCCTTTTTCATAAAATGCACAATCGAAAGCTTCTGCCTGCGGATATTTTCTCTGGTCCGCATAAATTCAATATGCGCCACGCCAATCGTCGTCACCACCGCCATATTGGGCTTTACCATCCGGGACAGAATGTCCATCTGGCCGTCTTCACTGATTCCCAGCTCCAGTACCGCAATTTCGTCCCCGCTGCTCATTCTGGACAGGGTAATCGGTACGCCAATCTGGGAATTTAAATTCTTTTCGGTATGAAAAGTACGTTTTTCCGATGATAATGCATGGGTAATCATCTCTCTTGTGGTTGTCTTTCCCACACTTCCTGTCACGGCAATCACGGGAACCGGCATTCTTTTCCGGATGGCGGCGCCTATGCGCTGGAGCGCAACCCGGGTATTGTCTACGCGGATATAGGGTTTTTCCGCCACAATGACGCCGTTGTGCTGGGAGGTCAGTGTCGCAGCCCCTTTCTCCAATGCAGATTCAATAAACCGATGAGCATCCACCTTTTCCCCGATAATGGGAACAAACAAGTCCCCTTCTTTGATTATCTTGGAATTGATGCAGATATCCGTAAGAGGGGTATTCTCGTCACCGCACATCAACACTCCGCCGGTCATCTCCACAATATCCTTAACTGTTATATTTTCCATAACTACTCCATTTCCACAATCACTCCGACTGCTGCATTCCTGTTAAGCATCCTGTCCGTCTGTATGCTTTATCATTTGTTCAATAAACCGTGCCACTCCATCCTCGTCATTTGACGGAATAATGGAATCCGCCATATTTTGAATTTCCGGATGGGCATTGGAAACTGCATAGAAATAATCGCTTGCCTCCATCAGCGCTTTATCGTTTAAGTTATCGCCAAATCCGATTACGCTGTCGTAGTGTCCGGCATTCCGGAGATAATGCAGCGCCTCCTTCTTAGACGCCTTTTCACTGTACACCTCCAGCATATAATAATCTTCACTGTAAATGTCAGGATAAAAATCCGTCTTGATTCCCTTTACCACCGACAATTCCCGGTGAAGCCCCTCCAGCTTTTCCTTCGGCTCCCGCAGCATACAGTAAATAATGTCTTTTCCGGCAGTAAGGCTCAAATCTTCTACCTCGGTAAATTTCTTATTATATTTCATAATCCGCTCGTTACGAAAATAATTTAACGATGTAGATTCCACACTGTCATAATATGCATAAAATTGATTATCCGTTAATCCATATAAAAAGCAGTTCAGCCCCTTTACCTTAATCATGCCTAAAACCACCATGACCACGCTCTCGTCCATCACCTGCTTTTGTATATACTGTCCCGTCCTCATATCATAAATCAGCACGCCGTTCATCATCATCACCGGAAGAGACAGATGTATTCCCTCTACAATCTTCAATGCCGTGGTCGGCGTTCTTGCCGTAGAAACCGTAAATTCCAATCCCTTATCGATTGCCCGGTTAAGCAGATTTGCCGTGATATCGCTTACCTTTGCTTCACTGTTCAATAACGTTCCGTCTAAATCACTTACAAATAATCGTCTCATTCGTTCTCCTCAGTCTGTTCTCATCCATAATGTGATGATTATACCTCTTTTTTTATCTGCTTGCAAGATTCCAGAAATCGGCGAGTCTCTGCTTCACATTATCCAGCGTCACCACCTGATAATCTTCCCATTCCGTCGGAAAGGTATCCACAACCTGCTGCGTCACAAAACGCTCATCCAGCAGCAGGATAACTCCCCTGTCCTCCATTGTCCGGATGACACGCCCCGCCGCCTGCTGAACCTTGTTCATTCCCGGATAGAGATAGGCATATTCAAATCCCTTTGCCTCTTTGCGGGAAAAATACTGCTGCAAAATCTCCCTTTCGTTACAGACCATCGGAAGTCCCGTTCCGATAATGGCGGCACCAATCAGCGCATCCCCTGTCAAATCAATCCCCTCGGAAAAAATACCGCCTAAAATGCAAAATCCCAGCACCGGCTTACCCTGGCTGCGGAATTTCCCCAAAAATTCTTCCCGCTCCTCCTCCGACAGGCGGACATCCTGACAGACAATCTCCACATCCGCCAGCACCCCCATTTTCACTGCCGTATCGTAAACATCCCGAAGCAGCTTATAAGACGGAAAAAATGCCATATAATTTCCGGTTCTGCTGTGTACCATGGCATCCAGATACCTTACCATTTTTTCATACTGTGCAGGTCCTCTCAGCTTATACCGGCTGCTGACGTCAACTCCGGAAAACAGCCCCCGGTTTTCCCTTGGAAACGGCGACGGAATATAGATTGCACAATCCTCTTCGCTGTTATGCAGTAGTTCTTTATAATAAGTAATCGGAAGCATTGTGGCGGAAAAAAATATCGTAGCGTTTCCTTTTTCAATGCAATCCGTTAAGTTCTTTGCCGGATGGATACAGTACAGCTTAACCATAAACGAGGTATCGCTAATCTGCTCGCCATAGATTTCATAGCTCTCATCCATCAACTCATAAATATTTAAAAACTGATTTACCTGAAAATAAAAATTCAGTATTTCCTCTCTATGCGGCCTCAACGCTGCAATTTCCCTGCTCTCCTCAAGAAAGGACTCTAAATGGGCATGTACGCGCAAAAGCTTCAGATAGAAAGAACCGATATCCTCAAGCAGGGCATAACGCTTCTCATTATCACATGCCTTCTTGTACAGCAGCAGTTCCCGGTTACAGCTGCCTAACAGTTTTCCCAGCTTTGCATGATAGGGCAGCAGCAGCTTCCGCATCTGTAAAAAATCTTCCTTATAAATCTCTGCGCTGTACATCGCAGACGCCCGCTCCACCAGATTATGCGCCTCATCTACCAGAAAAAGAAACTCTCCCTTTGCCCCTTCCCCAAAATATCGGCGCAGTTTTACTCTCGGGTCAAACACATAGTTATAATCACAGATAATACCGTCCACAAAAAGGCTCACATCCAGCCCCATTTCAAAAGGACAGACCATATACTGCCCTGCATATTCCAACAGAGTCTCTCTCGTGATATTTGCCTCATGGGTAATACAGGCATAAACTGCCTCGTTAATCCGGTCATAATGCCCCTTTGCATAGGGACAGTTCTCCGGCTCACAGTCCATTTTCTCCAACGGACAGATTTTCTCCTTTGCCGTAATCAGAACACTGCGGAAATGAAGTCCGTTCTTTCGCAGAATCTCCAGACCATCCAGCGCAACGCCCCTGGCAATGGTTTTCGCCGTAAGATAAAACAGCTTCTCCCCATACCCGTCCCCCATTGCTTTAACGGCGGGATACAGCGCAGCCATGGTTTTTCCGATTCCGGTAGGTGCCTGCACAAACAGATTTTTCTTTCCTTTTACGGACAGATAAATTGTTCCCGCCATATCCCGCTGCCCTGCACGGTACGGATAGGGAAACTCCAGGCTCTCGATTGAGGCATTCCTGCATAGCCGGTTATCTACATCAAACTGCGCCCATTTACCGTACTCCTCCACCAAATCATGAAACCACGCTTTCAGCTCTTCAAAGACAAAAACCTCTGAAAAACGCTTCACCTCTTCGGTATCCAGATTGCAGTATGTCATCTGCACCGTAATTTCATCCAGCTCATGATTCAAGGCGTAAATATAGGCATAACACATCGCCTGTGCCTTATGGACAAAAACAGGGGCTTCCATATATTCCAGCTTTTTATAAACCCCTTTTATCTCGTCAATGGTAACCCCTGTATCGCCGGTAATAATTCCGTCTGCCCGCCCCTCAATGGTCAGCACATAATCCGGTTTCACAATATCCAGCTTAAGCGGAACCTCCGCTTCGTAATTTAAGCCCATTTTCCCTTGAATCTTACGATGAATCCGGCTGCCCTCCTGCATGGCTTCCTTAGAAAAGGAGCCATCCCCGCTTGTGATATCCCCGCTGCGGAAGATAAACTCCACCAGACTGCGGACTGATATTTTCATCTGAACCATATAAATGTCCTCTTATTGGTAATATACTATCTTCTTTCCTATATCCTTTGCCGTCTTTTCATCCGTCAGCTTTTCTAACAGTGCCAGCCCGAAATCGATACAGGTTCCCATTCCCCGGCTGGTAATGAACTGTCCGTCGCAGACAACGGCGTCCGTCTTTTTTACCGCTCCGACTAACCCATCCTCCATTCCCGGATAGCAGGTTGCCGCTTTTCCCTCCAAAAGTCCTTTTTCCCCGTATACCGTCGGCGCCGCACAGACTGCCGCCAGATATTTTCCCGCTGCCTGATACTCCCGAATCAGTTTATCCAATCCGGTATGTGCCTTCAGATTCGGCGTTCCCGGAATTCCTCCCGGCAGAATCAACATCCCGGCATCGTCCAGAGGCTGTCCGTCAAACAGTAAATCGGCACAGATTAGCACCCCATGGGAGCTTATCACATCATAGTCCCCCGTAACCGATACCGTCTTACAATCCACACCGCCTCTTCTTAAAATATCTACAACGGTCAGCGCTTCCACCTCTTCAAATCCCTCCGCCAAAAACAAATATGCTTTTTCCATGTTCTCTTCCTCCTGTTCAATGTGACTTTCCTCATTCCAAACTAACATAGCCATATTCTAGTGGATAACAAAATATTTGTCAATTACTCCAAACTATGCTACGCTAAGAGAGACCATATTTTATTTGCATCAAGGAAAAGGAGAGCAGACCATGGAGATTGAACGCAAATTTCTCATTGAGCGACAACATATTCCGGATAATCTGTCGGAATATCCCCACGACGATTTGGAACAGGCATATATTATTACCGAGCCCGTATTGCGAATCCGTCGAAAAAACGATACTTATATTCTTACCTACAAAGGACATGGATTAATGAAACGGGAAGAGGCAGAATTTCCGTTAACCGCATCCGCATATAAGCAGCTGTTAACCAAAACGGAGGGCAGCACAATTTCCAAAACCCGATACAACCTGCCGGAAAAGAACCGGCTGACCATTGAACTTGACTGTTTTCACGGCGCATTGGAGGGGCTTTATCTGGCAGAGGTAGAATTTCCGGACGAGGAAACCGCCGTTGCTTATCTGCCGCCTGCCTGGTTTGGCAAAGAGGTTACCAGTGATATCCGTTTTCATAATTCCTCGCTCAGCCAGATGACCGACAACGAAATGGTTAGACTTGTCGCCTCTCTCTAAATCCGCAGCCTCCTGTGGCTTTAGCCTTAGACCCCGGCTTCCCGTTCAAGCTTAAGCTGCATCAGCGCCCTGTTCATCAGCATTATGGTCAGCAGCATGTTCAGTGTACTTGCCGCCAGAATCAGCATGACCGAGCCGATGCAGTATGCCGCCGCCAGAATAACCGCACCGACAGACTGTGCAAACAGTGCAATTTTATAGACGGTTCCATAAGTCATATCCGCCATTATTGCCTTTGCCAGCAGATATATCGCAATGGCATAAAACAGTCCCATCACCAGATATTTTATCGCCGACGCAATATACATACCGATAAATAAGAAAACGAGAAAGCCGTAAATCAGCAGGCTCTGGTCCGCAATCATCTGATTATCAAACTCCAGTCCCTTAAAATCCCGCTTAAACACATTTTCCTGTATAAGTCCGCCAATCCCTGCCACACTGTTATACATCAGCATATTGCTTTTACTGACCAGAACCGCTTCTACGGCATCGACAGGAATGTCCTCTTTCGTAAATTTTTCTGTATCGGTGTCCACCATAATGTAGACCCCCATATCCTCATCCTGCTTCTCATATTTTTCCCCAAAGAAAAACACTCCGTCCTTCATGGAAAAATCAGGAATCTCATTCAGAATAATATTTTTAATTCCCCCCATGCCGGTAATTGCCGCAAGAGGCGGTATCCCATATTGGATAACGGAAACCAGCAGAAGCAGTAACGCCAGATAACCAACCAGTCTGCCGGCAGAAATGCGTAACAGCTTCCCGTATTCCTTCGGCAGAAACATTGCCGTGATAAAGCAGTCCGCCATATTCATTTTTTCCACCTGTTTATCCTCATCCTTCGGCTCATAATTTGTATATTCCATTGATTTTTCCTCTTTTCTCTATTCTGCCTGTTCCATCAGCTCATTTTCCAGCTCCGGAAAAACGACGGTAATCACTGTCCCTTTTCCCTCCTTGGTGACTACCTCTGTTTTTGCCCGGCACTGCTGCTCCAGCAAAGCAAACAGATTAAGCAGTGCGGTAGGGCTCTTTTTCTTCAGTATTCTTTTGTCAAAGCCGATTCCGTCGTCAACAATCTGAACCGCATAACCATCCGCCCGCTTATATGAGCGCAAAGCGACATTTCCTCTGTTATCCCTGCCTGCAATCCCGTATTTCACCGCATTTTCCACCATCGGCTCAAGACTGTGCCGCGGCACCTTAAAATCACGTATTTTACATTCCACAGTGAAATCCATTGCCTGATTCTTTGCCTTTTGCAGTTTTAAATAGGAAAGCATATGCTCCAATTCTTCCTCAAAGGATATGATTTCCCCCGCATGCTCCACCGCCTTTAAATTATTCCGCACATATACCGAGATATAGTACACCATCCTGACGCTTTCCCCGGAGCCTTTTTTTATCATCTGCTGAAGGCTTTGAAAAGCGGCAAAGAGCAGACTCGGGTTAAGCTGCTCCACAAGCCAGGCCCGAAGCCGTTCTTCCCGGACACTTTCTGTCTCCGGCATTTTCACCTTAACCGCAAGCTTTAGGGCGAAAACCCATAAAATCATGAAATAAAGACCAAAACCAAGAGGTTCTGCGCTTCCGCTGACCGCTTCCGGCAGCTTCGCCCATACGAGAACCTGCCGTAAAACCAAGCACAACAATAAAGCAGCATTGGCATAGAATATTGGTACTGCTTCTTTTCGTTTATACTGGTAAACCGCCACTGCCAGCACTGCGGTATACAGGAAAATACCGAGCTTCACCGCTGCTCTTCCCGCCGTATACGTTCCGGCAAAATTAAACAGTCCAAACGCTTGAAGTACCATAATGCTGATATAAAAAATACCGTAAGCCATAATTCCTATATCCACTATGAGTAAAACCCTTTTCTTATTCATAAAGCACCGGATTACCATCAGGTGGAAAACCACTGACAGAATAAGCAGGCAGTTTCTCACCAGATAAGCCACAAAATGATTCTGCCACAGGTATTGCATAAGCCGGCTGTCAACCAGCAGCAAGACCCCCACAGACAGCGCTTCCAGACCTGCATATACCAGTACCCGTTTTTTCCGTTTCTGATTCGCTATAATAAACCATGCCGCAAACAGGCTTAGGCTCAGCAAAAACAAAAATGCGCCGGCAGCAACACTCATGCCGTTATCGGATAGCGCCTCGACAAGCAGTTCATTAAAGCTTCCGCTCCGGATACCGGAAATCTGCATTTTATCCTTTTCTCCTGTCAGGCTAAGCGTGATAACCCTGTCTGCAAATTGCGGAGATACCGGTATGACATGACAAACCTTTATCTTATCATCAAAGGAGGTACTGCGGTAAATTTCCTCATTATCCACATTCACCCGGACAGCCTGACGGTTCGTTTCCAATACCAGATATGCCGCTTCTCTGTCCATATCGGGAACTTTATGCGTAAGCCAGACTGCCGTTCCCTTTTTTACCGGTAATTCCGCCGGCAGGCTGACAACCTCCGAAACCGTTTTTTTCTTCGGATTCTTCGCCTCCGAGGATTCGTAAGTGCTAATCCATCCCTCCGAAAAGTCCTCCATACCCTTCAATGAACCCTCCAGGCTAAAAACAGTCCGGCTGCCGATACTGAAAATAACAAACAATATCATGCTTACCCCTGCAATCATCCCTGCAATCATATGTAATTGTCTGTCCTCTAATTGAAACATGGTAATATCCTCTTTTCCTGTCAGCCCTTATCCTGCCAACCTGATAAACAACTTAAATCAACCCGTAGTGGCGGAGTGCATTCCAGATTCCATCCTGTTCAATATCCGTAGTGCTATACTCGGCCGTCTCCTTTATCGTCTCCGCAGCATTTCCCATGGCGACGGAATGGGAAACATATTGCAGCATTTCCAAATCATTTACCGAATCCCCAAATGCATAGCAATTCTTTAACGGAACGCCCAGATAATCGGTCAGATACCGGATTCCCGTCGCTTTACTGCATCCCAATGGCACCGCCTCAATAACGGTATCCGTATGGGAAATCAAATTAAACTCTGCCGAAAAGAAATTCCAAAAGGCATCCCGGTCTCCGTCCGGCGTCTGTGCCGCTGTAAATTTATCAAAAATAAACTCCGGGTGCCCGCTCTCCTCAATGGGATAATCACTATTTTGGGAAAAATAGTTAAAAATATATTCCATGAAGCTCCCGGGACCATGGTCGCCGTCAATAAACAGACGCTCTTTCCCCTCGAATACCGCCTGATACCCATATTCCCTAAGCTTTGCCGCATACTCCACACACTTCTCCTTTGGCAGTATCTGATGCAAAACCGCCTTTCCCCTGTACTCAACATAGGTTCCGCAGCCGCACACCAGTCCGTCAAACCCGAAATTCAGCAAAAGCTTATCAATCGCCGTTTTCACTCTTCCGGTATTGATAAATATTTTATGACCGTTTTCCTTTGCCTTCAACAGTGCGTCTTTTGTGCTCTCCGGCATCGCATGCCGGCCATCCAGAGTAAGCAGCGTTCCGTCAATATCAAAAAACAATAACGCCGACATCTTATCCTCCTTTTGCAGCTTATCAACAAACAAGCTATCCTTATCTGTTTTTCAGTCCTTTTCCTTACATCTGCTTTAACAGATTGACCATCTCAATGGCTCCCAGCGCACAGTCATATCCCTTATTTCCTGCCTTGGTTCCCGCACGTTCAATCGCCTGTTCGATATTCTCTGTCGTTACGATGCCAAACATAACCGGGATTCCGGTCTGCAGGGATACCTGCGCAATGCCCTTGGAAACCTCGTTACATACATAATCATAATGGCTGGTCGCACCGCGGATTACCGTTCCCAGGCAAATGACCGCATCGTATTTCCCGGATTCCGCCATTTTTTTTGCTGCAACGGGAATCTCAAAGGCTCCCGGTACCCATGCCAATGTCACATTATCCTCCGGGATATCATGGCGCATCAGCCCGTCCATGGCTCCTCCAATCAGTTTTGATACGATAAATTCATTAAATCTTGCGGCAACAATGCCAATCCTCATGTCATTTGCAACTAATTTTCCTTCTAATGTTTTCATCTTTTCTATTTCCTTTCCTAAATTATTATTTCCTAGGTAATTGCGAAACTCCCAATTTCCAAAATCCAGTTGTGCAATATAGACAATATCATAAGCAAGGCGCTTTGGAGCCGTCAGTGCTTAGCGAGGTTTTTTCGAGCTTAGCACTGTTGCGAGCGACAAGCAGCGAAAGCGTGCCTGCGTTGATTTGTCTATATTGTACAACAGATGTTAGCCAAAACAGAGTTTCGCAATTATCTATTATTATTTCCCACACTACTGTACAACTATATCATTCTCTTCCTGTAATCTCAACATTTTATAACTGTTCCGCATAAATACCGGTTAAAAATTCCTTTATCCTTCCTTCAATCCCGGCTCCCTTATCTTAACTTCTCATCAATGTATTTCATATATGGCTTTACGGATACCTGCCCTGAATTGTCTTTATACCATTCATAAGACTCTGCCAGCCCCTGCCTTAATTCTATGGTCTCAGGCATAACCGCATACTGCCGGTTAACGTCCAGATAATATTCATAATTATAGAAGCTAAAATAATTTCGCTGCTCTATATTCTCATAGACATTGACATATTCCGGCTTTCTGCCAGCGCATTCATAGCACAGGGCAACCCACTCCTTTATCGTGACAGCCGCCCGGTTTCCCACATTGAAAATACGGTTTGCCGGTTTATTGATGATAATCTGTTCAATGAACCGGCATAAATCTTTCACATGAAAGAACTGCATTTTCATGCCTCCGTCCTTCGGTAAATAGAATGGTCTGCCGTTCATTGCACAGTCAAACACAAATGCCTCCCGATAAACATTGTTCATCGGCCCATACAGATATGGAGGTCTTAAAATATACGCATCCGGAACCAGCTCCAAAAGCTTTTCTTCCGCCGCTATTTTATCAGTTCCATATACGCCCCAAAACTTATTTGAGCCAAGCCGGGAATCTTCTCGAAACGGCTGCTTTCCCGTTTCCGGATAAACGGCGCTTGAGCTAATCATCACATATTCGCCAAAGGAGTCAAGTGCATCGAAAAGGTCCGTAATATCATTTTCCTTATATGCGGTTACGTCGATAATCATATCGAAATGAATCCCTTTCAGCTTATCGCCAATCAAATGGCGGTCTGCACTGATTAAGGCCACATTGTCAACCTGGGGCTTTGTGTTCCTGTTTAACACATAAACCGCATAATCCTTTGCCGAAAAATATGCCGCCACATATTTACTGACAAACACCGTTCCACCCGTTACTAAAACCTTTTTCATCATATCCTCCAATCTGATTGGGATTTATTATCGTGTTCCCTTCTTTTTAAGCCTTACCCATCTTCAAGCTCCCCACGTTATCACTATCACTTATAATTCAATATATGCCCCATTTTTTCCTGCTTGGTTTTCAGATAAAACGCATCATACTCGCCGGGTTCCATGACAATGGGAACCCGCTCCACGATATCCAAGCCATAACCTTTTAGTCCATATACTTTAAGCGGATTATTCGTCATCAACCGCAGTTCCCTGATTCCAAGGTCTACCAAAATCTGCGTTCCAATCGTGTAATCCCTCGCATCCTCCGGAAAGCCCAATTCCAGATTTGCTTCTACGGTATCTCTTCCCTTATCCTGAAGCGCATAAGCGCGGATTTTATTAATCAGTCCGATTCCTCTTCCCTCCTGGCGCATATAGAGAAGAACGCCTCTTCCCTCCTTCGCAATCATTTTCATTGCCGCATCGTACTGCTGCCCGCAGTCACACCGTGCCGACCCCAATGCGTCCCCGGTTAAACATTCGGAATGCACCCGGCAAAGCACCGGCTTCCCGTCTGCAACATCACCTTTGACCAGCGCCACATGATGTTCTCCGTTTAACTTATTGACATAACCGTAAATGGTAAATTCTCCGTAACGGGTTGGCATCTTTGCCTTTGCTACGCACTCGACAAAAACCTCATGCTCCTTTCGGTACTGAATCAAATCCGCAATCGTACCGATTTTTAACCCATGCTCCTTTGCAAAAGCAATCAAATCTTCCTTCCTCGCCATCATGCCGTCTTCCCGCATAATCTCACAACAAAGACCCACCGGTTTCAGCCCCGCCAGCTTCATAAAATCCACAGTCGCCTCGGTATGCCCGGCCCGCTCTATCACGCCCCCCGGTCTTGCCTCCAGCGGAAACATATGCCCGGGTCTTCTAAAATCTTCCGGTTTTGCTCCGTCCTCCACAAATTTTCTCGCCGTTATCCCTCTCTCATAGGCAGAAATTCCCGTAGTGGTACTGACATGGTCCACCGATACCGAAAATGCCGTACAATGGTTATCGGTATTGGTTATGCACATCTGGGGAAGGTTTAATTTATCCGTATAGCCCGCATCCATCGGCATACAGATTAACCCTCTGGCATAGCTTGCCATAAAATTCACATTTTCCGTGGTCGCAAACTCAGCGGCACAAATTACATCCCCCTCATTTTCTCTGTTTTCATCATCCAGAATGACAATACACTTTCCCGCCTTTAACTCCTCAGCCAGCTCCAACGTTGTATTAAATTCAGCCATCTTTTTCCCTCCTGTAGCTTTATGTGTTCCTTTTATCTGTTTTTTCTTATTTTAATCTCTCATATCCGTTCCCGATTAGATAAACCCATTTTTGGCAAGAAAGTCCACGGAAATTCCCTGTTCATTCTCTGTTTTTTCCCCACTCTGGCCAAATCCTCCCGGATTCATCAGTCTGTCAATGTATTTTCCCACAATATCATTTTCCAGATTCACAATGTCTCCCGCTTTTTTCGCCAGCAGTGTGGTATTAGCAGCTGTATGTGGGATTAGGGATATTTTAAAACAGTAATTATCCACATAAGCAACCGTCAGAGAAATACCGTCGATGGCAATGGAGCCTTTTTCGATGATATACCGCAAAATTTTATCCTCTGCCTTAACCGTTACCCATACTGCCGTATCCTCCCGGACAAAGCTCTCTATCACACCGGTTCCGTCAATATGACCGCTGACAATATGACCGCCAAACCTTCCGTCTGCCGCCATCGCCCGCTCCATATTTACCCGGCTTCCCTTCGACAGGCTGCCAAGAGAAGAACGTCTGAGTGTTTCCGCCATCACGTCTGCGGTAAAGGTTTTCGCCTTAATTCCGGTGACCGTCAGGCACACGCCGTTTACCGCAACGGAATCCCCAATATGCATATCCTCAAAAATCAAATCTCCCTGCAGGGTAAGCCTGGAAGATTTTGTGCCCCTGCCAACGGAAACCACAGTTCCGATTTCTTCTATAATTCCGGTAAACATGCTGCCACTTCCCTTCATCTGCATTTATTTAAACTCTGTATCTGATTTCTCTCCATTAATTTATCCTGCTTGTTTCCCTGCATTCCTGAATTTTCCGATTCACGGCTTCTATGACCAGCGTTCCTACCGCTATCTCACAGGTAACCGTATATACCTCTCTGTCTTTTGTTGCGATACTGACCGTGTAACCATTCATCGTCCCCACAGGAACTCCCATATGGGTCTGTTCTATTTTCTTAAAGTCCCCGGAAATCCTCAGCAGTTCTTCATTTTTCATTACTGCTGTCTCTCTTCCCCTTATCAGAAAGGTATAATTCGGACAAATGTTGAAGTAACCGCTTCCGAACAGATAAACCACACCTTTCATATAATCACGTCTGACCTGTTCCATATCCAGATTTTTATTCCGTATCTGCTGTCTAATCCGTCTGCAGGCGGTTCCCCAAAATCCACTAAACATGAATACTCCGAAAAAAATAATCAACAAATAAAACAGATAATACCTTGTTGCCCATACACAGACACCACAAATCAATACGACAATCCAGCCTAATGTCATCGGCGCTTCCACCTGATTCCAATAAATTTCCCCAAACATACTTTTACTATGCTCCGTAAAAATATGCCTTATATACCGGTCCAATTTGATTGTATCCACCGGCTGCTGCCGTTTATATTCCGAATAACAGGATAAATCTGCCATAATTTGTTTTCTTTGACGAAGATAATCAAAAAACTCAATTATACCCAGAATAAAACTGGAAACCGCAAGAAGTCCCGCCGTAACAGCCAGAGCAATCTGATGCATATCCGTCTGCCCCTGCCTAATGAACAAAATACTCAAACCAACCATTCCAGTTCCAAATAACACCATAAATACTGCCCATTTAAGCGGCTGCGGTTCATACTCCTTTTTCATCCTTAGCAACTCCTCTCTTTGCTTCTAAAGAGATATTCCTCTTATTTTTCTGATTCTACACCAAAGCTCAGCAATACATCTTCCCCGATTTGTTCAACGGAAATCAGTTTACAGCCCAGCGCTTCCGTGGCAAGCTCTACCCCCTCGCCGCCCACCGGTGTATAGAATCCTGCCCCGCCAAAAAACTTCGGTGCCAGATATGCTTCAATCCGGTTGACAATCCCTGCCTTCAGGGCTGCATAATTCAAAGTAGAACCTCCCTCCAGTAAAACCCCGTCAATCTGCTGTTTTCCCAGCTTCACCATCAAATCTTTAAGGTCAAGCCTGCCATCTATTTCCTTTACCACTAAGACCTCCACCCCTTCTTTTTCCAGTTCTTCCTTCTGCTCATGCCAGAAACGGTTATACTCCGGATGGGGCTCTATCGTTGCCAGTATTGTCGGCACTTCCTGCGCCGTGATGACCACATTGCTGGATAACGGAATCCGAAGCTTGGAATCGCAAATAATCCGGACAGGATTCCGCCCTCCTTCTATCCGGCAGGTTAACCTCGGATTATCATTTAATACGGTTCCAATACCTACCATAATTCCCTTCAACGCATTTCGGGTCTGTTGAACACGGTTTCTGGATTCTTCACCGGACACCCACTGGGAATGTCCAGTTCTCGTCGCAATTTTCCCGTCCAGGGTCATCGCATATTTCATTACCACATAGGGAGTACTTTTTGTAATATAGTGAAAAAAAACCGGATTCAGTGCATCGCATTCCGCCTTTAAAAACCCGGTTACCACTTCGATTCCCGCATCCCGTAAACGCTGAATCCCTTTCCCCGCAACCAGCGTATTGGGGTCGTCGGAGCCTATATACACTTTAGCGATACCATGCTCGATAATTGCCTCAGTACAGGGCGGCTGTTTCCCCTGATGGCAGCACGGTTCTAAGGTCACGTACATTTCTGCGCCTTCTGCCTCTTCGCCCTTTAACAGATTCTGAAACGCTTCCCTTTCCGCATGCAGACCGCCATATTGCTTATGATACCCTTCGCCGATTATCTCTCCATTCTTTACAATAACCGCTCCCACCAAAGGATTGGGATTCACCCTTCCTGTTCCCAGCTTCGCCAGCTCTATGGCACGGCGCATATACTTCTCGTTCTTTATCATCATTTCACCTCTGTTTACTGCCCAATAAAAATAACTGCCACACAAAAAACTCATTTCCCTATACCAATAAAGAATGCTACAACACATTGCTCCGCTTCCTCTTATCTTTGTTAACCGGTATAGCAAAAACAGATATTCTTCGTGCGACAGTTTCTTAAATTTCAGCTGCATTTAATACGCAGACCTATTTTACCTCTCTTCTTCCATCCAGACTATACTGTCGGCACCAGAATCGCACTGGTTCATGCCTTGCGGCTCGCGGGCTGATGAACACACGGAAACTACTTCATTTCCTGTTTTCAAATACCGCCGGTGGGGATTTGCACCCCGCCCCGAAGAATTATTCCCTTTTTCGTAAGCCATTATAACCCATTATAAGGGATTATACAACCTTATTTTACAAGGTTTTGCAGGAATTTGTAAAAACGTAACCCATTATAAGTCGTTATAAATAAACTTCAAAATGGTGTACTAATTGGTGTACTAATTGGTGTACTAATTTATCCTCTTTTAACCTGTAAATTTTCTAGCTTTTCAAGCTCTCGTTTCACACGTCCGGTGTCTACATGATTATATACTCTCATTGTTGTTCGGATATCTGTCTGACCTAGTAAATATTGCATTACTTTTATATCGCAGCCAGATTCAGCTAAACGAGTTGCTTTATTATTTCAAAATTATTCATTTTTTACTTAAATATCTAAACTCTACCTATTCATTTTCACTGCTTAACACTTCATTACAAATTGAGCAAATACATCTGCCTGCATCTCAGCTATAGTGCAATTTTCTATCTTGGATAAAGCATCCTTTTTTGACATTCTATTATCACATGGAACATCATTGTCATTTATATCATCATTTTTTCCTTTACACCCACCTATAATATGAAATGCTTCATGAATTAATGTTTTGGCAAGAATAAATGGTTTATTATGTAAAATTTCTATATTGATAGAAATTTTATTATATTTTTCTCTTGCTTGCCCATAATCTATGAAAAAAGGATAGATGAGTAATTCGGGACTTTTAAAAACACCAAGGACATCTTGAATAGCTTTTTTAATATTCTCTTTATCTTTATTTTGTAAATATTCCGACGCTTTACAAAGTTGAGCAATCGCACGATTTATCGCCCTATTTACTGCATCCCTATATTTAGGAGTCCATTCAAACCTTTTCTTATTTCTATAATAATGTGACACAAACTCAACATTTCCCACACATCCATTTGAATTATTACAAGGTGAATTGTAAAAAATACGAACATCATTAGAAGCTGGCACTTTTAAATTTCTTTTTACTGTTGTTTTTGGTAAACCTTGTTGTTTTTGTTTTGCACTTTTTGATTTATATGTGAAAGACATCTTATTTACCCCCTCATAACAATATAAATCTTAGATTTCCTTGCCAACATATTTACATATAATTTCAATATGCCCTCTTCTATTTTTATTTTTTATAAACTTAATTTTGGAACTTCTGGGTAATATTAACTCATATTCAATATCTCTACATGTAAACACTTGCGGACAAAACCCGAAATTTCCTTTAGGTACTAATATTTTATACCAATATTTTTTATTATGGCTAAACTGTATTGCTTCCTTAACTAATGATGTACTCATGTATCCGTTATCTACATAGCAAGTATTTTTATTATTAAAAATATCTATATCTAAACCTCTATATACAATAATGTTATCTTTTATTTTAATAAAATTAATTACACAATCCAAAATTTCTATCAATTTTTTATCATCGTTATTTAACACCAAATTTTTTCGTAATTTAACATTAATAAGCGGATTCTCAGACTTGCAATATTGTTCCAGACACAACCCCAATTTTTTATTATCGTTCATCTTTTTGAATTCATAATAAGGCTTTAAAAAATCAGAAACATTCCTTTTTACTATTTTATAATACCAGTTATTTTTATCACCAAAACATGTATCACTATAAAAAGATTTATACATTTCAATCCCACATTCCTTAAAAGTATTATTTTATCTATACCTCATTCTTCAAAAAATTTTTCAGATTTATATTTATCCAGCAATGAAAGATTTTTATTAGAATAATTAATTCCCCATTCAGGCTTACTTGTTTGTCCTGGTTTATCATAATTATGTTCTACAAAAACTACATTCGGATTTTTCCATACTGTTGCAGGAATTATATATACTTTGGGAAGTTCTCCGTCTATAAAATATAAAAAGCAAACAAGATGATAATTATCTAAAGAAATTTTGTCTTTAGATAAAAATGCATAACCACCAGGGCGAATGCTTTTTACTTGAATTTCAAAAAATTCTTCTGACTTAATATCCTTAGCCACAAAATCCACTCCATGATCATCCACCTCCGATGTATAAATATCCCATCCATACGAAGCAAATTCCATCTTAGCGTAATATTCTCCATACTGTCCTAACTGCAATGAACTTAATTCTGACCATTTTGTATTCGGCATAAAAGCCCCCCTCCTTAATTATTAAAATATACTTCTAACTTCAATGAAAAAGAAAACAATCATTTCAACAAGTTAAAATTTCAACAAATTGTTCCATCCAATTTTCACTAATATTTCCAGCAAAACTATTCAGTATATCCAACATAATATCCTCTAAGTCATATGAATTAAACAAATCCATATCTTTTAGTTTATTTAATTTTGCTTCAATCAAATCAGATAATTTTACAGCAACGCTGTTTGTATGTATTGTTGCAATATCCAATACCCCTGTGAATTTCCACATTGCTTCACCCTGTTTATCATCAGCATCGGACCTATCTTTATAAAAATAAGTTTCAATATCATTTTCCTTATCCCAAACTGTAAATTTATCTCCTTCCGGCATTAAATTCATGAAATTTCATTTTTAATTCTCAAACCCGCCAATGAAATGATCCTTTAATCCCTATGCTGTATCTTCAATTTATTTCTCTGTTCAAATTTCCGCTCTGCCTCAATGATTCTATCACACTCAAGCATAACACAATTTGCTTTATCACCTATTATAACAGTTACCATGGTCTTTCCGCAACAATTATGTTTGTTCAAAATCGTATATTCTTTTTTACTCATTTTTTTATTATCCTCCTTTAATTTTTCCATCATAAAAGCCACCATGTTTTGAAAATACCGCATCACAGAAATAAATTGATAGACTTTACCGTACAGCCGTGATATAATGCAGTCAACTGATAAATTCGGCAATGGTTAAGAGGTTGTAATATGACAGATAATGAATTCTTGCAGGCTATGTCCGAGATAATGGACAAAAAACTTGACGAAAAAATTACACCAATCAATACAAGGCTTGACGCTATGGATTCAAGGCTTGACAACATGGATTCAAGATTCGACGCTATGGACTCCAGACTTGATAACATGGATTCTAGGCTCGACGCTATGGATTCAAGATTTGACGCTATGGACTCCAGACTTGATAACATGGATTCTAGGCTTAACGCTATGGATTCCAAGTTTGACAATATGGATTCAAGGCTTGACAAACTTGAAGCTGATACCTCGTCATTAAAGGCAGGACAAAACAGAATTATGGAAAAACAACGGGAGTTACGGCAAGATATCAAAAAGGTAGATGATAAAGTAACGGATACTTATGATTTAGCCCTTGAAGCCTGGGGAACAAGTACGGAAAACCGGAATTGGATAGAAGATGATAAATTAAAGGCGTAGTAGAAATTTTTCCATATTCAAAAGAGCAGCCCTCTTCAAAGCTGCTCCATTCTCGTTTAATTCCACAACTATTTTTTTCTTCATCTAACGATATTAGACATCCGCTCTGTCATCCATGAAGCCTTCATCAATCATTTCCAGCATACAGAGTGCAATCTCCGGGTCAAACTGCTCTCCACTGCAACGGGCGATTTCCTCTCTGGCATGCTCTATGGTGGTTCCGGCATGATAATACCGTTTACTGCACATGGCGTCAAAAGCATCTGCCACCGCTATAATTCTTGCTTTTAGCGGAATTTCTTCTCCCTGCAGCCCCTCGCAGTAACCCTTACCGTTATAAAATTCGTGGTGGTATTTTGCTCCGTCGGCAATACCCGGAATCGCCGTAAATTCCTTCAATATTTCTCCCCCGATTACAGGATGACTCTTAACGATTTCCCATTCCTCCTCGGTTAGCTTCCCATTCTTTTTTAAAATACTGTCGGGAATACCAATTTTACCAATATCGTGCAGCAATGCCATATAGTACACATTTTCCTGTTCCTCCTCCGGCAGCTTCATCCGCCGTGCCAGCTCCCTGGAATAGACCGCCACCCTGCCGGAGTGACCGTTTGTATCCTTATCCTTGGCATCAATGGCATTAGCAAATGTATGGAGAGACTGCTCGATAATTGAGCGGTACTCCGCCTGCCTCTTTTTCAGACCGTTAATTTTCACCCGGTATCCCAGTTGAAAAGCAAAGGCAATCAATGCTACCAATACAAGAATCAGCAAAAATCGAACCCACTTAAGTTCCCAGAAATGATACGCCTTATGAATTTTCACGGTACAGCTGTCACCCTCTATCCCGTCCTCATTGTACACGGTCATATGGAAAACATAATCTCCGCCCTCCAGATTCGTATAACTGATACTGGACATTTCGGAAATGTTACCGTTGAGTTTCTCCTCATCAAAGCCCTCAAGATAATACTCCACCGACTTATCGCCCAGCGTATAGGACATTACCGCCAAATCCAGCGTAATACGTCTTGCTGCGGCGGGAAGCTGTATCTCTTCCGGTGCAACAACGGTGTCTTCGTCCACAGTTATCTGGGTTACGGCTCCCTTTGGTGCTTCCTCGTTCATCGGCAGCTCCCGCGTATTGATAACGGAAATACCGTTATTGGTACATAACCACAAATCCCCATTTTCCGTCATATAATTCCATGAATTTGCGACCAGTGTACCGGTCAGACCGTATTCCTTGGCAAGCTCTCTCGCCTCGTAATTTTCATCGGTCAGCTTTGCTTTATCTACAATCAAAGGACCATTACTCTTCATCAGCCACAGTTTATCTCCAATAACTTGAATATCCAAAATGCTTCCCGCCCCGTCATGAAAGGGCATTCGTTTAATACCGCTTTCATCCCAGAAGTAAAGCGCATTTCCGGCGCTCACCCAGACACCTTCCGCCTCTTCATCCGGCATCATCCGCAAAATAATTCCGGATTCCAAGCCCTCATCCTGGTAATATTGCCTGATTTCAGAACCCTTAATGGTATAAATTCCCATACCGTCGCTGCCGGCAACCAGTGTACCGTCCTCCGCCTCATACATACAGAGAATAAACGGATAGGGGAGCTGTTCTTCCCCATAACTCCGGATGACCTTTCCGTTTTCCCAGATGTCAATGCCACTGCTCTCCGCTATGGCAAGAGAACCATCCGATAACGGTAACGTCATACGTACCTGGTTACTCGCCAGCCCGTTTTCTTCCGTATACAGCTTGACACTTCCGCTCCCCGGATGATATTCCGCCAGTCCGTCCCCATAAAGACTAAACCACAATGTTCCGTCCTGCGCACATGCAATATGACGTACCCGCTTATCCCCCAGCTCCGCTGTCAAAGCATTGGTAACCCGCTTATAGCTTCTGTTCAAAATAACCAGACCCTGGTCCGTTGCAATATAGCTGTAGCCTTCATCCTGAACGATGGCATTCACCGCCGTATTCTCCAAATTTCCACTCTGGTTAAAATTTGTATATTTCCCGTGGGAAAAATAATTCACACCGGTTTTTGTCGATGCCGTCCACAGATTTCCTTCATAGTCCTGTATCATGGAACACACAGAGGGAATCTCCTGCATAACAGAGGGAATACGGAAAGCGCCCTTTCCCGTACCATCCATATCCGCTCCCTGGAAACAGCCTATCCCGTTATCCGCCAAAACCCAGATATCTCCGTCCCTGTCTTCATATAAATCATTGACGGTGTGAAGTCCTGCCGCAGAAACAGAGTCACTGGTAAATGAAGTTTTTTTATAGTTATCGTCCTGCATTTGCAGTCTGACTACTTCATCGCTGCTGCTGCCCAGATATACGGAGCCGTCCGAACCGGCAAGCACGGAATAACATTCCTCCTCCATCCACGCAGAAGCATCCGTCACCGTAAACACGGCATCCTCCCGAACAATAATAATCGCACCGTTGTCCGAACAAAGCCAGAGGGAATCATTTTTATCGCATGCCAAATCATATACGATATTTCCCGCCGTATCCGGAACCGCAGCTAATGTCGAGACCCCGTCCTCCGTCCGGATTCTGGCAAGTCCCGATGTAGTCCCCGCATAAATGACCCCCTCCGAGGTTTCTGCAAAGGAGCGGACAGAATAAAAAGCGTCGTCACCGCCTTCATAAGAAACCCTGGTAAATTCACCATTCTGGTATATGTATACTCCCATATCGTTCGTACCCACATACAATCTCCCGTCAGAGCCCTCGTATAGTGCCCGGATACTGGAGGATTCCAATGTTCCTTCTTCTGCGCTGAAATTTTTAAAGCTTACTCCGTCATAACGAATCAGTCCGCCGTAACTGCCAATCCATATGTATCCGTCCCGTGTCTGCAGAACAGCATTTGCCTCTCCTGTAGGAAGTCCGTTATCCGCATTGTAAACCGTTTTCATCCAGTCCTCAATCCCCTGCGCTCCATCTGCCAGACAGCGTACAGGCATAAGCCAAAAACTAAACAGACTGATAAGACCGATGCCTATCCGCAAAAATGATTTTAATCTGTTGAATTGCTTCATTAGAATGCAGCTCCTCCCTGTTTACTCCGAAACGTTCATTTCCCATTTCATTTTCACCAATTCTTCCGTCCCTGTTAATGATAATTTATATGGTTTCCCCTGTCAATATCCCAGCCCTTACATTTAGCCACTTTTCCGTTAAAACGGAATATACAAAAATGCAGCTCTTAAGCATATATTGCGGGATACCTAATATATCGGCTGAATGCTTATCATTATCACGATATCCTCATCCAACGGTTTCGCAACATTATCCATCAGAAATTCATACCTATATCCGTCTATTTCACATTCGCCCTGCGAACCGTCCTCCTCCCAGTCCAGCTTTACTCCCTGACGGGCAAATACGTCATTTAATTCTTTTCTGGTAGAGCCGATATGAATCCCGTTTGCTAATACAGAATGGCTGGTCAATATGTCCAAATCCTCCGAAAAGGGTTGGAGAAGCATTACCGATTCAATATACATCTCTCCCAAGCTTTGGGGATTCTCATCATCACTGTAAAGGTCAAGCATAATGGATTCCTTTGCTTCCCCGTCATCCAGATAAATGGTTTCATAAGATACGATTTTCTCGTTTGGTGACACCAATCTTTTATACTTCACTTTATCCATAATTTCTCCAAAGGACATCCCGATTTCCATTGGTACCCCTGCCGCCACAAATGCCTTTAAGTTGTTGTTTAGCGCTGCTGTCTGTTCCTCCACAAAATCCTCCGATGGCGCTCCGGTTTCTTTTACCGGAATATCTTCCTCCCCTAAATCATCTTCCTCTTCATCCCATCCATCTTCTTTTCCTAAAAGCCAATGGTCCGGCTCTATTTCATATCCCATCCTCTCTACATAACCGGCATATGCCTCTTCCACCACATTACACACATCCTCCTCGGAAACGGTATGCTTCGCACCGGTCCATGTATCCTCCAATGCATAATTCCAATCCAAGGCAAAAATATATGCATCATACTTCATGATATCTTCATATTCTGATTTTCTTTCATAAGCCTCAGTGCTCCAATCCGAAGCCTCCTGGCCTGACCAGAATTCATAACCCAGCAGATAAGAATTTGCCATATCCTCCCATGAGGAATAGGCAGCCTGTATTTCTTTTGCAAGGTCAAGTGACTTTTCCATACATTCTTCCAAAGTAATGTAATCCATTACATAATAGTAGCCGAGCTGCTGGACTGCACGGCAGTAGTCCCATGCCAGAATCCCATTTTCCGGCTGTTCTTTAGCAATCCGGTAAGCAATAATATATTGGTTCTGCGTTTTTTCCTCCAAATCCGATTGCTCTAATTCTCTTCGCACCTCATCCTCCTCCATGTCTGATAAGCCCTGCTGTTCCAACTCCTGCAGATACTCCTGATATTTTGCCTGATGACCCTTTTCCAACAACCGGTTTACACATTTTAATGCCGATGTCCTGTCCGTTACGCCCCAGGCGGATTCAAGCATAGAGGAAAGATTATCATAATTGGCATTCTCTGGATTTGTTCCGCCGATAAAACGGTAATCCCGGCTGTCAGCATAGGTCGGAATTGCATAAACTGCATTAATCCAAATAACCGTATCGCTCTGTATATCTGCCTGATTCAAATCACTCTCCGGCTTTTCCGCCGTATAGACTTCGCTTTCGTTCTTATTCTTCCCTTCCGCTTTTTCTACCACGTTCCAAAACATAAACAGACCGTCAACTATCGTGAACAAAAACATCACTCCTGCTGTAATCAGTGTAAATAATCCCTTTCCCCTTTTCGTACCTGCCGACAACAAAATGATACCAATAACAAATCCCGCCAAGAGTCCTAATTGCACAATAGCGAATATAACCAGATTAACTGTCATGGATTGGTCTTGAAATCCAATTACCCAAAAGGCAATACCTCCTATCACAATGTTGAATATGCCAAGCCATATGTCCGCCATACCAATCCCCGATTTTCCTGTCTTTTGTTCTTCCTGCTGCTGCTCCGTTTCTGCCATTTTATACTCCTCCTCTTTTGTCAGATAAAACATTGTAAGTGTGCTTATTATAACATATATTGATTTACTGTTTCCACTAAATAATAGCCAAATAAATATATAAAAATTGCAAAAGAAGCATTATTTTCTTCCCTGCATAATATATAGTGAAAGCAAATAACAGGTAATCGTATGAACCATTCGTTTCCTATTCCCAACCGGGATATTATCCGGGTTTTTTCTGCAGCCATTGAAGAAATCACCCGTGACCGCAATACAACCTTTGTCACCATTTCCTATAATGACTGCAGGGGATGCGCCAGACCGGAGGACCTTGTCCGTCTGGTAATAAATCGGGACACCATTATCCATGACGAACGCGGCAGAAGCATTCCCGCTGCCCAGTTAGAACGCGGAATGACGGTAGACGCTGATTTTTCTTCCGCCATGACAAGAAGCATTCCTCCCCAGGCACAGGCATTTTTGATACGAATCGTAAAAAGGCAGCGCCCCAATGAGACAACGACAGGACGCATTGTAGAAATTAACACCCGGGGAAATTATATTTTAACCATCAGCCATCTCCGTCCCTCTTCCACCATCCGTTTCAATCTGTCGCCCGATACGGTTATTTTAAACTCCCAGGGTAGAAGAATCCGTCTTTCCATGCTGTTGCCGGGACTTCGTGTCCGCGTAGAGCATGCAGCATTTATGACTGCAAGTATTCCGCCCCAGACATCGGCTTTTGTCATACAGGTCTTACGGTAAAAATGAAGATTACAAAATAGCAGCGGAAATTTGTGTCCATGGCATAATTTTATCTTGCCAGTTTTTACAATGATTGTTATACTTTATTCTGGCAGGACAGCCTGCCAAATCACAAGAACCAATAAACAGGTAAGTACAAGAGGAGAAAATCATGGGTGGATTTTTTGGAGTTGTTGCAAAAGAAGATTGTATGTTTGATTTGTTTTTCGGAACGGACTACCATTCCCATTTAGGTACCAGACGCGGTGGTCTTGCCGTTTATGGAGAAAAAGGCTTCGACCGTTCCATTCATAACATCGAGAATGCCCCTTTCCGTACAAAATTTGATAAAGACGTACAGGAAATGGAAGGGTACATGGGCATTGGCTGTATTTCTGACTACGAACCCCAGCCCTTAATTGTGCGTTCCCACCACGGAACCTATGCCATTACCACCGTAAGTAAAATCAATAATACGAACGAGATTGTCAATACCGTTTTCCGTAACGGTAATTCCCACTTTTTGGAGATGAGCGGCGGCGATATCAATCCGACAGAGCTGGTCGCCGCCATTATCAACCAGAAAGAAAACATTATTGACGGCATCCACTATGCCCTGGAGCTCATTGATGGCTCGCTGACCATCATGCTCATGACGCCAAAGGGTATCTATGCCGCAAGGGACAAATACGGGAGAACCCCTCTTGTTATCGGGAAAAAGGAGGATGCCTACTGCCTGACCTTTGAAGACTTTGCCTACCGTAATCTCGGCTACGAGGATTATAAAGAACTCGGTCCGGGTGAAATCGACATTGTCACCAGGGAGGGTGTAAAAACCTTAGTTGCCCCGGGAAAGGAAATGAAAATCTGTACCTTCCTTTGGGTATATTACGGTTATCCGTCCAGCTCCTACGAGGGGGTAAGCGTCGAGCAGATGCGCTACAACTGCGGAGCTTCCCTGGCAAAGCGGGACAATGTAAAGCCGGATATCGTTGCCGGTGTTCCCGACTCGGGAACCGCTCATGCCGTCGGTTATTCCAATGCCTCCGGCATTCCCTTTTCCAGACCGTTTATCAAATATACACCGACCTGGCCCCGTTCTTTCATGCCGACCATACAGAGCAAACGGAATCTGATTGCCAAAATGAAACTCATTGCCGTACATGATTTGATTAAGGATAAAAGCCTGTTATTGATTGATGATTCCATTGTCCGTGGGACACAGTTACGGGAAACAACGGAATTTCTCTATCAGAGCGGTGCAAGGGAGGTTCATATCCGCCCTGCCTGCCCGCCGTTGGTATACGGCTGTAAGTATTTGAATTTCTCCCGCTCCTCCTCCGAAATGGATTTAATTACCCGACGGGTCATCGCCAGACTGGAGGGGACCGAGGAAATCTCCGAGGAGGTATTACAGCAATATACCGACCCGGAATCACCAAAATATGACCGGATGGTAGAAGAAATCCGCAAAGAGCTTAATTTCACTACTCTCCGCTATAACCGGCTGGACGATATGCTGAAAGCGGTAGGTCTTCCGGAAGAAAAGCTTTGCACCTACTGCTGGAACGGAAAAGAATAAGGAAAACCGGATAGAAAGGGAAAAGGGGATGCCCCATGAAAACAAAATATTTCTTCATGGAACATCCCCTTTTCCTCTGTCAGCGGTTCTCATTTACATAAGTGGCGGCACGCTGCTGAATAATCATCACGGTTTCTTCTATACTTTTATCTCCTGCAAAATACGCTTCGGCCTCCTCCTGTATAATTCCCATCAAATCTGTATTGCCGCTGTAACTCTTATGGGTATGGCTAATCAGCTCTTTAAGCTTATTCTGCCGCTTCTCCGACATCGGTTCCATTTCTATAACGACACTTTCATAATCAAAAAACCCCGGCGTCTCTACCGCATTCCGATTATACCTTTGTATCGCATTATCCAGACAATCTTCTCTGGTAGGTATCCCCAGCACATCCTCCTGATATTTCTTTGTCATGAACATTCGGATAAATTCCCATGCCCCCTCTTTTACTTCTGACCGGGAGTAAATTCCCATCTGCTGATAAAACGCAAAGTATGAGCCCTGTCTGTCTTCGCAGGGGTATCCGATAAAAGTAATTTCTCCCCCAAACAGCTCCTCATATATCTGTATCTGGTTATATCCAACCTGTTCCTCTGCCAAAAGGATTTTCCCTTCCCTCATCAGACTGACCATTTCCGCATTGGAATACTCTGTCTCCTCATCTTGTCCCGTATTGCAAATCTCCAGAATATCTTTAAATTCCCGGCTGTCAAAAAAACATTCCCCTGTATTCCAATCAATAAAATCATTCATTCCGCCATCAAGAATTGCATACAGCATATGTGACTTATTTTCCATGTAAAATAGTCTCTTCCCAGGCTTTTCCCGGAGCAGCGCTTTCAGCTCATCCATATTCCAGCCTCCAGCCTCTCCTACAATATCTGTACTGCCTATCAACGTATTAATACCAAATTCCGCAGCCAGATAGTAAAACCGGTCATTGATTTTCATTGCTTCCGCCACGGAATCTGACAGTTCCTCCGGACTAACCGTTGAATCTTTTTCATAATACGGAGTCAAATCCTCCAACACCCCTTTTGCCACATACTGTTCCACCGGAAGATTTTGCAAGCCGATAATAACGTCCGGGGCATTTCCCGCAATAATTTCCGTATTCAGCTTTGTTATCGCATCAAAGCCTTGCGAATACTCTTTAACCTTTAGCTTATATTTCTGACTGTTCTGATTAAATTCTTTTATTTCCTCCTCAATCGTCGCTGCTTCATCCGTAATTCCCACGGTAATCACTTTCTTTTCCTCCAGTCCTGCCGCGTCCTCTTTGCGTTTACGGTAAAGAATTAAATCACCGTCTGTCTGCCGCATACCAAGCAGACACCCTTTCCCTACGGACAAAATAGAATACGCACTTTCCATATCTATACCGGATTCTATATAATCCACCAGCTTTGTGCTGCTTTCCTGCGCCGTGTCATACCCGTAAATTCCCGAATTGTCCCTGTAATAAAAATCATACTCCGCACCCTCCAGCAGAGCGTCCGAATTGCCGAAGCTTTGCAGTCCCGGTTTGTAAACAGCCCCCCATTTTTTCTTATCCATATCGATTATCCGAACCTTTGCCTCTTCCCTGCCGTCAAAAGCACATGCAATCTGTCCGTTTTTCATTCTGGCAATGCCGGATAAGCGGTCATCTGTTTTTAATTCAAATGAAAACCTGCCTTCTTCATCCAAAACCCCAATTATCCCGTCTGTTACATAAACCAGTCTTCCTTTCCCATCCATCAGCATTCTGCTGATATCCTGCTTCTCCGATATCTGCATGGCTTCCGTAATATCTTCACGAAACAGCTCCTTTCCCTGCTGGTCCGTTTTCAGCAGGAATTCTCCTGCTTCACCTCCATTTTCCGTACCGGTGTTGACAAAAAATGTTATTCCCTCATCCTCCCCTATCAGAAGAGGAAACATAGTCTCATTTTCTTTCCTGTCCGGCAAAGGGATTTCCTTCACTTCTCCTCCATCCAGATTTGCCGAATATGCCCTGTATATAACCTCCTGTTCTATCTCCCTGGCTTCGGAAGATGCCTCCTCCCCAGATTCGTTTTCATTCCCCGTCCATTCCTCGGTAAAAAGATATATTCTGTCCTCTTTTATTAAATATTTCCGAATATCACCTGCAATTTCTTCCATCGCAAGAACATTTTCTTCATATACTGCACTGCCGTCCTCCCTCTTTTCCTCTGTCCAATCCTCCTGTTTATTACAGCCTGCCATTGTTATAACCAATACCATGAGCATAAACCATAAACCCTGAACCGCTCCGCTTCTCATCACACTGCCTCCAATCTGCCTTCACACACTGTCCCACGATATTTACCAAGCTAAACATAGCATATCAAAATACCCGGTTCAACAGGTCTGCTTTATTCTTAAGAATTTCGACAGATTTTAAGCCAATGCCAATTAAATGGTATGCTGTAATGCCTCAACAGGCCGCTTATTCGCTGCTTTATATGCCGGATAAAGTCCAAATACCACTCCAATCAGCATGGAAAAGCCGAGTGCAATCCAGACTACATCCCCTGACAGGCTTGCTGTCAGGGACGACTCTGCATAATTGATTAACACCACTATCAAAACGGATAATCCGATACCAATCAGGCATCCGGTTATACTGACCAGTAACGCCTCTATCAGAAACTGCATGAGTATCGTCTGCTTTTTTGCCCCGATTGCTTTACGGATTCCTATTTCTCTTGTCCTCTCCGTCACCGATACTAACATAATATTCATAATGCCGATTCCTCCAACCAGAAGAGAAATGGCGGCAATACCACCGAGCATCCATTTCATCGTATCCGTCACGCTGCTCATAGTTTCCATTACCGTAGAAGAATTAACGAGGGAAAATGCATCCATATCTCCGGATAACCGGTTAAACAGGTACGACGTAATATCCTGCTCCACCCTGTCCATACTTTCCTCATCCGCTGAAGAAAGATAAAAAGTGGTTACTTCACGGCTATTTCCACTAATCCCGGATAACACAGTCCATGGAACATATATCTCAAGCCGTTCGGATACATTCCCGATTGCCGTCTCTTCCTCCTCCAATACTCCGACAACCGTAAAATGATATCCGTTGATAGAAATGACTTTCCCTGCCACATTGTTTTCTCCAAACAATTCTTCCGCAGCTGCAGCGTTGATTACCGCTGCAAATGTTTTTTGGTTTACATCCGCATTTTTCAAAAATCTTCCTTTTTCCAGCGACAGACCCAAAATATCATAATATGCACCAGTCGTTCCATAAAGTGTAACGGATGCACTGTTCCGCCCATATTTTGCCGTTCCGCTTCCCTGCGAAAACGGAGCAGCATCTTTCACCGACTCTGTTTCCCTTAATGCATTTATCTCTGACAGGGTAAAGGGCACTCCTTTATCATCCAGAATCTGTACGGTCAGCAGATTCGTCCCCATCTGATTAATGGACTCTGTCACTTTACCGGTTGCCCCATTAACAATAGAAACCAGCACCACCAGAGACATTACCCCGATAATCATTCCGAGCATGGTGAGAAAGGAACGCAGTTTATTGGAAAAAATCGAATCCACCGCCATTTTAAGAGATTGTAACAGCATCTGTCCTCCCCCTTTCCTCTACCTTTCCGTCCTTAATGACGATTTTCCGTTCAGCCTGATTCGCCACATGTTCATCATGCGTAATCAACACAATGGTATTTCCTCTGTCATGCAGTTCACGAAACAGGGACATGATTTCCTCCCCTGTACGGGAATCCAGATTTCCCGTCGGTTCATCTGCCAAAATCATAGCGGGATGTGTTACCAATGCCCGTGCAATAGCAACCCTTTGCTGCTGTCCGCCGGATAGTTCTGTCGGTTTATGTCCCTGCCGCTCTCTCAGCCGTACCTGCACTAATGCTCTGTCCACCCTCTCTTCCCGCTCTTTTCGGGAAATGCGCTGATAAATTAGCGGCAATTCCACATTCTCCCATGCCGTCAGCCTATTCAGCAGATTAAAATTCTGAAACACAAAACCAATTTTTTCATTACGGATTACTGCCAGTTCATCCTCAGAGTATTGCTCTATCGGCATACCATCCAGAAAATATTGTCCTTCATCCGCCACATCCAGACAGCCAATCATATTCATCAGCGTAGATTTTCCACTTCCGGAAGGTCCGATAATGCTGACAAATTCACCATTGCCGATGTGAAGCGATGCATGGTCCAATGCCCTGACAAGCTCACCGCCAACCTCATAGGTCTTACACACATTATTCAACAAAATCACTGCATACCACCTCCCGGCATTGCCCCATTTCCCGGTCCGCCGCCGCCTTTAAACTCCATTCCCGAGCCTCCGGGAATGTCTCCCGGCATGTCTCCCGGCATGCCGCCCATTCCATTGTTCTCAAAATTGTTCATTCTGTTTCCCGAATCTCCGTTGTTTTCCTGGCTGTCCGCTATACGGTAATAAATCGTGTCTCCCATGGTAAGACCGGATACCACCTCTACGTTATTGGCATCCGACAACCCCAGCGTTATTTCGGTTTCACCGGTAAGCTCTCCCGTCGCTTCGTCATAACCGGTATACACATAGGCTTTATCTCCCTTATCGGTCACCGCCGCAAGCGGAATTGTCAACACATTTTCTGCCTGTTCAATAATCACGGTCACGGAAGCATTCATTCCGGAAAGCATATCCTCCGTTTTCCCAAAGGTAACCTCCACCGGATATTGCGCTACACCGTTACCGCCGCTGGCATTTCCGCTTACTCTGGTAATTTCACCGACAAAGGTTTCTCCCTCTGCGGCATCTAACGTAATTTCCGCAGACAATCCCACCTTCATGGAGCCGATATCCAATTCATCCACATTCATGGTTACCGTCATTTTATCCCCGTTGGCAATACTGAATGCACTTACCGTTTCAACAGAGGAAGCCTGGGTATTATCACCCGCTTCGGTTTTGCCTGTGCCGCTTCCGGCTGCCATCACCTGTGCATTTCCCCCTCCGGTTAAAGAGGACGGTGCAGCCGCCGTCTGCTCCTCTCCTGTTTCCTGATTTTCTGTTGTCCCTGCTTCCTCAGTGGTTTTTTTCTCCCCGATTTTCTGCTCCTCGGTTTTCTGCTCTTCGTTTTCCTCCTTTTGCTCCTGTTTATCCACACTATCCTGCTCCCTGGCGGCTTCCTTCGTTACCTTCACCATTATTGCCATACCGGCGGCTTCCCCATCGGTTTTGCGATATCGCACATACCATATTCCTTCCGCCACCTGTGTACGTCCATCCGTACACGGTATCCATGTCTGTGCATCTTCGGTTTCAGCATACTCCATATCGGATGTCGTTCCGATAATTTCTCCCGCTCCCCCTTTTAATCCTTCAGGCATCCTGGCTGTCTTTTTTTCCGAATCCTGACTGTTTTGCGGCTGTACTGTTTCTACTGATGCCAGGGTCATAAATCCGGCACTCTTTTCCGATGTTGCTGTTAATGATAAACCTCCGTTACCCGCAGACAATTCCTCCGCAGCAATCTCTTTCCCGCCGCTGACGGAAACGGATGATGCGGTTATGCCAATCGTTTCCAGCATCCCGTCAACCGGCGCAGTAATCCCGCCGTCTGCCTGAATGGAAATCAGACTGTCCAGCAGGGCAACCAACCGTTCCCGTTCTGCTACCGCCTGTAAATATTCGGCAGACCTTGCACTGTCGTCTAATGTATAAAGCTTTGCGGTGGAATTAACCGTACTGTTGAGGGAAACATGCAAAGAAGAAACAGTGCCGCTGCTGCCAACCACAGGTATTGCCTGATGAATGTATGCCTCGCCGTTTCCACATACCGTACCGCTTTCACTGACTACCGTCACCTCTTCCCCATCATCAAACAGGTCATCGTCAAAGGTAATCACCATCTCCTCTGTATCCACGCTTTCTACGATACCTTCCGTTTCCGTATCCCCGCTTTTTACCGTCACCTCCTCACCTGTACTTAAGCTGCCTGCACGGTCAAGCTTAACCGCCATTAAACCATCAACCGATAACAGCATCAATGCACCCTGCTCCTGCATCACCCTGGCAATATCATCCCCTTCATCGGCATAAATTTTCTTTACTCTGCCAGCTATGCCTGCCTGAATGCTCTGTTTAGCAGAACTGCTTAGTTCGGCTGCTATTGTACTGTCTGACTCGCCAATCGCCTCTTCAATCTCACTGAGGCAGAGGGCAAGAGACGCTTCGTCTACAGTTGCCAGCAGCGTACCCTTTGTAACAGAACTTCCTTCACTGACTAAAATTTTATCTATTGTCAAATCCGCCGGAAGAGTTATCTCTTCTTCTTCGGCATAAGCTATGGTTCCTGTTCCCGACACTCCGGTTTTAATGGTTCCGGTGGATACCACTGCCTCCATTTGTTTCTGTCCGCCCATCTCTTTCCCCATGCTTTTTTTTGAGATAAGCCAAAACCCTGCAATCGCTGCCACTGCCAATAACGCTACGCCGGTAATCCAACCTTTTTTTCCCATCCGCAATATCCGTTTCTTCATCCTCGCTTTCTTACCTCCGTTTTCTTTAATTACTAGGCATTTGCGAAACTCCCAATTTTCGAAATCTAGTTGTGCAATATAGACAATATCATAAGCAAGGCGCTTTGGAGCCGTTGGTACTTAGGTGCCGTATTTTGGCACCTTATGTACCATTACGTGCGACAAGCAGCGAAAGCGTGCCTGCGTTGCTTTTGTCTATATTGTACAACGGACGTTAGCAAAAACAGAGTTTCGCAATTGCCTATTTAATTACCCAACAGAGTAACAGAAGTTTCTTTAAAAAACCTTGAAAGAAATTGAACAAAAGTTGAACGGCATTTCAATACTATTTTAAGAAAACTCTGTTACTCTGGAATAGTGAAATCCGTATCTTGGTTTTCCCGAAGGAACGGGTTATAATAAGAGCAGAAATATGATTGGAGAATACAACTATGCGGTTATTGGTAGTAGAAGACGAAGAAGGCTTTGCAGAAGCCCTGTGTGCTTCCTTAAAAACGGAACGTTACATCACGGACTGGGCAAAGGACGGCGAGGAGGGACTGCTTCTCGGGCTGTCCGGCGTCTATGACGCCATTATCTTAGATATCATGCTGCCCAAAATGAACGGGCTTTTGGCGCTGCAAAAGCTTCGGGAGCAGGGAATCCAGACCCCTGTTCTTTTGTTGACCGCAAAATCCCAGCTGGATGACAAAATTACTGGTCTGGATTCCGGTGCGGATGATTATCTGACCAAACCCTTTCACCGGGAGGAATTATATGCAAGGCTCCGTGCCCTTACCAGACGGCAGACAGTTTCCGCTGTCCCGGCAAAGCTGGGCTATGGCGATATCTACATGCTCCAGGGCAGCAACGAGCTTTTCTGCCAGACCAGTGGACACAGCCTTCCCCTTAACGGAAAGGAATACCAGCTGATGGAATATCTCCTCCGCAATGCCGGACAGATTATCAACCGTGAACAGATTATTGAAAAAATATGGGGATATGATACGGATACGGAATATAATAACGTTGAAGTCTATATTTCCTTTCTGCGGAAAAAACTGACCTTTTTAAAGGCGCAGACCACGATACAGACAATTCGGAAGCTGGGCTACCGGCTTTCGGCAGATTAAATAGGATGTACGTTTATTACGGAAAATGAAGGAGCCTAGCTATGACCAGACAATTACGCCGGCGAATCATGCTCTCGATGATGACGCTGCTCTCGATTACCTTTATCAGTATTATTGCTGCCATCAATGTATGGATTCGTGCCGGAAACCAGGCAGAAGCGGATAATCATCTCCGCTTTTTAATGCAACGGGAAATGGAGCCGGATATGCCGGAGCCAAAGGAGCCGCCCAAACCGGACAACCGCCGGGCAGAGGTTGCCACCGCCCATTTTATTCTGGCTAAATATACCTCGGACAGACATTTGCTCTCGATTGAAAATTCTTTATCCGACAGCTACAGCGAAGAGGAAATAAAACAATATTGCGACGAGATTCTGGAAAAGGACAGTCCGCAGGGAACAATCGGACAGCTTCGCTATACCCTGCGGCGGGATGACAACGGCATCACCATCGCCTTTATCGACCACTCCGCCGCCAAAAAAAACGCCGGGAACCTTCTCCTCATCTCTCTTGTTCTCGGCGTAACCGGGCTGATTATGTTTGCCCTTTTATCCTACCGTCTGTCCGGACTTATGGTACGTCCCGTAGAAGAGGCTTTTCAAAAACAAAAGCAGTTTATTTCCGATGCCAGCCATGAGTTAAAGACCCCGATTACGGTAATTTTGTCTAACAGTGAGCTTTTAGGGGATGAAATCGGGGAAAACAGGCGTCTTTCCTATATCCAGCAGGAATGCGACCGGATGAACCACCTGGTCGCTTCCCTTCTGACGTTAACCCGCTTAGAGCAGACCCCCTACGAATCGGTAGAAAAAAACCGGTTTTCCCTCAGCGATGCCCTTTGGGAAAGGATTCTCCCCCTGGAAAGCATCGCCTTTGAAAAGGGAATTACCATGCAGGAAAATATTGCTCCGGATATCCTGCTTTACGGAGTAAAGGAACAGCTTCAGCAGGTTGCCGCCATCTTTATGGATAACGCCTTTTCCCATACCGCAAAGCAGGGGATTATCAACATTTCCCTTGAAGAAACTCCGCATCACATTGTCTTTACCGTCAGCAACACCGGCGACCCTGTTCCCGAAGAGGAACAGGACAAACTGTTTGAACGGTTTTACCGGTCGGACAAGGCGAGAAACCGTGCCGGCGGACATTACGGTCTTGGACTTTCCATCGCCAAAACCATTGTCACCAACCATAAGGGAAGGATTCATATCGAATGCCGGGACGGAATGACTTCGTTTATTGCCACGTTTAAGCGGACGGAAAAATAGGAGTACTACTGTGCTTTCTTCGCCGCTTTCTCTTCCTTAATCACTTTCTGGAACTCTTTCATGTCCCTTGCAATTTCACCGCTTAACAGCAGCATACAGATAAGGTTGGGAATCGCCATCAGCGCATTGGCAATATCCGATAAATTCCAGACCAAATCCAGCGTCTGGGTTGCCCCCACATAAGCAACCGCCGAAAAGAACACACGGTAAATCATATTAAACTTATGGGTTCCCAATATATACTCAAATGCCTTCTCGCCATGGTACTCCCAGCCAAGAATGGTGGAAAAGGCAAACAGCGCAATACCGATGGCAACCAGCCAGCCGCCGGCAGACCCCAACACCGTCTTAAATGCCTGAATCGTAAGGGAAGAACCGACAATCAGTTCGTCTAACACATAGGAACCGTCTGCGCCAAAATTATAGACATTTTTATCGTTCCCCTGCCATGTACCGGTAATCTTTCCGTCTGCAACGGCAGCCTCCGTTACCCCGGAAGCGATATTTTCCGCATTTCCTATATACGGGGTAAGCTCAAGGGCAGTATTTCCCGCCGTCAGGGTAACCGTATCCCCTTCAATCGCCATATCATATTCTGTCGTCACGGTTTTTCCATGGTCATCGGCCTCCACCACCATTTTTGTCCCGTTTACTGCATATGTACCGACCATCGATTCCTTTGTCATACCGAGAACCCCGGAGGAGGCGATGGCAAGACCCGTAATCGTACAAACCACAATCGTATCCCAAAATGTTCCCGTCATGTTGATGTAACCCTGGCGGACCGGATTATCCGTTGTTGCGGCAGCAGCAGTAATCGCTGCCGAACCCATACCTGCCTCATTGGAAAATACACCTCTTGCCACACCGTAACGCATTGCCCCCATCAATGAAGCAACTACCGTTCCCAGTGCTCCGCCGGATACAGCCTTTACGCTGAATGCCATAGAAAAAACTGTTGCCACTCCGGAGGGTACGTTTTCAATATTACCAATGATAACCATCAACCCGCAAATCACATAAAATATTGCCATTAATGGCACTACCACGGAGGACACCTTGGAAATACTCTTAATCCCTCCTACGATAATCAGCAGTGCCAGTACCGTAATCACAATACCCACAATCCACATGGGAAAATCAAAGGTTTCATTCAGCGCAGAGGCAATGGAATTTGCCTGGGTCATATTCCCGATACCGAAGGATGCCACCACAGTAAACAGGGCAAACAGCCAGCCAAGAACGCTGCCGAAGGTCTTATTTTTCAAAGCCTTCTTCATCGTATACATCGGTCCGCCGGACATCTCGCCTTTTTCATTCACTTCACGGTACTTGATGGCAAGCATGCATTCCGAAAATTTAGAGGTCAGTCCGAAACAGGCAGACACCCACATCCATACCAGCGCTCCCGGTCCTCCGGAAACCATGGCGGTTGCCACACCGACAATATTCCCCGTACCAATCGTTGCCGCCAATGCGGTAGTCAGCGCCGAAAAGGGCGACACGTCTCCCTCGCCTCTGCTCTTCGTCCGTGCTTCCTTGCTTAACGTACTCTTTAGCGCATACGGCAGATTTCTCCACGGAAGAAAACCGGTACGGATTGTCAGAAAAATTCCTGTACCCACTAACAATACCAGCATAACCGGTCCCCAGACAAAATCATCCACTGCACTTACCATTTCTGAAAAATTCATTATCTTCTCCTTCTTCCCTATCGTATTTTACAAAGTAAAAGAGGACAACTCGCCTATTGTCCTCCTTTGGAATAAAAATACTATACACAATCCTATTCGGGTTTGTCAAGGAATATTTCCATTTTATTCCACCGATTTCAAGGATTCCGCCATATCTATCCCCTCCAGCTTCTTCGACATAAAGAAATTGACAATCTGATTAAACAGCAGCGTCAGCACAACGCTGGCAGCAAAGCTTACCCCGGTTACCTGTACATCGAATGCAATCGCCTCAATTTTAATCTGGCTCATGACAAAAGCGTGCAGATAATGTCCGAGTGCCACCCCCAGCAGGCTTCCCAGCAGGGTTAGCACAATATTCTCCCGGAATACATAAGAATTCGTTTCCTCCCGGTAAAAACCCAGCACCTTAATCGTGGCAATCTCCCGGATTCTCTCGGTAATATTGATATTATTCAGATTATAAATGACGATAAATGCCAGCATGGCGGCGCAGACAACAACTAAAATCACCACATAATCAAGGCTTTTCATCATATCGCCCACCTGTTTTTCCGTATCTTCACTGACCGAAACCATGGTCACCCCGTCCTGCTTCATCAGCCCTGCCGCCACATTATGCGCATCCACGCCCTCCTCTACACGGATAAGCATTTCGTTGTATTCCGGCTCTTCACCAAAGAGCGCCACATAGGTCGCCGGTGTCATCACCGCATAATGGTTAAAATAATTCTCATATATCCCGGTGACGGTAACACTTCCCCCCTTTAAGTCACTGTTTTGAAGCGTTATCCTGTCGCCAATCCCGACATTGCAGTTCTCTGCGATTTTCTGCGTAATAACAGCTTCTCCGTCCTTCGGGAAGTCTACCGCATTCCCAGCTTCGCCATGCATATCAATAAATTTTCCAAAATCTTCCTTTTTTTCAGGAACCATCAGGTTTACGCTCTTTGTCTGACCGCCAGCCTGTAAATCCGCACTCTTTCCCGAGACAAGCAGCGTCTCGGCAATCCCCTCTGCCTGCACTTCCCCCTCGTCAATCCCTGCCTCTAAGTCATAAAGCAAAATCTCGCCAAACTGTTTATCCGCAATCAGGGCAATGGAATCCCGCATGCCCATACCGGTCACCAGCAGCGCCGTACATCCGCTTACTCCCACAATCATCATAAACAGCCGCTTTTTATAACGGAACAGATTTCGTACCGATACTTTGTCAATAAACCTTAACCGATTCCAAACCAGCGGCAGCATTTCCAGCAGTACGCGTTTTCCCGCCCTGGGCGCTTTCGGACGCATCAATGCCGCCGCCATTTCCTGCAGCTCATGATAACAGGATACAAATGTTGTTCCCGCAGAGCAAAGCAGAGCCACAAGCATCGAAATCACCGCATAATCCGCCTTAAACAGATAATGCATATCTCCCATATCATACATCATTTTATACGCATTCCAAATTACGACGGAAAATGCCCACGTGCCGGCAAAAAATCCAACCGCTGCACCGATAATTGCTGCACTTCCGGAATAGGTGATATATTTTCCGATAATCGCTGGATTGGAGTAGCCCAATGCTTTCAGTACCCCTATCTGCGTCCGCTGCTCCTCCATCATCCGGGTCATGGTAGTCATGCATACCAGCGCCGCCACCAAAAAAAAGAAAATCGGAAATACCTTTGCCACCCCTTCTATGATTTTTGCATCGTTTTCAAAGCTTGAATAGCCTGCATTGGTACCTCTTCCCAGCACATAAGTCTCTGCTTTCTCCATATCCGAAAGCTTTTCCTTTGCCTCTTCAATTTCCTTTTCGGCATCGGGAATTTTTTCATCAAATTCCGCTTTGGCACGATTATACTCCTCCTGCCCCTCCTCTATCTCTTCTTTTGCCTTAACAATCTCCTGCTCCTTTTTTCCAAGCAGCCCTCTTGCCGAAGCAAGCTGTTTCTTTCCCTCTTCAATCTGCTCTGCCGCCTGGTCAAGCTGTTCTTTGACCGCAGCAAGAAGTCCCGCATCCTTTTCCAGCTCCTTTTTTGCCGCCGCCAGCTGTTTCTTTGTCTGCCGAAAATCAGCCGCCGCCTCGCTTAACTGTGCCTCTGACCTTTGCAGCTCCTCCTTTGTCCCATCCAAAGTGGCTCTCCATTGCTGCAGCTCCAATTCTTTTGCCGCCTGCTGTTCCGCCGTCAGATAGTCTTTATTCTCCTCATACTGTTCCACTGCCGCAGCATACTGTAATTCGCTTTGGTCGTATTTCTTTTTTCCGGTATCGTATTTCGCACATTGCTTCTCATATTTCTTATAATTCGTGTTATATGCCGTGGCGGCCTGGTCATACGCAGTTTTTCCCCTGTTATAGGCATCCAGATTTGCCTCGTAGGTCTGCCGTCCCGTCTGGTATTCCTCTTCCTTTTGCAACAGGGTCTGCTCATTGGCAGATAGCGTTCTTTTCGCCTGATAGACTGCTCCCTCCCCGTCAGCAATCTGCTGTCTTCCGTCGCTCAGGGTCTTTCCTGCATCCTCAAGCTCCTTTTTTCCTTTCGCCTTTTCCCTCTGCAGCTCCCTGTCCGCATCCTCTATTTCCTCCATCGCCTCAGCATAAATACGGTTATACCGTTTTTCCGCCTGCTCTGCGCAAAGCTGCTTCCATGTATCCTCCTGGGAATCTGCCAGTTCTTCATAGTCATCGGAATATATGGCAGCCTCCTTATCCAGCGCCACATAGATATCCGTATCATAATCCAGATTAAACGCCTCTGCTTCCAGATAAATATACCCGTCTATCGTACCGTCCCCGATAGCGGTTGTTCCCCGCTGATAAAGGATATACAGCGGAGAACGCACAAGCCCGACAATCGTATAGGTTTTCCCGCTAAATTTATCTGCATCCTCTCTGTCATTGGCAGAGGCCACCATAAGGGTTTTTCCAATGTCGTTTTCATTAAACAAATGCTCGTCCGCAAGACACTCTCCTGCATTTTCCGGCATTCTTCCCTCCGTAAGCTGCGGCACATTTACCTGACTCGGACGCTCTATCGTTTTAATCACCAGTTCCGCCCCATCCTCCTGCTCCAACAGGATATCCACGCTTTTACAGCCCTCCACTACGGCATTTTCGGCACTGTCGGCAAGCATCGTCTCCGCATCCTCGTCAAAACCCAGTGTAGACAGCAGATGAAAATCAAAAAATTTCCGGTCCTCCAGATAATTGTCCGCAGTATGAAGCATTGTCTCATACGCCACCTTAAGTCCGGCAAAAAATCCCACGCCAAGGGCAACAATCAATAAAATCGCCATGTACCTGCCAAAGCTCGATTTAATTTCCCGAATTGTTGACTTTACCATTCCCTTACTCATCTTTACCTCATCCTGTTTTCTTCTCCAAGGTTCATCCCTACCACTCCAGTTCGTCTACGTCTACAGTATGTTCATTTCTGCGCATTTGCGCAATCTTCCCGCTCTTTACCGTGATAACTCTGTCCGCCATGGCAGTTAACGCCTGATTATGCGTAATGACCACCACCGTAGTCCCTGTCCGCTTACCGGTATCCTGCAGCAGCTTCAGCACCGACTTTCCGGTCCGGTAATCCAAGGCTCCTGTCGGCTCATCACAGAGAAGCAGCTTGGGATTCTTCGCCAACGCCCTTGCGATTGCCACCCGCTGCTGCTCTCCGCCGGAGAGCTGTGCCGGAAAATTGTTCAGCCGTTCGGCAAGCCCCACCTGCGTCAATACCTCTTTTGCATCCAACGGATTTTTACAAATCTGAGATGCCAGTTCTACATTTTCCAGTGCCGTCAAATTGCCCACCAGATTATAAAACTGAAATACAAATCCCACATCATACCGCCGATAGGTCGTCAGTTCTTTTTTATTCAGAGAAGATATCACCTTACCGTCCAGCCGGACTTCCCCCTCGGTCAGCGTATCCATCCCGCCAAGAATATTGAGTATGGTTGTCTTTCCCGCTCCGGAAGCGCCCACAATAATGCAAAACTCCCCCCGTTCAATCTCAAAATCCACCCCGGAAAGTGCGTGAATCTTTACTTCCCCGGTCTGATAGCATTTACTTACATTCCTAAACTCTACAAAAGCGCTCATGCATCCTCCTCCACATTTAATCGGTATCACCGCTAAAACCCATAACTATCTCAATCCGTTTACAATCCGGTTAATCAATGCCACCCGGTTAAACGGTGTCATCAGATAAAACCCGTCTGCAAAATCCATCGCTTTTCTGCCGATTTCCACGCTGATTTCTTCCGCTGTATCCTCTGCCTCCTGCCTGCTCATTTCCGCCTTATAGCGGCAGATAATTTCATCCGGCACATCGATGCCGGGAAGTTCATTCTTCATAAACATGGCGTTTTTTAAGCTGACTAACGGCATAATCCCCAGAATAATCTTTGCTCCGGTCCGCCTTTTCAGTTCTCTTACCCGTTCCATATCCGCATCGGAATATACCGGCTGGGTCAGAAAATAACTGCATCCCGCCGCCATCTTTTTCTTCATCCTGTCCGCTATGGCATCAATGTTAACTCCGGCATAATTCAACGCCCCGCCATAAAAGAAGGGCTCTTCCCTGAAAATTTCCAGATTCATTTTCTTTACATATTCCATCAGCTTAACAGAATTTACGTCAAATACCCCGGTAACCAGACTACGGTCATCCCTCGCCACCGGGTCTCCGGTAATAATCAGCATATCCCGGATTCCGTTAATATGTCCGCCTAAAATAGCAGAACGGAGCGCAATCAGATTGCGGTCCCGGCAGGATACATGAGGCATCACACGGACACCGGTTTTTCCCGCAATATATATCCCCATTTCAAAGGCTTCCGCTCTCGGTCTTGCCATCGGAGAATCGGAAATCGTAACCAAATCAATATGATTTTCCTTAAGCTGATATGCCGCCGACAAAAATTTATCTCCGTCGCCGTCAAAGGGAGAATCAATTTCCACCACATATACCCTTTCTCCCCTGTTCAGCTTTTCCATAAATGCATTGGGCTTTTTAGATGAAACCGCCTTGTCCACAGGCGATACCAGCTTCTTCCCTTTCGGCGTCCTGCTTTTTCCCAGCATGGAGGCTATCGCCTGCGTATGCTCCGGCGTCGTTCCACAGCATCCGCCAATCAGGTTGATTCCCTTTTCCGTAATCTGCTTCATCACAGAAGCATAGTACGACGGATGGTCCGCATACAACTGTCTTCCCCGCAGCATATGCTCATAGCCCGCATTCGGCAAAACGCCTACTATGCTGTCCTTTGTAAAGGTAAGCTCTTCCAGCAGCTTATTCATATGCGTAACGCCGATTCCGCAATTAAACCCGAAGCCGTCTATCAACTGTTCGTTTTCCAACTCCTCCACCAGTCTCTGCATCGGATTTCCGTATTGCGTATAACCCATACGGTTAACGGAAAACTGCGCCAGAATGAAAAGCCCGTCCTTTTCTTTCACCCTGCTGCGCAGGTATTTGGCAATTCCGACTGCCAGCTCTTTATCGGCAAAGGTTTCCAAAATAAAAATCCGTATTCCCCCGGCTAACAGCGTATCGCAGATAAACCGATACTCCTCCATCACCTGTTTTTCTTCCCGTTCGTCGCTTATCCGGATAGGACCGACAGAACCGGCAACAAAAACCCTGTCCGCCGCCGCTTCCTTCGCATTTTGCACCGCCGCAATCAGATTTTCCTGTATTTCTCCCTGTTCAAACAGCATATGATTAACGGCAAAGGTGTTGGTCCTAATCAATTCCGCCCCTGCCGCAATATATTTTTCATGTATTTCCCTTATCCAGTCCGGATGTGAAATATTTGCATATTCAGCTTCTCCTGCATTGGGGTGAAGCCGGTTAAAATAAGTTCCCATCGCACCGTCCATCAAAATAATCTGTCTGGCAATCTTCTCTTTTAGAAGCTTTGGCTGCATCATTTGTTCCCATCCTCCCGGTAAGTCATTTTATTTCTTTTACCCTTTTTTTCTCTTTTTTCCGCTTTTCCATATCCTGTTCTACAATCGTATACAGCACCGCAGTAAACGGAATCCCTAAAAACATGCCGAGAACACCGCCGAATTTTCCTCCGATGATAATTGCCGCAAAAATCAAAATGGAGGGAATGCCAATGGCATTTCCAACTACATGCGGATAAATCAGCCTATTGTCAATCTGCTGTAAAATTAAAAACAAAGCCAGAAAGGTTACCGCCTTAATCGGAGATTCCATAATCAATAAAATTACCCCCACCGTACCGCCGAAAAATGCGCCGACCACAGGAATAAGTGCGGTCACGGCAATAATTACCCCAATCAGTATCGGATACGGCAGACCCATAATCCCCATACAAAGCGCAATCAGACAGCCAAGAATCATAGCGTCCACGCACTGTCCGGAAATGAAGCCTGCATAAATTTCATAGGTGATATGTCCAAAGGTTTCCAAGCCTTTCGCAGCTTTTTCCGGAAAATAAACCTCGATAAATTTATATATCCAGTCTTTTATCGCCTCTTTTTTTGCCAGAATATAAAAAGCAAAGAAAAGCCCGATAAAAAACTTCGTAAACACGGAAAATACGTTTCCCAGTACATTACCGCTCGCCTTAATCGCCTCAATCACTGAGCGGTTCTCCATAAGCCCAAACATGTTATTAAGCAAATCCTCGTCAAATTTAATATTCTGAACCACGTTGACAATATCCTCAGATACGCCGAAATTTTTTTCCAGAAATCCAAGCATCGAATCCACCGCCTGCGGTGCCTTTACTGCAATCTGCTTTGCACTGTCCACAATTCCGGGAATCACATTAAAGCATACAACCGTAATAATTCCAACCAAAATAAGAAGGGAAATAATGATGGATGCGGTTCTCCTCACCGTATGATTCTCAAATATTCCCTTATTTATATGTTTTTCCAGCTCAACCACAATCAGATTAAGCACAAATGCGATTCCAATCCCATAGACAAGCGGTGAAACTGCATCATAACAGGCAGTAAAAACCTGTCTGACCAGCGCAAAGTGTTCAACCAAAATGTAGAACAATGCAACGAAAACTATACCCTTAAGCAATATTTTTTCCTTATCCCGAATCATACCGTCACCCATCCTGAATTTATGTCATCTACTCCGTTATCCCGTTCCTTTGCGACAGGCATCCTTTGCCAGACTGCCTGTCGCAAAACAAAAATTGGCTGTCGCAGCGCAGCCCTTCTTCAACCCCGGTTGTAAGAACTCTGTACCTCGACAGCCAATCCTATTCTTTTATAGTGGTTGAAAATCCTCTGCACCGTGTTTGCAGACCGGACAGATAAAATCCGGAGGCAGTGTCTCACCTTCATAAATATAACCACATATTGTACAGATATATCCTTTTTTCTCTGCCGGCTTACCGGTTTCCTTAATATTGGCATGATAATATGCATAAGTTACCGAAGGGTTATCCGATAATCCTTCTCCTCCGGTTACCTCTGCAAAGAATACCGTATGGCTTCCCAAATCCACCTGATTAACCACCCTGCCGGAAATGTACCCGTTACTCCCTTTTGTGAGGTAAGCGATTCCATTCTCTGCTCTGGAAAAAGATACTTCCACAAACTTATCCGTATCTCTTCCGCTCTGAAAGCCAAATTGTTTAAAGGTATCAAACCGGACGCTTTCATCCAGAATGGTCAGATTAAATTCTCCTGTCTTCACAATCATATCATGAGTATAATTAGCTTTATTTACCGCAATCAAAATACGGTTTGGCGACGTGGTAACCTGTATCGCCGTGTTAATGATACATCCGTTATCCTTCTCACCGTCTTTTGCCGTCAACACAAAAAGACCATAGCTTAATTTGTTCATTACCTTATTATCCATTAACGCTCTGCCCTCCTACACATATTTATGGGATAACTGTTGTTCAGTGAACGTTATCGCTCATCGATTGGTATATAGGATTGTGTTTTTTTCACCGCCTTATACGCCGGACGAATAATTTTTCCCTGATTTATCAATTCTTCAATACGATGGGCGCTCCAGCCTGCCATTCTTGCCACGGCAAATAGCGGAGTAAACAATTCCGTCGGAAGTCCCAGCATTTCGTATACAAATCCGGAATAAAAATCTACATTTGCACTGACACCCTTGTATATTCTGCGTTCCTCTGCAATCACCTCCGGCGCTAATCTCTCCACATTCGTATATAACTGATATTCATTCTCATATCCCTTTTCGACAGAGAGCTTCTCCACAAAGCCTTTAAATACCTTGGCTCTGGGGTCGGAAATAGAATATACCGCATGCCCCATACCATAAATGAGACCTGCCCGGTCGAAAGCTTCTTTATGTAACAGCTTTTTCAGATATACCTTAATCTCTTCGTCGTCGTTCCAATCCTTTACCTGCTCCTTCATCTCGGCAAACATTTTGGTAACCTTAATATTCGCCCCGCCATGCTTTGGCCCCTTAAGGGAACCTAAGGATGCCGCCATGGAAGAATAGGTATCCGTACCGGAAGAAGAAACAACATGTGTCGTAAACGTAGAATTATTACCGCCGCCATGCTCGGCATGCAATACCAATGCCAAATCCAGAATCCTTGCCTCCAGCTCAGTATACTTACTGTCCGGTCTGAGTACATATAACAGATTTTCCGCCGTGGATAAATCCGGCTGAGGGGTATGAATATACAGGCTGTTCCCGTCATGGTAATGGCTGTATGCCTGATATCCGTATACCGATAACAGCGGTACCACTGAAATCAACTGTAAACACTGCCTTAACACATTGGGAATGGACGTATCATCCGCCTTATCATCATAAGCGTACAATGTCAGTATACTCCTTTGCAAGGTATTCATCATATCCTTGCTGGGCGCCTTTAAAATAATATCCCGCACAAAGTGGGTAGGCAGCGACATCCGGTAATTTGATAAAATATCGGTTACCCTGGTAAGCTCCTCTTTATTCGGAAGCTTGCCAAATAAAAGCAGATATACCGTTTCTTCATAACCAAACCGTTTTTCCTTGATAAATCCGGCTACGATATCCTCCACATCCACACCCTGATAATACAATTTTCCTTCACACGGAATCATATCGTTATCTTCCACGATATATGACTGAATTTTAGAAACGTCCGTCAACCCTGCCAGTACACCTTTACCATTGATATCTCTAAGCCCGCGCTTTACATCATATTTGGTAAACAGTTCTGTATCAATCTGAAGATTTTCAAGACACAACTGTGATAATTCCTGAATCTCGCCTGTTACCTGCGAATAAATATTAATTCTCTCCTCGTGGTTGTTGTTCACGCAATCACCCTTTCTTATTCTTAAATCGCTTTTTCTCCAGATGATAGTATAGCATAAAATCCCCCTTCCCCCTAGCCCTTTTTTCAAAATTCATAAAAGTTTAACAAAATTTAAGGGAAATAACCGCCGTTTTTCGCAATTATTTCCCTGTTTCCATATATCTATATTTCCGAAGTCCTGTATTTTCCGATATCCGGTAAACTATACGTTAATCTCTGCCGTCATGCCAAGCAAATCCTTATTGGCATTTAACACCGGCGTCACTATTTCCGTGATAAATTCTTCGGTCTGCTGCGGCGCACGCCCCACAAAATTCTTTGGCTCTAAAAGCTCCTCTATCATATCCTTTGTCATGCCGAAGGCCGCATCGTTTGCAATACGGTCAACCAAATCGTTCTCTTTTCCCTCTTTCTTAACCACTGCGCCGGCAGCCATGGAATGTTCACGAATCTTCTCATGAAGCTCCTGACGGTTTCCGCCGCGTTTTACGGCATCCATCATAATATTTTCCGTCGCCATAAACGGAATCTCTTTCATAAATCTCTGGAAAATCACCTTGTCGTATACCACTAAGCCGTCCACCACATTTAAGTACAAATCCAGAATGCCGTCAACTGCCAGAAATGCTTCCGGAATGGAAATCCGTTTATTTGCCGAATCATCCAGCGTCCGCTCAAACCACTGAGTGGCAGAGGTAATCGCCGGGTTAAGGGCATCCACCATAACATAGTTGGCAAGGGATGCGATTCTCTCTGAGCGCATCGGGTTTCTCTTATACGCCATTGCGGAGGAACCAATCTGATTCTTCTCGAAGGGCTCTTCTATCTCCTTCAAGTGCTGCAACAGGCGGATGTCATTGGAAAATTTATGGGCGCTTTGTGCGATTCCGCTGAGCACGTTTAAAATCCGGGAATCCACCTTTCTTGAATACGTCTGTCCCGATACCGGATAACATTCCTTAAAGCCCATCTTTTCCGCAATCATGCCGTCGATTTTACGAATCGTTTCATGGTCGCCGTTAAACAGTTCCAGAAAGCTTGCCTGTGTTCCCGTCGTTCCCTTTGAACCGAGTAATTTCTGCTGGCTTATCATATATTCCAAATCCGATAAGTCCAGCATCAGCTCCTCTAACCAGAGCGTCGCCCGTTTTCCCACCGTTGTAGGCTGCGCCGGCTGAAAATGGGTAAAAGCAAGCGTCGGTAAATCTTTATACTGCATGGCAAATTTAGCGAGCTCATTGATGACATTCAACAATTTTTTCCGAACCAGCTTCATCGCTTCGGTCATTACAATAACATCCGTATTGTCTCCCACATAACAGCTGGTTGCGCCGAGATGAATAATTCCCGCAGCAGCAGGACACTGCTTTCCATAAGCATAGACATGGCTCATCACGTCATGACGAACCTGCTTTTCCCGCTTTTTCGCCACATCATAATTGATATCGTTCTGAAATGCCTTCATCTCTTCAATCTGTTCCAGCGTAATAACCGGCTTTCCGTTTTCCGAAAGCCCCAGCTCATACTCCGTCTCGGCTAAGGCAATCCATAACTTTCTCCACGTCTTAAATTTCATATCCGGTGAAAAAATATACTGCATCTCCTTACTTGCATATCTCTCCGACAATGGGCTCACATACTTATCTCTCATTTTCTTCCTCCTGATTTTGTAAACTTCTTTCCGTAACGGCAAAATTCAATTTTTACATCCTGCCATTCAGCCTTTACCTGTTTGGCTTATTCTTCCGTATCGTTTCGTCATGCTCTCCCCGAATGTCCTCCTCCGGCGGTTCCATCGGATAATTACCGCTAAAACAACCATCACAGTATTGTCTTCCCGCCGACAGCTCCTTCAGCCGCTCTATCCTCAGATAGCCCAGGGAATCCGCTCCCAGAATATCGCAAATCTCGTCGACAGTCCGGTTATGTGCAATCAGCTGATTCTCATCCGGAATGTCCGTTCCGAAATAACAGGGGTGCAAAAACGGCGGCGAAGAAATACGGACATGCACTTCCGTCGCCCCGGCTTCCTTCAGCATACTGACAATCCTGTCCGATGTTGTTCCCCGGACAATGGAATCGTCAATCATTATCACACGTTTTCCCCGAACCGCATCCTTTAACACGTTGAGCTTAACCTGCACGCTGGACTCCCGCTGGCTTTGCTTAGGTTTAATAAATGTCCGTCCCACATAGGCATTCTTGATAAATGCCGTCCCGTAAGGTATACCCGATTCCAGGGAATACCCCAGTGCGGCGGCATTGCCGGATTCCGGTACTCCGACAACCAAATCTGCGTCTACCGGAGAATCTTTTGCCAGACACCTTCCCGCAATAATCCGTGACTCGTACACGCTCATTTCATCCAATACGCTGTCCGGCCTTGCAAAATAAATATATTCAAAGATACATCTTGCCTGCTTTTCCTGACACATGTCTTTATAAGACACAATCCCTTTTTCCGGCGTAATGGTAACCATTTCTCCCGGCTCCACATCACGAATAAATTCAGCGCCGATGGTATCCAGCGCACAGCTCTCCGATGCCAGCACATAGGCATTATTCCGCTTTCCTATACAAAGGGGACGGAACCCAAAGGGGTCTCTCGCCCCAATCAGCTTTCTCGGGCTCATCACAATCAGGGAATAGGAGCCCTTCACCTTGCCAAGCGCTTGCAAAACCGCCTGTTCCACCGTCGCCGTATGTACACGCTCCCTTGCAATATGATAGGCAATCACTTCTGAATCAATCGTTGTCTGGAAAATGGCTCCCGTTAATTCCAGCTCCCGTCTAAGCTCCGGTGCATTTACCAGGTTTCCGTTGTGGGCGAGACCTAACGTACCCTTTATATAGTTAAGCACCAGCGGCTGCGCATTTTCTCTGACGGATGCCCCGGCTGTGGAATACCGGACATGCCCCACTCCGATGTTTCCTTTCAGCTTCTCCATGTCCTCCGGCGTAAATACTTCATTTACCAGACCCATTCCTTTTGAAGAGAGAACCTTTCCTTTCGGGCCCTCTGTATCCGAAACGGCAATCCCGCAGCTTTCCTGTCCCCTATGCTGCAAGGCAAACAAACCATAGTAAATGGACGGTGCCACATCATTTCCGTCAAAGTCGTAAATACCAAACACTCCGCATTCTTCATGCAGTATATCTTCCTCAAAACTGTTGTCAAATACTTCACTCATGCAAGAAAGTCTCCTCATCTGAAACGCTTTATCTAATGTTTACTTACCTATTCGTCCCCGCAGGCGTTCCTTTCCTCAGCGGATAAATATTCCTGCCGGGCATATACCGCATTCATGTTATCCTTTTTTCACAAAACTGTCAATGGAAATACGGATTTTATTTGTTATTTTTATTCTTTTATGCTATAATATCCCATATCATGAATTTCAGTCATGATTATTGTAAGAAAAAACACCTTATTTGGTACTAATTTTTTCTTTTTATAGTAAGAACAAATGAAAATACAGACAGACGGAGGGTATTTTTATGCAGGAAAAGAGAAGATATAAACGTTTACCAATTCAATTACAGCTGGAGGTTTCCGAGGTATTTAAGCAGGATAACAATGTAATCAATAATTTGAATGCGGAGATAACCGTATTTGATATCTCAAAAGCCGGTATTGGATTTACTACATCCACATTACTGCCGGTGGGCTATTATTTTAATGCCACTATTTTACTAAAAACATCTGAACAGAAAATCTTAACCGTAGTAAAGATTCTTCACCATGAAAAACTGGAGAATAATCTATATCGCTATGGCTGTGAATTTGTTGGTCTTGCCGGTATTTTCGATTCTGTATTTGAAGAATACGAGCAGGCATTGAATGAATAAAGTCTATCAAATTATCCTCTTTATCATGAGCCGGGCATCTGTTCATTGTCACTTGATACAGATGCTCCGGCTCTGCTTTTTAGTTTACCCAAAAATACCGGTTTCGCCTGTCCCGGACTCCGATTTCAATTTCATAATCAATCATTCTGGCATGTGCCGTTGATATGCTGCCCACCTGTTCCACCGTAAAATCGGCTTCCCCACCATAAGAAAACCGGTTAAGCCAGTCACATTTTCCAAATCCAATCATTTCACCATCTCCGTAATTATAACCGGCATCAAATCCCGCCTCATTTCCCGCACCAATATAGGACAATGTATACCTGCCCTGCTTTAAATATTCCGGAATATAAGCCTTCATCTGATAACACCCGGTAGTTATGCCTCCTTTTTGCTTCAGCGATACCGTCACGGAATTTCCGTCGGGATTCCGGTAAACCAGATAAACGGAAGAAATTCCAACTCCATCCTCCACCTCTATCTCGTAAGTGGCAATTCCCGGTGTTTTTCCGTCATATTCCACCATCCGGATTCCGGTTATGTTTGGCGCCTCATAATAGTCCCGCTCTATCGCCTTTGTTCCTGCGCCAAACTTCCTGGCATGCCTGGGTGTCACCCGGCTTCCGTCCTTTTTACGAAGCTGAAAATAAGCGGCAATTCCGTTGGCATCCGCCTTTGCAAGAGCTGCCAGCTTCTCTTCCGACTGAAGAAATCCCCTGTCTGTTTTGGCATCCATATAACAATGTTCAATAATCATTGCCGGTATGCCATGGTTGTATGCATGCCGGAGCACCCCATAATAATCATCAAAGCTGCCGTCTGCACGTCTGCCGCCCATCTGGGTCACCCGGGCAAATGTCCCTGCATTTTTCAGTCCCAACGCTTCAAACTCCCCCAACAGATAATCCGCAAATTCCATAAGCGTTTTCTTTTTCTCTTCCCCTGTGCTGATATAAACAGATGCGCCCTCCGCCCGGTGCGATACGCTGGCGTTAAAGTGCAGGCTGAGCAAAATATCCGCTCCCGTCTCTTTCGCACGGTTTGCGCGTTCTGCCAGCGTAACCTGCTCGTCACTGTCCCTCACTAATACCACGGTTACCCCGGAATACTGCTCCAACTCCTGTTTTAACCGCTTTGCCACCGCCAGATTAGCATCCTTTTCCTTAATTCCATAGTAATATGCGCCATCCTCTTCTCCTCCGTGCCCTGCATCCAACGCAATCGTTACTCCCCTGCCATCCGTATCCGCACAGACAGACAGTCCGCAGGGATTAAACAGCCAAAAAAAGAGAACTGCCCAAAAAATCCATTTACCAAAACCTCTCATTCCTTTTCCCCTTATCAAAATATTTCTTTCTATAATTATACTTATTCTTCGGGCAATAAGCAAACTCTTCCGCTCCCCAATCCACCATAAGCGGAAAATATCCATCCTTCTTTACTATCATGGTATGATAATGCCTGGATTTTATACCCTTTTGCCGTGCATTTCCAATGCGTATCACAAATATGACACAGCTTTTCAATTTTTCTTCAAGCTTTACCGGATAAACTCTTTCTTAGAAACGGTATATCGGCAATGGCAATTTCCGGATGCCTGTTAATAAAGCATAGGTAATTGCGAAACTCAGTTTTTCAAGACGTTCGTTGTACGATATCGACAAATCAACGCAGGCACACTTGCGCTGCTTGTCGCACGTAATGGTACATAAGGTGCCAAAATACGGCACCAGCCAAGGCACACTTTCACACTAAGCTCGGAAATACCTCGCTAAGTGTTCAATGCGAAGTACCAACGGCTCCAAAGCACCCGCTTATGATATTGTCGATATTGCACAACTGGATTTTGGAAATCAGGAGTTTCGCAATTATCTGGTTAACAAAACAAATAAGAAGGAGACCATGAATATGAAAAAAAGAAACCATCTTTTCGCAATAACTACGGCGGTGCTGTTGACCGCCTCACTGTTAAGCGGATGCGGCGGTAATAGCGTAACCCGTCAAAATTCTTCCTCATCCGCCGACAGCAATACCCTGCGCTTTTGCAATACCTCGTTAACCGGTACGGTGACCGCTGTGGATGGCAACACCGTTACCCTGTCCCTTGCCGGCGGCATGGGAGGCGGGCAAACCCCTCCGGGGCAGCCCTCCGGCAGCGGCGACGGACAAAACCCTCCGGAACAGCCCTCCGATAGCAGTGACGGACAGACCCCTCCAGAACAGCCCTCCGGCAGCGGCGACGGACAAAACCCTCCGGAACAGCCCTCCGATAGCAGTGACGGACAGACCCCTCCAGAACAGCCCTCCGACAGCAGCGACGGACAAAACCCTCCGGAACAGCCCTCCGGCAGCGGCGACGGACAGACCCCTCCTGAGCAGCCTTCCGGCAATGCCGGCAGACAGATGGGAGGAACAACAACTGCCTTTACCCTTACGCTTTCGGATGACTCCGTTCTTCAGGATGCTTCTCTTTCGGATATTACTGAGGGTGTTATGTTAACCATTTCCTTTGATGACAGTGGTACCATTTCCTCCGTCACCGTTACCGGCCAAAGCAGCGGAAATCCATCCGGCGGCAGTCCGGAAAACGGTAATGCTTCCGGAAATTCCACCGTTAATACCGGAACCGGCGCCACTACCGTTACCGAAGATACCGAAGAAGCCAATGTATCCTTTTCTTCCGAAAAGGAGGATGAGAATGCCCTTCGTGTGGAGGGCTCCGTCAGCTACAGCGGAACCAATCTCACCATCCGGAAATCTGCCGGTAACACGACCAACACGGAGAGCAGCGATTTCTATGGATTAAATGCCGGATTTTTATGTCTGGACGGCGCTGCCTCTACACTGACCGATTCCAAAATTTCCACCGACGCCCAGGGCGCAAACGGAATTTTTGCTTACGGAGAACAAACCAGTGTAACGGTAAGCAATACCGATATCACCACCACCGCAGATAATTCCGGCGGCATCGATGTTACCGGCGGTGCGTCTCTTCAAGCTTCAAATCTGAATATAGAAACCGACGGAAAATCATCTGCAGCTATCCGCAGCGACCGCGGTGGCGGCACACTTACGGTTTCTTCCGGCACCTATACCACCAACGGAACAGGCTCCCCCGCCGTTTACTGCACGGCGGATATTTCGGTTTCCGATGCCGTTCTTACTGCAAATGCATCAGAGGGGATTGTTATTGAGGGAAAAAACTCTGTTTCCTTAGAAAATTGTGATATTTCCAGCAATATGCAGGGCACCTATCAGGGTGACGAAAGCGAAAATCTTCATACGATTATGATTTATCAGAGTATGTCCGGCGATGCCGATGAAGGCAGCGGCACGCTTACCGTAAGCGGAGGCAGTATTACCGGACAAAACGGTGATTTAATCTATTCTACCAATACCACCTCCATATTGAATCTGTCACATACACAATTAACCTTATCCAACGATGTCCTGCTGAGACTTGCCGGCAATGACGGTACCCGCGGCTGGGGTAAAGCCGGAAGTAACGGCGCCGATATGTGCCTTTTTGCCACCGCCCAACAATTAAACGGTAAAATCATTGTGGATGAAATTTCTTCTTTAAGCCTTACGTTGTCTGAAGAAAGTTCCTTTGAAGGAAGCATAAACGAAGAACAGGAGGGCGGAGAGGTCAACGTGGTTCTGGAGGGCGGCTCTACATGGAAGCTTACCGGCGACAGCTATATCACCTCTTTTGAAGGCTCCCTGGAGCAGATTGATTCCAACGGCTACACCTTATATATTGACGGAACTGCCCAGGAGCTTTAATGCTCCCTCTTTCCATTTTCCGTATGCCGGTTCCTGCACTCCAGCCCGCAGAGAATTTATTCCTCAGGAAACTGCTGAAGCAGGAACCTCCGTTTGTATTTCAATGCCGCATAATCTGTTATGCGTTTCAGACAGGTAAAGTCCGCCGTTCCACCAACCACACCGACAAAGGTCATCCCCTGTACAAATTTTCCATATAACAGTTCATGGGACAACGCTTTCGCCGAACGGTCAATCTGCCGGGTAATCTGAAGCTCCGTTACAAATTCATCCGTTACCCCTTCCTGTTCCGGCGCTTTTTCCTCGTTGTCATAGCGGGTAATCAGTTTATTCACCTCATCATTTCTTTTCTTTAAGTCGCTGCCGCTTTGCAAAGCGGCATCAATCATCTTTAGAATAAAAAGTTTTTCTTTTCCCGTCGTGTAAGAAAAACCATAGCTCAATGCTATTTCATAAATACTTTTCAACAGAACGGAAACAAAAATCGGAATATCCGGTATCCCCAACCCGACAATTCCGAATCCGACTCCCTCCACGGAGGAAATTGCCAGATTCTTTCCCACCGTCCGTCTGGCATGCCGCTCAAATTTTTTCATATTTCCCTTGTTAAACCCCCCGCTGTCCATTTCCCGTTTATTCTGTCTGAACCGGGCGGCATGCTTCTCCTTATTATAAGTCTTTTCAATCACTCCTGCGCCCTTTTCAAATACGGCGATAAATGCCTTACTAAATGCCGCTTCCAGTGTATTCTGCAACGTCTCCGGTACTTTCCTTTCCACAAGCTGCACCCATTTTGGCGTCTTATCCATAACATGCTTCACCACAAAGGATTCCTCTTTTAATTCCTGTAATCTCCATTCATTTTCCCAAGAAAACCTGCTCATCTTCATCTTCCTTACTTATACGGTAATTATTGGCTATAGTATAATCTCTCCCCATCGTTTTGACAATAGTTTAAGCAAATCACCACCGGTATACGTTTACTCATCCTGCTTTAATGGGAAATAAACCGGATTCATCCTTCCCATTCAAGAAAAAGTCCGGAAAAATATTCCTGTAAAACAGGCGGAATCCTATAGGTAAGCCAAATAAACAACGCCCAGAGCAGCAAAAGCACCACACCCGCATACTTCGCCAGGTCCTGCCCGGTATTACAGGATTTTTTCCGGCATACGCCGGATACTACTCCGGCAGCAACCGCTGCCACATAATAAATACCAATGCTTATCCAGGGTATCTCCATCCGGGTAATTCCCGTATATCCATAATAGATGACCAAGATTACTCCCAGTCCGGACAAAATACTTTTCGTCTGGCACCAGAGATACTCCGGGCAATTTTCGCCCACCAGATAATACATAAAAATCGTAAAGAAAAATGCCGGAACAAAAAACAGCTTTAAATGCTCCCAGACACTTTCGCTGACAGGCGCAAACAATGCCACAAATGCACTGTTTCCCGACCATTCATAAGCAAAATGCAATAATGTTCCGGCTGTCATAATACATATACTGTAATATACTTCTGCCTTATGTGCAGACCACCATTCCTTTTTCTCTCTCATTCCGGATACTCCGCTCTATTATTTTCTACTTTATTTGTATAGTATTTCCCTAACGATTAGAACAGATACTCACCTATGGACAAAACCTTTCAAAATTTGCCGTCACATCTTCTTTTTTATTTTATCACATTATATTATTTTTTCTTATTATTTTCTCGATATTTTATTATTTTTCATCACATTTCGTCTTGTTTTGTATCATTTTTAGTTAAAATCCGAAAAAAAGATGAAATTTTTTCAATTTCATCTTTTTTATCTAAATGTCGTTCACATTTTTATTTTTTCATCATCTCATTATCATTCATTGTACCATCACATTTTTAAAATAATTATGTAATTTGCACTGGTTTTTTCCCATAAATTTCCTCCATTTTCCCTTCAGGCTTCCAATACGCCTGCCTTCATGCTCTTTACATATTCTGCTACATAAGATACCGCATCCCTGCCGTGCTCTGCCACCAGCTTTACAATGGCACTGCCCACAATGGCGCCATCGGAAAGCCCTGCCATTTTCTTCGCCTGCTCTGGCGTGGCAATCCCGAAACCCACTGCACAGGGCACATCCGTTACTTTCTTCACATGCTTTATCATGGACGCAATATCGGTTCTGATTTCTGAACGCACTCCTGTCACGCCGAGAGAAGACACGCAATAGAGAAATCCTTCCGCTTCTTTCGCAATCATTTCTATCCTTTCCTTTGAAGTCGGCGCAATCATGGAAATCAAATCCACCCCTGCCGCCCTGCAGCAGCCTGCAAGCTCCGCTTTTTCCTCAAAAGGCACGTCCGGAACAATTATCCCGTCAACCCCTGTCTCCGCACACTTTTCCATAAACCGCCCGGTTCCATATACATAAATCGGATTCATATAGGTCATAAAAATAATTGGCACATCAATTTCCTCGCGCAGCTTTTTTACCATATCGAACAGTAAATCCGTGGTCGTACCGGCGTTCAATGCCCGAAGAGACGCCGCCTGAATTACCGGTCCCTCTGCAATGGGGTCAGAAAACGGAATACCGATTTCAATAATGTCCGCGCCGTTTTCTGCTATAGTTTTAATCAGCCGGTGACTGGTTTCCATATCCGGGTCACCGCCTGTAACAAATGCAATAAATGCTTTTTCCTTTTCAAATGCTTTACTAATTCTACTCATAAATTTCCACTCCTCTATACCTTGCAATCGCTGCAACATCCTTATCTCCCCGTCCGGAGACCGTCACAATTATAATTTGGGTTTTATCCATCTTTCCCGCTATTTTCATGGCATGGGCAATGGCATGGGCACTTTCAATCGCCGGAATAATCCCCTCTGTTCTTGAAAGATATTCAAACGCTTTAACCGCCTCCTCATCCGTAATCGGAACATAGGATGCCCTTCCTGTCTGGTGAAGCATGGCATGCTCCGGTCCAATCCCCGGATAATCAAGTCCGGCGGAAATCGAATAAACCGGCGCAATCTGTCCATATTCATCCTGACAAAACAGGGATTTCATGCCATGGAAGATACCTACCGAACCGTTGGCAATGGTTGCCGCATTTTTTTCGTTCTCCACGCCAAGTCCCGCCGCTTCACAGCCAATCAGCTGTACCTCTTTATCCTCTATATATTCATAAAAAGAGCCCATTGCGTTGCTTCCGCCGCCCACGCAGGCAATGACTGCATCCGGGAGCCTTCCCTCAGCTTCCAAAATCTGCGCTTTGCTTTCTTTACTGATTACACTCTGAAAATCCCTTACGATTGTCGGAAACGGATGAGGACCCATAACAGAGCCCAAAACATACAGCGTATCATCGACCCGGGAGGTCCACTCACGCATTGCCTCATTTACTGCATCCTTCAGCGTCATTGTGCCGGTAACCACCGGATGAACCTTAGCCCCCAGCAATTCCATCCGGAATACATTCAATGCCTGCCGCTCAGTATCCTCCTTTCCCATAAAAATTTCACATTCCATTCCCATAAGCGCTGCCGCCGTCGCCGTCGCCACACCGTGCTGCCCGGCGCCAGTCTCCGCAATCACCCTGGTTTTTCCCATCTTCTTCGCCAACAGCACCTGTCCCAAAACATTATTAATCTTATGAGAGCCCGTGTGGTTCAAATCCTCACGTTTCAAGTATATTTTTGCTCCGCCCAAATCCTTTGTCATTTTCTCTGCATAATATAACAACGACGGTCTTCCGGCATATTTTTTCAGCAAATCATCCAATTCTTTCACAAATTCCGAATCATTCTTATAATCTGCATACGCTTTTTCCAACTCATGTACCGCATTCATCAAGGTTTCCGGCACATATTGTCCTCCATATTCTCCAAATCGTCCTGCTTCCATAACTGCTCCTTTCCTCAATTCGCCTAATTCCGGCATTTCGGGGACAATTCTCTTCTCAGCCCCAATTTTCACCATATTTATTCATTTTCACATATATTCTTTTATTTTATCACTTTTTTCAATTTCATTAACTGTCTTTATCAACTCCTCAATCTTAAATTTATCCTTATTTCCATTACTTTCGACAGAACTGCTGACATCTATGCCGTATGGCAGTTTTCCCTGTTCAGATAATTCTTCCAATATCCCCGTCACATTTTTAATTGTAATTCCCCCCGCTAAAATGTAAGGTTTTTCCAATTTTGGTATTAATTTGTGATTAAATAGCCTGCCACTTCCGCCATATTCATCTGCCTTAAACGCATCCAGCAAAAGAAAATCCACTGGTAGTCCCTCCGCCTTAAGTATCTGCCGGCTCGTCTGCACCCTTACCGCTTTAATTATCGGAACACGCTCTCTGCCATGCTCCGCCAATGCATCCCGAAGCTTCTCAATATAGGTTCTGTCTTCATCTCCATGGAGCTGAAGCATATCTAAAATTCCTGCATCCACCAATCGGACAATAAAGGGAATGTCTGCATTGACAAAAACTCCTACTGCCTTAATCTCCGGTTTCAACCTCTGTTTTAACACCCTTGCCGTCTCAAAATCAATCTTTCGTTTTGTTCCGGCGAAGACAAAGCCAATGAAATCCGGCAGGCTTTGGTTTACATAATCCACATCCTCTATTCGTTTCAGTCCACATATCTTAATTTTCATCACTTTTACCTAATCAAAATTCATATTTCCTTTAAGTTCTTCTAATTTTTGCTTCTTATCCTCCGCCCGCATCAAGGTTTCTCCCACCAGGACGGCATTTACCTGCTCCTTCTCCAGCACCTCTATGTCGCTTCTGGTCTTTATTCCACTCTCCGCCACAAAGAGAATTTCTCCCGGCGCCATTTCCCGCAGCCTGGTACTATTCTGTATATCCACAGTAAAATCCCTTAAATTCCGATTATTTACTCCAACCACTCTGGCTTTCGCCTGTACCGCCATCTGCATTTCCGTTTCATCATGAACCTCTACCAGCGCCGTCAGCCCTAATTCATCACATATCTCGATACATTCCGCCATAAAATCAGGATTCAGCAGCGAGCAAATCAGTAAAACTGCATTTGCACCGATAACCTTCGCCTGATAGAGCTGATAAATATCCACCGTAAAGTCCTTTCGCAGAATAGGAAGCTTTACCGCATCACGAATCTCTGAAAGATACCTGTCGCATCCGAGAAAATATTTCGGTTCAGTCAATACGGAAAGGCAATCTGCTCCCGCCCGCTCATACTCTTCGGCAATCTCCACATAGGGAAAGTCATCCGCAATCACCCCTTTTGACGGCGAAGCCTTTTTTACCTCACAGATAAAAGATATACCCTCCTTTTTTAACACATTTTCAAAAACAAAATCCGGCAAACTCCCTTTCTTCGCCAATGCCATCTCTTTCATCCGTTCTGGCGAGAGTTTTTGCTTCTCTTCCTCCACCTGCCGTCTTCTATCCGCGGCAATCCGCTCCAAAATATCCGCTGCCATAATTCTCCTTTCCGTCAATCACAAAGTCATTTTAGCCACATCACATTTTCATTCAAACTATCAATCCACATTTGTCATCATCACAAATTGTTTCAGCACCTCCATTGCCTTTCCACTGTCGATTGCTTCTTCTGCCATTTTCACTGCATCCTTCATGGTATCTGCTTTTTTGGCAATATAGATACAGGCTGCTGCATTTAATACAACTGCATTTCGTTTCGCTCCTTTTTCTCCATTTAAAATCGCTTTTGTAATCTTTGCATTTTCTTCCGGATTTCCACCTTTTAATTCTTCTTTATCACATTTTTTCATTCCATACTGTTCCGGTTCAATAACATAAGTCTCTAATTTACCCTCACGAATTTCGCAAACCGTCGTCGGTGCGCTCAACGAAATTTCATCCAACCTGTCCTGTCCGTAAACTACCATACCATTCTTCACGCCAAGCTTAGAAAGAACCCTTGCCATCGGTTCAACCAGTGCTTCTTCATATACTCCCATTAACTGCATACTTGCATTTGCCGGATTGGTTAACGGTCCCAGAATATTAAATATTGTCCGGATTCCCAGTTCTTTGCGAACCGGTGCCACATACTTCATTGCTTTATGGTAAACCTGTGCAAACATAAAGCAGATATTTGCTTCTTTCAGCACTTTGCTCATTTTTTCCGGTGCTATTGTAATATTCACCCCCAAGGCTTCCAGCACATCTGCCGCACCGCAGCTGCTGGATACACTCCGGTTTCCGTGTTTTGCAATGGGAATCCCCACGGCAGCCGCTACCAGTCCGCTGGTAGTTGAAATATTAAAGGAGTTTGCCTCATCTCCTCCGGTTCCCACAATTTCCAGCACCTCCAGTCCGTCGTGCTCTAACGGAACTGCATAATTCCGCATTCCTCTTGCACTTGCGGAAATCTCATCAACCGTCTCCCCTTTCATCCGCAGTGCCGTCAGATATGCAGAAATCTGAATCTCAGTCGCCTCACCGCCAAAAATCTCGTTCATGCACTCCAACGCCTCGTCATAAGTTAAATCCTGTCCCTCTACCAATTTCTTAATTGCCTCTGTTATCATAATGTCGTCCTCCTTTTTTCACATTATTTTAAGCATATTTCATTTTTTCTTCTATTTTCCTGATTGCCTTTCTCCGTAAATTCATCAGCTTCCCAAATCCAGAAAATTTTCCAGCATAGTCTTTCCATACTCGGTCAGCACCGATTCCGGATGAAATTGAAACCCGTAAATCTCTTTTTCCTTATGCCGTACCGCCATAATTTCGCCGTCCGCCGTCTTTGCAATCACTTTCAGACATTCCGGCATCGTTTCGGCATCTCCCGCCAGAGAATGGTATCTTGCAACCTTAACGGTTTCGGGCAAATGCCGAAAAACCGCTTCCTCCGAATCAATGCTGATTTCACTTTGCTTTCCGTGCATCAACGTTTTTGCATAGGTAATCTTTCCGCCAAAGGCTTCAACAATCGCCTGATGCCCCAGGCATACGCCAAGAATTTTTGCACTTCCACCGTATTCCTTCAACAGCGTTTCACAAATTCCCGCATTCTTCGGTCTCCCCGGTCCCGGAGATAAAATCATAAATTCCGGATTTAACGCTTCTATTTCCTCCACCGTCAGTTCATCATTCCGAATCACCCGGATTCCGTAATCACAATCCCTGCCGGCATTTGAAAGTCCTCTATCATAACGTTCCTTCTGGATACCGCCGATTAACTGAACCAGATTATAGGAAAAACTGTCATAATTATCAATCAACAGAATCACTATCCATTCACCTCCGATGCACGTTTTACCGCTTCAATAACGGCTCCTGCTTTATTTGCACATTCCGCATACTCGCTTTCCGGAACGCTGTCAGCTACAATTCCTGCTCCTGCCTGGACATACAGCCTGTCTTTTTTCTTTACTGCGGTACGAATGGCAATGCACACGTCCAGATTTCCCGAAAAATCCAGATAACCGATTGCTCCGCCATATACCCCTCTCGCCACCGGCTCCAGCTCGTCGATAATCTCACAGGCTCTGAATTTTGGCGCCCCCGACAAGGTTCCCGCCGGAAGCAGCGCAGAAATCGTATCACAGCCATCCTTATCCTTCCGGATTTCCCCGGTAACCGTGGACGCAATATGCATCACCTTGGAAAAGCGATGTATTTTCATATACTCTTCGACCTCCACCGTGCCAAATTCAGCAATTTTTCCGATATCATTTCTCGCCAAATCCACCAGCATATTATGCTCAGCACATTCCTTTTCGTCTGCAAGAAGCTCCTTTTCCAATGCCTCGTCAAGCTCTGTGGTCTCTCCCCGTTTTCTTGTTCCCGCCACCGGAAACGTTGTCAGCCTGCCACTTAACAGCTTTACCATGGTTTCCGGAGAGGTTCCCGCAATTTCCAAATCATCACAGCCAATAAAATACATATACGGCGAAGGGTTCGTGGTCCGCAGCACCCTGTAGGTGTTAATCAGGCTTCCCTTATATTCCGCCTCAAATCTTCTGGAAACCACCCCCTGAAAAATGTCACCTTCTTTGATATAACGCTTTACCCGCTCCACCATGCCGCAATACTCCTCTTCGGAAAGATTACAGGTAAATTCCACCTCTTCGTCTGCATGTTCCTCCTTTAGCGGCATCGTATTCTGTATTAAGTGTACCATTTTCTCTATCTCCAGCAGCGCCGCATTATAGCCCTGCTCACCGGATTCACTGCGGTAATTTACAATTACACTAATCTTTTGTTTCAAGTGGTCATAGGCAATCACTTTATCAAACAGCATCAAATTATAATCATCAAACTCGCTCTCCTTTAACCGGAGCTTAGGCTCCGCATAGCCAATCATCTCGTAGGAAAAATATCCCACCAGACCGCCGGTAAAGCTCGGCATCCCTTTAACAGACGGGGAACGATACTGCTTTAACAGTTCCCTTAACGCCTGCATCGCATCCCGTTTTTCCGTCCTCACCATTGCTCCGCTTTTCATCGTCACCATCCCATTTTTACAACTAATCTGCAAAAGCGGGTTTACGCCAAGAAAGGAATACCGTCCCCACTGCTTGCCGCCTTCCACACTTTCTAACAGATAATACTTACTGTCAATCTCTTTCAGTCTTCTCAACAGAGTAATGGGCGTCACAATGTCTGCATAGATTTCCCGGCAGACGGGAATCATGTTATATTCCCTTTCAAATTGTTTTGCCTCCTCATAACTCGGAAACATCTTTCTACCTTCCTTTCCTGATTTATTTTATGTGCCTGCAACCTCGATTCCGCTTTGCTCCATCTGCTCTGCATACCTTCCTGCTAAATTCGGCTCCGCCTCATTAAGCATCCAGGCATCGCTCACGGCTTTCGCCTTCCGACCTGCAACCTCGATTCCGCTTTGCTCCATCTGCTCTGCATACCTTCCTGCTAAATTCGGCTCCGCCTCATTAAGCATCCAGGCATCGCTCACGGCTTTCGCCTTCCGACCTGCAACCTCGATTCCGCTTTGCTCCATCTGCTCTGCATACCTTCCTGCTAAATTCGGCTCCGCCTCATTAAGCATCCAGGCATCGCTCACGGCTTTCGCCTTCCGACCTGCAACCTCGATTCCGCTTTGCTCCATCTCGGTCACGGCTTTCGCCGTATGAGAGGAAATAACGAGACAGCCGTAGATGAGCAAGCTCCTCACAGCTGTCTCGTTATTTCCTCTCGCAGGTCTCAATGCTAACGTGAAAAAAGCTTCTGCCCCTATACAGGGACAAAAGCTATCATATACTTCTGCGGTACCACCCAAATTGATGCAAAGCATCCACTCTCCATACATACTAACATATGCACCCCATTGATAACGGCAGGGCTCCCGTTGGCATCTACTCTGCGATATACATTTCAAGCCACCCTCGTAAGTCCATTCAACTATCGACCACCTGCTGTATCTCACCACCACAGCTCTCTGTAAAGCTTTACCATAGCCTACTCCTCTTACTCATCGGTTTCGTAGTACAGTATGACCGGCACACCGGTTTTTCTTTAACCAAATAACAGTATATGCTTCTGATTCCGATTTGTCAAATATTTTTTTCATCATCTGCTATTTGTCTTCCACCTCAATGCTTCCCATATTGTTCGTCAGTATAATCGATTTGCCCTCTTCTCCCTGCTGTTGATAGTAGGAAGAAACATAATCGTTTCCGTTTACTTCAATACTGCCCATGGATACCGATAAATCCATCATGTAATCAGACAATGGATTTCTGCTGTACACCTCTATACTTCCCATATCATTATCTACCTTCAGATTGTCAAAGCTGCAATTAGCAATTTCACAGTCCCCGAGATTGCAGCTACAGGTTATGGAGGATGCGTTCAAATCATTGAGTGCAATTTCACCCAGATTACATTCAACATCAATCTCCTCAACCGTCACGCCTTCAAATTCCAAATCCCCAAGACTACAGCTGCCGGAAATACGGGATATTTCAGCGTCATGCGGAATAGTTATCACAATATCACAATCATCATTTCCAATTCGTATAGGAAAATGTGATTTTTTAGAAGCTTGCTTAACATAAAGCACACCCTGCTCTACTTTAAAATCCGGCGTCACATTCTGTGCGCACTCATAGGACAGGTTCCATGCATCACCGGCTATAATATTTACCTCAGCCAAATCAACATCCAGAGAAATGGAATCAAACGCCTCTATATTGCCGCTATATGTCTCGTGCTTACCAAAGTCCCCGGTAAAATGAAAATCATCAAAAAAATTTTCTCCCCAGCCCATGATATGATAGCAGCTTCCCGCCACTATACAAAAAATAGTGACAATCCAGATTATCGTCAGATAAATATTCTTTTTCATGTTCGTCCCCTCCTTAAATCTTCTCAAAATTTATCTTTATAATTGAATGAATCACACCCGCAATCGGCCAGATAATCCATGTAAATCCCCAGTCAAAGGTAAGAAAACTGACACACAAATAAAGGCAGGTAACCGTCTGCCAATACACGCTCATGATTACCGTCACCTTTTCACTGCTGTACTCTGTTCCCTTAGCGCTTTCCGGTACGTGGGTATTTCCCATCGTTCCTTTGGCATTCAGTGCAAACAACCGCTGATAACCTTTATTGCGGTTTCCGGTAAATACCATCAGATATACACCCACCGCTACCAGAATGAGCATGATTCCGCCGGAAAATTCATACCAGAATACATTAGAAAATATTGTGCCAATAACCATTGACGGAATAAAGCTTAATATGCAGAGCATGCATCCCAGGCTCAAACACAAAGCATGGCTGCCTCTGATGCTCTCATATTGCTTTTTTGCATAATCCATAACCAGAAAATCAATTCCTACCGCATTATGCTCAATCTGCTGCCATTTATGCTTCATGACATTGGCGAAAATAAGAACCGCCACGCCGATTGCCACAAGCAGAAGCAGAAACATTCCGCCAAGCATACTCCCTTTTGCCACGGCAATATCTGATTCACTATTTATTCCCTTTGCAGTGAAAAACACAGCCGGAACAGGAGAAATAATGCAAAGCATAACCCCTAACGCAATCAGATAACTCCGTGTTAACATATCCTTTAAAAAATCCTTTGCCTCCTCAAGTGAAAGCATCGGACCGGATATGCTTTCTTCTCCGACAAACGGTTTAATCCCCAAATCCTCTGCCAACTCGTCAAGATTGCCAAACTCAGAAATAACGATACCGACCGCCTCATTCTCGGCTTTTCCCTCTTTTTTCAGCTCCGTATATTTATCCTCCATCATTTGCAACAGCTCACCCTTTGCTTTACGAACCTCCGGTGTATCCGGCAGATTCAAAAACATATTTTCCAGATAATTTTTAAGCGTTTCCATTACTATCTTCTCCTCTCGCAATAAATTTTTCCACAACTTCCTTGGTCAGTACCCACTCTGCGCATTTTTGCCTGTAGTACTGCTTTCCTGCATCGGTAATGCGGTAATATGTCCGCCGTTTTTCCCCTTCCGCCTCTCCGTTTTGAAAGGATTCAATATAACCGTTCTTCTCCATACGGTTAAATGCAGAATACAATGTCGTCTCTTTGATAATGTATTTTTCTGCGGATAAATTCCTAATCTGCTTGGATATTTCATAACCATACGACGGATTATCCAAAAGAAGATAAAGAATAATCGTATCATTATATCCGCGAATCACATCGCTACTGATTGTAATCATTTTCTCCCTCTCTCCTCCCTATTTTACTACGATAGACATTGATACGACTATCGTACTATGCCTGTCGTAGTAATAATACAACAGCACAAGTCCCATGTCAAGACAAAATTCATATTTATCTTTTCTGCGGCATTTTCCCGGCAGCTTTTCTTTAAGCGGTAAATTATATCCCGCCATCTGCCGATATCATAAATATAATTGTGCTTACCGGTAAACGGAATTATCGGCAAACCGAAGAAATGCTCAAATCAGGGAGGATGACGGCATGGGTATGGGAATTTATTCGAGCAATTCCACAATAAAAGAATATACGCTGAAAAATCCGGACGGGAGCGTCTGCGGCACATTCCGGATAAAAAAATCTGCCAAAAAGAAGCCAAAGCGCTTATCCTATAATTTCAAGCTGATTTCCTCACAAATCTTAATGGCAAAAACCTCCAGCAATGCGGGCAAAGTAGTTCTCAGTGCCTCCATGACCGTGGGAAGGCTTCAGAAAAAGCTGAGAAGCGGTGTCTTTGATGATAAAGAAGTGGAACTGGCAATTCTCCACGCAAAACGAATGGAGCGGATAGCCAGAAAACGGCTGAAGCACTTGAAAGAAGAAGAAAATGCTGAAAAACAGGGGATTTTTCATAACGATATAACGGAAAACGACTCTTCCGTTCAAAAAAAGAACCAAAAGGGAAGCGGACAGGAAACCGCCGAAGATGAATTGCAGAAATTAACGGAAGAATTGGAAAAACTCATGAAAGAGGTTGCGAAAAGAAACGAAACGGCGGCAAATTCTACTGATGCATTATCCGAAATCGTCCAAAGGGATTTAGAACCGACGGAGCTGGAGCGCCTTAAGAAAAAGCACCGTGCCGGTGAAATAATGGCGATTGCAGAAGCGGACAGAAAGTACCTTATCGCCCTGTTCAGTAAACTGCAAAAGGAGCGTGAAAATGCAGCCTCCGGCGGCCACCATGACTGCGAAAGCGTCTCCCTGGAGCTCTCGGGGACGGAAATGCCGGTAACCACAACGGAAATTCCGATAACAGCAACAGGCGAAAGTATTGACCTGTCCATATAAGTTCAAGGTATACTTCCGCCTGTCTTTCCTCTATAATTACGTTTCGTGCTGTACTTCTAAATCATTGCCAGCTAATAAACAAAAACATTAAAGCTTCATCTCTACATCCTTTTGCTTATGCTCTTCTGCCGCAAACAAATCGCGTTTTCCTGCACCGATTATTCCTGCCACAACGGAAGCCGGAAACATCATAATCTTGGTGTTATAGGCTGTGGCATTGGCATTATATAACCGTCTTGCCGCCTGTAAATGCTCCTCAACATCCGTAATACTGTCTTGCAAGGCAATATAGCTGGCACCAGACTTCAGTTCCGGATACGCCTCTGCCGTCATACGAAACTGATTTGCTGCCTCATTCATTTTTTCTGCTGCCTCCGACTTTTCGCCGACACTCATTCCGGAGCGAAGACGAATCGCTTCAAACAGCGTTTTACTTTCATAGGACGCATATTCCTTGACCAACGCCAGCTGCTTTGTCAATACATCATAACGCTTAGTCAGTGCAACATCAATTCCGGAATCCGCTTCATCTACCTTCAGCTCCGCTGCCCTAATCCCATTCATTGTCCCAATAAACCAGACAACAAAGACTACAATAACTATTCCAAATACCATATAACCTTATCCTCCGCTTAGCTATTTCCCGCATTTTACCCGTTCCATCTATCCAGATTCTTTTTCGCCCAAAGCTCCAAAGACTGCGCCATTTCAGAAATTTCCGAAAGAACCTTTAAAATCCGTGCAAATTCCTCTCTCTCCGATTCTTCAATCAATCCGTCCTCCGATATATCGATTAAGGAATCCTTCAAATCCGACATCTCATTCAATGCTCCAAGGGTATTTAAAATAAGCCTGTCCAGATTTCTCACCTTAATCTTTTTTGCGGTAATGCTTCCAAGGGGACACAGGGTTGCGCAATACTGGTTACACAATTCCGGCTTATCATATGCCTGTGCAATCAGCTTAACCTCCTCCTGATACGGAATAATCTCCGATAACTCTATTCTCGCCAGCCTTGTCCGGTCAATTCCGATGATATCGGAAGCCCTCTCTCTGCTGCTAAATTCCGGATTGTCTTTCATCGCTTCCACCCGCGCTTGATAAAAAACGTTATCCGAAGCTTTTGTCGCTCTTCTTCCCATAAGAACCTCCTTCGTAAGTAAAGATATGAACCTATATACAAAATATGCCATAGTATATAATCTTTTACTACTATATCAATTTCCGCCCGATATTCACACCAAAAATCACGCACTATATCAAATTCTATCGTGCGGAATTTAACACATTAGATTTTCCCCTGGCTTCTGCTTTTTTGATGCTGTTCCTTACAATCCATGGCAAAATCAATCAGAAAATCATAAAAATCCTTAACGATGGGGTTATCCGAAAATTGCTGATTATATGTGATAATAATATCCCGTTTACATTCAGGACTTTTAATCGGTAAAAGCACCACATTTTTTGAAGGCTCTGCACTCTCCCATGAATATTCCGGCCAGAAACCGACACCAAGCCCGGCGCTAATCAAGCTTCGTACCGCCTCAAAATTCATACTTTCAAAAATAATATCCGGAGTAAATCCCGCCTCCAGACAAAACTGGTCGCAAATGCTTCGGATGGGTCTGGTGTCCGCCATCACAATAAAGCCCTCCTCCGCCACCTCTGCAAGTTCAATTTCCTCATATCCCGCATATCTTGAGGATGCCGGCACTGCCAGAAAAAAATTTTCCTCTAACATCATCTGATTCGCTGCCGGATTTCTCCTCGGCAGGGTTGCGGTAATACACAAGTCATAATCCGTGGAAGACTGGCTCTGCACAAATTGAAAATTTATATCCGGATGTTTTGCCTTATAGGCAATAATACAGTTCGTCACCAGAATAGAAGCGGCAAGCACATTCAGATGAATCGTCTGGTGCTGCTTTCTTGCCGTATCCGCAAGTTTTTTCGGCAGACTGTCCAGACTTTTCATAATCGGTTTTAACTCCTCCACCAGAAGCTTTCCCGAATCACTTAACGTAATCCCCCCCTTTTTCCGGTCAAAAAGCTTTACCCCCAGTTCCGCCTCCAGCCGCTTGATGGACTGAGACAGCGCCGGCTGGGCAATATGTAATGAATTAGCCGCTTTGGTAATATGCTCATATTGTGCCGCCACCAAAAAATATTGCAGCTGCTGTAACTCCATATCTTTCTCTCCCTTCTTTACCATTACCTTATCGTAAAGGCGGCTTTCCATACCAAATATCCTTAAGCCAGCCTATAATACATCCCCTTCATTTCAACTATATAATCTTATATTATAATAACTTTTATGTTATTACATGTCAAGTTTTCCCATTGACATCAGTTTTGAAAGGTAAATTCCCACCTGTTTTTCCAAAATCCTTAACCCTGTTCGCAACTGAATTTTTCTTGTTTCCTCTCATCATCAATGTCTCCTTTACATCCTGATAATGTGCGAAAACAAAAATGGACAGAGATAATCTGTCCGGCTTGCTTCCACCGGATAGATTATCCCTATCCACTCTCTGCTGCTGATTTACTTTCTTTAGGTTTCCCCCGGCTGTTATACAGCCCCCTTTGCACTATAAAAACCATTCCGCCTCCCTCTGCGCAGCAGGTTCACAGACCCATTCCAAAGCTGCTTTTTCAGATTATGAGCGCAAGCTTTGCAATTATCGCTGCCACGGGAATATAAACAACCGTCATGATGAGCCTTTCTGTTAAAACAAATTTCAAATCCTTTACATGGGACATATCTTCCAAGCCCTTTATTACCCAGAACCTGTCAAACCTCACCCATATTTCATCTACCACGATACCGTCATACCAATTCATTACCTCAAGGAAAATAACCGCACGGATAAACGCAGTCCTAAAGTCGGAAATGCCGCTCCAGCATCCGATAAATACCATCGGCAGAATCACAATTCCCAAAATGAGCACGGTAAAAAACATTATTTTGCGCCTTTTTGCTTCCCGTTCCGTAGTCAGTCCCATTTCCAAAGCCCTCTTCTGTATCTGTTTCGGATAAAAGAAAATTCCTCTCACCGGATTATTCAGAACCAGCAGCTTTATGCAGGCTGTGAAAAATACCAGATAAATGAATAACTGCAAAGCAAAAACCATATCACTCTACCTCCTTTGCCATCTCTCAAAAAATTTCATTTCTATCCTCCAAAATCACCTGATTATTTCAAAGGCCATGGGATACACCGGTTCACCCTGTTGCAGTATTCCTCATATTCCCTGCCATACAGCTTCCCCATCCACCGCTCCTCCGTGCATTTCATCAGCACTGTCATAAATATCCAATAAAAGAAGAATAACGGCAAAAAAAACACATTTCCCGCAATCATGAGAGCGCCGGTACAGAAAAACATAAAAGCCGAATAAATCGGGTTCCTTACCAGTGCATAAACGCCGGTGGTCGCCAGACTGTTCTCCACTATATGGCTGTCTATCTTCGACTGGAACATTGCCCCTGCCCACAGATACACCCCCAACATAATTAACAGAATCCCTACGATGAGCAGCAGGATTTTTAAGGATGGAACCCTGCCCTTTTCAAATGCCGCACTTCTTCCCACAATCACCGCAATTACAGTTACCGCAATAATCACCGCAACATAAACCGGTCCCACTCCCATCATTGGGAGGTGTTTCTTATTTTTCATCGATGTCGCCCTCCTTCCGGCGATGCGTTGTATGCCATTGCATACAGTGAAACCCCATGCCGCAGTTTCTTCTCTCCGACCAGTTCCATGCCGCATCGGATATATTTCTCCACTTTACAATCCAGCCAAAGCTCTCAAATCCGGAAGCAAATCCATTGCACGGAAATGGAATCAGGCTTTCAATAAGAATCGTCAGCATGGGCTCCTCTTCAGGCTCTGGTTAGTTGGCGCTAACCGATTTTGAGTTTACCACATGATGCAAAATATGTCAAGAAAGCACCCAAAGAACCCATCGACGGTTATGTTAAGCTTAACATAAAGCCTGCATTTCGTTATTCAGATAAAGCCTTGCATACTCAAGTGGATTATCTATCGCCTTTGCATTTAGCACATGGTCTGTCCATGCTGTTGTTTTCAAGCCTTCTTCTGCTTTACTACAGTCAATTCAGCCAGTCAGTGCAAGCGCCACATGGCTGTGCGGGCTGTATCGTATTGAAGATGGATATCCTTTTTCATGTAGTCACGAGCAGACAATCACTATTCTTTTCCCTAGTACAACTTTCTTTAAAAAAATGTTGAAATTCAAAAAATAAAAGTACTATAATAAAAGCGTATTTGTATTCACTATTCATTTTGTATACACATTGCAAAGGAGCGAATTTCTATGTTCAAGAAAATTTTAAGATGTACGGCGGCTTTCGCAGCGGCGACTTTATTTCTGACCTCCTGCGGAGCGAATACGGAACAAACCGAAATTACACAGTCAAACGGTGAAAACCAGCCCCTTGCCGACAGCTCGGCTCTCTCTTGGGTGACGTGGGGCGGATATGACGAATTTTGGGAGCTGCTCGGCGAGACCTATCCCGATATTGAAATCGACTATGTGGGTTATGATGGCTCAAATTATTTGGGCTACAGCTGGGCGCAGATGAGGGCGGACGACATCACAGACCTGTTCAGTACCTCGCAGGTACTTGACAAGGAGCTTGCCAAAGAACGGCTTATAGACCTGTCAAGCTATGACTTTACGGGAGATATTTCCACGTCCATCCTTGACCAGATGTCCATAGACGGCGGGATTTATATGCTGCCCGTCAACAACGGTATGTACGGAATACTCTACAACAAAACCCTTATGGAGGAGCACGGTTGGGAAGTCCCCACAAACTTCGAGGAGCTTGAAAAGCTCTGCGGCGAAATTGAGGAGGCAGGATTTATCCCCGGGATACTTGGCACGCAGCTTACGGGTGCAAGCTTTGCGGCGGTGTTCAACCTTGCCAAAACAGACTGGCTCACCACAACGCAGGGGCTGGAATGGGAGCGGGACTTCCTTGCAGGAAACGCTACGGCAAAGGACAATGACAATTGGAAAAAAACCTTAGACTATACTCAAAAATATATTGATATAGGTATGTTTGAGACGGTACCCGACGACCTGTCCAACACGGCGGTTATGACCGACTATATGTCACAGCGCAAAGCCGTGTTCTTTACAATGAGTGCGCTTTTGGACA
>JAMPFJ010000050.1 GCA_023664535.1 Bacteroidales bacterium
CAAAGATAATCTTATCCGTTCCTCCGGTATCCTCGATTGTATCGTCTCCGTCTCCAAGGTTAAACCGGTAGGTATCGTCTCCCACTCCTCCCTTTAAGAGGTCATTCCCGGTTCCTCCGACAAGCAGGTCGTCCCCGGTTCCCCCTTCAAGGATATCGTTCCCGGCTTCCCCATACAGTTCATCATTTCCGTTGTTCCCATACAGGCGGTCATTTCCCTCTCCACCGTACAGATAATCGTCTTCATATGCATATCCATAGTTGTTTCCATATGCACTTAGACTGTCTTCCCCGGTCGTCCCGTAATAATAACGGCTTTTATCCTTTATCCATTCCCTGTCCCATACCGTTCCGTCCGCAAACTCTATACTCTCTATCTGGGCATTTTCATAACGGAAATAATTGTTGACTGTAATACAGTCCCCGGTCTTTCTATTGGTCAGATGCAGGTTCTGGCTGTCTCTCGTTATCCGAATATCTTCTGCACGGATTCCCTCCCCGAAGACAATCCGGTCTATCCCTCCATCCTCATAAATGATATCTTTTCCGTCCCCCGCATCAAACAGATAAGCATCATTCCCGTCTCCTCCATACAGCTTATCATTTCCCATTCCCCCAATCAAATGGTCATCTCCCAGATTGCCACGCAGGGTATCATTTCCTCCCCAGCCATACAGGTAGTCATCTACGCCAACCTCTATTGCCCCGCCTGTCGATGCCGACCCTGTTGCCATACAGGCGAATATCCGATTGTACGCTGATATCGTATCATTTCTTTCCGTGCCATAATAATAACTTGCAGATTCCTCCGTATCTTTGATATTCCATACCGTCCCATCGGCAAATACAATCTGCTCAACCACATTTTCCCCACTACGGAAATAGTCATTGACCTGTATCCGGTCACCCGTCATTGTATTCGTCAGATACAGGTTCCATCTGTCCCGAGAGACCCTGATATCCTCCGGACGGATTTCCCTTCCAAAAACAATCCTGTCCTCTCCCCCATCCTCATAGATGATATCCTTTCCGTCTCCCGGATTAAACAGATAAGTATCGTTTCCTTTTCCGCCATGCAGGATATCATTGCCTGCCTCGCCTGTTAAAATGTCACCATCCTCACTGCCAAAGAGCGTATCATCCCCGATATATTCCAGTGCATGCACATATTTCTCCCCCAGTTCGCCAACCTCGCCCAACAGCTCCTCTTCCTTAATTTGGTTTATCATTCCGGCAACCTGTAGGTTCTTTACAAAATTTATCAACAAAGCCCTCCCCCTGTCCGGATTTTCCCCACAGACCGGAGCCAGATAATCCGCAAGCCCATCCACACCAAAGTACAAATTTCCTCTATCGTCCACGTCAAAATTCTGAATCAAGATACCATACATCTCCGCACAACTCGTCTGACGCTCCATCTGTATATAATACAAGTCAATCAGTCTATCAAATGCCTGCTCGATATAATCCGCCGCTCCTGCCACCGGATTTTTCCCATATCTGCTGTTGAATTCCCGCCCGGTAATCACTTCCAATGCTTCCAGTTTTCTCGCATCTGCAAGATTCTCTCCTCTTCCAAACGGATTCTTATCCGCCACTCCAGTCCAAACATATACCATCTGGGTAAGCATAGCTTTTCTCGCCAGTAAATCTTCTTCCTGTACGTACTGTTCCACCAGTGCCTGTAAAGTGCCTGTCCCGTCACGAAGCATCGCTTGATGAAGACTATACTGATTACCGCTCCCTGTTATATCCGGTAATCTTCTGACAGCCTCCGTCTCCTCGAGAAATACCATATCCTCCGATGGTCCGGTGGCTACCGTATCCGCCGCATCCTTGTCAAACCAGACATCTTCTACCAAAGCAGCACTCCCATCAGATTTAATGTAGTAACCCTGCTGGGTATGTGCATTCCCCTGACCATCCGTTTCATTTATTGTATTATAATCAAGGCTCACCGCCGAAATGCCCGCTGTCTGCAGCGACATCAATTCTCCTTCATCCACTGCACCATTTAGGTTTTTGTCTTGCCATATCCTAAGCTCTCCGTAAATCCCGTCATGGAAATCAATCACCCCATCTCCATTTTCGTCAAAGGCTTTCAACGCTTCAAATCCATTTACCGCATTAACATCCTCTGCTACCGCCGTCCAATCGCCGAACAGTTCTCCGCCATTATCAATCCTGCCATTCTGATTTAAATCCCTGACTAACAGTCCGTCATCCGCACCAACCCAGCCAATTTTTTCCGCAAATCCGTTGTTGTCAAAATCAAAATTGACTCCATTTTTCACCGAAACCGTTTCAACGCCATCACCGTCCAAATCAAAAATGAGCGGGTCTACCGGATAGGTATAGGCTCCCGCCTTATCATATAAATCAAACAGTTCGTCAAACAGCAGACCAGTACCATACTCGGCACCCATGCCTAATCCCCAGCCTAATCCTAAACCAATAATAAAACCCAGTGGTCCTCCCACCATTCCGCCCAGCGCTGCACCTGCCCAGATTCCCAGCATTGACGCCTCTGTTGTTACCGCCCATCTGGCGATAATTCGATATCCCTCATGGTCATTTCCGCTTTCAAACTGGCTACATGCCCGCTTACACATATTATATGCACTCACGCCAATCGCACCATATGCCAAAACCCTTGCTGTCGCTTCTGGATGCTTTGCAATAAAACCAATCATTTTTGATAAATCGCCCTGTCCATTTCCAGCCGACGTTTCCGCCAAAGAATCCGCAAAGCTATCTGCACCCTTTAATTTATCTAACGAAGTTGACGTTTTTTCAATACTCCCAATTTCAGGTGCATAATCCGGATTAGGGAATTGATTGATTACTCCTTCTGATACTCCTCCACTGGTTTTCCCTGCACCGGGAACAAAGTTATCGTTTGCACCGGACATTGAGGCATCCGGCAACCGCAAATCATAATCTTTTGGGTTCAAAATATTTACTCTTACCGGCGATTCTCCTAAGCTTCCCGAATCCAGTCCTAATAACTCCTCCATTATTCGTGGATTATTGTCCGCCTGCAAAAGCACGTCATCCATCTCGCTGACAGGTGCGACAAACTGCCCATCGGGTCTGCCGACTAAGCCTGTTCCTTTAGTACATATATAATATTCATAATTATCGCGAGACAATAAATATGATGCTCCCGAATCAAAATTTCCGCTTACACTTTCTGCCGGAATTGAACAGCCTTCTCCTTCCATCTCTTTATCCTCCCATTCTACTCTATATATTTTTAATTATCGTATAGCCACATTTATCTCTCATCACACCGTTCGTTCTCCTGATTTCTTCCCATAATCCATCTGGGTTATTCTGACCATTCCACTCTTTACATTTCTTTAATTCATCCTCATGTGAAATAACCGCTGCCGCTATAACTGCCCCTACTTTTTTATCCTTATACTTAAACGGTATTCTATTATCCATCTTTGTACGAACCAAAAACCAATGGTAAGTATAGGCAATCCAAATTTGTACGGCATCTCCTTTACACAGTTCTTTTATCGCTTCTTCTAATTTCTCTACTGCTTTTTTATCTTTCGTATTGGTATAATAAACATATATCCCTTGATGTAATACTCTGGTAAAATCCGTTGGAATATATGCCGGCAGGAATCTATCAGGCGGACATTGATAAATTCCTTTCCCCTGTAATAATTCTGCCATTTCATTTTCCTCAACCGCTTTTTTGGTCACTTCATATAGTTCTTCATTCGTCATTTCCATTCATCTCCTTAATCATTTCTTCAAGACTTGTTTTTATCATGATTTTATATACCTGCTTTGTATAATAAGTATGATGTATATTCTTCACTCACATTATACAATGTCAAACTACGTCTAATTACATGATAGTTTTTTCCTGCCACTATGTCAATATCTAATTCCTATCCCGCTTTTCCGCTCTATTTAATGCATCCTCCCCTTTCCACCCTATATATTCTTAATTATCGTATAGCCACATTTATCTCTCATCACACCGTTCGTTCTCCTGATTTCTTCCCATAATCCATCTGGGTTATTCTGACCATTCCACTCTTTACATTTCCTTAATTCATCCTCATGCGAAATAACTGCTGCCGCTATAACTGCCCCTACTTTTTTATCCTTATACTTAAACGGTAGTTTATTTTCCATTTTTGAATAAACCAATAACCAATGACAAGTAAAAGCAATCCAAATTTGTACGGCATCTCCTTCACACAGTTCTTTTATCGCTTCTTCTAATTTCTCTACTACTTTTTTATCTTTCGTATTAGTATAATAAACATATACTCCTTGATGTAATACGCTGATAAAATCCGTCGGAATATCTGCCGGCAGGAATCTATCAGGCGGACATTGATAAATTCCTTTCCCCTGTAATAATTCTGCCATTTCATTTTCCTCAACCGCTTTTTTGGTCACTTCATATAGTTCTTCATTCGTCATTTCCATTCATCTCCCGATATAACAATTCTTCTTTCTCCATCTAAATCGCTTCTTTTGTCCACCACTGGTTCACTATATCGTTTGCCTGCTCGTTT
>JAMPFJ010000051.1 GCA_023664535.1 Bacteroidales bacterium
ACATACCAAAATCTTTTCAAAAATCAGCTTGACATATCACCAGATTGCTCCTTTCGCAACAAAAAAGAAGCAGACTAAATCCACTTCCTAACTGACCGGTGCTATTCTTAAATAAAAATAACTTAAAGTCCTATTCTTTTATTCCCTTTAGTGCTAACTCGGCTTGCTCCCTCGTGAGGAAAACGGTTTTACCAATATCCTTTTCCGAAACAACAGTTGAGTAATAATATAAGCTATCATTATCTCCGCAATATTGGATTGCCATCTTTTTTCCATCTAAGAACACCATGTAATATAAAATTTTCATAGGAATAATCTTATTCTCCGTTCTTGGAATCCAATATAATGTAGTCCCTACCTTGCAAGACAGCTCAATGAGTTTTCCTTGTTCCTCTAAATCTTCATATCCGGCAAGTTTCTCTAAAACCTCTTGTAGACAAGGACAGTTATCTTTGTTCATATCTGGGCAGTATTCTTCGCAAGTATCGCAATCCTCATATCTGCATATCATTTCTTTTTTATCTTCTTTTAATGTCAATCTATCCATTTTTTATGTTGTTCCTCCTTTTTGCCTGTCCACCTACACATAACCATGAAGTCCCTCCTATTCTTCAAACTATCTTGCATCTTTCCCCTCCTCTCCAAAATACATCCGCAGCGCTTCCTCAATAATCTCACCGATTTTTTTCTCATCCGTCTCTTCTTTGAAGTATTTTTGAATAATTTTGCCGCTTACCTTGTAGCCCTTCGGTTTTCCCGGCTTCTTCTTATTCAGCTTTCCGGATAAAATTTCCGTCATGGTCGCTATGGTAAGCTTCCCCTTAACCTGCATTTCCCGGATTAACTTTGCCTTGCTGATATCGCACTTAAAATTATTGCTGTTTATCAGGGAAACAAACATTTCCTGGTTTTCTATACTGATATAGGACAACTCTACAGCTACCATTAAAGATAATTCTCCATCATCCAATAGCAGTTTTAATTCATCAATCAAAGTATCTACCCTGATGTATCTGGCTATCGTAGCTTTGGATAAATCACATGCTTCAGCCACTCCTCTAATCCCGTTTGTCTCATCGTGAGACAACCCCCCCTCAGCCATTGAATTTACTGGGTTTGCATAGGTTTGTAAATACGAATTAATTTCCTCCAAAACCTCGGTTCTGACCTGCCTTCTTTTTTGTGCATTGTAGTGACTGGACAGCACTGCTGCACGCTCCGAATGGGTCATTTCGCTCCAGTCTCTCTGGAAGTTGGTTTCGGATACAATCTGCTCTGCTTCATCCTCTGTCAGCCCTGTTTTAATAATGGCGGGTACCGTAGTTTTCCCCGCCTCTTTGCTTAGCACGGTACGCTGGTGCCCTGCCAAAATCTCATATCTTCCCGATATCTCGTAGGCAATATCCTCCTTTGGTCGTACAATAACGGGTTCCAATACCCCAAATTCCTTAATGGATTCCCGAATCATCTCCCTTTTCGCCTCGGAAGAGGGTCTGAATTTGTGTTCCTTTCTGGGCACTAAATCCTTGATTGGCAGCTCCACAATTTCAAATTGGGAATCCGGAATACCGAACATCTCATTTAATCCGATTATCTTACCTGCCATTTTCCATTACCTCCTTTGCAAGCCTCCGGTAAAGACCTGCCACTATGCTTTCCCCTTTTTTTATCTTTGCTACTTTATCCTCGTACTGAATCATCGGTATCTGCTTCCGGATTGCCTTGGTTACCTCAGTAAGTCTCGGTATGATATAATCATATATATTGGCACTGCTGCCAAACTTATCGGTAACCTCGTCTACCGTCTTCTTCGACTCCTTATATTTTTCCGGAACTGCAACAAATAAAATTCCTTCAATGTCCAGCGCCGGATTCAAACGACGCTTCACCCGCAAAATATTCTTCAGGAGTAATTCCAGTCCAAGTGAAGCAAATTTTTCCGCCTGCAGGGGAATCAGAACGGAATCCGCCGCTACTAATGCATTGATGGTAATCATCCCAAGGGATGGACCACAGTCCAGCAGGATATAATCATATTTCTCTTTCAACTCTTCCAGAATATACTTAAGTACCTGTTCCCGGCTCATGGCATTTACCAGGCTGACCTCTACTGTTGACATCATTACGTTACAGCAGATGTAATCCAACTGATAGGGAACCATTTCCCCGTTCTCCTTGATGTGCGTTCCTGCCCGGTTATAGAAAACATAATAATGCGGATTGTACTCCTCATCTGCGATTGCCTTAAGCATCAGCTGGGCAATCGTCTCTTCCACCTCATCCGGAACATCATGCCCCATGCAGTATGTCAGATTTCCCTGCTGGTCTAAATCCACCAGTAATACTTTCTTTCCCTGTTCCGCCAGGCAGGCGCCCAGGTTAAATGTGGTCGTCGTCTTTCCGACGCCGCCTTTTTGGTTAACGATTGCGATTGTTTTTCCCATTGTTCATACCTCCATCATTCGATTATTTACCTCACCCTGCCTTAACGCAAAAAGGCGCAGCAGCTGCAGCTGCTACGCCCGTGAGGTATGTACCGGGGGAAATGCCCGGCTATATATAAAAAGGCGACAGTCTGTTAAAACCATCGCTCTTTATATCCCTATTTTATCATTTTATTCTCCAGATAAACCGTTCCAAATCGTTACAACTATATGTACCGTACTTTTGCTTACGCCGAATTTCCTGGCAGTTTGTCTTACTGTTGCATTAGAATCCATAATATACGTACCGATTTCTATCGCCCGCTCTTCAATATATGCTTTCAAGGATAATCCCCAATACACTTGTTGTTACAATGTATGCAAAAAAAGATGCGGGTATTACCTTTTCAGACAGAAATCATTTTTCCGTCTAATACCGCTTCTTTAAGAGAATCCCCTTCGTATCTCAGCTTTAAGGAAAAAAACGGAGCCTCCTGCGCAAGCAGCCGCAAAAATAGTTTATCTCCCTCCCATAGGGTAAGCTTATTCACCTCCCTATTTAGTCAAGTCTTTTTTTCCTTATTTTTCAAGGATTTTTTAGCTACATATCTCAGATGAATGAGCCAAGATGATGGACATTTCTCTGTATCTGGTACGAAAATA
>JAMPFJ010000005.1 GCA_023664535.1 Bacteroidales bacterium
ATTTGTCTATATTATACAACGGATGTTAGCAAAAACAGAGTTTCGCAATTACCTAATGGGTATAATTAAGAAGGGAGAAGGTCATGAGAGGAAAACATAATCATATAGGACGTTATCTATTGCTGGGACTGTTCCTGTCCGCAGGAATCCTCGGTCCGAAAATGATTACATTTGCAGGAGAAATCAACGGGAATGAAGCAGGTGTGATTGCTGCTGCAAGTGGAACGTTTTCCTATGACGGTAAGACATACCGCGCCGGTTCTGCTTATATCAATTCGCTGACAAGTTATCTGTCTGCGGACGATGTGGATTTGACTGCGGAACAGGCAAGCGAGGCAATCTCCATGATGTATGCTAACATAGGGGACGGAGTCGCAAGAGGATATCTCTATGAGGTCGGCGGCGAAGGCAGCACGACGGAGGAGCCGGGAGATAAAAAAACCACAGAAGATAAAGGCAGTACAGAGGATAAGACGACAGAAAAAGATGAGGAAAGACAGACGGAAACGGGAGAAGCGGTAAATCCGGGAGACGGTTCGGAAAATCCGCAGTCTCCGATAGACTGGAGCAGTAATGATGTGGATGTCTGGGAGGCAATGTCCGGTCAGTCGGAAAATAAGCAGAAGCTGGAAAAGCGCCCGAAGAAGGAGGAGGCGGCAGCCTCTGTGGTTTTAGAGGAGAATAATATCGTTATTCTGACAAAGGACCAGGAAGAGCTGAATATTTCCAAGAAAAAGGATTTGCTTCCGGACAATATACAGCTGGCAATTAATGGAATTGCGGTGATTATACTTGCAATTACCATAGTATGTGGTGTAATCTTAACTGTGACGAAATGTATGAGCATTAAACGCCCCAAGCATAGAAGAGCGCGGCCGGGACACAGCAAACGGCGTAAAATCCGCCGGTATACAAGAAATCTGCTGACGGTTACCACGGCGGTTGGATTTTTAGGGGTTTTTCTGCTGCTAAGCATTTATGTCGGTCTCTTTAATAAAGAATCCATTATGCAGAGCATGCAGAGCAGCGGATATTTCCGCTATGCCTATTCGGAGTATATTACCGATATAGCGGAGCAGCAATTGTCAGATGGTAAATTTTCTGCGGATATAGGCGATATCCAGACGTATGAGGAATATTTATTTACGATAAAACAAAGTTCCCTTAAAATCCTGAATGGAGAGACGGAGACGCCGATTCCGGACAGCAATGTGGCGCCGTATATCTATAACATGAAAGCAAGTTATATGCAGATATTCTGGATTGCAGGGCTTTGCATGATAATCAGTGTGGTGCTGGGGGTGACGCTGATGATTTTTATGGACCAAAGAAGGGAGAGAGGAATCAAGCATACGGCGGTAGCAGAGCTGGCTGCTAGTGCGGGCATGATTGTGCTGACTGCGGTTATGGCGGTGAATAAGCCCTATCTTCATTTCTATGTTGAACCGGATTACTTATATTTGTTCCTGATGGATTATCTTCACTGGATTGTAAAGGTGATGACCAGCGTAACGGCATTCGGCGTAGTTGTGGGGATGCTTCTGATTGGTGTGTTTGAATCAATAAAGGATGGATATACAGAGGCGTAACGAGGAGAATGGACATGGAGTATTTCGATATACATAGCCATATCTTGCCGGGGGTGGATGACGGTGCTTCATCCATGGAGGAGTCCTTATCCATGTTGGAGATTGCTTATCAGGAGGGGACGAGAAATTTGATTCTGACCCCTCATTACGTGCGAGGTAAGAACAGCTATACAAAGGAAGAATTACATAGTCGTTTTGCGGAGCTTAAGCAGGAAGCAGGGAAACGGTTTCCGGAGCTGACGCTTTATCTGGGAAACGAAATTCTCTGGGAGGACGGCATTATCGAGGATTTGAAAAACGGTCTGATTCAGACGATGAATGACACGAAGTATATTTTGGTAGAGTTCAATATCCGAATCAGCTACAGCCAGCTTTATGATGCTATCCGGAAGATAACCAATGCCAGATTCCGGCCGGTTATTGCCCATGTCGAGCGTTACCGCTGCCTGTTTAAGCACATTGAGCGGATAGATGAGCTGGTGGGACTTGAAGCCTATTTGCAGATGAATATATCCAGTGTTTACGGCGGCATGCTGGACGAAAACGCCAGGTGGTGCAAGAAGCTGGTAAGGGATGAATATATCAGCTTTTTCGGAACGGATGCCCATGATTTAGAGGAGCGGGCGCCTTATATACGGGATTATGTAGGCTGGATAGAAAAAAAATGCGGAGAAGATTTTCTTGAACAGCTGTTTGTGCGAAATCCAAAGAAAATGGTTGAGAATAAATATATTATTGAATGACAGAACAGGAACAAGAAAAAAGAGAAATAGGAGATTTACAGAACATGAATGAACAAAGAAACGATGAAATGGAAATTGATTTACGGGAGCTGTTTTATGTATTGCTTGGAAAGATATGGATTATTATTCTGGCAACGGCATTGGGACTCGGTGTGGCTGCAGGGTATACAACGGCATTTGTGCAGCCAATATACAGTTCTACGTCGATGCTCTATGTAATGACAAAATCTACCAGCATTACCTCGCTGACGGATTTACAGGTTGGTTCCTCCCTGACGCAGGACTATCGGGTATTCATTACCAGCCGTCCGGTTGTGGATAAGGTAATTGAAGAATTGGAGCTGGATACCACCTATGGGGCGTTTGTTAGTAATGTAAGTGTAGAGAATCCTGCCAATACCCGTTTTATTTATATCACGGTAAAGAATCCGGACGCTTATATGGCGAAAACCATTGTGGATAAGCTTACGGATGTATCCGCAGAGCGTATGGGCACTATCATGGAAACCGAAAAGCCGAATGTGGCAGACTACGGACATATTCCGGAGAACCAGACCAGTCCGAACCTTACGAAAAATGCACTGGTTGGCGCACTGATTGGCTTTATTCTTTCGGTAGCGTGTATCTTGGTGATTTATCTGATGAATGATTCCATTCAGACGGCGGAGGATGTGGAAAAGTATCTCGGATTGAATACATTGGGACTGATTCCGTTGGAGGAGGGCATTTCCAAACGGGGAACCAGAGGGCATGATAAGGATGCGGCAAAAGCGAGAAGAGCCAGAAGAAGAACCCGCAGAAAACAGAAAAAGCACTCTTCCGCTGAGGAATAGGCACTGTAGATGACGGTAGTTGTAGAATAAGGAAGGTAAATTCATGAAGGTAAATTTTGAAAAGAAAAAAGAACTGGATTTTAAAACAAATGAAGCGTATAAGACTTTGCGAACCAATATCAGCTTTTCGGGAGAGGATATTCGGGTACTTGCCATTACCAGCTCCGTGCCGAATGAGGGAAAATCGGCGGTATCCTTTAATCTTGCAAATTCGCTGGCGGAGGATGGGAAAAAGGTACTTTATATTGACGCAGATATCCGCAAATCCGTTACGATTGCCCGTTATGGGGTAGATGTTGAGACGAAAGGCTTATCCCACTATTTGAGCGGGCAGTGCGATGCCGACGAGGTAATCTATGAGACAAATGTGGAAAATTTTCAAATTATTTTTACCGGGCAAGCGGCGCCTAATCCGTCAGAGCTTTTGGGCAACAATCGGTTTAAAACATTGATTGCTGAGGCGAGACAGGATTTTGAGTACGTGATTATTGACTGTCCGCCACTTGGCAGCGTAATTGATGCGGCGGTTATCGCAAAAGAATGCGACGGTGCCATTATTGTCATTGAAACGGATAATGCCAGTTATAAAATTGTGCAGCGGGTAAAGAAGCAGTTGGAGCAAAGCGGCTGTAAAATTCTTGGTGCGGTTCTCAATAAGGTAGAGATGGGCGGAAAAGGATACTACGGAAAAGGATATTATGGTCGCTATTACGGTGATTACGGAAGCTATGGAGAGGGAAATAGCGGAAGCAATTGAACGATAGGCGATTAAGCGGACGAACGGGATAAAAGAAGCTGTCGGAAAGGAGTGGCAACATGTATCAGAAGAAGCAGAAGACATGGTATAAGCATTTTGATTTTATGTTGTTGGATTTTCTTTGTGTGGAGATAAGCTTCTTTTTTGCGTATGCCCTTCGGTTCCGGACGTCCGGAATAACCGCTTTATTTTCGGAGCTGGATTTTACTATGCCTTACCGGAGAATTATGGCAATGATTATCGGGATACATATTGCCCTGGTTTTCTTTACAGAGCCATATTCCCGGATTTTGAAAAGAAATGCTTCAGAAGAGATGAAAAAGGTTCTGCAATATAATGTATATGTATTGGCGGGACTCATTTTTATTTTATTTATTGAACAGATGTCTGATACCTATTCGCGGATGGTGATGTTTAGTTTTCCCCTTATCGACAGCTTAATGATGTTTGCTTACCGCTATGCCTATAAACAGTATCTCCGGAAGGAAATTAATAATAAAAAAAATCAGGACAGTATGCTGCTGGTGGCGTCCTACGGTCAGCTGAACGGAATTTTGCACAAATTTTATAAAAATAAAATCAGTACGGTTAAGATTGTGGGAATTATTTTAGCGGACAGCCAGGCGGAGATAGAAGCTGCTTTGACCGGAGAGACGATTTCGTTTAATGCGGGGGAATCGGGTAAAGGAAGCACTTCTGTGGCAGGAGAAAAGAGAATTATCGGGTCAACGGTGCGGAATATTCCCATTGTGGGGACACTTGAAAATATGTACGAATATGCCAGAAAAAATGTAGTGGATGAAGTGTTGATTTGTATGGAAAATGACGGGGTGGAGGAGATTGCAAATGCATTTATCAGCATGGGAATTACTGTGCATGTGAGTATTCAGAATCTGGTACAGATTCCCCGTGCTACGGTGAACCGGGTGAACGGAATTTCGGTTATTACGGCAAGTGTAAATACCGTGACATCCCGTCAGCTGATAATAAAGCGGGTGATGGATATTTTCTTCGGAATTATCGGTTCACTGGCAACGGTAGTTCTTACTCTGGTGATTGCGCCAATGATTTGGATTGCAGACCCGGGACCGGTATTTTTCCGGCAGGAACGGGTGGGAAAGAACGGACGGATTTTTAAGATATGGAAGTTTCGCACCATGTATACCGACGCAGAGGCGAGAAAGGCGGAGCTGATGGCGCAAAATAAAATGTCGGGACTTATGTTTAAGATGGATGATGACCCGAGGATTATCGGATATGGGAAAAAATTTTCTCTTGGGAAGTTTTTAAGGGAATCCTCCATTGACGAGCTTCCCCAGTCCTTTAATATATTGGCGGGAAGCATGAGCGTAGTAGGGACAAGACCGCCTACGGTAAAGGAATATGAACAATATGAGCTGCATCATAAGGGACGGCTGGCGACAAAGCCGGGATTAACCGGAATGTGGCAGATAAGCGGGAGAAGTGATATTACGGATTTTGAAGAGGTAGTCCGTCTGGATAAGGAATATATTGATAATTTTTCGTTGGGATTGGATTTAGAAATAATCTTAAAAACCTTTAAGGTTGTATTGGGAAAAGAGGGGTCTGTCTGATATGTGCTGAGCTGCTATTGGACGATAGCGTTTTCTATATAAAATGGAAAAATGATATTGACTGTTGTATGAATAGAAGATATAATAGGACTATCACACAAAGTGTATTACATTTTTTTCTCTAAATTTTAATGATATTAGGTAATTGCGAAACGTAAGTTTTTTAAATGCCTGTGCATGATTATAGAGAGGAGTGAAACGAATGTTAACACAAGAAGATATAGCAGGAATAAAAGGTCTGCTGGATGAGCAATGGAAGCTAATTCAGGAGAGATTTGTGAGGCTTGATGAGAACCTGCAGGGATTGGACAAGCGGGTTGACAGGCTGGAGGAAGGCATGCAAAGTCTGAACGGGCGAGTTGGCAAGCTGGAGGATGAGCTACAGGATTTGAGCCAATATACGCATGAGGAATTCATGCTGGTAGAGGGTGAGATACGAGAACTGAGCCAGTATACCCATGACAAATTTATGCTGATAGAAGGTGAGATACGAGACTTGAGCCAATATACGCATGAGAAATTTATGCTGGTAGAGGGAGAGATACGAGACTTGAGCCAGTATACGCATAAGAAATTTATGCTGGTCGAGGGTGAGATACGAGAACTGAGCCAGTATACCCATGACAAATTTATGTTGGTAGAGAATGACATGATGCTGAAAATCACAGCGCTATTTGACGCAAGGGAGTTATGTGTCCAGCGAATGGAATATAGAAAAAGGGATGAAGAGATTGAGCGTAAATTGGAATATATTGAGCCGCTGGTGGAAAAGGTAAATGAGCATAGCCGGAAATTGGAAGAACAGGATGAACGGATAAGAATGCTGGCGAATGCATAGACAGTGAAATATTACAGCGCCCGGTTTAAGGTATGTTGGTAGAGGAAAATGCCAGATATATTTTGAACCGGGTGCTTTTTGTTGTATTTGCAGGATTTTACAGCTTATTCCATTGACAAAAAAAGAAAAGTAGGATAACCTTATATAGGCTGTATCGGAAGCGCAGGCATAAAGAGTGTAAATGAAAGAAAAGGGTGAAGTGACCAATGAAGGTATGTCTGGTTGGTTATAGATGGAGATAAATTAGCAATGTGTAAATAGATAGGAGAATAGTAATGAGAGTAGTTGCGGTTGTGCCCATGAAATTGAACAACAGAAGATTACCACAGAAGAATACAAAGCCATTTACAAATGGAAAGCCATTGTGTTGGTATATTTTGTCAACTTTGCTAAAGATTGAAGAGATTGAAGATGTATATGTATATTGTAGTAATCCGGATATTCAGGATTTTTTGCCGGAAGGTGTGAAATATTTAAAACGTTCAGTTCGTTTAGATCAAGATTCAACTAAGATGAATGAGGTTTTAAAATGTTTTGCAAAAGATGTATCTGCGGATGTTTATGTAATGACGCATACAACTGCTCCGTTTATAAGGGAAACAAGTATTGCAAAGGGACTGAACGCTGTAGCGAGTGGTCAATATGATTCTTCGTTTGCAGCTAAAAAATTACAGGATTTTTTGTGGAAAGATGGAAATCCATTTAATTATGAATTGGATAATATTCCAAGAACGCAGGATTTACCGATACTTTATGAGGAGACAAGTGGTTTTTATATTTATCGCTCAAATGTAATAACAGAATTAAACCGAAGAATAGGTAATAACCCGTTTATCGTTGAAGTGGGAGAAATTGAAAGTGTTGATATAGATGAACCGGAAGATTTTGATATTGCCGATGCAATCTATAATCATATTTATAATAAGTAATTAGAGGATTAAGTTATGAATAAAGTACATGTGTTGGATTGTACTCTTCGTGATGGGGGGTATTGTAATCAGTGGAGATTCGGATATAAAAATATCCAGAGAATTATAGAGAGCCTTGTGCGAGCTAAAATTGACATTGTGGAATGTGGGTTTCTGACAAATTGTATTGAGTATCAGAAAGATGTTTCAAAGTTTACAACACTTTATGAAATTGGGACGGTGTTACCACAAGATAGAGAGAACAAAATATTTGTTGCAATGATAAATTTTGGAGAATATGATGTGGACATGCTTCCTGCATATGATGGTACTTCTATAGATGGGATTCGTGTGACTTTTCATAAGAATGATAGAGAAGATGCATTGCGTATGTGTAAAGCAATAAAAGAAAAAGGGTATAAAGTGTTTGTGCAACCAATGGTGTCACTAAACTATTCTGATGAAGAGTTTTTAGATATAATACATAAAGTTAATGAAATAATGCCATATGCATTTTATATTGTAGATAGTTTTGGAATGATGAAAAAAAAGAACTTACTACGCTTGTTTTACATGATAGAACATAATCTTAATGAAAAGATTTGGATAGGGTTTCACTCTCATAACAATATGCAGTTAGCATATTCAAATGCGCAGAGTTTAGTGGATATACAGACCAATCGTAATTTAATTATTGATGCTTCTGTTTATGGTATGGGGCGTGGAGCGGGTAATCTTAATACAGAATTATTTGTGGACTATTTGAATGAAAATGCAGGAAAAGCTTATGCACTGAGCCCATTGTTGAATGTAATTGATGAAATTTTGAATGATTTTTATCAAAGGAACTACTGGGGGTATTCTTTGCCGAATTATCTTTCTGCTTCGCATTTTGCGCATCCAAACTATGCGGAGTATTTTGCTGATAAGAATACACTTACTGTTGGGGTAATGGATGAATTGTTTGATATGATGGAACAGGATAAAGCGGTTGAGTATGATAAAGATTATGCGGAGCAAATATATAATGAATATATGAAAAGTAAGTCTGCCAGAGCGTGTGTTTATGGAAGCTTGCGAGATGTTTTTGAGAGCAAGGATGTTCTGTTGATTGCACCAGGAAAAAGTTCGGAAGATGAAAAAAACCGTATTGCTGAATTTTCAAAACGAGAAAATGTTGTGACAATGAGTGTGAATTTTGATTATGATGATAAAGTAGTTGATTATATATTTATTAGTAATTTGCGAAGGTTTCGTGAAATAGAGAATATTTCAATTGATAAATGTATATTTACATCAAATCTTTCGGTTGAAGAGGCAAAGTATATAGTAGACTATTGTGAATTAACATCTGATGTAGAAGCTGTATATGACAACGCTGGATTGATGGCAATTCGTTTGCTGATGAATTTGGGAGTAGAGAAAATCTATCTTGCAGGATTTGATGGATATTCATATGATTCGGATAATAATTATATGTCTAAGCAAAAGGTTTATATGACAAAGAGAAGGGTGATTGACTCTATGAATGAGGGAATGATTCAAGTTTTGAGGTTGTACAGTAATGAATTTCCAATTGAGTTCTTAACAATGCCGAAATATATAGTAATTTGAGGTTGATGAAGGGTTGCTTTTGGGGAATTGTTAGCCTTTCGTTACTATTTGTGCTACCAGCCGAAAGGCGGTGGAATGGAGATTATTATGAATGATAAGAAAATTTGTTTTGCGGCATCTTCGGGTGGACATATGGAAGAAATGGCAAGACTAAAAGCATTAGTAAAAGATGGAGATATTGTTTTAACGGAGAATGGTACATACAATGTTGTAGATTGGTGTTCGAATGTATATTATATGAAGCAAATTAATCGAAAGGAAACTTTGTTTGTTTTCAAATTTATAATCTTATTTTTTTATAGTGTAAAGATTTTAATAAAGGAAAAACCTAATATTATCATATCAACAGGTGCTCTGGTGACAGTTCCTATTTGCTTAATAGCAAAAACATTTGGAATAAAAGTGATTTATATTGAATCATTTGCCAGAATTGATGATGCGAGTTTGACAGGAAAAATTATGTATAGAATTGCAGATTTATTTTTGGTTCAATGGGAAGAGATGTTAAAAATTTTTCCTAATGCAAAATATGTTGGAGGCATTTTTTGAGAATATGATATTTATTATACTCGGAACACAAAAATTTCAATTAAATAGGTTGTTGAAAATGATTGATTGCATATGTGAGGAAGGAAAAATTACAGATGTTTTTGCTCAAACAGGACATTCCGATTATATTCCACAGAATTATAAGTACGTTGATTTTATGGATAAAGTTGAATTTGAAAACAAAATAAAACAAAGTTCGCTGATAATAACACATAGCGGGGTGGGGAGTATAATAGCAGCTGTTCAATACCATGTGCCTGTTATTGTGTTTCCGAGGCTAAGAAAATACAAGGAGCATGTTGATGATCATCAGTTAGAAATAGCAAAAGCGTTTGAAAAAAAAAATTTAGTGTTGTGTTATGATGAGGGCGATGATTTATATGATTTAATTGAAAAGGCAAAAGTGTATCAATTTGATGAATATAAATCTACTACCGAAAATGTGGTAAGCGTAATTAAAGAGTTTATAGAAGAAATATGAGTTTAGAGAGTTGTGGTTAATGTGAAAAAAGAGATTGTTCAAGTTGGTAATGCACCAACATCATTGGGCGGCATTACAACGGTGATAAATTCCATAATGAAGTCCCCGATATTAGGCGATTATAATATAAATCTTGTGCCGACATCAGATGAAAGGAAAAAATATTTGTGCTTTATTAAAGGAGCAGTAAAATTTTTTGGTTTGTGTATTAAGGGAAAAATTTCAATTGCACATATACATATGTCCGAGAATGGAAGTTGTTATCGAAAGGCAATTATAATCAGGATAAGTAAATTGTTTAAAATACCAGTTATATTACACTCGCATGGTTCTAATTTTCAAACATTTTATGATGCATTAGGGAAATGGAGAAGGGCGTGGCTTAGGGATAGTTTTTGTAAGGCTGATAAAGTAATTGTGTTGACAGATAGCTGGGGGCAATATTGGAGTAGAATAGTGGAATCCTCTAAGATTATTATTCTTCCGAACTGTGTTGCTGTACCAAACCACTTTAATAAAAAAGAGTATGATGGAAAGTTAAAAGTATTGTTTATGGGTAGATTAGGAGAACGTAAGGGGGTGTATGATTTAATTGCGGCATCTAAAATATTGTCTGATAATGGTATGGACTTTGAGGTTGATTTATGTGGAGATGGTGAGATAGAAAAGTGCAAAAAAACTATCAGCGAGTTAAATATTCAAGATAAAGTTAAGGTTAGAGGTTGGATTAACGGCTTGGATAAAGAAGAATTATTGAAATCATCAGATATTTTGGTACTTCCATCTTATTATGAATCATTTGGAATTGTTTTATTAGAGGCAATGGCTTATAAAATACCTGTTATTTGTGGAGATGGAGGTGCAATGAAAGAAATTGTAAGCGATAGTGTAGATGGGTTTGTTATTCATTCAGGAAATCCGGTAGAAATTGCAGAAAAAATTCAATTATTTGGAGAACGACCAGATTTATTACAAGAAATGGGAAAAAATGGGTACGACAAGATTAAATTGTTGTATTCAGATGAAGTGATAATGGGAAAGCTAAGAGAAATATATGAGGGTATTTAGGAGTATTTATGGGATTGATAATTGATTTGATGAAAAAAAACAGCATGTTCAATGCTCTGATTAATTTTCAGAAGAAAATTATTTTTAATAAGGAAAATAAAAGAATTGAAGCAGAAGCTTTGAAACGGAAAAATGGTTATGAAGATTCAAAGTATCTTAAACTAAAAAAGTTTTATAACAAATATTCCGGTGAAAGCTGTTTTATTGTGTCAATGGGTCCTAGTTTAACGGCTGAGGATTTAAACAAAATTAGGTATGAATTTACGTTTGGAATGAATTCGATATGTTTGAAATTTGAAGAATTGAATTGGTATCCTACGTTTTATGGTATTCAGGATAAGTATGTATATGAAAAAATAAAAAATGATGTTAATAAAATTGACAAAATTCCTGTTTTTGTTGGAAGTACAATAAAATCAAAAGAGGTCCATGATAATTGGATATATTTCCCATTGAATTCTGCTTATCATGATTATGAGGCTCGGATTGGACGATATTTTTCTAAAGTTTCTGATGATTGCTATAGTGTGGTTTATGACGGATATTCAATTACGTACTCCTTAATTCAATTGGCGATTTATATGGGTTTTAAAGAAATATATCTTATCGGAAATGATTGCAACTATTTAGGCGACAAGCATCACTTTGTGGAATATGGATATGTTGATAAGAATCATAAAGTAGTGGGTAATAGAATGTTGGCTGCTTATTATGATTTAGCTAAATATATTGAGAACACAGATGTTAAAATATATAATGCCACTCGCGGAGGAATGTTAGAAGCATTTCCCCGTGTAGATATTGATAAAATGAAGTTGAAAACCAATGAGTTGGGTGAATAATTATGGAAAAAGTTGGGGTAGTCTTGTTGAATTATAAGACGGCAATGTTAACAAGTAAGCTGGCAAAAAAATTTAGTAGATTTCAATGTATACATAAAATTGCAATTGTTGATAATGCTTCAAAAGACGAGAGCTTAGTTGTGTTTAATGAGCTTTTGGTGAGTGATGACACAGGAAAAATTGTAATTTTGAAATCAAATGAAAATGTTGGCTATGCCAGAGGCAATAATATTGGACTAAAATATTTAGTGGAAAACGAAAAATCCAGTATAGTATTTGTTGCAAACCCTGATATTGATATATGTGAGAAGAGCGTTAATAACATTGTGAATGCCTTTGACAATAATGAGTATGCGATATTATCTTGTCTGCGAAAATATGTGGACTCTTCACCGATACGTCAATATTGGACGTTACCGACATATGGAGATTTAATGTTCCAGTCATTAGCGATTGGGAGACGTCTTGCTAGTAAAAAGGCGATAACAACTATCCAATCTGATGATGTTGTTTTTACAGTTGATTGTGTCCCTGGAGCCTTTTGGGCAGGGAGAGGTGAGGTGTTAAAGCAAATAAACTATTTGGATGAGGGAACCTTTTTATATTATGAAGAGAATTGTTTGGCACAAAAAATTAAACAATTTAATATGAAAGAAGGTTTGGTTTTAGATGCGATATATTCTACTGATAGCTCAAAATCATCTACTGTTTCGATTAGAAAAAACGGAATGGGATTTGAGTATTTAACTGATTCAAAGTTGTTTTATGCTAAAAAATATATATGCAAGAATAAACTTCAATATTGCGTTTTAAAATTGTTATCTTTAATCTCTATTATGGAATATAAATTTATTGGCTTCGCCATAGGAGGAAGAAAATGAATCATTCAAAACACCATTTTCTTGTTACGGAAATGTATTATTTATTATTTATTTTGTATTGTGCTATTATCAAAATTATGCAGTTGAGAGGTTCGACTTCTGTTATTGCGGGTGCAATGGTTTCGGGGATATTTGCTCTTCTGTCATTTGGAATTAAATCATATACAAAACGAGAATGGATTAATATTTTTCTTTTGATTATATTAGGCATGATTTTGATTGTCACTGCCGGTATTGACGGTTTCATTATTACGGCCATTTCAATAGTTTGTTTAAAACATATAGATTTAAGGCGGATTTTCAAGTATCTTTTGGTGGTTTGTTCTATTTTATTCTTTACTATAGTTATAATGTCACTTGCTGGAATTATTAAGACGGATATTACCACTGTTAATCGTGTGGTTGATGGAAGTGTTAAAGAAATTAGTAAAAATTCATTAGGTTTTTTGAGACCAAACGCAACATATCGAAGTTTTTTTATTCTTGTTTTGCTGTATTACTATTTAAAATATTATTCATTGAAAATTGTTGATTTTGTTGTGACTATTTTATTGGCTTCGTTTTTCTTTTATGAAACAGAGTGTCGTACAGGATTTTTTTGTACAGTGATATTTGTTGTTTTAGTGGTTCTTTTCAAATATTTGAAATTACATACTAATAAAGTGATTTGCGAAGTTGTACCATTTGTACCGATTGCTGTATTCGCCTTTTCGTTTGTTTCAGCAAGCCGGTACACGGGTTCAAGCTTGTTATGGCGAGCGATTAATGAATTATTATCTAATCGTCTCCATATGGCTAATGTGTATTTGAAAATGTATCGTCCTAAAATGTTTGGACAATATTTGTTATCGACAGCGGATATACAGGAATATTTGGTGTTGGATAACGGATATCTGCAAATGTTGTTAGGGTATGGGGTCATTGTTACTATATTATTTTTAGTATCAACATTTCTTGTGCTTAAAAAGATGATACGAAATGGATATATAATAGAGATGATACTTATTCTTATCTTCTGTCTATATGGATTTTCTGAAGCATTGTTATTGGATAGTGCAATGAATTTTTCATTAATGTTCTATTCAAGTTTATTGTTTAAAGATAGCGTGTATAATCGTCAAAATTGTAATCAAGTAATTCCCAATATTACTTAAGGGGATAAAAAATATGAATGATTCTTATTTGGATGAAGAATGAAATAAGTTTTTGACTAATTGTTTTGTTGATAGCTGGAAAATTGGTGCTGGATGTCTATGCAGGAAACTGAAAAATGCAATCCGCAGGTGTTACAGGTGGAGATTTAAAAAGGAGACAAGATGTCTTATGAAAAAATGGGTTACACTTTTTTTTAATACCTATAATGAGCAGCTTAGAAAAGATGTTGGAATGATACCGTATTTTTTTAGCCAATTATATGGATATAATTCAACATTAGTCACTTATCAAAAGGAAAAAGAGTATCCTTATTATATTAGTGGTAAAGGATTTAATTTGTTTTTTTTGAAAGGAAAGCGAGAGCATAAATTAAAGGATGGCATATTGTATTTAATAAAATATTCAAAAGAGATAGATGTTTTAAATCTGTATCATTGGGGGAGACTAACATTAATTTTTTCGCAAATATACCATTTCTTTAATCCGAAAGGATTGGTATATGTTAAGTTAGATATGGACTATCGAGGAATAGAGACATTGCAAGGTAATAGAAGGGCGAGGAGGGTTTTTAAAAAGATATTAAAATCGGCAGATGTAATTACGGCAGAATCTGTTCATATTCAGAAAGAATTGGCTGACAAGTTTGGATTTTATGTGTCGTATCTTCCTAATGGATATTGGTGGGAAAATGAGAATCTTGAAATTCAATTATCCAAAAAAAAGGAATTATTAACTGTTGGTAGGTTGGGGACAGAACAAAAGGCAACGGAAAATTTGCTGGCGGCATTTGCAATGATTGCAGATGATATAAAAGATTGGAATTTGATATTGGTAGGAAGTGTCGAAGAAGGGTTTAAACAATATATAGAGGATTACTATTTGAAATATCCCAATTTGAAAAAACGCGTGGTGTTTGAGGGTAAAATAGTAAATCGAAAAGACTTGTTGAAAAAATATCTTGATGCCGCAATTTTTGTCCTGCCATCAAGATGGGAAGGTTTTGCATTAGTGTTGTTAGAAGCAATGAGCGCCGGGTGCTATGTGATTGGTACAGAAACGATTGCTCCTATACGTGACATTATTAGAGATGATTCTGTTGGAATGATTGTAAGAAGTGACGATGTTAATGATTTGGCAATGAAAATCGAACATAGCTGCAAAAAAAATAGTAGTATTAATTGTTATAATATACAAAAATATTGTTGTGATAATTATACTTGGGAGAATGTTTGTAGAAAGTTAGAACTGTTGATTGATAATAAGTCCTAATATTTGTTTGCTGTAAAACTAAGATATCCTCAAATATTGTAAAATTGCTTTTTTATTATATTTAAGTTATAATCAAAGAGCAGAATTATTTATAGAAAAAAGTGCTCCGCCCATTTCATAGAGGTGAAAGTTTTTGTGTCTCATGACATCAATAAAAGGAGAATAGAGGGATTATTATGCCCTAATTAACAACTGTTATGCAGATATATAATGGGTGAAAAATTTTTGGATAAAAGTATTAACGTTGTATTAAATTAAGGCATACATAAATTTTGCAAAAATACAAAGGAAGGAATTTAAGATAATGAAAATTCTTGTTACAGGTGCAAACGGATATTTGGGACAAGGGATAGTTATGGCATTATTAAATAAAGGACATCATGTTGTTGCCACGGATATCGCAGTTGATAATATTGACAAAAGGGCAGATATAGTTAAGGCAGATTTGTTTTCAATAGAAAATCCATATAAATATTTTTTTGAACCGGAGGTGGTATTACACTTAGCGTGGCGAAAGGGATTTGTTCATAATGATGCTTCTCATATTAATGATTTGCCAATGCATTTCGCTTTTGTGAAAAACATGGTAGAATTGGGAATAAATAGAATAGCAATTATGGGAAGTATGCATGAGATTGGATTTTATGAAGGATGTGTAGATGAAAATACTCCATGTAAACCGTTGAGTTTATATGGCATTGCAAAAAATGCATTGAGAGACATAGCTACAATTTTGACAAAGGAAAAAGGTGTTCAATTACAATGGCTAAGAGGGTATTACATTGTTGGCAATTCAGAATTTGGAAGTTCTATATTTTCTAAAATTACTCAGGCAGTTAAAAACGGAGATAAAGAATTTCCTTTTACTTCTGGTCAAAATCAATATGATTTTTTAAAGTATGATGATTTTTGTAATCAAGTAGCAAGTGTAGTGCAGCAATCAGAGATTAATGGAATAATTAATATTTGTTCGGGAAAACCAGAAAAATTAGCTGATTGTGTTGAAAGATTTATTGAAGAAAATCATTATGATATAAAATTGCTATATGGAAAGTATCCGGATCGAATATATGATTCAAAAGCGTTATGGGGAAACGATAAAAAGATACAAACAGTATTGAATAATTTATGAGACGCGATTTGATTAGGTGAACTATGAAAAATAATATATTATATTTAAATTTAGGTTTTTTTGATTATGATAAAGTTATAATTGAAGAAATGAAGAAACAAAATTATAAGGTGGAATCATATTGTCTTGTGAAAAAGCTTTCTACAAATGAATTATTGATGAATCGATTATTTAAGAATTACGAAAAGAAGAATTTGGAAGGGTTTTTCAAACAATTCTTTTCCTATATAGATAATTGTGAATCTGAATTTGATATTATTTTTGTAATAGGTTTTTCACACTTTGATACTATGTTTGCGAATAGAATAAAAGAAAGATATCCTCATGCTAGAATTATTTTATATTATTGGGATGATTTAGAGAGGGCTTGCCCTGATAAGCATGTGTTAGATATTGCTGATAAAGTGTGTTCTTTTGATCGCAAGGATGCAATGAAATATAATTTGAATTTCAGACCTCTATTTTATGCGGATTCATTTATTGGTAAGAATGAATTTAATAGAAAATATGATTTAAGCTTTATTGGAACATTGCATTCTGATAGAGCTTATATTATAGAAGAATTGTTAGATTTTATGAATAGAGAAAATTTATATAAATTTTATTCCTTGCATATGGATAAATTAAGGTATATTTATAGAAAACTAAGATATTCTAAAAATATAGTTCCGTATTTAACAACAGATTCCATGTCTTTGTCAGAAATAGCAGACATAATTAAAAACAGTAAGGCTTCACTGGATATTCAATATTTTACACAGAAAGGATTAACGATGAGAACGATTGAGTGTGTTGGTGCGGAAACAAAGATTATTACAACAAATTCTGATATTGTTCATTATGATTTTTATTGTCCAGACAATATTATGGTAATAGATCGTGCTAAACCGAAGTTGGATTTGGATTTTTTAAACAAACCTTATAAGCCCATAAATGAATCAATATATAAAACTTATTCTATTCAATCATGGATAAAAGATGTTCTAAAGTAAAAATAATTCCGTAATTACCGGACAACTGATAGAAAACTAACCGGAACAGGTGTGAGTGTTGTGTAATTACTGGAAAATGTTTCGGCATTCTGTGATGAAAGGATTCCTTGAGCAAATGATTTTAAATATGAAGATATGATTGTGAATATTAGCTGAATGGTAGATAAGATTAAAAATGTGTTGCTTGATGTGAAAGAGAATATGCAAAATTATCTGTATATAAATTCCAGTTTGATTGAAAAAGCCGTTTTAAAGAGGGCGTAAATAATTTATTTAGATTTGAGCGTGATAATTGATGGAACAGAAAAGTATTAAGAAAAATTATATATATAATGTTGCTTATCAAATTTTAACGATAATTACTCCGCTAATAACAGCCCCATACATATCCAGAGTGCTTAATGCAGATGGTATAGGCTTATATAGTTATGTAAATGCGGTAGTATCAGTTTTTACGTTGTTCGCAGGATTGGGGACTTCAATTTATGGACAACGTGAAATATCATATACACGCAAAAATTTAAAATTAAGAAGTGAAGTGTTTTACAATGTGCTTTTTTTGAGATTATTTTGTTCGTTATGTGTAAGTTTATTATATTTGTTATATTTTATTCGGGTTAAAGAAAATAAAATAATATTTTTAATCGTTGGGATAAACATTATTGCAGGGGCATTTGATATTACATGGTTTTTCCAAGGTATGGAAGAGTTTGGAATGATAGTTCTTAGAAACACTATCATAAAGGTTATTAATATTATTGTCATTTTTTCTTTTGTAAATAAAAAGGAAGATTTGCATATATATATTGGTTCAATAGTTCTTCTAACCTTTTTAGGAAATTTGTCTTTGTGGACATACCTGCCCAAATTTGTTAATAGGGTCGAATTAAAAGCAGTGCGACCTTTTAAAGATATGGCAACAGTAATTTCTCTGTTTGTTCCGACCATTGCCGTTCAAATATATGTTGTATTAGATAAGGCTATGTTGGGCTTTTTGGCAGGCGATGTATTTCAAAATGGTTATTACGAACAGGCAATGAAAATATCTAGAATGACAGTTACTATTGTTACAGCTTTAGGAACGGTTATGACACCGAGAATAGGTAATTATTTCGAGAACAAAAGGGCGGATTTAATTTTGGAGTATATGTATAGAAGTTTTAGATTTGTTTTTATGTTAGCAATTCCAATGTGTTTAGGTATATTTGCGGTGTCAGATAATTTTGTTCCATGGTTTTTTGGACCAGGGTATGACGAAGTGGTTCCTTTGTTAAAGATTTCCAGTTTTTTGATTATAATTGTAGGAGTTAATAATGTAATGGGGATTCAATATTTAATACCTACCAAGAGGCAAAATATATATTCAAAAGCCGTTGTTACAGGTGCAGGCGTTAATTTATGTTTAAATTTTATAATGATTCCGCAGTTTGGCGCAATGGGAGCAATGATTTCTTCTGTAATAGCTGAAATTTCGGTTTCGCTCGTTCAAATTTTATTTATAAAAAGTGAATATTCAGTAAAAACAATAATGAAGCAATCTTGCGGATATTTTTTTGCAGGAGTGACAATGTTCCTTGTTATTAATTTTGAAAAGTGCTTTTTTAAGAGCTCAATGTTAAATACTGTCATTATAGTATGTACTGGCATAGCAGTATATGCTGCTGTTTTGTATATAATAAGAGATGATTTTTTCATTGGAAATATAAAAAGGTTATTAAAAAAATAAAGGGTGCAGAGAGTTTGGAATATTTGAAAGTGCAAGAGATTAGTTTTTGCAGCTGTATAATCACGTAAGTGGAAATGTTTATTGAACCTATTATTCTCAAAAAAATAATGGAATTATATATGAGGGATTTATTATGGAAAGAAAAAGGAATTGCTTGTTGGATATTGTAAAAGGAGTTACCATTATTTTGATGGTATTTGGTCATTCGATGCAATGTGGGACAGGGGATTATTTTGTAAATAAAAATATATGGGATGATATTCTTTTTAAATTGATATACTCGTTTCACATGCCTGTTTTTGCAGGAATAAGTGGTTATCTTTTCTTTTTTAGTGTATGTTCAAAGGGTGTCTTGCAAGCTACTATTAGTCGTTACAAAAGAATGTTTCCTGTCATTGTTAGCTGGATTCCGATAATGTTGATTGTAGGTTACGCTTGGGGAATGAACAAGTTAAAAATAACATCTGCAATATGGTTGTTTTTTACAGATTATTGGTTTTTGTGGACAATAGTTATCAGCTCAACGTTGATATGTATTACATATATTACGAATAATAAGAACATATCATTACTAACGATGCTTGCGATTCAAATAAGTTTACTGGTTATTCCCGATTTTTCTTGGAGCGCAGCTCATAAATTTATGTTTGTGTGTTATTTTATTGGTTATCTCATTGCAAAAAATGATTTGATCAAAAAAATAAAAATGAAAAAAATGGTTGCTGGGGGGGCGATGATAGCATGGTTGATATTATTGCTTTTTTGGTCCAGTGATTCTTATATTTATACAACTGGATATACTATATTTGGTTCAACTGCGAAATTTGTTTGGTATAAAAAATTAGGAATTGATATTTATAGAATAATAGTTGCAGTAGCGGGGTCAACTGCAATAATAGGTATTTTAAATAAAATATATCAAATGAGAGGAAAAGAATGTTTCAAAACAATAGAATGGTGTGGAAAGCATTCTTTAGCAATATATGTTATAACGGGTTTTTTGCATAATTATGTTATTGAACCTGTATTTAAAGGATTGCATGTAGAGAATTATTTAATGATGGTTTGCATTAGCATAATATTAACCATGGTTTTGTTATTATTGTGTTTCTGTTTAATAACTGTGATTAATAGAAATAAAAAAATATCAAGATTCTTAATTGGGGAATAAATTTATTTATTATAAAAACGTTGGAGGAATATAATGAATGGCAAAATTAGGAATTCTAGTTTAGAAATGTTGAGAATAATAAGTATGATACTTATTGTATCGCACCATTATGCGGTACATGGATTTGAAACAGTTGAAATGGGTTATTCCTTCAACCGCTACATAATAGGTGTTCTTTCATTGGGCGGACAGGTGGGAGTAAGCTGTTATATTTTGATTTCCGGTTATTTTATGATTAATTCGAAATTTAGATTATATAAATTGGTAAAATTATTAGGGGAAGTATGGTTTTATTCTGTTGGAATTGGAATTTTGTTTGCCTTTGTATTAACACCTGTTGATGCACTGAGTTGGAAAATATTTATAAAAATGTGTTTTCCTATTGGCTATTCTGGACATTGGTTTATGACGGATTATATTTTGTTGATGTTAGTATCTCCGTTATTAAATATAGTCATTTCGAATATTGATAAAAAGAATTATGAAAGTATATTGATAATGGCAACCCTGTTTTGGAGTATTATTCATAGTTTTACACTAGCAGAATATGGGTATACCGTTATTGGATGGTTTGTGATTTTGTATTTGTATGCAGGTTATATAAGAAAATATGTTGATATAGAAAATAATAATGCGAAAAAACATTTTTGTGTTGCAGTCATTTCTTATGCTGTTATTATATTATCAAGTATAATGATGATTTTTTTAGGAAACTATTTATCAATAGATAAATTTATAACGTATAGTTCATATTTTTCACAATTATCAAGCCCATTTGTTTTATTAACCTCGTCGGAACTATTAATAACATTTGCAAAGGTGAAACCATGGCAAAATAAGATGATTAATATTGCAGCAAGTGCAACTCTGGGAATTTATTTGATTCATGATGACGGAATATTTGCTCCTTATTTATGGAATATCTTATTAAAGACTCCGGAAATGTATGAATCAAAATGGTTAATTATTCACGCAATAGTTTCAATACTATCTATCTATCTATCTTGTACGCTGATAGATTTATTGAGACAAGCTACAGTGGAGAAAATATTTTTGCGGGTATTGGATAAATATCTTGATAAAATTAAAGACAAAGTATTGCGGATTTATGAAAAGGTGGCAGTTCGAATAACGGGATTGGTGAATTGGTATTATAAATAGGGATAGAAGAAGCGTAATGAAAGGTGTAAAAAATCTACGGTAGCTTTTATAAAAACTGTATCCAAATCCGCTACGTTAAATATTCCTGACAAAGTTAAGATTAAGGATATTATTTAGAAAAAGGGAGTTGCCCAGCAAAGCTGCAATTTAAAAGTTGTAAATGAAAAATGAGAATGGCAATAACTATCGCCGTTTCCATATAAAGTAGAAAAACCATTGACTGTTACATAGATAAAAGATATAATAGGGTTATCACACTAAGTTATGTTACACTTTTTCTCTAAATGACTGACAATACAATAGAAAAGGAGTGGAGATTTGCTTTCTCGACTACCCGTTGTGCACTGGTCGTTTATGTTGCACAACTGTATTTTAGAGATAGTAGCTTTGCTCATGGTCGCAATATAGCAGAAAAGGAGTGAAATGAATGTTAACCCAAGAAGATTTAATTGGAATAAAAAGCTTGATGGATGAGCAGAGGAAGCTGACCCAGGAAGATATAGCAGGAATAAAAAGCCAGTTGGATGAGCAGAGGAAGCTGACCCAGGAAGATATAGCAGGAATAAGAAGCCAGTTGGATGAGCAGAGGAAGCTGACCCAGGAAGATATAGCAGGAATAAAAAGTCTGATGGTTAAACAGCAGAAGCTGAACCAAGAAAGGTTTGCGAGGATTGAAAATCGGCTGGATGAACAGCAAAAGTCAAACCAGGAGAGGTTTGCGAGGATTGAAGGTCGATTGGATGAGCAGCGGAAGTTGAACCAGGAGAGTTTTGTGAGGATTGATGAGAACTTACAAAGCCTAAACGAACGGGTCGGTAAGGTAGAAGAAAGCGTGCAAAGCCTGAGTGAACGAGTCGGTAAGGTGGAAGAAAGCGTACAAAGCCTGAACGAACGAGTGGGCAAGGTAGAAGAAAGCGTGCAAAGCTTGAACGACCGGGTCGGCAAGGTAGAAGAAAGCGTACAAAGCCTGAACGAGCGAGTGGGCAAGGTGGAAGAAGGCGTGCAGAGTCTGAATGAACGGGTCGGCAAAGTAGAAGATGAGCTGCAAGGTCTGAGTCAGTATACCCATGAGAAATTTATGCTGGTGGAAAATGATATGATGCTGAAAATTACAGCGCTTTTTGACGCAAGAGAGTTATGTGTACAGAGAGTGGAATATAGAAAGAGGGATGAAGAGATTGAGCGCAAATTGGCATATATTGAGCCACTGGTGGAAAAGGTAAACGAGCATAGCCGGAAATTGGAAGAACAGGATGAGCGGATAAAAATGCTGGCAAATGCATAACAGAGTAAAGCTATCAAAGCGCTTGGTTTAAGGTATATCGGTAGAGGAAAATGACAGATATATTTTGAACCGGGTGCTTTTTATTGTGTAGAGAGAATAACAAATTCCATTATGCATCATGGGAAAAACTGTCTTGGAAGCGGTATAGGAAGCCAATAAGCTGACCGGAGAACGGATGCAGCAGATATATCTTGAGAAAATAAGCCCGATATGATAGGATGATGGATATCATTAGTTTACATTTTCTGATTATGGGGGGCGTGGACATGGGTACAATATTTGATATTTTTTCTGATATATTTGAGGACAACAGGTGTGCATTGGTTTATCTGTTATATGTGGCGGTTGGGATTGCCCTATATATGAATCCGAAATGGGAAATCCGGGGTTATTTGCGTTCTCCCCGCTGGAAATGGGTGACAGCAGCGGTAATTCTTGGCCATTTACTTTCAATCGGATTGGTTTTTGCCTGTGGGTGGCAGACGAACATAGGATTTATTTTGCTTGTGCTGGCAGGCAATGCGGGAATAGATTTTTTATTGTTTTTCTGGCTGAAAAAGGTGCCGGATAAAGAGAGAAAACGTCTGGAGGAGATTCTGGAAAAAAAGAGCGATTTGTTAAGAGAGTACTATGCGGTTACCGCATTGAATGAAGCGGTGATGATTCCGCCGGACTTGAAGCGGTATAAGCGGGTTCTGTATCATCTGCTTTGCCAGATGGGGGATATTCAGCGTGCTTACAATATAATGACCGAGGAGGAGACAGAGAACAGCCCCGAGCGCCTGATGTATGAAAGTGTGTTGGAGGAGGTTAAAGGACATTTGGTGCAGGCAGAGGAGAAAATGAAGGCGGCGCTGGATTTGTCCGACGAGAAAAAGAACCGGAAGCTGCATATACAATTACTGAATAATTACGGAAGAAACTGCCGGATTCGGGGAAATTCAGAGGAAGCGGCTTTTTACTATAACAAAGCGAAGGAGCTGCTTCAGCCAGGGGACACAAAGGAGCTTATTCATAATGTGTATTATAACTACATTGCCAATGAGTGCTTTTTGGGCAGGGATTTAGAACGGCTTACCCTTTTGAAGCGGGAGTACCAAGCCATGCTGGATATGGAGAATTTCTATGATATTGTGGAATACAGAAATCTGGAATTATTTCTTGCCAAACAAACCCATGACCGGGAGCTGACGGTAAAGGTAATTGAAAACGGGATGGAAATGATACGGGGAAAGCTGCAGGAGGAAGAGATGATAAAACGGTTAAATTACGAGGTTTCTTCTTTTCGGCTTGCCCATACGTCCGGTGTAGACGTGCGTCCCTGTCTGGAAGCGATTCGGAATGATTTCGGTATACTGAAGGAGCTTGCGATGCCGGAGCGGTATTATCTGATAAAAGAGTTACATATTGCGGTCAGGGAGGAAGCGGTTTTACCGGAGCAGATGCGCGAGGAATTTTCAGATATATTTGATTATGCCGTTGATTACATTGAGCATAAGGCGAAAGCGGATTTGCAGAAGTATATCCAGACGCTGCCGGAGAGCGCAGTATATGCCTATGGACATGCACAGGAGGAAATTGTCGGGATAGAGCGTTATCAGGAGAGGTATTCTTATTCAGATTGCCGGAAGCGCATGCTGTCGGTAAGGGATACCTATGAGCGAAGGGAATTAGAGGCAGAAGCTATGCGGGTTTCCCTAAACTGGGCGGATGAGAATTTCCAGTTACTAAATGTGGACGACAATATGGAGGTTATTCACCGGGATGAGGTACGGGAGGCGCTGGAATATGCGGAACGGATTGTGAAAGGGCTGCTGTATCATCCGGCGTTTGCGGAGGATTATCTCCGGCTGGCATTTTGTTATATGCATTTATATGAGTATCAGAAAGGGAAACAATATTATCGGCAGTTTGCGGAGTGCAATATTGCGCCAGAGCATTATACGCCATGGATGCAGGGGAACATAGAGTTTGTGAGGGTGATGACCTTTGTGGATGACGTGCAGACGGAGTTAATCAGATTAAAGACGGATAAGGAAGCACTGTTGGCATTATCGCCAAAAGCAAAGCAATGGATTGCGGCATATCCGGAAAGTTCCTCCGAGGATATTACTTTGCTCTGGGGGAGCTTCTTTGTGGGCAATCGGTATCCGATTCATGCGAAAATGCTTTACTGGCGTGATGCTGACGGGGGAATGCGGGACAGCTATTTCTGGCTGATTATGCCGCAGATATTGTGGAACGGAACCATGGAGATTGCGTTTGAGCTGGATATGGCGTATCCGCAGATTAGTGAGGAGGATGCGGTGGATTTCCACAAGCGGATATTTTTTGCCGATACGCATCCGCTGCAAACGAAAAAATCCATATGGCTGCAAAGGTTGCTGGCAAAGCAGGTTCAGATAAGTGATATAGAGTGTAAAAACCGCTTTTTTCCGACACAGTACCCCGACGGGAGGATAACCTATCTGGAGGAGATTCGCTTGGCAGTGGTGGGAAAGCTGACAGACTATTTTCCGGGGACGGCGTGATGAAACAGGCACAGGGCACCTTATGTACCATTACGTGCGACAGGCAGCGAAATGCCTGAATACTTAGCGAGGCTTTGCCGAGCTTAGTAGAAAAGGTATGCCTTTGTGCACGTGCCTGTGTTGATTTGTCTGCATTGTACAACGGATGTTAGCAAAAGCAGAGTTTCGCAATTACCTAAACCCAAATTGATAAAGAGGAGAAATATATGGACCATTTTGAATTAGTATCAGAGTACGCCCCCACCGGCGACCAGCCTCAGGCTATCGAAGAATTAGTAAAAGGCTTTAAGGAGGGCAACCAATTCCAGACCCTTCTTGGTGTCACCGGCTCCGGCAAAACCTTTACCATGGCAAATGTCATCCAACAGTTAAATAAGCCGACGCTTGTCATCGCCCACAATAAAACCCTTGCCGCCCAGCTGTACAGTGAGTTCAAGGAGTTTTTCCCCAATAACGCAGTGGAATATTTCGTGTCCTATTATGATTATTACCAGCCGGAGGCATACGTTCCCTCCACCGATACCTATATTGAGAAGGATTCTTCCGTTAATGACGAGATTGATAAATTGAGGCATTCTGCCACTGCGGCACTGATTGAGCGCAAGGATGTCATTGTCATCTCGTCCGTTTCCTGTATTTACGGGATTGGTTCTCCCGAGGATTACGAGGAAATGATGATTACCCTGCGCACCGGGATGACCTATGAATGGGACAGGCTGATTAACGATTTAATTGATATTCAGTATGAGCGGAATGAAATGGACTTTAAACGGGGAAGTTTCCGGGTACATGGCGATGTGCTGGAGATTCTTCCGGTTTCCACCTTTGAGGATGCTGTCCGGATTGAATTTTTTGGCGACGAGATTGACCGGATGGTGGAATTTGACCCATTGACCGGGGAGGTAAAGAGAGGGATTAATTGTGCGTTTATTTTCCCGGCTTCCCATTACGTGGTGGCGCAGGAGAAGATTGACCGTGCCGTGGAGGAGATTGAAGCGGAACTGGAAGAGCGGGTTGCGTACTTTAAAGAAAATGATAAGCTTCTCGAGGCGCAGAGAATCAGTGAGCGGACACATTTTGATATGGAAATGTTGAGGGAAACCGGATTCTGTTCCGGTGTGGAGAATTATTCCCGGGTGCTGGCAGGTTTAGAGCCGGGAGCGACGCCCAATACGTTACTGGAATTTTTCAAGGATGATTTTCTGATGATTATTGACGAGTCGCATATTACCGTTCCGCAGATTCGGGGAATGTATGCGGGAGACAGGGCGAGAAAGCAGACGCTGGTGGATTTTGGTTTCCGACTTCCCTCGGCGATGGATAACCGCCCCCTTAATTTTGGAGAATTTGAATCAAAGGTAGACCAGGTGATGTTTGTTTCGGCAACCCCCTCCGATTATGAAGCGGAGCATGAGCTGCTCCGGACGGAGCAGTTAATCCGGCCCACCGGACTGCTGGACCCGTTAATCGAGGTAAAGCCCGTGGCAGGGCAGGTGGATGATTTACTGTCTGAAGTGAATAAAGAAGTAGAAAAAGGGCATAAGATACTGGTGACTACGCTGACAAAACGGATGGCGGAGGATTTGACGGATTATTTAAGGGACCAGGGGGTAAAGGTGAAATATCTCCATTCTGACATTGATACGCTGGAGCGGATTGAAATCGTGCGGGACCTGCGCATGGGAATATTTGATGTGCTGGTGGGAATCAATCTGCTGCGGGAGGGGCTGGACATTCCGGAGATTACTCTGGTGGCGATTCTGGATGCAGACAAGGAGGGCTTCCTCCGTTCAGAGACCTCGCTGGTGCAGACGATTGGGCGTGCGGCGCGGAACAGTGAAGGCAGGGTGGTTATGTATGCGGATGCGATAACCCAGTCCATGAAGGTGGCGATTGAAGAGACAAACCGCAGGCGCCAGATACAGGATGCTTATAATAAGGAGCATGGCATTACGCCGACAACAATACAGAAATCCGTCCGTGATTTGATTACAACTTCCACAGACGAAGATATTGAAGCATTAAATGCGAAGCTGAAGGAGAAGGATATTGAATCCATGACGAAAAAGGAACTTCAGGAGGAGATTAAAAAGTACACGAAGAAGATGGAAACGGCGGCGGCAGAGCTTAATTTTGAAGCAGCGGCAGAATACAGGGACAGATTGAAGGAATTGAAGGTGTCCCTGCGGGATTATGATAATTGACGGTTAAAGGATGAGGTGGATAATGGAGACTGGAGAGTATAAGACAACGGAGCTGTTAAAAAGATTTTTACCCTACTATAAGCCCCACAGGAAAACTGTGGCACTGGATTTGTTTTGTGCTTCGCTGACGACAATCTGTGAACTGGTGCTGCCCCTTATCATGCGCTATATCACCAATGAGGGAATGCGGAATCTGGCGGCGTTGTCGGTTCGTACCGTACTGGTTCTCGGAGGAATCTATTTTGTCCTCCGGATTATAGACAGTATAGCCAACTATTATATGGCGGACATGGGGCATGTGATGGGGGCGAAGATAGAAACGGCAATGCGGGAAGATGCCTATTCCCATCTGCAAAAGCTTTCCAATACCTATTATAACAATACCAAGGTGGGACAGATTATGGGCAGGATTACCAATGATTTGTTTGATGTGACGGAATTTGCCCATCACTGTCCGGAGGAATTTTTTATTGCGGCAATTAAAGCGGTGGTTGGATTCGTTATTTTGTCCGGAATCAATTTCTGTCTTACACTCATTATTTTCTGCATCGTGCCGGTTATGTTTTTTAGCTGCATGGCGCTGAACCGGAAAATGAAAGAAGCATTTTCTAAGCAGAGATACCAGATTGGGGAATTAAATGCCCGGATTGAGGACAGCTTATTGGGGCAGAAGGTGGTAAAGGCATTTACTAACGAGGAGATGGAAAATGCAAAATTTGCTGTTGACAACCAGAGGTTTTTTGCAATAAAAAAAGAAACGTATAAATACATGGCGGCATTTCAGACAACCACCAGAATGTTTGACGGCGTGATGTATCTTGCCGTAGTAATCGGCGGTGGAATATTTATGGTGAAAGGGTTAATCCGACCGGGGGATTTGGTGGCGTACATGCTCTATGTTACCACGCTGATTGCCACCATAAGGCGGATTATTGAGTTTGCCGAGCAGTTCCAGCGGGGGATGACCGGCATTGAGCGGTTTTTGCAGATTATGGATGCGGATATTGAAATATTTGACGAGGAGGGCGCCGTGCCTTTGGAGCGGGTATCCGGCAATATTGAATTTGAAAATGTCAGCTTTGAATATCCGGACGACCACAATACGGTTTTTTCCAATTTGAATCTGTCGATAAAGGCGGGAGAAAAGGTGGCGGTTGTAGGACCCTCCGGGGGAGGAAAGACAACGCTCTGCAATCTGATTCCCCGGTTTTTTGATATAGATTCCGGTTGTATCCGCTTAGACGGAAGGAACGTAAAGGAATTTACCTTAAAAAGCCTGCGGCAGCATATCGGGATTGTCCAGCAGGAGGTGTATTTGTTTTCCGGAACGGTGTATGACAATATTGTTTACGGAAAACCGGATGCACCCAGGGAGGAAGTGATGGCGGCGGCAAAGCTTGCGGGGGCGGACGGGTTTATCCGGGAGCTGAAGGACGGTTATGATACCTATATTGGCGAGCGGGGGGTAAAGCTGTCCGGAGGTCAGAAGCAGAGAATCAGCATTGCCAGGGTTTTTCTGAAAAACCCGCCGATTCTGATTCTGGACGAGGCAACCTCGGCATTGGATAACGAGAGTGAATTTGAGGTGGCAAAATCCCTGCAGAAGCTGTCAAAGGGAAGGACAACCCTTACCATCGCCCACAGATTATCCAGCATCCGAAATTCCGACCGGATTCTTGTGCTGACCCAGGAGGGAATTGTAGAGGAGGGGAATCATGATGCGCTGATGGAGAAACAGGGCATGTATTATGAATTTTATACCATGGCGGACAAGTGGCAGTAGTAAACTGCCCGTACTCTGCTGGCAGAGCCGGTACAGGAAAGACAAATCTTAACGTGCCGGCTTTTTTATTGCTTTTCTTTTTTCAATAATCCATATTCATTTGCCGTTTCGATAAGAATCTTTTTGTCTGTCGCTTACTTTCGACAAACTCCAACATATTCCAACAAAAAATAACGAATGAATAAAATCGTTTAAATTAGAGGGAAAGAATATAATGTAAACATTACATTGGTGAAGGAGGCTGTATGGGGGATTTTCAAAGCGAACACGCCTTTTTGGGGAATGGATGGGGATTTCCGGTAACGACAGACGAATTGACTGGAAGAGTAAAGGAAAGCGCTTATGAGGAAAATATTAAAGAAAGCATTTACTTAATCGTAATGACCAGAAAAGGGGAGCGGGTTATGCGTCCGGATTTTGGATGCGATATCCATCAGTATATGTTTGCGGCAATAAACTATACGACGTTAACGATGATGAAGCATGCCGTGCAGGAGGCGCTGCTGAAATGGGAGCCCAGAATTACGGAGCTTCAGGTGGAGATTGCAGACAGGGTGCAGGAAAATAATGCCGTACAGATTATGATTGCCTATCGGGTCAGAACAACGAATACGCCCTTTAATCTGGTGTTCCCGTTTTATTTGGAGGAAACGTAGGAAGGAGGGATTGCCTTGTATCAGGAGGAAAGGAAAGAGGAAAAAGCCAATGCGACGGGAATACCCGATTCCCTGAAGAAAAAAGCGGAGGTAAAATCCGGGCTGTCCTTTGCGGACGTCAGAGTACATTACAATTCCGATAAGCCGGCGAAGGTGGGCGCATTGGCTTATACGATGGGGAACCAGGTGTATATGGGGCCGGGACAGGAAAAGCATCTTTCCCATGAATTGGGACATGTCGCACAGCAGAAGCAGGGACGGGTTGCGGTGACAAAAACTGAAGCGGGACTAAGGGTAAATGACGACGCAGCATTGGAAAGGGAAGCGGATGAATTTCTATGAAAGGGACAAAGGGATTAGACGAATACTTAAGAAAAGTGGAGGAGGAAGAGGGAAGACGGATATACCGGTTTTTAGTCCTGCTGGAGGAGGACAGCGTCTATGATTTCGGTGAACAGTCGCCCTATGAGGAGTCTGTTTTAAGCCGGGAAGTAAAGCAGTATTTTGCACGGATTGCAGAGAAAACGGAGGGATATACGGAAGCCTCCGAAGAGGAGACGGAGGATTTTCCGTTACAGCGGGTTTATTCTGTCCTACAGCTTGACGCATTTGAACAGATGTGCGTAAAACTGGCTCTGCTGGGGGAAGTAAATGCCTGTGTGGGAAAATTTTTTGTCTACATGAATAACGACTGGAATACCCCGTATCTGACCATAGATACGGCGATAAAGCTGTACACCATGGAGAAACGGGCGGATGTGGGATATTATGCCTGTTTTTTTGAAAAGAGCAGTCTGCCGGATTACATCTTTGAATTTTATCGGCAGGAAGGAAAAAACAGGGGGAGCTGGGGGTTAAAGCTGCGGGATTCTTTTTTCCGGCTGTTGTTTTCCGGAAAGGGCAGTGTGCCGGAGGATTTCCCCTTTTTGACGTGGCATCCCGCAGAAGCGGGGAAAGCACTGCTCCGTGAGGACTCGCCGGTGTTTGCCCGGATAGATACGCTGATGAAAAAAACATCGGCAGCGGTTTATCTATGTGGGAAGGAGGATTACGGAAAGCAGATTGTGAATCAGTACGGCAGGAGAAACGGATGGGATATCTGTTATTTGGACTTGCTTTCCCTGCTTTTGCTGATAGAAAAAAACGGGCTGCCCATAACCCTGCGGGAGCTGGGGAATATGCTCTTTTTGTGGACGAGAGTGCAAAATGCCTGCTTATGCATATATTTTTGCAAAGAGAGTACCGGGAAAAGGGAGTACATGGAACAGGTGATAAAGAGAGTGCTGGAAGCATTTCCGCCGACGGGAAGCGCACTGTTTATTCTGGGGGAGGAGCTGCCGGATTTTCTGAAAGGGAATCCACGGATAGGGGAAATTTTGACGGAATCCGGGGAAAGGACGGGAGATATTCGTCCGTGGCAGGAGACGGCAAAGTATTTTTCAGTGGAGGAGACGGTAAAGCCGGAGGCCTTTGCCGCAGCATACCGCTTTAATGCGGTACAGATTTGGAGAATTTTTCAATATGCGGATAGCCGGCGGCTTCTTGACGGAAGGGATGCCATACAGCGTGAGGATATAAAAGAAAGCTGTATCCGTGAGGCGGGCTGCCGGGGAAATAATCTGATTACCGTAATGCATACTGGATATCAATGGGAGGATTTGGTGCTTCCCGAAAGACAGAACAGGCAGCTGAAAACCGCATGTAACCGTGTGCTTTACCGGCAGCAGATTTATCATACGTGGGGATTTGAAAAACGGATGGCATACGGAAGAGGAGTGTCCATGGTATTTTCGGGACCGCCGGGCACCGGGAAAACCATGAGTGCGGGAATTGTTGCGGATGCTCTGGGAACGGCGCTTTACCGGGTAAATCTGGCGGCAGTGGTCAGCAAATATATCGGTGAGACGGAAAAGAATCTGAATGTGGTATTTGAAACAGTAAGAAAAGGACAGGGTGTGCTGTTTTTTGACGAGGCGGACGTTTTGTTCAGCAAACGGACGGAGGTTCAAAATTCCAATGACAAGCACAGTAACATGGAGGCGGCGTATCTGCTTCAGAAAATGGAGGAGTATGAGGGAATAGTTATTCTTGCCACCAATTATGTGCAGAATATGGATGAGGCGTTTAAACGAAGAATCCAGTTTTGGATTGAGTTTCCTTTTCCGGACGAGACCTGCAGAAAACGGCTTTGGGAAAAGGTATTTCCTGAACAGATGGAGTTTGGTGAAATGCCGGATTATGATTTTCTGGCAAAGCATTTTGAACTGTCGGGAAGCCAGATTAAAAATATTGCGCTGCAGGCGGCATTTTTTGCCGCAGACGAGCGAAGAGGGGCGGACATGGGACACATTATCAGGGCGCTGCTGATGGAGATAAGAAAGACGGGAAAGAAAATATCCAGGGAGGATTTGCGGGAATATTATATATACTATGAAAATAACTGAGGCGCAGCGCTTCGGCTATAAAATAAAGGAGTTAAAATAAAGAACAGGAGGCAGAGTTATGGCGGAATATTTATCACCGGGAGTATATGTAGAAGAGTTTGACTCAGGAAGTAAACCTATGGAGGGGGTTGGAACAAGTACGGCAGGGTTTATCGGGCTGGCGCAGAGAGGGATGACAGTGGGTATACCGCAGCTGGTTACCAACTTTGCTGATTTTAAGAGAAAATATGGAGGATATTTATCGGAAAATGAATTTGGGGACTATCGTTTTCTCGCCTATGCGGTAGAAAACTTTTTTGTCAACGGTGGCTCAAGGTGTTTTGTTATGCGCGTGGCGCCGGAGGATGCGAAGGAAGCGGCAGGTTACCTGCCGAAGGAGGACGGTGCGGTGTTGAAAATTACCGCAAAGAATCCGGGGGAATGGGGAAACCAGCTTCAGGTTAAGGTATCGCCGGCAAGCAAGGCAAAGACGCAGGTTTTGGAGGTGCTTACCGAGGACAGCGGAAAAAAATACAGGGTGAAAAAAGCGGTAGGTTTTCAGGTCGGGGATATTGTCGCCTATCAGGAGACGGTGACGACGGGAGAAGACGGGAAAAAGGAGACGAAAATTGCAGGCTATAACAGGGTGGTAAAATGCCAGGACAATATTCTGGAATTTGCCGCCGATTTTGACGACGGGATTGTGGATGACGGACTGCTGCCGGAAAGGGTAATTATGACCTGTGAATTTAACCTGGAGGTCAGGTTTGACGATATTACCGAGGTCTATGAAAATGTGTCCTTTAATATCAGTGAGGCAAATTATATTGGAAAGAAGACGGAAAAGTCGGATTTGATTACCGTGGAGGTCACAGAGACGGAAGAGGAACAGGCAGTTTCGCCCTTTATTAAGATTGCCGGAGACGAAAACGCAAAGGATGTCAGGATGTCCTTTGCCGGAGGAGCTAACGGCTCCATCGGGGCAATTTCCGCAGACAGCTTTATCGGGGTAGATAACGGTGCTGGAAAGAGAACCGGAATACAGGCGTTTGTAGATAACGATGTGGTTTCCATCATGGCGGTGCCGGGGGTGACGGACGCCAATGTACAGCTGAATCTGACAGCGCACTGTGAGAATCTCGCCAGCCGTTTTGCCGTACTGGATATGCCGAGAAATGCGGCGAAGATTGATGATATCATTGCGCACAGAGAGATGTTTGACACAAATTATGCGGCGTTATATCATCCATGGCTCACTGTATTCGATTCATTGGACAAGCGGAATATTGCCATTCCCCCATCCGGCTCGGTAATCGGCATATATGCCCGCAGTGATAATGAACGGGGAGTACATAAGGCACCTGCCAATGAGGTGGTAAAGGCGTGCGTGGGACTGGACTTTAACTTCAATAAAGGGGAACAGGATATTTTAAATCCCAGGGGAGTCAATTTAATCCGCTCCTTTCCGGGCATGGGAATCCGGGTCTGGGGGGCAAGAACCGCTACCAGCGACGACTCATGGAAGTACATCAACGTCCGCAGACTATTTATTTTTATTGAGGAATCCATTAAGGCAAATACGAACTGGGTGGTGTTTGAGCCAAATGACGAAACCCTGTGGGTGAGGGTGAAGCGTACTATTGAAGTATTTTTAACGGGACTGTGGAGAAACGGCTCCTTAGCGGGAGCTTCTACGGATGAAGCGTTTTTTGTCAATGTAGACAGAACGACAATGTCCCAGGATGATATTGACAACGGGCGGCTAATCTGTGTAATCGGGGTTGCGCCGGTAAAACCTGCGGAATTTGTGATTTTCAGAATTACCCAGAAGGCGGGAGACACCCAGTAAAACGGATAGGAGAAAGAGCAGGCATGGCAGAAAGGATTGGTGAAAAGCATGGCAAGTGGATACCCACATGGGAAGTTTAGATTTAAGGTGGAGATAGACGGGCTGACCGCCGGAGGCTTTAGTGAAGTGTCCGGATTTGACGCCTCCATTGACGTGATTGAATACAGGGAGGGGGATAAGGTACAGACGCCGCTAAAGGTTCCGGGGCTAAAGAAATACGGAAACATTACCCTGAAGCAGGGGCTTATGGACAGTGATGTGCTGTACAAATGGATGGCGACCGGTCTGGAAAAGAATGTGGACCGGAAAACCATTACCATTACGTTAATTGATATTGACGGCAACGACGCCGCTTCATGGCAGGTAATCAATGCATGGCCTACTAAATATACGGCGCCGGATTTTAACGCAACCTCGTCAGAGGTGGCGGTGGAAACCTTAGAGATTGCGCATGAGGGCATGACGAGGACAAAATAAGGATAAGAGGAGGAGATAAAAGCAATGGCATTTCAGACAGAGTATGAGTTTACCCTGCCAAGGGGATATGTGGATAATACGGGAACCATGCATAAGACAGGAACCATGCGGCTGGCGACGGCTGCGGATGAGATTCTGCCGTTGAAGGATTCCAGGGTACAGCAAAATCCCGGATATCTGACCATCATTTTACTGGCAAGGGTTGTCACCCGGTTAGGTTCCATACCGGCGGTGGATACCCGTGTGATTGAAAATCTGTACACTGCGGATTTGGCATATCTGCAGGATTTGTACGAGAGGATAAATACCATGGATACTCCTTGTTATAAGGCGGTTTGCTCCCATTGTAACCAGGAAATAGAGGTTCCGGTAAATTTTATGAATGCCGGAGCATAACTCTGTATCCGGCAGAGCAGATTTATGAGGAGGCGGCATTTATTGCCTATTACGCCCATTGGAGCCATGACGATATTATGGAGATGCCCCATGGGGAACGCAGCAGATGGTGCAGGGAATTTTCCCGGATTAACCGGCAGTTGAATGACGAGCCGGAGAATGCGTTTGACATAAGCGGATTTTAATGCGGAAAAAGAGCCGCAGGATTTATGCGGGAAACTAAGATAAGGAGGAGTACATTGAGCTTACATGATGAGTTGACCGTGAATTACCGGTTTAAGGTTTGGATTGAAAATCAAGAGGTAGCTTTTTCCCAGGTTTCCGGATTGAAAATGGAGACGAAGACAAAGGTAATTTCGCGGGGAGGGATGACGCAGATTACGGCGGAGCAGTCAGCGAAGACAAAGACATTAAAGCTGCAAAGAGGGGTATACCGGGGCGGAAAATCCGTATTGGACAAGCTGCGTCCTGGCATGTATTTAAAGCAGGGGATTCTCATTACCGTACTGGGACAGGACGGAGAAATTGCCGTAAGCTATGCCATTGACAATGCGCTTGTGTCAAGGTGGGAGATTGCGGAGCTGGATGCGTTAAGCGGGAGGGTGTTGATTGACACATTTGAAATCGTGTATATCAATCTTAGTATTGTGGATAAGTAGAATGGAAAATAAACATATTGCGTTTGCAAAAGGGATTATGGACAGGTACCGGCAGGAACCGCCTGGATATTATTATGGGACATCCGTTGTCCATCGGAAGAAAAAGGGCGCTTCGGTAAATGTGGATGTCTACCGGCAGTTCAGCCAGATGTTTACCAGAGAATTTTATCAGCGAATCAGACAGTATGAAAATCGTTATTATCAGACGGTTACCAATCAGGATAACCGGAGATTTATCCGCACGCTGGAGCAGATTTATAACCAGCCGGGAGAGAAAAAGCAGCTGGTGCATCTGTTCAAAAGACTTGGTGTGGTGACGAAAAACCAGCAGGAGTGGCAGGAGACGAGGCGGCTGCTCGCACAGTATGAGGAGGAGCTGATAAGGCTTAGAAGGCAGATAGAGCTTCAGGAGGAACATGTACACCGGCGGGAAAAGGAAGAAATACAGACGGTTTCCGTGAAAAAAATTACCGGCGAGGTAATGGAGAAAATCCGGCAGGAAATCAGAATGGAGCGGCTGCGGTACGGTTTGGATTAACGGAAAGGCGTTGAAATGGGAGATGTGGTGGCGAAAGCAAGCCTGATTGTAGAGGGAAAGACAGAAGAAATTCAAGTGGATTTTAATCCGTCGGAATATAACCTGGTGAACAGTATTCATTATGCGGAGCAGAGTGTTTCGGGGCTTGATGGACCGATAGGCCAGTATATTGCGGGAAACAGTACAACCTTAAAGGTTACTTTTATTTTTGACACCTATACGCCGCCGACGCTGGAAAATCCGCAGGAGGGCGGAAGCGACGTGACGGAGCAGACGAAGAAAATTGCGAAGCTGACGTTGATTGACGGAACGCTCCACCGGGTGCCCCAGGTAACCTTTTCCTGGGGAAGCATTAAGTTCACCGGAGTGATAACGGAGGTGGTGGAAAATTATACGCTGTTTCTGGCGGACGGTAAGCCGGTTCAGGCAAAATTAGATGTCACCTTTAAGTCTGTTTATGATATCTCTACGGGGAAGAAATCCTCGCCCTTTGAATCCCCCGACCGGACAAAGGTAAAAACCGTGCTGGCGGGGGAAGCGCTGTGGAGTATTGCCGCACAGGAATACGGCGATTCGGAGGCATGGAAAGTGATTGCCAGGGAAAACGGCATCTTAAACCCGTTGGACATTTTTCCGGGACAGCGGCTGAAACTGCCGCCGTTATAAGAAAAATGCAGACATAATTAACCGCCGCAGGCAGGAGGATAGGGATGAAAGGTAAAGACTTGATGACGGCAGTGTACACCTATGATGAGCTGGTTAAAGAATATCAGGATTTCCGTGTGCCGGCGGCTGCCATTTATATCGGGAACAGTAAGGAGAATGTGATTGCCGCAAAAAAAGCGGCGGTGGAAAGTATACGGATTACCCTTTCGGCAGACCAGACGGCGGTGCTGAGCTTCCGGATTGTGAATGGGTTTGATTTGACTACACACAGCATGCAGGGGGAAATAAAGGAGCTGTTTCGTGTGGGAAAGGTGATTGAGGCGGCGCTGGGGTATGGCTCCAGCCTTACCACGGTATTTAAAGGATATATTGCGGAATATAAAACCGTTTATCAGGAGATGCCGGCAATTTCCGTAACCGCATTGGACTTAAGAAAGCTGCTGATGCAAAGCAGGAGAAGAAAATATAAATATGCCGAAAACACCTACTCCCAGATTTTCAGCGAGGTGATGGGCAATTACCGGAAGCTGTATGATACCCTGCATGTGGATTCCGTGGAGCAGAAGGAGGAGCTGACACAAAACGATACGGACTACCGCTTTATCCGGGACGAGCTGTGCCGTAAGGGCAATCGGGAATTTTTTGTGGTGGGAAAGGACGTTTATTTTAAAAAGCCGGAAGAAGAGGGGTCTTCCTTTTTGGAGCTGGAATGGGGGAAAAACCTGATTTCCTTTCAGGCGGGGAGCGGTTATTGTAACGGGCAGATGAAGGTCTACAGCTGCCAGGAGGATAAAACCTGGAATACAGCGCAGACCAGCATTAAAACAGGAGACGACACACCGTCTTTAACGGCGGAGACGCAGATTGAGGAGTGGGAGCTGGGCGCGGGTCTGGATACACAGATTCTTACGAACTGGCTGGATAAGAAAGCATCCGAAAAAAAGGAAAAAAACCGGACGGCGGCGGGTACGCTTATCGGGCTTCCGGAGCTGGTTCCGGGAAGATATATTAAAATTAAAGGCGTCGATTCCGACGATGAGGGCATTTATTATCTGAAAGAGGTCAGCCATAGCTTTGACCACGACGGATTTATCACGTCGTTTTCCGTGGGGGAAAGGGGTGACCGTTTAACAGCCGGAGAGGCGGGCGGTGCAGAGGAAAACCGGTACCGGGGGATGATGCGGGCAGTGGTAAAGCAGAACTGGGACGAGGAGCATCCCGGAAAGGTTCTGGTTGATTTGCTGACCGGGGAAGAGGGAAAAAACAGTACGAAATGGCTTCCGGTGGTTCAGCCGTATTGCGGGGCAGGATATGGATTTTACTTTCATCCGGAAATTGATACGGAGGTGATTGTGGGAAGCCTGGCCGGGGACGTGAACAGCCTGGTTGTCATGGGAAGCATGTGGAATGAAGTGGACGCCCTGCCGGCGGACACCGCAGGAGAGAAAAATGTGGTGAAGAGAATCCGGACAAAGGGGAATCATGAAATTGTTTTTTGCGATGAGGAAGATGCGGGGAAGGTACAGATACATACAAATGGAAAGCTTAACATTACGCTGGATGATGCGAAAAAAACCATAACCGTATTTGATGAGGAGGAAAAAAACGGACTACAGATTGACGGGGAAAAGGGAACGCTGACCTTAAAGGCAGACAAAAAAATTATCTTGTCCGCAGGAGACAAGGAAATGATAGTAGTTGACGGAAATGGCGGAAAGGTCTTACTGGAAGCGGACAAAATAGAGGAAAAGGGTAAACAGAATATGCAGATACAGGCACAGAAATTGGAGATAAAGGGAAACGTAACCGAGATGAAAGCGGAGGGTTCTCTCAAGATAAACAGCAGCGCAGTCACCGAGATAAAAGGCTCTATGGTGAAGATAAATTAGGAGGAATAAAAGTTGGCAATGCCTGATTTTTACCGGGATACATCGGAGAAAACAATAGAAAAAATAGAACGTATGGCAGCTGCCTATACCGGGAACTGGAGCTTTAATCCGGAATATCCGGATATGGGAACGGCTCTCGCCACTCTCTTTGCCGATATGATGGATGATACGGTGAGACGATTTAATGCTCTGCCGGAAAGATACCGGATAGAGTTTTATAATCTGCTGGGGGCACAGTGCCTGCCGGGAAAGGAGGCAGAGGGTTATGTCGTCTTTCCCAATGTCAATGAGGAGGTTCCCGGGGTGCCGGTGGGCAGCGGGACAAGGGTGCTTGGAAGCGGCGGGGAGGAAAAGACTGTTTTCTTTGAAACACAGGAGGATATCTATGTGTCGTCGGCAAGACTGGAAAAGGTATATTTTGTCGACGGGCAGGCAGATTATATCAGTCCGCCTCTGGAGTTTCCCATAATGGAAACAGCGGTAAACAATCAGCAGTCCCATGTCTTTTATCTGGGACACGGAACGGTTTTTTCGATAAAGACGGAGGGGGAAATTATTCTTGACTTTCCGGTTTTACGGTACTGCGGACGGGAAGAGCTTAACCGGTTTCTGATGAACGAGGCGGTATGGTCATATTACAGTGAGGAGGGCTTTGTCCATTTTTCCGATTTCCGGTATGAGGAGGGAAGAGTATACCTGTATAAAAACAGGCAGATGCCGCCGTCGGCAAAGACGGATATACAGGGGACGGAAAGCTTCTGGATTCGTATGGAGACCGGTGCGATGAAACCGGAAAGCAAAGTGGTTTTTCCGGGGATTTCCCTTGCCTCTGCCGGAAGTTATCTTCTGCCGGAGATGATTTATGACGGGATAATGGAGCTGGACAAGGAAAGCTTTCTGCCCTTCGGGGAAAAGCCGTATCCCTATGCGGAGGTATATATAGCCTGCGACGAGGCGTTCTCCAAAAAAGGGGCGGCGTTGCGGATGGATTTCGATTTGGAATTTTTAAGCTTTCCCGGGGAACTGAAATCTCCGGAATATCCTGTTCAGTGGCGGAATATTATGCCCCAGTCGGCATTTCAAAAGCCGGAACCGGTAGATATTCTGATTCATTCGGTGGTCTGGGAATATTATAACGGGCTTGGATGGACGCGGATACCGGACACAAAGGGGGAAGAAGCCCTGTTCCGGGTGAAACGGGAAAAGGAGCATATTACCGTAAGCTTTCTGTGCCCGGAGGATATCTGTCCTTTTTTGATGGCGGCAAAGGAGAGCTATTGTATACGGCTCCGGATTTCCAAAATAGTCAATCTATATGCGATGGACGGAATTTATATTACGCCCTGCATAAAAAATCTGCGCTTGGATTACCGGTATGAAAAAACGAATATTTTGCCGGAACGTGCATTTGCCGTTAACGGGATGGTGACGGAGGAAATAAAATGCGCCGGAGAATTTACGCCGTTTTTTCAACGGTTTCCGGATAGAAAGATGCTCTATCTCTCTTTTTCGGGACCGCTTAACGAGGAGGGAATCTGCCTTTTGTTTGTGCCAGAAAAAATGAAGAAGCAGGCCGGCATCCGGTATCGGTATGAATATTACGGGAAAGCAGGATGGAGCGGATTGAAGGCAGAGGACACAACCGCTGATTTTACGAAAACGGGGACGGTTACCCTGTATACCGCACATACCTTTTTAAGACAGGAATTTTTTGGACAGACGGGGTTCTGGATTCGGATTGTCCAGGAAAAGGATGTGCAAACAGAGGCGGAAGCAGCTCTTCCGGTGCTTACCGGAATTTATATAAATGCCGCAGCGGTTACAGCACAAAGGGGAAGCGGTAAATACGGCGTCCTGCCCTCCGGTGGCATTTATGGGATGGAGCGCAGTATCGGGTTTATCAGTAAGGTGACAAATCCGGAGCCGATAACAGGAGGCTGGGACGGAGAAAACCGGGGGCAGGCGGTAAAGCGGTTTTCTGCTTTTTTACGGCATCAGGACAGGGCGGTAACACCGGGGGATTTCGAGGATTTGGTTTATGGCAGGGTGAGAAACATAGTTCAGGTAAAGTGTTTTCCCGGCAGGGATGAATGCGGGAAAAGGATGCCGGGACATATTACGCTGGCAGTTTTGCCGGATACGGAGAGCGGGCTGTCTGCTGAACAGATAGAGGAAGAGATTTTGGAAAGCCTGCTGCCCCATATCGAGCGGGGAATATATGATGAGGGCAGGCTTCACATTGTGGAGCCGGAATGGATTGCCGTTAACGTGCATATGAGCGTTGTCGTAAAAAAAACGGCAAAGCTTTATCTGTTAAAGGAAAAAATTAGTCGGGAAATCAATGCGTTTGTTCATCCGGTAACCGGGAATTTTGACAAAAAAGGGTGGAAAATCGGTGTTCTGCCCTCTGTGCCGCAGCTTCAGAATGTGTGCAGCCAGATGGATGAGATTTTGTATATAAAGAATTTAAGCCTGAAGGACAAAACGGATTCCCGGCTTTATGCACTGGGAATTGGCGGGGAACATGAGATAGAGATTATTCCGGAGTGAAAGGAAAATGTGTATGCTTCCATGGGAGGAACAGGAAAATCAAAGCTTTGAGGAGATAGCCGGCAGGGCGAGGGAAAAAATAAGCAGGCGTTATCCCGCATGGACAAATTATAATCCGGCGGACAGCGGTATGGCGTTACTGGAGTTGTTTGCCTATATGACCGAGCTGCAGCAGTTTCATCTTGAGCAGCTTGGACGGTCGCATCGGCTGGCTTTTCTGCATCTGCTGGGAATGAGCCCTGCCGGAATGGAACCGGCGGCGGTGGTGGCGGTCGCAGCAGGCGTAGGGCGCCCGTTTACATTAAGGAAAGGAACAAAGGCGGCTGCTGGAAAGATAATTTTTGAAGCAGCGGAATCCGTTTATCTGGAAAAGGATAATCTCATTATTCCGGATGCGGAGCTGCCGTTTTATCCTTTTGGGGAGAATCCCGAATCCGGGGCGGCTTATGAGATACGTCTGCGGGACCGGCTGGAGAAAAAGACTGTCCACACACTGTATTTCCGTCTGGAGGATAATTATTCGGTGAAAAGAAATGCGGCAGATTCGGAGGAATTTATTCCACTGGTGCATTTGCAGCTGGAATATAGTGACGGGAACGGATACCGGAACGGTAAAATAATTAAAGACACCACCTTTGGACTGTTACAGTCGGGGATGCTGCAGTTTTGCATCGGGGAGAGGATGGAAAGGACGGGGGAGGCATACAAATTAAGAATAACGGTGTGGGGGGAGTATGATACGGCGCCGTTAATTGGCGGGATTGGCTTTAACAGGATTCCCTTTGTCCAGAGGGATACGGTGCGGGAATGCCGGGAGTTTCGGATTACCCTTGGCGAAAAGGAATTTTACGAAATTGTCTGTGATTCGTGGAATGCCGTTCATGGCGATACACGGGTTTTTCTCCGGACGGAGGAGGGATATAAACAGACGGCAAAGTTTGCTGTTTATGATGAGGGAAACCGTCATTTTGTTTTCGCAAAGGAGGTCTTTGCAGAAATGTCCGGTGAGGCTTGCGTCTGTCTGGTATCCGATTGTCCGGAAAGGGATACGGGTGCATTTACCCTTCGGGCAGACGGAATGCCGGGACAGCAGTTTTTCCTGCCTGACAAAAATGTACTGGGGAAAGAGTTTGCAGTCTGGACAGCGGATGATGAAACGCCGGGGCGTTATATGCCGTGGTTTCCGGTGAAGGATTTTGCCCAGGCAGGCTGCATGGACAGATGCTATGTTTTGGAAGAGGAAAAGGGGATTCTGAAATTCGGGGATGGAAGGCAGGGGGTTATCCCGAGGGGCGATATAGAAATAATCGCCTATGCCGTCTGTCAGGGGACTGGCGGAAATATCCAGAGGAACCAGATGACGGGTTTTTTACAGGAGACAGGGGTAAAGAGCCTGAATAATCCGTTTCCGGCAGCAGGCGGAAGATATGGGGAGACAGTAGAGGACTGCGTTGAACGGTATCGGCGGGAAATGCAGGAAAAGCACAGGGCAGTGACCCATGAGGATTATGTGGAAATAATCAAAAGGACGCCGGGGCTTAGAATTAAGCGGGCGAGGGTGTGTTCGTCCAAAGTAGAGGAAAACAGCCTTGAGGCAGTGGTGCAGCCCCTTACCAATAACCGGAGAGTATTAAGGGGCAGCGGATATGAAAAAAATGTAATGCGTTTTCTGGAGAAGCGGAAAATGCTGGGCACCCGGATTATCATGAAAAAACCGGAGTATATCCGCATTGATATGCGGCTGGAAATCATGGTGAAGAGCCGTTATCCGGACGGGAAAGAGAAAATAGAAGAACGGGTTAGAAGTTATTTTGACGAAAAAACGGACTTTGGGAAAACCATTGTATACGGTCACTTATTTGGGTATATCGATTCTCTGCCGGAAACGGAGGGGATTCGGGAGCTGACGCTTCAGGCTAAAGGCAGGGGGGCTTTTCGGGATGACAATCACGATATTCATTTACCTTTCTATGGCATGGCATATTTGGAGGAACTGAAAATACGGTGTATTCCGGCGGCGGAGGGATAAAGGGAAATAAGATGAGTTATTTTATATTAAATAAACCGGAGGATTATATCCGGCAGGATGGCTGCCTTTGCTCCAGAGCACTGGACAGTGGCGGGAAAGGTACGCAGTGGTCAAGGCTTGCCGTGCGTTGGAAAGAGAAAAAAAGCGACGGGATAAAGATATTCTTTTTTACGGCGGAAGAGAAAGAGAGCCTGTTTTCCTCCGGGGAAGCCCTTTGCCTGGACAGCGGCTTGGACTGTCTGCTGACCCGGATGGCGGGGAGATATGCCGGCGTCCGTATTGTCGGCTGGGATAAGGAGAGGATGCCGGAGGACCTGCCGGAAATACAGATTTTTTTTCAATGGGATTCGTGGCTTGATTATCTGCCAGAGCTTTATCGGGAACAGGCGGGAAAGAATGATTTCCTGTTCCGTTACCTAAGCATTTTCCAATGGATATATTACGATATGAGCCAGAGGATTTCGGCGGTTCCCCATATGCTGTATCCGGCTTATGCCGATGCGGAACTGCTGGAGTGGATGGCAGATTGGTTTGCGATGGAAAACGTGACGGTCTGGAATAAGCAACAGTTGATTTATCTGGTGGAAAACGGAAAGCGGCTTTGCGGCATACGGGGAACAAGGCAGTATATGGAAGAAATGGTGGCTCTCTATACAGGCTGTAGCCCATTTATTGTGGAGAGTTATCAGACACAGTGTGCGCAGACAGAAATAAAAAGGGCAGCAATTATGGAAAGGCTGTACGGCGGGAATGCCTATGTCATTACCGTTATCCTTCCCCAGGGAGCGGTGTCTGACCGGCAGGAAACGGCGGTTTTACAGCAGATTATCCGCCTTGCGGCGCCGGCTTATATGGAGTGCCGGTTAGTCGTGTTAGAGCCGTATATTTTTTTAGACAGATATACTTATATCGGGCTTAACAGCTGTCTCGGCAGCTATCGGAATGTACAATTAGACGGTAACGGGCTTACCCCGTATATCTCTGTGATTGGAGATAAGCAGTAGAGGAGGACTGGCGGTGAAGAATTTAAACTTTTTTCCCTTTGAGCGGAACAGATATTTTTATGGAAAGCTGCTGAGCGTGGATGACTTTGAAACGGAGCAGCGCTATATGAATGATAAACGGAGAATGTTAAACCGTTTCCTCTATGGCACGGGAGTAGTATGCGGTATGCAGGTGGTGGAGGTGGATGATTTTACTTTTTCTCTGGAAAGCGGACTGGCGCTGGATTATTCGGGACGGGAAATTGTGGTGCCGGAGCCGGTGACGAAAAGGCTTTCCTCCGTAAAGGGATTTTCCGAATGCAGCGCCTTGGGAGAGGAGCGTCAGAATTTGTATCTGTGTATTGCCTATGACGAGCGCATGGAGAACCCGGTACACAGCATTACCAGAGTAAATGATGAGCAGGAGGAGTTCAATAAATTTGCTGAGGGGTATAAGCTGTTTGTGACGGCGGAGGAGCCGGAGCAGGAGGGGGAGCGGATTACCGCCCTGTACGAGGACACCAGAACCATATATGCGGGAGACGAAATACGGATTCGGCAGAGGACGCCGAAATATATGCGAAGCGGTACGGAGGAGGAGATTACGGTTCTGGTGGAAAAAACGGAGCCGTCTGCGCCGGTGTCTTTTTCCTACCAATTATCCCTGACCTGCATGGAGTCGGAGGGGAACAGCGCCGTTACCGTTTCCTTTGACGAGAATACATTTCCCGCTGCCGGCAGCTACCGGATAAAATACCGGATTCGCGCTAAAGCGGTGGAAAATGTGGAGGGACGCATGGAGGTAGTGCGGGATAGTTTTTCCTTGACAGTGGGGCAGGATACGAAGAGAGAGCCGGTCAGCGGAAGCTTTACCATATGGATTACCGGCAGGGAGGTACAGCGCACGATAGTCGAAAATTACTATGCCGCCGCAATGGAGGACATATTGAAGGAAGATAAGGAGCAGCCCATTTATCTTGCCAGGCTGGAGGTCATCCGGGCTGGGGACACCTATGTAATCGAGGGGATAGAGAATCTTCCCTACAAGCAGTATGTGTGGAATAACGTCTTAAGCGGGACAATGGAGGCTTTCAGGCTGCGAAAAAAGCCTGAGGAGACACAGGCAGCAGACCGGCTGGCGGGAATGTCCGGGCGGGGAGTATCGGTGAATCCGGGAATGCAGATGCGCATGGGAAGCGCAATGATTGAATTGGGAATCGGGGGGCTTCCCGGGCAGCGCTTTTATTCGGAGGAGATTGTCCATGAGCTGGGGCTGGGCGACGTTTATGTTTCACTGGGGCTTTCCAGAGGTATTCAGGAAAACAGCCAGGTGGTATGCGGAAGCCAGAATGTTTTCACGGATGCGGGGTGCCCGAAGGTGGAGCTGGCGGCAAAGGTGAACATGGCAAGGGGGAGCTTTGTTATCGGGATAAACTGCCTTGAACAGGTTGAGGCGAAACGGCTCCGGATATTCTGGATGGCGGTAAAAGGCGAAGGAAAACCGAATCAGGAGAAAACGGCATATATGTCCATAAAACCGGATATTGCCAACATACAGATTCGGGAGGGACAGTATTTTGAGGCGGTAATCGGAGAAGAAGTACAAAAGCACATTAAATGGACGGTGAAAGAGGCGGAGGGGGGGACCATAGATGCCAACGGTTATTATATGGCACCGAATCAGTCCGGAGTATATGAAATTATTGCGGAAAGCATGGAGAATACGGCATTAAAGGCGGCTGCCTTTGTCATTGTACGGGATATTCTCTAGCAGATGGGGGAATGGAATTGGTTATTCAGGCGCTAAATGAGGAATTTGAGGTTATCCATATACGGCAGATGCAGCAGGGGCATGAAATCCTAAGGTGCCGGCAGGGGGACAAAGAAGAATATACGCTGCTTCATTTTCGTGGAGAGCAGGAGGTAAAAAAACTTCTTCCGCTGTTTTTCGCTTTAAAGGAGAACAGGGTATTTGAGGACTACAGGGGGAGCTTTACCCAAAAGGGAGAATTGTATGTAGTGTTTTACCGTCAACAGGGGAAGCCGCTTTCGCAGCTGCTGGCGCAGGAGGAAACGGATTTGGAGCAGAGAATCGCTATCGGGCGGCGTATATTGGAGAAGGTGCTGTTATGGACGCTGCCGGATTTTTTGGTCTGCCAGATGCTGCAGCCTGACCGGATTTTGGTAAATAACGGTGAGATTGCCTTCGATTATGAATGGGAGACAATCGGGGATACAGAGGCAGGACAATCGGGGGTTAACCGGGAGACGGCACGGCTGCTGCGCACGTTGTTCCGGCGGGAGACGGAGCAGGGGATAAGCCGCATGCTGTTAAAGCTGATAGAGGATTTGGAGAAAAATATCCCGGAAGATTTTTTTGCCATTTATGAAGCGTATACTGCTGTATATGACGCAATGCCGAAAGAGGCGGAGGAATATGAATCCGGTATTTTACGGATGAAAAACCGGTTCCTGCAGGGTCTGGGGCATGCGGCGGATATATTGAAGCTTTTGCTGCTTTTTACCGCTTATCTCCTGCTGGTGGCGGTGCTGGTGAAAGAAATCCGGAATAAAGAGGAAGAGGGACAGGAGGAGCAGGGGATTGTGTTTGAATATATCGGAACGCTGAAGATTGAGTGATGGGCAGGGAGGAAAACATGACAAAAAAGGATTATTTTCGGCTCGGCAGGTATTATGTCCGAAAAAAACTGGTGCTGGGAATCATTCTGGCACTTACCTTTGTTCCTTTATTCTGGAAAGGAATCCTTTATCCGTATATCGAAAAAAATCTTTTTCCCAGATGGTTTACGAAAACCATGTATGTGAATGCGGAGGAAAGGCTGGGGTATACCGGAAAGGTGAAGCTGACAGCGGATTTGGAGGGAGAACATTTATTGTTTGCCGGAAGCCTGCAGGAGGGCAGGATTGAAGGGCAGGGATTCCTGTACGATTATGAGGGACGGTTACTTTATCAGGGGGGCTTTGAGAAAGAATTGTACTCGGGAAACGGGATTGAGTATTATCCCAGTGGGACACCGAAGTATCAGGGAGGTTTCGCCCTGAACCGGTATGAGGGGGAGGGGATTCTGTATTATGAGAACGGGAAACAACAGTATGAGGGTTATTTTTCGGCAGGGGTATTTGAAGGGACCGGAAGCAGTTACGATAAGGCCGGAACACTGATTTATCAGGGGGAATTTGCAAAGGGAAAATACGAGGGGACGGGAAAGAGCTTTTATGCCAACGGGCAAAAACGCTATGTCGGCGAATTTTCCAGAGGTCTTTACCACGGGATGGGAATCCTGTATATGGAAAACGGCAGTGTGCTGTACCGGGGAGAATTTCTGGATGGGGAATATGAGGGACAGGGAACGCTGTATGAACACGGCGAGGTATTTGCAAAGGGGGAATTCGCAAAAGGAAGGTTTATCGGCGGGGATACCGTTTTGTATTACAAAAACGGTTCCGTAATGTATATCGGAAACGTGCTGGATGGCGAGAAAAACGGCGAGGGAAAGCTGTATGACGAAGAGGGAAAGCTGACCTATGAGGGAAGCTTTGTAAAGGATAAAAAGGAGGGGCAGGGAACGGCCTATGACGAAGAGGGCAGGGTGCGCTATATCGGCAGCTTTGCCAGAGACCGGTTTGAAGGGGAGGGAAAGCTCTTTGACGTGGAAACCGGAAACATACTTTATGAGGGCGGTTTTTTCCGGGGTTTGTTTTATGGAAGCGGCAAGCTGTATGACAAAAATACACAGGCAAAATTATATGAGGGCGAGTTCCGGTACGGACAGTATGACGGTTACGGTATTTTATATACCCGGGACGGGGAAATGAAATATGAGGGTAATTTTTTACTGGGAAAATACCACGGAACCGGAAAGTTATATAATCCCCTTACCGGAGAGGTAACCCAGGAGGGAGAGTTCAGAAACAATATTCTGGTCACCCCCGCTTTGGAGGATGCCGGAAAAACAGGAGAGGAGTGGCAGAATGGAGAGAGCACATTTTAAAATTTCCGGGGTGGGAGACAGGCTGTTGGAGCTTCTCCGGGTTTCGTTAGAGAGAGAGCTTGATATCGGAAAGGAGCAAATCGGAACAGGCATACCCGGCGAAAATGAACAGCTTACCCTTTGTGTCTATTTGTATGATATCAGAAAAAATCCGGATATTCCGCAGTCCCGGATGGTGTCAGCCGGCGCAGCCGAACTGCGGTATCCGTCCTATTATTACGATTTGTATTATATGCTTATCCCCTATTCCGGTAGTGACAGAAAATACAGGGTGGAGGAGGAAATCCGGATACTGGACATACTGCTGCAAATGCTTGGGGATACTCATCGTTTGGACGGGACAGAGGAGGAGATTATACTGCTGGATATGGATTTTGAAGAAAAAGCAAGGATATGGTCGGGCTTAGAAAGGCCTATGCGCACCGCTTTATATTGTAAAATCGGACCGGTGGAAATACCGTCGTCGAGAAGAAAAGCGGTAAAGCGGGTTACCGATATCCGGATGGATTTTGTGGAAAAGGAGAAGGGTTGACTTATGGGAAATATGGTTTGCGGAGGTGCAATGTGCGCCTGCTCCTTTGGTATGGCGCCCTCGGTGCTTATGGTTACGCCGGAAAATAAAACACTGACCACGATGCCGCTGGCAACGGTTATGGATAATGTGCCGATGAAAAATATTCTGCCCTTTGGCGTGTGCAGCAGTCCGGCGAATCCGGCAGTGGCTTCCGCCACGGCGGCAGCGCTGGGCGTGCTGACGCCGATGCCGTGCATACCGGTGATTGTAGCGCCCTGGGCGCCCGGAAGCACAAAGGTGCTGATTACTAATAAGCCGGCGTTAACCGGAACATCGAAATTAAGCTGTGCTTATGGCGGGGTAATACAGATTTCCAATCCGGGGACATTAACCATTTCCACTACATAGAAAGGTCGGACAGATGAAGATAAAATTTGGGTTAAGGATTAAATTTACATTGCTGTTTATCGGACTTATCCTGCTGATGGTGTCGGCAGTATTGTATCAGCGGTTTAACGGTCTTAAAGCGGAACGGCAGCTCAATTATGCCATTTCCGTTGCCCGGGTAGTGGAGGGCATGGTAAATGAAGAAGGGCTTCGGCATTATATGGAAACCGGCGAGGAGGATAAAGGCTATGGGAGCCTTATCAGTGAAATGACGGAGCTTTTGCAAAATGCTAATGTGTATTACCTGTATGTGGTAACCGTGGAGACGGAGGAAAGCGGGAAATACATTTTTGATTTGAAAAAGGAGGGGACGGAGGCAGTTTGGAATCATCGACTGGGAGAAAACAGTAATTTAAAGGCGAATTATCCCGGGCTGTCAGAGGTTTTGGCATCCAAAGAGGCGAGCACGGGTTTTGACCGGATGGTTAGCAACGGCGAAAAGCTGGATTCGGTATATGTCCCGGTTCTGGATGAACGGGAAGAGGTAATCGCCTTTGTGGGTGTGGATTTTAAGGAAGAGGGCATGGCAAAGGAAACCATGGAGATGATTCGGCGGGCAAAAAACGACGGTTCCGGGGGAATCATTTTCGGCGCCTGTGCCCTGCTCTGCTTACTCCTTCTTTTTTTCATGGTATGGTTTTCCGTTCTGCGTCCGGTGTACCGCCTGCAGGAGCATGCGGAGCAGATAGAAAGGGGAAATTTTCATTATGAAACCCCGGTCAGGGGGCATGACGAGCTTAGTGAAATAACGGAGGTTTTTAACCGGATGTCCAGGCATATAGCGGAAAATATCGGAGAAATGCAGATATTAAGCGATGCCTATTACAAATATGTACCGTCGAAGATATTAACCCTGTTGAAGAAAAAAAGTATTGTGGAGGTAAAGCCGGGGGATGCCGAAAGCGCCATGCTCACCGTGTTTTCCCTGCAGATGGCAGAGTTTGCCACGACAATCCGGAAAAAGAGCACAACGGAGATGGTGGATTCCATTAACCGGGTGCTGCGGGTAAGCGTTCCTGCGGTGGCGGACAGAGGAGGAATGATAGAGGGATTTCAGCACGCCGGGTTTACGGCGCTGTTTGAGCAAAAGGGTGAGGCGGCGCTGTCGGGAGCGGTTGCGATATGCCAGACCCTTAACCGGATGGCACGGCAGAAGCAGATAGAAAAAAATCAGGCGGGAATAGGCATTGCCTATGGTGAAGTTACACTTGGCATTGTGGGGCAGGAAATGCGGATGGCGGCGGTGATGTTTTCCCAATACAAGGATGCTGCCTGCTGGCTGCAGCAGATTGCCTGCCGGTATCAGGCACATATTCTGATTACCCGGACTGCCGCCGATAATATTCCCGGGTTTTATGATACCTATCATGTCCGGAATCTGGGATTTTTACATAACAGCTATACCGGGTATACCGACCGGATTTATGATGTATACGACGGGGATGCCGAGGAGGAGAAGGAATTAAAGAACGCCACAAAGGCAGATTTTGAAAAGGGTGTGGAGTTATACTGCATGAAGGATTTTCCGGAGGCGCGCCGGAAATTCATTGCAGTGTTGAAACGGTTCAGGAGAGACAGGGCGGCGAAGGAATATCTGAATTTGTGCGACCGGTACTGCCGTCAGGAAAATCAACAGGATATCGAGATTTATTTTACGAAGATGGAGTAAAAAGATGAGGGACAGCATGGAAAGAAGAATAAACGTATGCGTAGAGCTTAAGGATGCATTGACCAACAGAAGGCTGGAGCAGGGGGAGCTTTTAATCCGAATCAACGGATTTTCGCCGCTGGCGAAAAAGGAGGACGGATATTATGTCTTTCCGGAGATTAAGGAAGAAGAGCTTGAAATAAAAGCAGCGGGTATCGGTTATGCGGAACGGAGCTGCAGGCTGTCCCTTGCGGATTTTTGGGAGACAAAAAAGGTAACTGTCCTGCCGGGGCTGCTGCTGGACAACCGGGCAGGTTTTTTGCTGATTTCCGTAAGGCTTTGTCCTGATGAACGCTATATTCTGCCTGCCGGATACAAACGGATTATGCTGACGGGAGAACCGATGGAAGAGATTCCAATCATCGGAAACGGGGAAAACCCGTATCTGCTGGCGGCGGATTATCAGGGAGGGGAAATAATGGAAATACTGTTTCCGGAAAGGATTGAGGCAGCGGGAATGCAGCTTCGCATTTCGGAAAAGGATGGAAGGAGACAGGAGGATTTTACGATAGTGGAAGCCGGAAAGCCGTTCCAGTATAGGATTAGCGGTAAATTAGAGGGGAATTACAGCAGGGGAAGCAGAATCTATGAATGGTATTCCGTTCAGGCGGACGAGCAGGGAAAGGCATATGCGGTAGTAAAGGAATAGAAAAGTCCGGGATGCAAGACAGGGAGAAAAAAATTCCGGAGTTAATGGAAAGAAACCGGAAAAAGGAAGAAAAGGCGGGAAAAACGGCGGACTTTTTTGGGATAAATATTGAAATGAAAAGGAATATTTTATATGATTATATTGTACAAAAGAGAAAGCTGATATACAAGCAGCAAAGATAGAGAGAAGAAACAGGATTGAACGGGGTTGTTTCTTCTCTCTTTTTGCAGTATAGTTAATATATGAAAAATAAGACGAGGGAACAAATGAAAAGAAATATTATTTTATTGATGTTAACCGGTTTACTCATCCTGCTTTTCGGTCTGGGAATCCCGTTTTCTTCCCGTGCGTATACGGAGGAGGAAAAGGCGCAGGCAAAGGCATGGCTGTCCGCACATGGATACTCGCCGGATGCCGGCGGCGCCAGCCAGGCATATCAGGATTATTTAGACGGAAAGTTTGATGAGGAGCTGGGAATTACGGACAACACGACGGAGGAAGCATCCACAGAGAAAGAAAATGGCGGCGGGGATAAGGATGCAGGAAGACCGATTGGCGCAAAAGACCCGAGGGAAAAGAAAAAAACGGATAAGGGAAAGGAGCCGGCAAAGGGCAGTACGGAGGCTTCCTCTTCGGAAGCGGAGACTTCGGAAGAGCAGGCAGAGAATCCGGTAAGGCAGACAATGGAGGAAGCCGTTTCGGAAGATACGACGGTGGAAAACGAAACTGAGGATACCGTTAAGGAGAACAAAACAGCGGACGGGGAGAAGACCATTTCAGAGGAGAAACAGGAGGGACAGACGGTAACGGTATCCCAGTCACAGAACGGGGACAGTCACGGAGAAACCGGCCTGATTATCTTTCTTTCTGTTATGCTGGTGGCAATTATAGTGGGTATCTTTATGTTATTAAAATAGGTAGCGGATGATGAAAAAATATGGTGCACTAATCTTATTATTGGGCTGGGTAGCGCTGGTGCTTTTCCTCTCTTTTCAAGGCGGGCAGGAGACGGCGGAAACCAGCCGGCATTTTACGGAGCGGGTGTTAGAATGGATGACAAGGCAGGTCCCGGACTGGCAGACGGTTGCTCTGTGGGATAATCGGTTTCGTTTTGCAGCGCATTTTGTTTTATTTTTTTTATACGGCATAATCAGTATGCCGGCGCTGGCGGTCTTAGTTAAACGGAAAAGGATGGCTGCACTGCTTTCGGCGGGCTCCGGCATTGCGCTGGCTGTTTTTTCCGAAACCGGCAAGCTGTTTATCCCGGAAAGACATTGCAGTCTGGTAGAGATGCTGGTAAATATTGCCGGTGTGCTTGCCGGCATGATATTAGCGGCGGGGCTTCGTGCCCTGTGGAGATATCTGGCTGACAAATGCTTGCTTCACTCGAAGTAAAATGGTATAATCAACACAGGTGTGCAGGTACCATATTTTACCTGTGAATTTTTAAGAAGACGGAGGAATATTTTTTATGTTAGTATCAGCAGAAGAAATGCTAAAAAAGGCGAAAGCCGGTAAGTATGCGGTTGGTCAGTTCAACATCAATAACCTTGAGTGGACAAAGTCAATTCTTTTAACCGCACAGGAGTTAAACAGTCCGGTTATCCTTGGTGTATCCGAGGGTGCAGGAAAGTATATGACAGGTTATAAAACCGTTGCCGCAATGGTAGACGCAATGGTAGACAGTCTGGGAATTACGGTTCCGGTAGCGCTTCATTTAGACCACGGTTCATATGAAGGTGCAAAGGCATGTATAGAAGCAGGTTTTTCTTCTATTATGTTTGACGGCTCCCATTATCCGATTGAGGAGAATGTGGCAAAGACAAAGGAATTAGTAGCCATTTGTAAGGAAAAAGGACTTTCCCTTGAGGCCGAGGTAGGCTCCATCGGCGGTGAAGAGGACGGAGTTGTAGGCGCCGGTGAATGTGCTGACCCGGATGAGTGTAAGGCAGTTGCCGATTTAGGCGTAACCATGCTGGCAGCAGGTATCGGTAATATTCACGGAAAATATCCGGAAAACTGGGCAGGCTTAAGCTTTGATACGTTAGAGGCAATTCAGCAGAAGACCGGGGACATGCCTTTAGTATTACACGGCGGTACAGGTATTCCCGAGGATATGATTAAGAAGGCAATTTCTCTTGGCGTTGCTAAAATTAACGTAAATACGGAGTGCCAGTTATCCTTTGCGGATGCTACCCGTAAGTATATCGAAGCAGGTAAGGACTTAGAGGGTAAGGGCTTTGACCCGCGTAAGCTGCTGGCTCCGGGTGCAGAGGCAATCAAAGCGACCGTTAAGGAAAAGATGGAATTATTCGGTTCTGTAGGTAAAGCGTGAGCGGGAAATAATCAATAATTAAATGAAAAAAGCGTTGTTACGGTGTACGGTACAGGTAACAACGCTTTTCATTTGCGTCAGATAGTTATTGACAGAAAAATCGGGGCGACAGGATTTGAACCTGCGACCTCTTAGTCCCGAACCAAGCGCTCTACCAAACTGAGCCACGCCCCGATATGTGCTGCATTTCTTTCCCGTCATATGCTGTTCGGAAAAGTATGCTTATCACAACTTCTAAAGTATATACCATTTAGGGGGGATAATGCAAGTACTTTATGAAAAAATTTTCGATATTTAAAATATTTTTTGCCGGCTGTTTGGCTGGAATGAAAGGGAAGCTGAGGAGAGAGGGAAAATGAAAGAATATTTTATGGATAGTAAAACGGAAGCCTTTCTGAAATGGGAGGGACGGATATTGAAACAAGAGGGAACCTGTTATCTGGGCTATACGAACAGCAGTGTGTCGTTAAGAGCCCAGGGCGGTTCGCTGGCAATGTATTTTGTCACCGGTGAAAATGAGGAGATAAACCGGCCGGGACTGCGGATTTATATAGACGGAAACAGGGTATCGGAGCTGGTTTTGGATAAACGGGAGGGCTGGTATCCGATAGGGGAAATCGATGCGGCAGGGATTCATGAAATTTGTATTGTTAAGCTTACCGAGGCGGCAATGTCCTATGCCGGCTTACAGCGGATAAGGGTTGACGGCGGGGAACTCATCCGCCGGGAGAATACGCCGGATAACCGGGTGAAGGTGGAATTTATCGGGGATTCCATAACCTGTGGATACGGCGTACACGGAGAGCCGGAAAGTGAATATACCATCCGGGACGAGGACGGAGAGTGCAGCTATGCCGCATTTATGGCGAAGGAGATGAACTGGAATGCCAGGTGGATAGCCGCTTCGGGATACGGGATGTTTGTGGGATATAGCGGAAATCCGGGAGAAAATATTCCCCGTTTGTATCCCTATGTGAATTGGTTTTTGAACAGGGAAAAGAAGCTTGAAGCGGGGGAATTTGAGCCGCAGTACATTTTTGTCAATCTGGGCAGCAATGATTCCTGGCATCTGGGCGACGAAGAGATTCTTGCCGGATTTTTGCATGCCTATGAAGATTTTCTGTACCGGTTAAAGCATTATCATCCGGACAGCGTGATTATCTGTGTGCTGGGAACGCTGTGCAAAAGGGTTTTTCCTTATGTAAAACAGGTGGCGGATAAAGTAAGGAGGGACGGGCTGGAAGGGATTTATGCGGTGGAGCTGCCTTATCACAACGTAAAGGAGGACGGTATGGCGTATATGTATCATCCATCCATAGCCACCCAGAAAAAGGATGCCCGGAGACTGTTAGCGTTCATGCGGCAGGAAGGGCTTCTACAGGGAAATGGGCAGACAAAACACGATTGACAAATGGAAAGCAGTATTGTATGATAAACCAATAATTGTCAACCTTGTATTAAAAACTAGTTGACAATATAAGAAGCAGAAAAAGTAAAAAAACAGATGGCAGGAAAGGAAATGAGCAAATGAAAGAAAAAACAGTCCCGGAAAAATTATCCACCATGCAGATAACCAGAATTGCATTGATGACGGCATTTATCAGTGCGTCTTCTTATTTGCGCATCCCGCTTCCTTTTGCAGGAGGGGTTATTACCGGACAGACCCTTGCGGTAAATCTGGTGGCGCTGGTGCTTACTCCGTCAGAAGCGGGAATGACGATGCTTTGTTACTGGCTGCTGGGGGTTCTGGGCGTACCGGTGTATGGCGGAGCGGCGGGACCGGGTAAAATGTTTGGATTGACGGGAGGATATTGTGCCGCTTTTATATTGGCAGCGTTTTTAATTGCAGGGCTGCGGGGAAAGGAATATAATTTTGTCAGATATGTGTTGGTTACTGTTTTAATTGGTATTCCGGTTATAGACGGAATCGGTTTTGCCTGGATGAAGGCAGTGAGCGGCATGACGTGGAAATCGGCATTTGCCACAGGTTTTCTGCCGTATCTTCCGCTGGATGCAGTAAAGTGTATTGGGGCGGTATTACTGGCAAAGCCGGTAGGACATGCATTTCGGATAATGGAGGATGGCAGAGGAAAACCGCCAGCGGAAAAATAAAGCGAAGGAAGCGGTAAATAATTTTGCAATTCCCGGATATACCTATTATAATAGGAAGAAATGGCGGCAGTTTATGCAAAAAAGGAAAAAGGAGACGGGATGAAAAAAGGAATTATTTTTGATATGGACGGAACGCTCTGGGATTCCTCGGAAGGGGTGGCGAAGGCGTGGACGTCCGTGGTGGAGAAACGATATAAAAAAGAGCGCAGGATAACGGTAGAGGAGATTCAGGGCGTTATGGGAAAGACCATGGATAAGATTGCAGAGGAGCTTTTTCCGGAATTGCCTGAACAAAAAAGAACAGAGCTTCTGGAGGCGTGCTGCGACAATGAAAACGAATACCTGAGAGTAAACGGCGGGGTACTGTATCCGCAGCTGGAGGACACGTTAAACCTGCTGCAAAAGAAGTATCCTTTATATATTGTGAGTAATTGTCAGAGCGGATACATTGAAGCATTTTTGGAGCATTACGGATTTGCTCACTATTTTGAAGATATCGAGTGTTATGGGAATAATGGATTGAAGAAAGGTGACAATATTCGGAATATCGTGAAAAGGAATCATTTGGATGATGCGGTTTATGTGGGGGATATCCAGGGAGATTATGAGGCAAGCCGGGAAGCGGGAGTGAAATTTATTCATGCGGCATACGGCTTTGGAAGGATAGCAGAAAAGGTTCCGGCGATTCGGCATTTTGCGGAGCTTCCCCGTCTGCTGGAAGAAAATGACGGCTAATCCGGATGAAATTTTGTTAAGGCGTTTTTTCGGTAAAATATTGTCGGATTCAGAATAAAATTCCACTGCTTGCAAATACTAACAACATCAATCCGAGGGTGAAGCTTCGGAGAAGTTATGAAATCATTATAATTATGGAGGAAAATATCGTGAAAGCAACAGGAATTGTACGCCGGATAGACGAACTGGGACGTATTGTCGTGCCAAAGGAAATTCGCAGAACCCTGCGGATTCGTGAAGGTGACCCGTTGGAAATCTTTACGGATAAGGATGGTGAGATTATTCTGAAGAAATATTCTCCGATTGGGGAGCTCAGCATTTTTGCACAGGAATATGTGGATGCAACAGCACAGATTTTAGGCTGTCCGGTCTGTGTAACGGACAGGGACCAGATTATTGCGGTGTCGGGAATGCCGAAAAAAGAGTTGATGGGAAAGCCTCTTCATAAAGAACTGGAGGAGGCAATCAATGACCGGGAAGCCATTATGGCGAAAAAGGGTGAAAAGAAATATATCCGGATTACCGGTGAAAATGAAGATATTTACGAAGGACAGATTGTGCAGACGATTATTTGCGAGGGAGATGCCATTGGAGCGGTAATTATTTTGAATAAGGACGGTAAAAATCCCCTCACTGAGGCAGAGAGAAAAGCGGCGGTTATTGCGGCAAATTTCCTTGGAAAGCAGATGGAAGGTTAAAAGGAACGGAAAAATCAAAGCCTTCTCGTATTTTTTGCCGCGGCTGGCAAAAGAAAAAATAAGGCAAAATATACAAAGCGAATTGGGCAAAATGTGCAAGATAAATAAACGTCGGTGGCAATTTGTATAGATTTTACCAGTGTCTCTTCCAAAAAATTCTACTATTTTGTACAAAAAAACTAAGAATATGGCGATTTGCTTGACAAATAAAGGGTAAACGAGTATAACTACTACTAGGACTTGTCTATCGGAGGCAGGGATGGTAAGTAATACTAATAATATTTAAGAGGAGGAACTATTCCTATGAACAAAACAGAATTGGTTGCAGCTATCGCTGACAAGACTGAATTATCTAAGAAAGACGCTGAGAAGGCATTAAAGGCTTTCACCGATGTAGTAGCTGAAGAGTTAACAAAGGGTGATAAGATTCAGTTAGTTGGTTTTGGTACTTTTGAAGTAGTTGAGAGACCGGCAAGAGAGGGAAGAAACCCTAAGACTGGCGAGACAATGAAGATTGCAGCATCTAAGGCTCCTAAGTTTAAGGCTGGTAAGGCATTAAAGGATGTTGTTAACAAATAATTGTTTTTAAGTTAACTGTGTTTAACGTGGTGAAGGCTGTTGTTGTGTGCAACAGCCTTTGTTGTTTTGCAGAGGAAATTCCGTGAGGAATTTGGGAGGAAGCAGATGAGACTAGATAAATATTTAAAGGTGTCCAGATTGATTAAGCGGAGAACCATCGCCAATGAAGCATGTGATGCAGGGCGGGTGTCGGTAAACGGAAAGACGGCGAAGGCATCTACAGACGTTAAGGAGGGTGACCGCATAGATATTGAATTTGGCAATAAAAGCGTTGCCGTTATTGTGACACAGATTATGGAATCAACCAAAAAAGAGGATGCGAAAGAGATGTTTCGGTATCTGTAGGAATGTTTTGCCGTTATGCTTCATAGAATGAATAAGAAAATGATGGACGTGTTTAGCGGGGTAACGGTATGGAAGAGGTTCGCAGTGGAAAAGGGCATAAAATTACATTGAATAACAGAGGGGCAGGTCTGATTACCGGGGTAAATGCAGTGGTTTCTTTTGATTTGAATGAGATTTTACTGGAGACCGAACAGGGTGTGCTTTTAATTAAAGGGACAGACTTAAATGTGACAAAGCTTACGCTGGACAAAGGAGAGGTGGAGATAGACGGAAGAGTGGATTCTTTTACCTATTCTGATTTGAAGCCCGGAATGCGTGGAGAAAATGGATTGTTTAACCGTTTGTTTAAGTAGGTAAGCGGTATGGCGGATTTGATTTATGACGAGGTGAAGCTGTTTACGGTCTGTCTGCTGCTTGGTCTGCTGCTGGCGCTGGCTTATGACGGAATCCGGATTTTACGGCTGTTTTTCGGACATCGGAACTGGTTAATCGATTTGGAGGATTTATTGTTTTGGCTGTTTACGGCATGGCTTGTATTTAGAACGCTGTTTATCTATAACCGGGGGGCGCTCAGGGGATATGCATTTCTGGGATTGTTTCTGGGCGTACTGCTCTATACGCTTACCCTGAGCAGGCTGTTGCTGGCAGCGGCGGAAAAGCTGGTGCCCGGCTGGAATAAATTGAAGCGGTGGATAAAGAAGCCTTTTTGCATTTTCCGTGATTTTTTCAGAAAAGCATTGAAAAATATAATGGCAGACGTTAAAATGGCTATAAAGGGGAGATAATCCTGCAAAAAGAAACGGGTGAGTAGGTTGAGTAAGAGACGCAAAAGGAAAAAACGAAATAGTAAGGGGCTTCCGATTGTTATCTTTGTCCTGATTATGTTTTGCGGAGTTGTCGGTGTGCGGACGGTAATGATGAAGCAGCAGAGTGCGGAGCTGGCAGAAAAACAGCGGATGCTGGAAAGAGAAATAGAGACGGAGGAACAGCGAACAAAAGAGCTGGAGGAGCTGGAAAAATATATGAAAACCAAGAAGTATATGGAGGACGTTGCCAGGGAGAAGCTGGGACTGGTATATCCGGACGAGATACTGATTGAGCCGGAGAACAAATAGGACGGATTATGTCGGAAGTTGCGGCGGAGGATGTCTTTATGTGACAGTTTTTGTAAGGTAAGCCTGCTATACTTTACCCCACTTGATTAAGTGGGAGGTGTGCTTTATGCAATATCGGACAGAACGGGTAGGGATACATATCCTGGCATTTTTAGTGGCAAGGTGCCAAATATCAGGAATGTATCCTTTTGTTGTGCCGTTTTTAATGTCGGCTTATTTACAGGAGAGAAGCTCCGTCAGCGTGTTTGCGGCTCTGCTTCTCGGAATTGCCAGCACCCTTAACGGGACAGCCCTTGTGAGATATGCGATTATTTTGCTGTTTTTGCTTGGACTTTTGGGGAAAACGGACAGAAAGGATATATTTGCAGGAAAATATCAGATTGCCATGGCGGCGGGGGTGGTTACGTGGGCGGTCAGCATGCCCTATCAGTATCTGCTTACCAGACAGGACAGTACGGTTTTGTATACATTGTTAGAGGGCGTAATCGCAGGCTGCTTCGTCCTGGTCTTTGAGGGAGGGTTTGAGGCTATGCGGGTAGGAACTGACAGGATGTTTGCGGTGAATGAACGCTTTATCGGTATATTTGCGCTGATGGTAACGATGCTGTTTGGCTGTCCGGCGGTGGAATCGCCGATAAACCTGCTCTTTCTTTTTTGCGGGTATTTACTGCTCTATCATACCTATCGCTTTGACAGCAGCGTTGGCGTTGCTGCCGGAAGCATTACCGGGCTTGTGCTGGCGTTTAGGATGGAGGCAGTCTCTTACCTTGCGGTGATGATTCTTCTGGCAAGTCTTCTGGTGATTTTAAAAGAGCTCGGAAAAGGAGGGGTTCTGCTCTCCTTTTTAGCGGGGATTTTGCTGTTAGGTTTTTTATACGAGCCGGGGCTGCTTGAACGGGAAATGTTAATCAGTACGCTGCTGGCGTTGGCGGCATTTTTTTTCACACCGGCTGGCTGGCTGCGGAGGGTGAATACCATCAAAGAGGAGGTAACCCGGTTTTCTCAGGATATTTTGATTCAAGAGGCAACCAGAAGCCGCATCGAAAACTTTGGACAGGCATTCCTTGCCATGGAGAAAATGCTGGAATTACATGAGGAACAGCGGACAACTGCGATTCCCAGCGGGCTCAGTAATATCTATTTAAGCGGGGACGGGATATCCTTGCTGAATGCGGTGGAGGCGCAGAGTAACCGGCTGACGGAGCTGCGGAAAAATTTTATCAGACAGTTAGGGCAGATTGGGGGAATCATTACCTCTTTTCAGACTGAGCTTGACGAGCAGTCGGCAAAGCTGGAGCTGTTTGAAGGGAGAACAAAGGAACGGCTGGACAGGCTTGGAGTGACCGTGACAAAAGCGGTATTGGTTAAGGATAAGGAAGAACGGAATCAGGTATACGTCAGCTGTTTTGTCCGGAATGCCCATGTTGTAACCGGAAAACAGATGGCGGAGAAAATCAGTCAGATTCTGGGAAAACGGATGATTTGTGTAAACCGGAAAGAGGATGTGGTGGGGAATACGGAGAGCCGCTTTTATTTTGTGGAGGAAGGGCGTTTTATGCTGACTACCGGTGTGGTAAGGAGAAACCGCAAAGGAGAAGCGCTTTGCGGGGATAATTTTTCTGTTACCAAGCTGGATACGCAAAAAGCGGTTCTGATGCTTTCCGACGGCATGGGAAGCGGTGAAAATGCCTATATGGAGAGCGAGCAGATTGTGGATTTGCTGGAGCAGCTTTTATCGGCGGGATTTTGCAGAGAGCTGGCTATCGAGCTGCTGAATTCCTTTATCAGCTTTCTGGCAGACGGAAGCATCAGCTCGACGCTGGACCTTACCATGCTGGATTTCTACACCGGTATTGCGGATTTTATCAAGCTGGGGGCGTCTACGACATTCATCAAAAGGAAAGAGCGGGTGGAATGTATCCGCTCCACCTCCCTTCCGGTGGGGGTGCTGGAACAGGTAGAATTTGACAGCTGCGCCAGAAAGCTTTATCATGGAGATATGATTGTTATGGTCAGCGACGGTGTGGTGGACGGTATTATTTTTGAGGATAAGGAAAATTATCTGGCAGAGCTGATTGCCGCCATAGACACCAATAACGCTCAGATTATGGCGGAATGTATTATGCAGGATATAGAAACCATGCAAAGGAACGGACTGCGGGATGACAGTACCGTTTTGGTGGCTGGAGTATGGGAAAGATAAACGATGGTAGAGAAAATCAGGAAAACAATACGGGAATATCAAATGCTTGATGCAAAGGACCGGGTGGTAATGGGCATTTCCGGCGGCGCCGATTCGGTGGCGCTGCTGCTGGCGCTTTGCAGGCTGAGAGAAGAGTTTTCCCTGTGGCTTGCGGCGGTGCATGTCAACCATGGAATACGGGGAGACGCAGCAAAAGGCGATGCGGAATATGTGGAGCGGCTCTGCCGGACATATGGGGTTCCGTTTTTTCTGTTTGAGGAAAATATCCCGGAAATGGCAAAAAAACAGGGGAAATCCGAGGAGGAAATGGGACGGGAGTACCGTTATCAGTGCTTTTTCCGGGTGCTGGAGGAGATGCATGCCGGCAAGCTGGCAGTGGCGCATCATATGGACGACCAGGCGGAGACCGTGCTTTTTCATTTAATCCGGGGAACCGGTTTGTCCGGCATGCGGGGAATGCTGCCGGTGAACGGAAAGGTGATACGCCCCCTCATCAACTGCCGGAAAGAAGAACTGGCAGACTGGCTTCGCAGGGAGCAGGTGCCGTGGAGAGAGGATGCGACGAACCGGGAGGATATCTGTTCGCGGAACAGGCTGCGAAACCGGGTGTTTCCGGAGCTGGAGAAAATCAATGCACAGACCGTTGCCCATGTCTGCCGTCTGGCAAAGGAAATGCAGGAATATGAACAGTTTTTCCGGCAGAGCGTATCGGATTATGTGGAACGGAATGCAGTGGTGGAAGGCAGAGAAGGAGAGTTTTCGGTAAAGATTAATAGGAAAATGCTCGCCGGGCAGCCGGAGGTAATGTGCAGAGGGGTGATTTATGAACTGCTTGCGCTGGCTGCCGGAAAAAAAAGAGATTTTACGGAAGAGCACGTACAGGCGGTTTGCGCACTTCTGGCAAAGCAAAGCGGAAGAAAAATATCGCTTCCCTGCCGGATAGAAGCGTTGGTTTCGTATGAAAATCTGATAATTAGGAAATGCTTGGAAAAGAGGGAAGAGTGCTGGCAGGAGAAGATTGAGTTAAACAGGCTGCTGGCAGAGGCGGAAAATGGATATCCGGCAGAGCAAAAAATTGTGCTTCCCGGCGGGGCATATCTGGGGGTACAGGTGTTGTCGGCGGCAGGACAGGGCGAAAAAATAGCGGAAATTCAAAAAATGTCTGCCGGAAATTTCAAAAATCCCTATGCGAAATTCTTTGATTGTGATACAATAAAAGGTACGTTGTATATACGAACTCCCCAACCGGAGGACTATTTGGTTATCAATCAGCAGGGGGGCAGAAAAAGCCTGTCCAGATATTTTAAGGATGTGAAGCTGCCTGCGGATAAACGGAAAGCCCGGATGATTGTGGCGGATGGCAGCGAAGTGTTGTGGGTGCTCGGCGGACGACGGAGCGAAAAATATAGAATACAGGATGATACAAGGCATGTTTTAATGCTGACGTACGAAGGAGAGATCGATGAGTTATCATATTGATGTAATGATTTCAGAGGAAGAAGTAAAAACAAAGATTGGTGAACTGGCGGAATTGATTAACCGGGATTACGCAGGAAAAGAATTGCATCTGGTTGTCATTTTGAAGGGAAGTGTATTTTTTGCCAGTGATTTGGCGAGACAGCTTACTGTTCCGGTAACTATGGATTTTATGGAAGTGTCCTCCTATGGAGCGGGAATGGTTTCTGCCGGCAAAATTACCGTAAAGCAGGAATTGGATGAAGAAATTACCGGAAAGAATGTTTTAATTGTGGAGGACATTGTAGATTCCGGTAATACGCTGTATCATCTGAAGCAGCTTCTGCAGGCGCGAAACCCGGAAAGCCTTAAGATTGTCACGCTGCTGGATAAAGCAGAAAGGCGGACTGCGGATATCCAGGTAGATTATTGCGGATTCGAGATTCCGGACAAGTTTGTGGTGGGCTATGGTCTGGACTATGCGCAAAAGCACCGCAATCTTCCATACATTGGTGTGGTTATACAGAATTAAATTATAAAAGGAGCATAATATGAACAAAAACTTGAAGAGAACACTGTTGTCTTATCTGATTATTGTTATTCTGATATTGGGAGTACTGTATATCGTTCAGCGGGGCGTTCAAAATGTAGACTTAAGGTATACGGAAACGAATTTTGCAGAGGATTTGCGAAAGGGAGACGTTGCTTCCATTTACGTTCAGCAGAATGCGGAGGTGCCCACCGGTACAGTGGAGCTGACGATGAAGGACAGAAGTCTGATTCGGTTTTATATCTCGGACGTGAATCGTTTTCAGGATATATATAATGAAATTGTTGAAGAGAAAAAGCTGGATGTTGCATTTGAAATGTCGGATGTGGTGAGGCCAAGCCTGATTGAGAAAATGCTGCCTTATATGGTCGGTATACTTGCCTTTGCCATTATCATTATTGTTATTGCAACTATGCAGAGCTCAAATAACAGCGGCGGCGGAACGATGATGAATTTCGGCAGGAGTAAGGCGCAGCTGATTTCGGAAAAAGATAATACAATTACCTTTAACGATGTGGCGGGACTTCAGGAGGAAAAAGAGGATTTGGAGGAGGTTGTGGACTTTCTGAAAAATCCCGGAAAATATGTGGAGCTGGGAGCAAGGATTCCGAAAGGGATATTATTGGTAGGTCCTCCGGGAACCGGTAAAACCCTGCTTGCCAAGGCAGTGGCAGGAGAGGCAAATGTTCCGTTTTTCACCATTTCCGGTTCGGATTTTGTGGAAATGTTTGTCGGTGTCGGTGCTTCCCGGGTAAGGGATTTATTTGGCGAGGCAAAGAGAAATTCACCATGTATTATTTTCATTGATGAAATTGATGCAGTGGCAAGAAGAAGAGGAACCGGTCTTGGCGGCGGTCATGATGAGCGTGAACAGACCCTTAACCAGATGCTGGTGGAGATGGATGGTTTTTCCGTTAACGAGGGAATCATTGTTCTGGCAGCGACGAACCGTGTAGATATTCTGGACCCTGCGATTTTGCGTCCGGGGCGTTTTGACCGTAAGATTGCGGTCGGAAAGCCGGATGTTAAGGGCAGAGAGGATATCCTTAAGGTTCACACAAAGAATAAGCCCCTCAGTGAGGAAATCAATATAGAGGAGATTGCAAGAACCACAGCCGGCTTTGCCGGGGCGGATTTGGAAAATCTGATGAATGAATCTGCAATTTATGCGGCGAAGGACAATCGTAAATATATTATCAAAGAAGATGTGGATAAGGCGTTTATCAAGGTTGGCATTGGTACGGAGAGAAAATCAAGGGTGGTGCCGGAGACAGAGCGCAGAATTACGGCTTACCATGAAGCGGGACATGCGATTTTATTCCATCTGCTGGAAGGGGTAGGACCGGTTTATACGGTATCCATTATCCCGACAGGGCAGGGGGCAGCCGGTTATACCATGCCGCTTCCGGAAAACGATAATGTATTCAATACCAAGGGGAAGATTTTACAGGATATCAAGGTGAGTCTGGGCGGACGTATCGCTGAGGAAATGATTATGGACGATATTACGACAGGCGCTTCACAGGATATCAAACAGGCGACTGCTGCTGCCAGAGCCATGGTGGTAAAGTATGGTATGTCCGATGAATTGGGATTGATTAACTATGAGACGGATAACGAGGAAGAAACATTTGTAGGCAGGGATATCGGTCACCGCAGGGTGTTAGGCGAGCAGACTGCCGCAGTCATTGATAAAGAAGTGAAGCGGATTGTTGACGAGTGCTATGCCGAGGCAAAGAAAATGCTGGAGGAAAATGTAGAGATTCTTCACAAGTGTGCGGAACGCCTGCTGGAAAAAGAGCGTATTGACCGGGCAGAATTTGAAGCGCTATTTGAATAAATACACAGATGCTATTGTTAAAAGTGCTTTACTGCAAGAGGTATTTTAAACAAAATAGACAAAATAAGCGAATTATTGGTTAATTCATACAAAGGCATTTGGCGAAATGCACAAAAGAAATTCTAAAATAAAAAATTGTTTGTGAACACTTTTGAAGCAAAATACGTATAATAATACTTGTAACCCCCCAATACATTATATAGTTTTTTTGCTACACCCCATAAGTAACAAAAAAATACCTTCTCCAGAAAAGGACAGTCGAGCGTTGGCTGTCCTTTTTGCGTGCAAGCTACAAGACACGCTGCCAGGAAAGGGGAAGCAACTCGTGGGAGCTTGCTCACAAAGAGTTGTTTCCCCTTTCCTGGCAATGTGGCGCCAGCCACGACCGAGCGGAACGCGAGGTGCGTGTCGAATGAGAAACCAGCCCTGGCGGGAGGCGCCAGCCACGACCGAGCGGAACGCGAGGTGCGTGTCATATTTTTATCATTGCTATATTTTTCGGTTTAGGGTAAAATAGGGAAATGAAGAATGATTATTCACCCCGGTTCGGGGACATATATATTTTTAACAGAGCAGCAAGAGGCGCTCATGGCATGATGGAGGTTCATTATGGGTTATGCATTTAAAAATTATACAAAGGCGCAGAAAATTCAGACATACGTATTTCAGAATAAACCGGCAATTCGGATAGATGCGTTATTTTGCGACGGTACGGGAGATTACCGGATTCCGGCAGAACCGATGCCGGGAGATGAAGTATTGTTAAAGTTCAGAACCGCAAAGGGAAATACGGACCGGGTGATTTTGATTTGCAACGGCGAACGTTTTGAAATGAAGGTGGAAGAGAGTGATGTGGCATTTGATTATTATGCGGTGAAGATTCCGCCTGTTGCAGGAGACAAATTGGAATACTATTTTGAGATTATTTCCGGAAATGCGGTATGTTATTATAATAAAATCGGTGTGCAGACAGAGGTAAACCCTACATACAATTTTAGCATTATGCCGGGCTTTACCACGCCGGACTGGGCAAAGGGCGCCGTGTTTTACCAGATTTTTGTGGACCGCTTCTGCAACGGAGATTTGAGTAATGACGTACTGGATGATGAATATTTTTACATTGGGGAAACCTCGAAAAGAGTTACCGACTGGAAAAAATATCCGGATGCCATGGATGTTCGCTGTTTCTATGGGGGAGATTTGCAGGGCGTCATGAATAAGCTGGATTATCTTCAGGATTTGGGTGTGGAGGTTATTTATCTGAATCCCATTTTTGTGTCTCCGTCAAACCATAAATACGATATTCAGGATTATGACTACGTAGACCCCCATTTTGGAAAAATTGTAAAGGATGAGGGAGAATGCCTGCAGGACGGAGATAAAGTCAATAAAAATTCTACCCGGTATATTATGCGGGTGACGAATAAAGAGAACCTGGAGGCAAGTAATGAACTCTTCCGGCAGTTAGTAGAGGAGATTCACCGCCGGGGCATGAAAATTATTTTGGACGGTGTGTTTAATCATTGCGGTTCTTTTAATAAATGGCTGGACAGGGAGCTTATTTATGAGAACCAGGAGGGGTACGAGAAAGGCGCCTATCCGGCGGAGGACAGTCCGTATCATGATTTCTTTAAATTTTATGACGAGCATGCATGGCCTTATAACGGAAGCTACGATGGCTGGTGGGGGCATGACACGCTGCCAAAGCTGAATTACGAGGGCTCAGAAGAGCTTTACCAATATATTTTGCGCATCGGGAAAAAATGGGTTTCCCCGCCTTATAATGTAGACGGCTGGAGGCTGGATGTGGCGGCTGATTTGGGGCATTCGGAGGAATTTAACCATAGATTCTGGCGGGATTTCCGAAAGGTGGTAAAGGAAGCGAATCCAAATGCGATTATTCTGGCGGAGCATTACGGCGACCCCTATAACTGGCTGCAGGGAGACCAGTGGGATACGGTAATGAATTATGATGCGTTTATGGAGCCAATCACATGGTTTTTAACGGGCGTGGAGAAACATTCGGATGAGTTCCGCGGAGATTTGCTTGGTAATCCGGATGCATTGATTGGCTCACTCAGGCATCACATGAGCCGTTTCCAGCAGCAATCCCTGGAGGTATCCATGAACGAGCTGTCCAACCATGACCATTCCCGCTTTTTGACCAGGACAAACCGCAGGGTGGGGCGCACCCATACTTTGGGACCGGAAGCTGCCAATGAAAATATAAATAAAGGAGTGCTTCGGGAGGCGGTGGTTTTCCAGATGACGTGGCCGGGAGCGCCGACAATTTATTACGGTGACGAGGCGGGCGTGTGCGGCTGGACAGACCCGGATAACCGCAGGACTTTTCCGTGGATGAATGAGGACAGGGATTTAATTTTGTTTCATCGGGATATCATCCGTATTCATAAGGAAAATGAAGTGCTGAAGCGCGGTTCAGTTATGTTTTTGCACGGAACGCATAAAATATTTGCTTATGGTAGGTTTAACCGTCGAGAGAAGATGGTTATTGTGTTAAATAATAACTATGAAGAGGTTTCGGTGAGCCTGGATGTGGACCGTCTGGGTATGCAGAACGGTGAAACATTAAGACGCTTGATTTTAACTACGGAGGAAGGCTATATTTTGGAGCCGGTATATCATAAAGTAGAAAATAATCAGTTAAACCTGATTATGCCGAAGATATCTGCGGTAGTGCTGAAAAGCGAGTGAGCAGTCGGTATTCTCCGCTTGCATTTTAAAATTTGTTCGGTTATAATAGGTACTTGTGAGCGCTGAGGGCGTTCACAATAAGAAATGGATGGATTCCCGAGTGGCCAAAGGGGACAGACTGTAAATCTGCTGCATATTGCTTCGGTGGTTCGAATCCACCTCCATCCATTTAATGCTGGACGATGGTTAGCCGTAAAGCGAAACCTGAAATTTAAGCCGTAAACTCCGATGGAGTCAGGCGCAGCATTATTTATAGAAAAAATGCCGGCGTGGCGGAACTGGCAGACGCACAGGACTTAAAATCCTGCGGGACTTATACTCCCGTACCGGTTCGATTCCGGTCGCCGGCACTTAGTACGAAAGCCCACCTGAATACTTGGCGAGGTTTTTTCGAGCCTAGTATGAATGGTAGGCATTGCGATTTTGATAAGCAAATCCTTTATTTACAAGGGTTTGCTTGTTTTTTTATGTAGTGTGTAAAAGTATTTGACATATTTGACGATGATATGTATAATATTAATAAATGAGGTCACATTACCTTGTTTTAATGAAAAGTGTCCTACCACTTCAAGAGTAGATTATTTATGAAAAGTGCCTACCACTTCAAGAGTAGATTATTTATGAAAGGTACTCCACCGCCTTAAGAGTGGATTTTAATGATGACCTTAGGGAGTGGTTATTCCACTCCCCTTTTTTTGTTAAGGGAGAGGAAAGCATGGATAAATTGAATTTTTATATAGCTGATTCTGCATATGTTGCTTACTTAAAAGAAGCCGAACAGATTAAAAGGGGATTTAGCCGTGTACCTAATATGGATTATGGGGCTAATCGAAAACAAAAGTTTTTATGTGGTATTGTATTGCAGGTAAATAATGCAAATTATTATGTTCCCGTTACTTCTTATAAAGAACAGAAGCCTGATAACTTTTTGATTAGAGCAGATAATGGAAAAGTAGTAAGTTCTTTGAGGTTTAATTATATGTTTCCGATTCCGATAAAGGCGGTATCTGTAAGAAATATTAAGAGTGAACCAGACCGAGCATATCGTTCATTACTTTCGCAAGAACTTAGGTACTGCATTAAAAATCAAGAAAAAATACAGCAATTGGCTAAGCGTACATATAAAAGAGTATTGCTTGGGAAAAATCAGGGGCTTGTAGCTAATAGCTGCGATTTTGTTTTTTTAGAAAAGAAGTGTAGTGAATGGACACAGAGAAAAGAAAGGGAAAGAATATAATATTTTTCCAGGCATTGGGACAAAAACTGCAATGCATCAATATAGGCATTACGGTGAGCCTGCTCTGCCATAATTTTATAGTAACGCTCCCGGTCTGCCTCTAACATATCCCCTTTTAAGATAAACATATGTCGCTTATATTCATTGGCAATCTGCCGTTTCAGCATGACGTAGGCAAGCTCGAAGTCCGGCTGTTTGCCGCCTTTCAAGGTCAGGTTGATGACCGGATACTGTTCCATATGGGAAAGATACTGTTCCCCTGCCTCCATAATCTGCAGCCCATCAAAGAGATAGGTGTTGTTCTGCTTTTCCCCTGCATCATTTCTGGCATCCTCAAAGAAATATTGCAGCATGCTTATATTTAAGGTTTTGCCAAACCGTCTGGGGCGGGTAAACAGATTTACATCCCCTTTTTTATCAAGAAGTTCTGCGATTAACATTGTTTTATCCATGAAATAGTAGCCGCGTGTTATCAGCTTTTCAAAGTTGTCAATTCCGATTGGTAATGGTTTGTGGTCCATAGTTCCCTCCGTTCTAGGTATGTTTTGCATCATAAGCAGGTATCGGTGAAACGAATGTTTTTCCTTGTCTTTTTCTGGTTCTTAGTATACGGGATTGTAGAAGAAAAAGCAATGACAACAGAATTATTAAGATAAGGAATCATAAAATTTGAAATTGGAGTTTTTTGCGTGGAAATCCGGCTTGATGAGGAGGATATTCGCTTCCATCGCCGGCAGTAAATACTCCATTAAGAAGAGATTCAGCATTTGGCTGAGTCTTTTTTTACCTGCGCCAATTATTCAGATATTACTTTTTAAAAGTTAATATATCGTTTGGTGTACACTCCAGAATGTTACAAAGGGTTTCGATTGTAGCAGTAGTGATATTTTTGTCGTGCTTTAGGTTATAAATTGTTTTCGATAGAATGCCATATTTATTGATTAAAGCATAAGTGGTAATTCCCTTCTGCTGCATAGTTTTCCACAGGGGTTCATACGATATCATAGCACTCCACCGCCTTTCCTTGTATGTATAGTTTATACGGATGAAAAGTGGTTGACTATACCGATTAAAATAAGTATAATAATGCAGGATAGATGTCTTTATATGGATGTCTTTTTTTGCGGGTTTGTGCTGTTTAGATAAACACTTGAAAGGTAAAAAATGCGGTATAGCGGCAAAAAGGAAAAGGAGGAAATTATCAATGAAAAAATTCGAGAGACGATTTGCCTATATTATTTTATTGATGATATGTTTTGCGTATGGAATGGCGGCAGTACCGGTAATTGCTGCTGAAACGGAGGAATCAGTAACAGAAGCGCCTGCGACGGAAGAATCGGGAACGGAGAACACAGCAACAGAAGCGCCTGCGACGGAGGAATCAGTAACGGAAGCGCCGATAACAGAAGCGCCTGCGACAGAAGAAGCTGAAGTGAAGACCGGCTGGCAGAGAATAGATGGCAAGACATATTATTTTTCGCCGGGAAACGGAGAAATGCTTACCGGCTGGCAGAAGATAGCAGGGAAAAAATATTATTTCTCACCGGGAAACGGGGAGATGTTTACCGGAAAGCGGAAGATAGGAACAAAAACCTACTATTTCAATGCGAACGGAGTAATGCAGACCGGCAGAAAGAAAATCGGAAATGCAGTTTATTATTTTAATGCAAAGGGCGTAATGAAAACCGGCTGGGTAAAAACTGCGGGCAAAAAATATTACTTTTCGCCTCAGACAGGGAAGATGTTCACCGGAAAGCGGAAGATAGGGAAAAAGACCTACTATTTTAACGAAAAGGGCGTAATGAAGACCGGTTGGATAAAAACCGGGAAAAAAACCTATTACTGTAACAAAAAGGGCGTGATGAAAACCGGCTGGTTAAAAGATAAAGGAAATACCTATTACTTTTCACCGAAGAATAACAAAATGCTCACCGGCTGGCAGAAAATTTCGGGAAAAACCTATTATTTTTCTCCATCGGGGAATACGCAGGGTGCGCTGCAAAGGAACTGTATAGTCGGTTCGGCAAAATCGGGGTATTATTATGTAGACAAGGACGGCGTACAGGTGGCGGCAAAGGAAATGGTGCAGGCAGTTCAGTTTGTCATGGCGTTTACCAATCCTGCATGGTCCAATGAGGCAAAGCTGGCGGCATGTTATGACGCTTTATGGAAGAATTATGACTATCAGAGGTTCTATGAGACCCCGACTGCCCAAAACATGCCGGAATATGCAAGCTACATGTTTACCTATGGAAAAGGAAACTGTTATCGGTATGCGGCAAGCTTTGCCTGTATTGCAAAAGTACTGGGATACGATTCCAGAGTAGCGGTAGGCGGGGTTTCCTGCCGCAGCGGAGGACTGACGCCCCATGGATGGACGGAGATTTGGGTGAATGGGGCATGGTATATCTGTGATGCGAATATGCAGAGAAACTATCCTAAGGTAAATTCCTATATGTGCACGGAAAAAACCTATCCGTATACACATGCCTGCTCGGCAATCTACACACCGGTAATTGAGAAGGGTCAGGTGTACTGGAGATGATATTTAGTTCGCTGGAATTTGTGTGCATTTTTTTTCCGGCAGTATTTTTACTGTATTGTCTGATGCCGGACATTCGTTGGAAAAATGGACTTCTTATTGTAGTCAGTCTGCTTTTTTATGCATACGGCGAACCGAAATATGTACTGCTTATGCTGTTTAGCGCATTGTTTAATTACGGTTTTGCCAGAGTGATTGATGTATTCCGTCATAAGCTTGTACTGCTTATGGCGGTTGCTTTTAATTTAGGTCTGCTGGTATTCTTTAAATATGCAGATTTTATCATAGGAACAGGAAACCGGATGTTTAATCTGGATTTGCCGGTGTTATCTGTCAGGCTGCCTATCGGAATTTCTTTCTTTACTTTTCAGGCATTGTCCTATGTCATTGATGTATATAGGGAAAAGGTTCCGGTACAGAGGAGCTTTTGGAATATTTTGCTGTATATTTCTTTCTTTCCGCAGCTGATTGCGGGACCCATCGTGAAATACAGGGATATCAACGAGGCGATACGCAATCGAAAAATGGAATTGAAACAGGTTTCGGACGGGCTCAGACGGTTTATCTGCGGATTGGGCAAAAAAGTTTTGATTGCCAATACCGTAGGGCAGGCGGCGGATGCGGTATTTAATGCAGAATATGCGGATATCAATATGCTGGTGGCATGGATAGGCGCAGTTTCCTATATGCTGCAAATTTATTATGATTTCAGCGGATATAGCGATATGGCAATCGGACTGGGGAAAATGTTCGGATTTTCGTTTCGGGAGAATTTCCGGTATCCTTATGGAGCCACTACGATAAAGGAGTTTTGGAGAAGATGGCACATTTCCCTGTCTTCATGGTTTAAAGAGTATCTGTACATCCCCCTTGGCGGAAACCGAAAGGGGAGGCTTCGTACAGTGTTAAATAAATGGATTGTGTTTTTCTTTACCGGGCTCTGGCATGGGGCAAATTGGACTTTTATCCTCTGGGGACTGTACCATGGATTTTTTTCCATGCTGGAAGAAATTCTGGTGTCCGGCAAAAAAATCCCTAAAGCCGTTTCCTATTTCTGCACGATGCTGGTGGTGTGCGTGGGATTTGTTATCTTTCGGGCGGAAACCGTTTCGCAGGGATTTTATCTGATTGGGCAGATGTTCACCGGCATATCCGGTGATGCCGGCAGCATGAGCTTTGCGCTGGAGCAGCTGACGCCGTGGTTTCTTACCATGCTGGCGGTGGGAATTGTCGGGATGGCGCCGATAAAACCGCTGGTTCAAAAAATACAGGATGTGTCAGGGGAAGATTCTCGGGAAGCGGGAAATGTACTGGTGGAAAATCTGTTATATGCAGGTTCGGTTTTCATATTGTTATGGTGTATCCTGCGTTTGTCCGGAAATACCTATAATCCGTTTATTTATTTCCGGTTTTAAGCGGCTTTCGGAGTAGATGAGGTGAAATGATGAGAAATGTAGGAAAAATTGGTTTTATTGTTGTCTGTCTGACGATTTGTGCGCTTCCCTTTATTGGAATGCTGGTAAAGCCGGTGAATACGACGACGGAAAACAGGGAGCTGGCAGAGCTTCCCGTATTAAAGGAAAACGGAGAATGGAATGTTGATTTTTTGCAGGATGCCGGCGCTTATTTTGAGGACCATTTTGGCTTTCGCTCCCTGATGGTATCGGTGGACGCTGAGATTCAGAGCAGAATATTCAGGGTTTCCAATGTGGATACGGTGACGGTGGGAACGGATGGCTGGCTGTATTATACCGCAACGGTGGATGACTATCTCGGACGGAACCTTTTATCGGAGCAGGAGATAAAAAATGCCGGATATAACCTGTCGCTGGTTCAGCAGTATGTACAGCAAAGCGGAGCGGAATTTTTGCTCGTGGTTGCCCCGAATAAAAATTCTTTATATGGGGAAAACATGCCGTATTATTTACAAAAAAAGCTTGGTAGGGAAGGAAATATGGATAGGTTAAAGGCAGAGCTTGACCGGAGGGATATTGCGTGGACAGATTTGTTTTCGCTTTTTGCCGCAGAAGATGAAGTGCTCTATTTAAAAAGGGATTCCCACTGGAATCAGAAAGGGGCGGTACTGGTATATAATGCGGTGATGGAACAGCTGGGGCTGGAGCATGAACGTTACGAAACGGTAAAGGTGCTCAGAACGAAAGAGGAATACGGGGACTTAAATAATATGCTGTATCCCGTTACGGCAAAGCCGGAATGGAACTATGCCTATCAGATAGAGGATATGTTTTCCTATAAAACGGATACGGCGAGTGCGGAGGAGGCCTGGATTGAGACGGAAAACCGGGAAAAGAAGGGAACACTCCTGATGTTCCGGGATTCTTTTGGCAGTACACTTCTTCCCCTTTTTGCGAATCAGTTTTCCGAGGGATATTTTTCCCGGGGCGTACCTCAAAATATTACTGAGTATACAGCCGAGTATCAGCCGAGCGTCGTTATCCTGGAAAAGGTTGAACGGGATATAGGGGAATTTGCAGAAAATCCGCCGTTAATGGAAAGCTTGGAGGTGACGCTGGAAAAGGAAGCGGTGGAGGTAGAAACAAATACGTCATTAGAGATAGCGGAGAGTGAGCGGAACACTGCGTTCTGGGAAATAAACGGGGTTTTGGATGAAGAGGTTCTGGATGAAGAAAGCCGGGTGTATGTCAGGGTGGCGGAAAATGAGAAAGCTTATGCGGCATTCCGGATAACAACGGCGGATGCGAAGCAGGCATATCGGTTATATTTACCGCAGGAAAAGCTCCGTCACGGAAATGTAACAGTTGAAGTGCTTGTGGAAACGGGAGAAAATATACAGTCGGTGCTGCGGATGCAGACCGGGATATAGCGGATTTGCGGCATAGGTTTACTGCCGGTGAAATCGTCTGAAAGGTAAAACAGAGAGGGTGGAGAGGAATTGAAGAAAATAGCGGATAAATGGCATTTAGCGGCGCTTTGTTGTGGTTTTTTTCTTTGTCTGACAGGATGTGGCCAAAAGGATATTCCTGTCCGCATAGTTGACGGACAGGTGGAAACAAGACTTTCGGTAAAGAGCGGAATTACGGTGGAAGAGGCGTTGCGTGAGGCGGATATTATTCCGGAGGAGGGGGATATCGTTTCGCCGTCGTTAACAATGGCGGTGACGGAGGACAGTACAGAGATTCTGATAGAGCGTTATACGAAGGTTACCGTGATGAAAAAAGGTTACTCCGTGCAGGATGTGGAATTGATTGGAAAGCGGGTAAAGGACGCTATTTCCTCTGCGGGAATTAAACTGGAGAAGAACGATTATGTTAATTATGATTTGGAGGCCTATTTGACTAAGGGGATGAATATCCGGATAGAGCCCCGATATGAAGTAAAAATGCTGGTGGATGGCGAGCGGCGGGAATGCCTTACCGGGGCGGACAGTGTTGCGGAATTTTTGAAGGAACAGGGAATCCGGCTGGATGAAAAGGACAAGATTACACCGGGTCTGGATGAAGGACTAGCGGACGGAATGCGAATCGTTGTCCAGCGGGTTTCCGTAAAGCGTATAACGGAAAGGGAATCGGTTGATTATGAAACGCTGATAGAATATTCGGCAAATATGTACGAGGATGAAACGGTGGAGAAACAGCCGGGAGAAAGCGGGGAAAAAGAGGTTATTTACGAGATAACCTATGTAGACGGAAAAGAAGAAAACCGCAGGATGATTAAGGAAACCACAATCAGGGAACCGGTCAGCTGTATTTTGACAAAGGGAACCGTGGCAAGACGGAGAATTGTATCCAGACAGCAGGTTTTTGACTGCGACGGTTCGGGTCACGGCTATTATATTATTACCTGGTCGGACGGTACGGTGGAGTACCAGGACTTTTAAGCCTTTGCCGGAGAAAGGGGTAATTGGTGAATGTACGATGAAAAATAAGGGATTTGCAGTTTGTTTTGTTTTGCTGTTTGCCCTGCTTTCGGTGGGGAATAGCGCATCTGCCGCAGATAGAGGAGACGTGCGTGCGGCAGGATGCCAGATAAGGCTTCCGAAAGAAACGGCGATGTACAGGACATCAAAGTCAAAAAAGCAGATAACAAGGATAAAAGCCGGAACCGTCCTTACGGTATTAAAGCACAGCAGTCACCGGTTTTATGTAGAATACCGGAAGAAAAAGGGGTGGATTTCGGAAAACCATGTATTTATGAATCTGGTAGACTATATTCCGGATATTGAATATAAACAGCATCTGGCAAAGAAACGGAAATTATTTAATATCAGGGGAAAACGGATTCCCGGAATCAATGGGCGGGCGTTTTATACATCAAAGGGAGTCCGGCGTGGAGAGCAGTGCTGGTTAAATTATCTTGTGGCAAAAAAACTTTATCGGGCGCAAAGGGCATTGCGGCGGGATGGGTACTCCATTGTATTGTATGATGCATATCGTCCACAGAGTGTATCGGAGAAGCTCTACCGGGCGGTATCTGCCAGTCCGTATGCAGGTGAAATGGGCGGACCGGCGGCGGATTTTATTGCAGTCCGTTCCGCACACAATAAGGGCGTTGCCGTTGACATTACGTTAAAAGAAATAAAAACGGGAAAGGAATTGAACATGCCGTCGGCAATTATGACATTGGGAGCGGAATCATCGGAAAAGTCATGGTATGGTAAAAATACAGAGGAAAGCCGGAATGCCAGAATGCTTAGACGGTATATGGTAAATGCCGGATTTGATATTCTGAAAACGGAGTGGTGGCATTTTCAGGACGGAAACCGTTTTACCGGTATATTTGCCAAAGAGGAGTATTATAATATCGCCCAGTGAGAAAATGTGTTGAAAACATAGAAGAACATTAAATAATATGTTATAATTTCTACGTTGCTCACCGACACCCGCAACAGGGAGGAGGTGTTCGCATGGAGTTCTTTGCATCCTTTTTAATCGCCATCATGGCTGGTGTAGCTTGCCACTACATCATCAAATGGTTAGACGGCGATGACAAGAGCAACAAATAGCCTAGTGGGTGCTTTGCCACTATAAAAGTAAAGAAGAATCCCTCAACTGTGTTGCCTCACGGTTGGGGGATTCTATTCTTTGTTCGCATGGAATTTTTGCATCCTTTGCCTGCCAGCATTATAGCATATGCAGAAAGCTTTTTCAATATGCTTTAATCAAAAAATTCTCCCGGAATTTTCCTTGTCTGCCGTCAATCAACCCTTCTCCTTGGACTGCTTTTTCATTTCCCGTTTATGGGCATACATTTTTTCATCTGCCTCACGATAAATTTGCTCGTAAGGAGTCTGCGCATCCTTGGGTACTGCATATCCGTAGGCTATGGACAGCGGAAAATCCCGTGTGGCATTTTCTTTTGTAATGGCATCCTGCAGCGTATGCAGCATGTCCGGCAGGTCATCCAGATATTTTGTGTCCAGCAATACGACAAATTCGTCACCGCCTACCCGGAAACACAGCCCTTTTGGCGTAAAGGCAGCCTTGATGCTTTTTGCGGCAGCCGTAATTAAAGCATCGCCTGCCTGATGCCCGCGGCTGTCATTGATAAATTTTAAACCGTTGATATCAAGCATGATGCAGATAGGAGACGTCTGCATTTCGTCACACACCTTTGTATAGGCGGTGCGGTTGCCGATTCCGGTCAGTAAATCAATATATGCCAGCTTCTGGTAGGTTTCTGCCTCTGCGGCGTGCTGAATCATGTTTACCACCCTATAGACGGCGGCATTTGCCAAAATGGCAGAAAAGATGAGGAAACCTAAACTGTACAGTGCAGCATAGGGAATCTTCGGAATAAAATAGTAACATATAAATGCCAGAATACATAAGAGCACAAACAATGCAAATCCGTATATAATTTTTTGGATATTTCGGTTTCCGGTTTCCCGGATGTTCCGCCTGCATTCGATAAGGCATATGCCAAGGGTAATCACGATAAACAGATGCTCCAGGGGCAGTGTGTACTCCTTGGCGGGGGAGCCGGCGGCATAGAGCACCATGTAAAGGCAGACGGTAAAAAATGTGGCAGTGTCAGATATTTTAAACGCTGGTTTTCGTGTTTTTGTTTCCCGAAGTCCAGCAGCATTTTTTGAATAAACATAACAAAGAATACCGGCATCAGGCAAAAGGCAATGGAAGAAATCAGTCCCATTTTCCAATAATCATTGGTAAACAGCATAAGGAACTGGGAATCATGTAACATCCAGATACCGGATGCAATCATGAATAATCCCAGATAGGTCAGCTGTGCAGCTTCATATGTTTTTTGTGCTTTCTTGGTATACAGCATAACATCTGCAAAAATCAGCAGTACTCCCAGCAAAACCAGATATACGCTGATAAAACAGGTGTAAATGGTTCTGCGTAAAAAATATACGATAACAGCCCTGTGGCTGCCGATATAGGCACTGTTACAGATTTGCTTCTGTGAAGAAGCGTTTCCGTTTACCACCAGCGTCAGTTTTTTTCCGGCACTGTCTGCCGGCAATTCAATAAAATAGGCGGACCGCACATTGATTTTTTCGGAGTTTTCAAAATGGAAGAGCAGTTCTCCGTCCAGGAACAAATTCATCGGTGCGGAGGCGGTAAAGGAAAGCATAAGGTTTTTTTCTTCGGGAATACGGTACTGATAAGATACGGTTCCGTCCCGGCTTTCTTCCGCCTGCTTCCATTGCCCGCCCAGGGGAATCAAGAGATTTCTTCCGGAATCACCAAGCAGTCCTTTATGGTTTATTCCGTGATAAAATGCCGCACTAAACGTCAGGATAAATCCGGTGAGTGCGGTAATAAGCAGGATAGTAAATATATGGTAATGCCGGTTCTGGTAATTCTTTTCCATGATAACCTTTTTCCATCTCCTTGTTGTACAGTCTTTCATGAAGACATGGTTTAACTAGTGGTATTTTACCATAAAATGGGCATTTTTTCAATTAAAAGGGCAGTGTCAGGAGAGGAAAATAGAATATCGGTGTTGACATTCCCCCTTGTGGAAGGTATATAGTCAGAAAAAGGAGGTGAAAACTTGAGAATAAAAGAGGTGGAGGAGCTGGTGGGAATAACCAGAAAGAATATTCGCTTTTATGAGGCGGAGGGATTGCTGCATCCGGAGCGCAATTCGGAAAACGGCTATCGGGATTACACAGAAGAAAATGTGGAGATGCTAAAAAAGATTAAGTTGCTTCGCAAGCTCTCTGTACCGATTGAAGAAATCCGGAGATTGCAGATTGGTTCCCTGACCCTTGCCGACAGTATGGAACGGCATATCGTCACGTTAAAGAGGCAGGAGGAAAATGTAATAAAATTACAGCAGATATGCAGATGGATAAAAGAAGACGGAATCCGAATGCCGGATGATTTTGCGGATGCTTATCTGGAAAAAATGAAGGATATGGAAAGTGAGGGAATACGGTTTATGAATGTAAAATCAAGAGATAAAAAGAAAAAATTATATGCACCGGTGGTTGCGGGTGTGGCGGTGATTGTATTCTTTTTACTGCTGCTTGGTGTGTTTATCTGGGGGTATATTGTGGATACGCCACCACTCGTGGTGATAGTTCTGACGGCAGGTATACCGGTTCTGGCAATTATCGGAACGATACTGGCATTGATTGAGCGGGTAAAAGAAATTGAAGGAGGAGAAGAAGATGAAGCTGCTAAATATTAGTTATATTCCGGAAAAGGAGATTGAGGCATTGGGGATAGTGAAAGGGAACGTCGTATATTCCAAGAACGTTGGAAGGGATTTTATGGCGGGGATGAAAACGCTGGTGGGCGGTGAACTGAAAGGATATACGGAAATGCTGAACGAAGCAAGGCAGATAGCGGTAAAGCGCATGGTGGATGAGGCAGAAGCACTGGGTGCCGACGCAGTAATCAATGTGCGGTATGCGTCCTCTGCACTGATGCAGGGAGCGGCCGAAATGATTGCCTATGGTACGGCGGTAAAAATAAAAGAAGCATAAAACAGCATATAATCTGCCGGTTTCGACATTTTTGTGCTATTTTTCATAAAATATTGGGAAAAAAAGAGGAAAATTAGGTAATGTGTCTATATATTTCTTTTTGCACTGGTACTATAATAAGGAACGGATAAAAACTTTTATCATAAAATGCGGTATAGGGTGCAGGAGGGAACAGAAAATGGTTGCACAAATTTTAGCAGTATTGATTTTTGTGGCGATGTTCGTGTTGATTGTGATGGATAAAGTCGAACGGCAGATTATTACGTTAGCCTGCGGAGTCTTGACGCTGGTGCTGGTGTTCGGTATCGGTATGCACAGCACGAGTGCGATTGTGGAAACATTGAATCTTCGCAGCATTTTTACGTTGGATTTCTGGTATGCTGCAGGTGAATCGTCGGAATCTTCGTCGGGGATTAACTGGGCAACGATTATCTTTATTGCAGGGATGATGGTTATGGTAGAGGGGATGGCAAAGGCGGGTTTTTTCCAATGGCTTTGCATGAGGCTGGCGAAGCTGGTTCACTATAAACCGATTCCGTTATTTATTGTTTTTATGGTTATGTCGGCAGTACTTTCCATGTTTATTGACAGCATTACCGTCATTTTGTTTTTGGCGGCAGTGACGGTGGAATTGGCAAAGCTGCTAAAGATTGACCCGGTGCCCATGATTTTATCGGAAATTTTCTGTGCAAATCTGGGGGGATCGGCTACGATGTGCGGGGACCCGCCGAATATCATTATCGGAACCTCCCTGGGTTATGCGTTTTCGGACTTTTTAATGAATACAGGGCTGATTGCCGGAGTATCCCTGATTGTTGTCATTGTGTATTTCCTTTTGGTTTATCGGAAAGCGCTGGTGCAAAAGGAGGGGGAAGCATTTGATGCATCCGTAATTCCCAATCCGAAGGATGCCATTACCGATAAAAAGGATTTTGTGATTAGCTGTATTATTTTTGGCTGTGCAGTGGTTATGCTGATTACCCATGCCCAGACGCATTTAACGGTTGCCTTTATCGGTGCGGTTATCGCCCTGGTTACGCTGGTTACTGCGGGTAAGGGTGCTTTGGAGCTGCTAAAGAAGGTGGATTATAAAACCCTGCTGTTTTTTATCGGTTTGTTCATGGTAGTGGGCGGACTGGAGCAGACGGGGATTTTGGAAGTGATTGCCGGGTTTATCGGAGAGGTCAGCGGAGGAAAAACAAAGATAATGATTGCAATTATTATCTGGGTTTCAGCAGTGGCAAGCGCTTTTGTTGATAATATTCCGTTTGCGGCAACGATGATACCGGTGATTAGAAGCCTGGCGGAAACGACGGGAGTAGATTTGTCTGTTCTGGCATGGGCGTTGTCCATGGGTACGGATATCGGTGGAAGCGGAACGCCGATTGGCGCTTCGGCAAATGTGGTCGGAACCTCTGTTGCGGCAAAGAACGGATATCATATCGGATGGGGAAAATATTGTAAAACAGCGGCGCCGGCAACCGTGCTTGTGATTGCGATTTCCATGGTGCTTATTTTTGTCCGGTATTGTTAAGCGGGATAAACAGAATCTAAAATAGAGAAGGGTTTTCATGAAAAACAGGAGGAAATTTTCGTGAAAACTCTTTTTTTATGGTGGCTTTTTACGGGAAAAAAAGGTATAATTAACTTATCCGATAAACGAGCGGCTTTAACCGGTTACACTGGTGCAAAGGGGAAGGTATTGCATGGATACAGAAGATTCCGGGGCGAACGGTAAAATAAATAATGATTGGAGGAGGGCATGCTATGGAAAAACAAATTATTATTTCAATCAGTCGTGAGTTTGGCAGTTGTGGACGTGAAATTGCAAGGAAGGTTGCAGAAGATTTGAAGATTCCGCTGTATGACAGAAATATTCTGGAATCTATCGCAGAAGAGAAGAATATGAAAGTGGAGCATCTTGAAAAATTTGATGAACAGCCGAGAAATCTGATGTTTTCCAGAACGGTGGGAGAACATTCCAATTCCATGGAAGAGATTTTGGTAAATATGCAGTTTGAATATCTGCAAAAAAAGGCGGATAGCGGAGAATCCTTTGTCGTGGTGGGACGGTGTGCAGAAACGGCGTTGAGGGACAGAGAGGGGCTTCTCTCGGTTTTTGTTATGGGAGATAAGGAGGAGAAGCTTGCCCATATCCGGGAAAGATATCATTTATCCGAGCTGGAGGCGGCATTTAAAATGGTCCGGCATGATGTGAAACGCAGGGCGTACCACAACCGGTATTCAGACTTCAAGTGGGGAGATTCCAGAGGGTATGATTTATGCATTAACAGCAGCAGGCTGGGCATTGATAAGTCGGCGGCAATTATTGAGAACTGCATAGAGGCGGGAAGATAACGAAACGGCGGAGGCTGTCGCATAAAAAGTATTTTTGTGCGGCGGTCTTTTTTGGAGGAAAATTTAAACATTATGACGAAAAACATTGTGCAATTTGTACAAGAGGGGCGAAAATACGACATAAAACGATGAAATGCATAAAAATATACTCTTGCATTTTTGGCGAAAGTGATTTAAAATAACACAAGATATTGTGCCAGGTATGAAGCCGGGGCACATTTTTATGTGTTTGGAGGCAGAGAAGGTTGTTTTCACATATTTGGGGGAACAGGTCTGCAGGCATGTATGAGGCGTTAGGAGGAAAATTATGAGAATTATTAAGCGTAGCGGTACAGAGACGGCATTTGATATTTCAAAGATTGTGGCGGCGGTGGAGAAAGCCAATAAAGAGGTTGTGGAAAAAGACCGTCTTACTCCGGAGCAGATTAAGGAGATTGCAAAGAAAGTTACCCTCACCTGCAGCAGCATGAGCAGAACATTCAGCGTGGAAGAGATTCAGGATTTGGTTGAGAATGAAATCATGGAAACCCAGTCGTATGGAGTTGCCAGAAAATATATCACCTACCGCTATAAACGGGCTTTGGTGCGAAAGGCAAACTCTACGGATGAACAGATTTTAAGTCTGATTGAGTGTGACAACGAAGAGGTGAAACAGGAAAATTCAAATAAGAACCCGATTGTAAACAGTGTACAGCGGGATTATATGGCAGGTGAGGTCAGCAAGGATATTACCAGACGTTTCCTTTTGCCGGAGAGGGTGGTAAAGGCGCATGAAGAGGGAATTATCCATTTTCATGATGCGGATTATTTTGCACAGCATATGCACAACTGCTGTCTGGTAAATCTGGAGGATATGCTGCAAAACGGAACGGTAATCAGTGAAACCATGATAGACCGTCCGAAGAGTTTTTCTACGGCGTGTAACATTGCTACCCAGAGTATTGCGCAGATTGCCAGTTCCCAGTATGGCGGACAGAGTATTACCCTTTCCCATCTGGCGCCCTTTGTGGACGTGAGCCGTAGAAAATATTTGAAGATGGTGAAAGAAGAGTATGAAGAAGCGGGTATAGATGTAGATGACGAACAGATTGCAAAGATTGCGGAGATGAGAGTCTGGGAGGAAATCAAACGTGGTGTACAGATGATTCAGTACCAGGTGATTACGTTAATGACCACCAACGGACAGGCGCCCTTTGTTACGGTATTCATGTATTTGGATGAGGTGCCGGAGGGCAGGACGAGAGATGATTTGGCGCTGGTTATTGAAGAGATGTTGAGACAGAGGATTTTAGGGGTAAAGAACGAGAAAGGAATTTATATTACGCCGGCTTTCCCCAAGCTGATTTATGTGCTGGAGGAAGACAATATTGAAGAGGGCACGAAATATTGGGAGCTCACCAGGCTGGCGGCAGCCTGCACGGCGAAGCGCATGGTACCGGATTATATTTCGGAAAAAGTAATGAAGGAATTGAAAAACGGGAACTGTTATCCCTGTATGGGATGCCGTTCTTTCCTGACGGTATATCATGACGAGGAGGATAAGCCGAAGTTTTACGGACGTTTTAACCAGGGCGTCGTAACCCTCAATCTGGTGGATGTTGCCTGCTCCTCTGACGGGGAGATGGAGAGATTCTGGGAGATATTGGATGAGCGTCTGGAATTATGCTATGAAGCGTTAATGTGCCGGCACAACCGGCTGAAAGGGACGCCGTCTGATGTAGCTCCGATTTTATGGCAGTACGGCGCATTGGCAAGATTAAAGAAAGGGGAAACCATTGATAAGCTGTTATATGACGGATACTCAACGATTTCGCTGGGCTATGCGGGACTTTGCGAGTGTACCAGATATATGACGGGATTTTCCCATACCAATCCGGAGGCAACGCCTTTTGCCCTGGAGGTAATGAAACGGTTAAATGATGCCTGTGCAAGGTGGAAGAAAGAGACCAGGATTGATTTCAGTATCTATGGAACGCCGTTGGAATCTACCACCTATAAATTTGCAAAATGCCTGCAAAAGCGTTTCGGCAAAATAGAAGGAGTTACGGACAGAAATTATATTACCAACAGCTATCATGTGCATGTGACTGAGGAGATTGACGCATTTAATAAGTTAACTTTTGAGTCAAAATTCCAGGAGCTTTCACCGGGGGGCGCAGTAAGTTATGTTGAGGTTCCGAATATGCAGAACAATATTGAGGCGGTATTGTCCGTTATGCGGCATATTTATGATAACATTATGTATGCGGAGTTAAACACAAAGAGCGACTACTGCCAGAAATGCGGCTTTGACGGGGAAATCCAGATTTCGACCGACCGGGAGGGCAAGCTGATTTGGAGATGCCCGAGCTGTGGAAATGAGGACCAGGACACGATGAATGTGGCAAGGAGAACCTGCGGATATATCGGAACCCAGTTTTGGAACCAGGGACGTACCCAGGAAATCAGAGAAAGAGTGCTGCATTTATAGGCAGTGCCGGAAAAGATAAAGAATAAGGTTATCCTTTGATGATGGGAAATCGTCAGAGGATAGCCGTTTTTTTGCTGGGAAATTTTTGCGGGATAAATCGTTTGCTATAAACAAAAAAATTGTGGTACAATAATGGTTAGTTGAAGGTTACCGGTAACGGGAAAAGGTAACCGGTTGGTACAGTGAAGATGTTTTTATCTGGGAGGAATGAAGAATGAGGAAAAAATGCAGGTTATTTTTGCTGACGGCGGCGGTAATCCTGTCGGGCATTGCCGGCAGAGCTGTCAATGCCGAGGGGGAGCACGTGGACGGTGCAAGGGAAACCTCCGGTTATGAATTGTCAAAGGAAAATGGGGCGAAAACTCCGCCGGAGATTCCGCTTAAGGACAGCGATATTTCAGAAGAAAGGCAACAGGATATTCAAACGGCAAACCGGGGAGATGCGCTGCAGGAGGAGACGATTAACTCCCGTCTGGCTGCGGAGGGTACGGATACTGCGGTACAGGATATGACGGAGGTGAAATTTGATTATGACAGTGCAGGGGATATCATGGAGCAGTATGTCACCAAGGACCAGAAGACGGTAAAGCTGTTAAATAACCGCAATTTATATTCCTATGATATTGCCGCAAAAAAGATTACGCTTAAGTATACGTTTCCGAAGGCGGAATATTCCAAGACCGGGACGTATTATGGCGGACAGGGGGGGACCAGTGCATTTATCCGTGAGGAGGCTGGGCTTTTATATTATGGCTATAACGCTTATACCAACACGTTTTCCGATGATGAAGTGATGAATGTGGTGGTGTATGATTTGGAAAAGGATGAAGTTGTCCGCACGATTCAGATAGAGGGCTATATTTTAGACAGTGTAGGAGCAGACAGGCAGGGAAATATTTATATTTCCACAGATGATATGAGAGCGGATTCGGCAGCGGGAGACAGCCGGGAAAGCAACACGCTGCTTGTGGTGTCGGCAGCGGGAGACAGGCTTAGTGAAAAGCAGCTGGATTACCCGATTAACGGTTTTTCCGGTTTTTGCGCAGACGGAACATTTTATTATATCGATGAGTACATGGCATACAGCGCATGGGGATATGCAAATCTGATGGGACGTCTGATGCAGGGACGGTTTCAGAATAATGTGGTAACCTTGAATGAAACCTATATGACTTATGCCAAGAATATTTATTTTGGTGATTACCGGACGCCGGTGGAAATTCTGAACGACCGGTATCTGGTTACTTATTCCGGAGGCTTTTATCCCCTCAGTGAGATTACGGACAGCAGTTGGTCTCAGTCCCTTTATACAGAAAGAAAGCTGGAAATGGGGAGCGAGTATGATTATATTTATAATGCCGGCGTCAATGCGGTAATCAATGGGGACGATGTCTATAGCTTGTATGATAATCAGACGCTTTTTGTTTACAGTATGGCTACCGGAAGTAAAAAAGGCGTTTACTATGCCGGGGCGAAAATCTTCAGCCTGAAAAAATGTGGAGATGCGCTGCTTGCGTTGGAAACCGACGGAGAACACTTTTTCTATGAGCTGATTACGGCGGACAAGGTGGAGGAAGTGAAGGCGGTATCTTACAACATGAATAAATTTGCCCCATATAAGAACAGGACTAAGGCAGAGATTATCAAGCGGTTCAGCGATACGGCACCGGCAGATATGGAAGCGACGCTGTACGCAGCGAAGGGTTCGGGAGAGAAACCGTATAAGGCGGGCAAATTGACAAAGGCAACGAAGAATTATGCAGTAAAGGTTTCCAATTACTACCGCTGGCTGGCAGGGTTAACCCCCTTTGAAACGGCGTCTGACGAGAAGTGGGAAAATGCGGCAAAGGGAGCGGTGCTGCTTTCGGCTTCGTCCTTTTCCCATACGCCGGCAAAGCCGAAGGATATGGATAAGACATTTTATGATGCGGCATACAGTGGGACCTCAAGCAGCAGTATTGCGATGAATTATTCGGATAAGCAGTACAAAATTGTTGACACGATTCGGCAGTTTATGGACGATACCTCTTACACGATACCCGGACACCGGAATAATTTTCTCACAAGAAATGCAACGGATATCGCATATGGTATTTACGGACCTTATTTGTGCCAGACAGTAAGCTATACGGGAGACCCCAACCCGCAGGGGACGGCGGAAAAGGATAATAATGAGGCGGCATATGCATGGCCGGCGGCGGGATATTTTCCGGCAGAGGATTTGTCGCCTGCGGCTTATTGGACAGTAAATTTAAATATGGATAAGCTGTCTTTATCCAATGTGGGACTGGTGGTTAAGATTACCGACTTGGATACCGGGAAAACGGAAAAACGGACTTCCTCAGAGGACGGCTTGTATGCGACGGAATTTTGGGGGGAATTTATCAGCTTTAAACCGCCGACACTGAAAAATGCTTCCTCCTATAAGGGGAAAAGGTATAAAGTGACGTTGGAGAATCTGGCTGACGAAAACGGATTTCCTGCCGTCTTGGAATATACGGTAAATTTCTTCTCGTACAGTGCACAGGCAAAGCAGGATGGGACGGTCTATCAGTGCGACGCCTACGGACAGCCGAAAAAGCTGCAGGCTCCGGTAATAAAAGCAGCCAATACGGCATCCGGGGTGAAGGTATCCTGGGGCAAGGTGAGCGGCGCCGCTGGCTATGAGGTCTACCGCAACGGAGCACTGGTAAAAACAACGACAGCAGCCTCCTTTACGGATAAAGGAGCGAAGAAAAACGGTGCGAAGTATCAGTATAAGGTCATTGCGGTTAAGGGGAAGCTAAGGAGTACCGCATCAAAGGTCAAAACCTGCTATTTTGTGTCAAGACCTGCTGTTGCCTCTGCGAAGAGTCCAAAGAGCGGCAGGATTACCGTGAAATGGAAATTGAATGCGAAGGCTTCCGGTTATCAGATAAAATATGTTTCGGGCAAATCCTCCGGCAAGGTTACGGTTTCCGGAAAGAAAAAGACCAGCGGAGTGGTAAAACAGCTGGAAAAGGGAAAAACCTATAAAATATATTTACGCACTTATAAAAAAGTGGGAAAAGTAAAATACTATTCCGCATGGAGCAAGGTGAAAAAGGTAAAGGTACGATAATGCCTGTGGATGCGGCAGAGAGGGAAAACGGAAAATGAGTAGTACAGAGAGAAAGAATCCGTTAGGAGAGGAAAAGATTAACCGGCTGCTGCGGCAGTTTGCAATCCCAAGCATCATTTCCATGCTGGTTGGCTCGCTTTATAATATCGTTGACCAGTTTTTTATCGGACGGAATATAGGGGAATTGGGAAATGCGGCGACAAATATTGCATTTCCCCTGTCCACCTCCTGTCTGGCGGCCGCCCTGCTGTTTGGCATTGGCGGAGCGTCGGCATTTAATATTTCCATGGGAAAAGGCGATAAGGAAAAAGCGGGATACTATATGGGAAATGCGGCGGTGATGCTGTTTGCCTGCGGAGTGGTATTGTGCCTGCTTACGTTGTCTTTCCTCAAACCGATGCTTGTTTTCTTTGGTTCTCCGGATGAGGTGCTGGGATATGCCATGGAATATACAAGGATTACTGCCCTCGGTTTTCCGTTTCTGATTCTTTCTACCGGCGGCGGACATCTGATTCGTGCCGACGGCAGACCGAAAATGACAATGGCATGTAACCTTACCGGGGCAGTAATCAATACGGTTTTAGATGCGGTATTTGTGTTTGGGTTTGGCTGGGGAATGAAAGGAGCGGCTTTTGCCACCATTATCGGGCAGTTTATTTCCGGGACAATGGCAGTCTGCTTTCTCGCCCACGGAAAGACGATTCAGTTGAAAAAAGAGCATCTGCTGATTGCAAAAGAAAATGTTATCCGGATTGCCTCCTTGGGGATGGCGCCCTGCAGTAACCAGATTGCGATGATGGTCGTACAGATTATCATGAATAAATCATTAAAATACTATGGCGAATTATCGGTATACGGGGATGCGATACCCATTGCCTGTTCAGGGATTATTTCCAAGGTAAATATGGTGTTTATGTCTTTTATTATCGGAATTTCTCAGGGCTTACAGCCCATTGCAAGCTTTAATTATGGGGCGGGGAAATATGCCCGTGTAAAGGAAGCTTATCTGAAAGCGGTTTCTCTGGGCTTTTGTCTGGCGTTGACGGCATTTTTGCTGTTTCAGTTCTGCCCGAGGCAGATTATTTCTGTTTTCGGAGACGGTTCAGAGGAATATTATCGGTTTGCCGAAAATTATTTTCACATTTTTTTGTTGTTTACGTTCGTTAACTTCCTACAGCCCATGAGTTCAAATTTCTTTACTGCAATTGGGAAGCCGAAGCGGGGAAGCTTTCTTGCGCTGACGAGGCAGATTATCTTTTTGCTGCCGCTATTGGTTTTGTTTCCGCTGTTTATGGGAATTGACGGAGTGATGTATGCCGGACCCTTTGCCGACGGGCTGGCGGCGGTGGTAGCCGCAGTTATGGTGGTGAAAGAGCTGAGACGGGACATTTATCGGGCTGCCCCCTGAAAGAGATTTCTCTTTCGGGCGGCAGCCCTTTTGCTCCCATGGTTAGAAATAATACAGTTACGGATTGGCGGGTTGGGCGTCGCCGCCGGAAGCCGCCTGGCTGCTGCCGGACTGACTGGTATCTGTCTGACCGCCGTCGTCGGGATTAGCGCCGGTATCACCAGAATCGCTGGCGCCGGTATCCGGTGTTCCCGCACCGATTGCCCACATATTGGAAATCTGTGCGCCTAAACGCTCGTAGTCCCATCCGACCTGGCTGCGTGCTTCACTGTTGGGGTCATTGACGTAAAATAATCCGTTCCGATAGTCCTTTATCAAAATGAAGTGCCCGGATTTGGTGAAATCGCCGGGGTTCATCGAACAGATGATGACTTTGCCTTCGTCAAGGGCTTCCGTCATATTATCCTTGCTGAGGGCAAGCTCGGAGGAGGTCAACCCCAGAGTGCGGGCACCGTCGGTCATTAAAGCCCATGACGTGTCGCCGTTTTCGTCAAGATATCCGCTGGCAACACTGAAATCAGCGACTTTAATCGGATTCTTGCTGCCGTCGTGGTTCAAATAGGTATATGCCATGGACAGGCAGGTCGGTCCGCAGCCATTTATGCCGATTATGCTGTTTCCGTAATCTGCATAGCCCCACTGTTCATCGTATTGCAGATAAAGCGGTACTTCTCCGTTTGGTACGTCCATGCTGAATTCCCCGTCAAATACAATATTGATTTTTGCCGGATAATCTATGGCAAACTGTTTCATTTCCGGATTGATGGCGAGGCATTGTAAAATCTTGTCCGGATAAATGGCGGCGTTGTCACAGATGTTTTTGATGTCGGAATCTGTTTCCGCCTGGGCCTGTAGTAAGGCAATCGCCGCATCCCGTGTTTCCGGTAAATCCTTTGCCAGAATGGAGTCGTCAATATTGGCTTTAATTTCCTCTGTGGTCGGGGCTTCCGTAGTGCTGTCGGTCATCTGCTCCGTTTTTTTTGCTGCCGGCTTGTCTTTATGGAAATGCTTCCAGATGCCGGAAACCATTTTAACCAATCCCACAATAACCAAAATTAAGATGATGAGAAGGATGCTGCAACGGATGATTGCCTGCCTGCGCCGTTCTTTTCTCCGTCGTTCTCTTTCCGCACGCTTTCTTTTTCTGGCAGCCCGTTCTCTGCGGATATCCGCTAATTCGGCGTCGGTCAGTGGCGCTTTATTGGGGGAAACCCGTTGCTGTCCGGTATTGGCGGAGGGGGAAACGGGAGCTGCCGGATGCGGTCTGCTTCTGTCCTCCGGCGCCGTCTCAAAAAAGCTTAAGCTGATATCCTCGTAGGCATTGCCGGAATCCGGTGTGCCTGTGGCTTCTTCATATCCGTCCTCGTACATATATTCCGGAGCGGTGGGAGCGTAATTGTCCACATATCCGCTTTCCGGAGCGGCAGAGGCGTAATCGCCGTCGTAACCGCTTTCGGAAGCTGCCGGAGCATAGCCGCCGGCATATCCGTTCTCGGAAGCAGCGGCAGAGTAATTGCCGGCATATCCGCCCTCGGAAGCAGCGGCAGAGTAATTGTTGGCATATCTGCTTTCCGGAGCGGCAGAAGCGTAATCGCCGTCGTAACCGCTTTCGGAAGCTGCCGGAGCATAGCCGTCAGCGTAACCGTCTTCGGAAGAGGGAAACGTATAATTGTCTCCGTAATCGTTTCCGGGAACGGAGGAGGTATAGGGTGCGGTCTGATAGTATTCCTCCGGTGCTGCCGTTTCCGGAGCCGGAGCGTATGTCCTGTTGTCGGGTTTCTCCGCAGAAGCGGTTTTACGGCTGTCTGTTGAGCCGGAGCCGTAAATTTCTCTTAAGTTTACTCTGGGACGGCTGTTATATCCGTCTTCATGTTCATTCATATTATCCCACCTTATGTAAATCGTATATTTTTCTGTTGCGTTTTGCATGGTATCCATAAAACATTATCGTATATGGAAAATGAATATTTTGTTCATTATAACATGAAATGGGTAAAAAGATATAAACATTTTCTTAAATTATTCTGAAAGCGTCATGATTTGTGCTATACTGTAGATAAATCCGGCTGCTTGCAGGATAGAGTGCGGAAAGTAAAAACCAGAACAGGGAGGAATGTTTATGGGAATGAATCAGACCCCGATGGGAAACCGTGTGCATATCGGTTTCTTCGGAAGAAGAAATGCAGGGAAATCCAGTCTTGTCAATGCAGTAACCGGGCAGGAGCTGGCGGTGGTTTCGGAGGTAAAAGGAACGACAACGGACCCGGTTTATAAGGCAATGGAGCTTTTGCCGTTAGGTCCGGTTGTCATTATCGACACACCGGGAATAGATGATGAGGGCAGTCTGGGGGAACTGCGGATGCGGAAAACCAGGCAGGTGTTGAATAAAACGGATATTGCGGTATTGGTGGCGGACGGCGCAGAGGAAATTACCGGTGTGGAGGAGGAAATGCTGGCTCTTTTCCGGGAAAAGGAAGTCCCGTATCTGGTGGTGGAAAATAAGGCTGATTTAGTGAAGGGGAGAGGAGATAAAAAACCGGAGGAGGAAAAAGCCCCCGGCGGTGCGGACAGGCTTGCCGTCAGCGCACTGACGGGAGAGGGAATAGAGGAATTAAAGGAAAAGCTTGCCCATAAGATAAAAGCGGAGGACGACCGGTCCGGTTTTGTCGGGGATTTGCTTCATCCCATGGATGTGGCGGTGCTGGTGGTTCCCCTTGATTCTGCTGCGCCGAAGGGCAGGCTGATTCTGCCGCAGCAGCAGGCGGTAAGGGATATTTTGGAGGCGGGTGCCGTTTCCGTTGTGGTACGGGATACGGAGCTGCGGCAGACGCTGGAAAGGCTGTCGAAAATGCCGGACATGGTGATTACGGACAGTCAGGTGTTTAAGCAGGTGGCGGAGGTTACGCCGGAGACGGTGCCGCTGACTTCATTTTCTATTCTGATGGCGAGAAAAAAGGGCTTTCTGAAAACGGCGGTAGGGGGCGTGCTGACTCTGGATGCCCTGCAGGACGGCGATAAAATTCTGATTGCAGAGGGCTGTACCCATCACAGGCAATGTGAGGATATCGGGACGGTTAAGCTGCCGGGGTGGATAAGGAAGTACACCGGTAAGGAGCCGGAGTTTGTTTTCTGCTCCGGTGTTGAATTTCCGGAGGATTTATCCCCATACCGTCTTGTGGTTCACTGCGGAGGGTGTATGCTGAATGAACGGGAAATGCGTTTTCGGATGAAGAGCGCAGTGGAGCAGGGAATACCGTTTACCAATTACGGAATCAGTATTGCCTATATGAATGGAATATTGAAGCGGAGTGTAGAAATGCTGCCGGAAGCGGCGGGTCTGCTATAAATGGAAAATCCGCTAAAAAGGAGCCGTTCCATGAAAACATCTGTTTTCCGGGCGGCTCCTTTTGCCTAGCTGTCTTTCATCAGCGACATGTAACGGGCACCGACAAAATCCCAGTTTATCAGATTGAACCAGTTGTCGACATAATCCGGACGACGGTTCTGGTATTGCAGATAGTAGGCGTGTTCCCATACATCGATGCATAAAAGCGGAGTCACGGTAAGGGAAATCGGCGTATCCTGGTTTGGCGTGGCAATGATTTCCAGTTTACCGTTGCTGAGAATCAGCCATCCGTAGCCGGAGCCGAACTGATTAACCGCAGCGGCGGTAAGCTCTGCCCGGAACTGCTCGATGGAGCCGAAGGAGGAGTTGATGGCGAGTGCCAGTTTATCCGTGGGAAGCTCGCAGTCGGCAAAGTTCATACAGGCGAAATAGAGCTCGTGGTTGTATACGCCGCCGGCATTGTTTCGGATTGCAGTTTTTGCTTCGTTAGGAAGCTCGTCGGTGTTAATCAGAAGTTCATCCAAAGACATATTTTGAAGATTTGGATAATTCTTTAAAATATCATTTAATTTATTCACATAGGTTACATAGTGCTTATCATGATGGAAATGCAGAATTTCTTCACACAGGTACGGCTCTAAAGCGTTATATTCGTAAGGAAGAGGTTCTGCTTCAAATGGATAGTTCATAGTATGCTCCTTTCAAGGTAGATTTCGGGGCAAATTGCCTGATATATTGCTATGTCAATAGGATATGCGGAAATGGAAAAAATATGTGCCGGTTTTTGCAATTAAAATACGGGCGGAAAACCGGCAGATACCGGAAAATAATGGAAGTGAATAAAACTGACAAAAAAATTGCGGAAAAGTAATAATTTTGTTATAATCTATTTCAACTATGAAATTTTTTGCTCAGAATGATGAACGGAATGGTATACGGAAAGATGAGTAATGTTCAACGCGGGAAAAGCGGGAGGAAGATACAATGGCAACGATTGCAGAGAAGAGCAGAACAAAAGAGATTATTGACCGGTTACAGGGAATTATAGACAGTGCGTCGCCGATGCCGCTAGGCGCCGGCAAGGTTGTAGTTTATAAGGATGAGGTGCAGTCACTCCTGACGGAGCTTGCAACACAGATGGAAATCGAGTTAAAAACCTATCATGAGGTAAACGACAGAAAAGGCAAGATTATTAACGAGGCGAAAAAGGAAGCGGAGCAGATTATTTATCAGGCGGAGCATACTGCCAGCCGGATGCGGGTGAATAAGCGGGCGACCAATGTGGCGCCGCTTGATTATGAGCAGTTGGATGAGGAAGAGCGGAATGCTCTTGGAAATGCCAATGAAATTTATGCGGCGTCGTTGATTTATACCGATGAAATGCTGACGGAGGTTACGGATATGATTGCCGATGCGTATAACAATATCCGGAGCGATTATGAGGTAATTTTACAGGTAATGGAGGAAAAGCTGAATATTATCAACAGCAACCGTGCGGAATTGATGGACGGTCTGCAGGAAATGGAGCTGGAAGACCGTGGCCAGCAGATTTTGGAAATCGGAAAATTATTGTCCGATGAGCTTTATAATTCCAGAATGAAAGCGAGAATGAATTCCGATGAATACGAGGACGGAAGTGTTCAGTTAAGATTGGATTTACAGGAGGAGCAGGAAGAGAAAACCCGGCAGGCAGAAGCGGTTGCCCAGCAGGCGGTTGCTGCACTGGCAGAGGTTACCGCAGAACGTGATGCGCTGATGGCGACGGTGAGCCAGATGAAACAGGAGGGGATGCGGCAGACAGTACGCCAGATGAAGGCGGCATCGGCTGCCGATACGTTATCCGGTAAAGCGGCGGTTCGGCCGTCAGCGGAAGCCGCAAAGGAGTCTCCGGCAGAGGAAGCGGAAGAAGAATATGAGATTGTTTATGTCAGCGAGGATGAGCTGGAGGAGGGCGAGGAGTACGAGATAGAGTACGTGGATGACGAGGAATACGAGGAGAGGGTAAAGAGTGAAAATGCCCATACCGTGCAGGCGAAAGAGAAGACAGCCGGTGACAAAACGGCAGATGGGGAAACCGTTCCGATTATCCCGCATTTTAAAAAATCTGAAAAGATTGCCAGCGCTTCCTCCGAGCAGATTGCCAAAATGGCAACGGCAATTACGACGGAGAAAAAATACAGCGGGTTAATCAGCCGCGCCGTTGCGGAGCGTGAAAAAGCGGAAGCCCCGGTGAAAGTGGAAAAAACGGATACCATACAGAAACCGGAAGAGAAGAGAACGGATGCCGCCGAGCCGAAAAAGGATGAGGATATCAAAACCGATGCATTGGGAAATGAATATGTACAGGCGACGATGAAGTTTGATGAGGATTATGAAATTATGGAGTTTTAGAAAATGGAGATTGAGATTTTCAAGAGGAAGATAAACTACTATGAAACGGATAAAATGCAGGTGGTGCATCACTCCAATTATATCCGCTTTTTGGAGGAGTGCAGAATGGATTTTCTCCGGCAGCTTCATCTGGATTATGAACGGATGGAAGAAAAGGGACTGATGATACCGGTGCTGGGGGTGGAATGCAGCTACAAGACGCCGGTAAGGTTCGGAGAAACCATTTGCATTGTGCCCAAGCTGGAACGCTTTCATGGGGTGAAGTTTGATATGAGCTACCGTATTTATTCGGAAGATTTTACCGTATTACATAATGAAGCGGCAAGTTCCCATTGTTTTGTGGATTTTGATTTTAAACCTGTGCGTTTAAAGCGGGATTATCCGGAAATTTATGAAACAATGTATGCGCTTGTGGGAAAGGATTTTATGCCGTCAGCCTCTTTTTTGGATAGAATGTCAAAAAACAGGAAATAAATTATTAAAATAGGATAGTAAAACGACAGGGCAAAAAATAGGGACTTGTGCATATTGTATAAAAAACACCCGAAAAAACGACAGAAAAATGAAAAAAACATGCTTGAAAGCGGACTTTTGCTGAGAAAATTAACAAAATTTGAGAAGAATATGTTAAAGTGCATAAAAAATCTTTCATTTTTGTTACGTTAATGTTATAATTAACATATATTCTTGCGTAAAGGGGTGACACTATGATAAAAAAAGAAATGATAGCTATGCTTTTGGCGGGTGGACAGGGAAGCAGACTCGGTGTACTCACGTCAAAGCTTGCTAAACCTGCAGTTGCCTTTGGTGGAAAGTATAAAATTATTGATTTTCCGCTAAGTAACTGTATCAACTCAGGAATCGATACAGTAGGGGTGCTGACACAATACAGACCGCTTCGGCTGAACCAGCATATTGGGATTGGTATTCCCTGGGATTTGGACCGTAGTATCGGAGGAGTGACCGTATTACCGCCATATGAGAAGAGTACGAACAGTCAGTGGTATACCGGCACGGCAAATGCAATTTACCAGAATCTGGAGTATATTGATTATTATAATCCGGAATATGTATTGATTCTGTCCGGCGACCATATCTACAAGATGGATTATGAAGTGATGCTGGATTTCCATAAATCGATGGAAGCGGATATTACACTTGCCACATATGAAGTACCGATGGAAGAGGCAAGTCGTTTTGGTGTGGTCATTACTGACGGGAACGGAGTAATTCAGGAATTTGAGGAGAAACCGGAAAAGCCGAGAAGTAATAAAGCGTCTATGGGTATCTATATCTTTAAGTGGAGCGTGCTGAAAAATGCATTGCAGGAGCTTAAGGATGTTCCTTCCTGTGACTTTGGTAAGCATATTATTCCGCATTGCCATGAACAGGGAGCGAAGGTAGTGGCCTATGACTTTAAGGGATATTGGAAAGATGTAGGAACCCTTGGCTCATATTGGGAAGCCAATATGGAGCTGGTAGATATTATCCCGGAATTTAATCTGTATGAGGAGTTTTGGAGAATTTATACGAAGAGTGATATTTTACCGCCGCAGTATGTTGACGAGGCAGGGAAAGTGACGGAGAGTATTGTGGGCGAAGGTACCGAGGTTTACGGGGAGGTCAGCCATTGTGTAATCGGTTCCGGCGTTACCATAGGAAAGGGAGCGGTGGTTAAGGACTCCATTATCATGAACGGAACGGTAATCGGTGAAGGCGCTGTTGTGAATAAAGCGATTATTGCCGAGGATGTTGAAGTCGGCAATAATGTTGAGCTGGGTGTTGGCGAAGCGGTTCCGAACGAACTCAAACCAAACATATATTCTTTTGGGCTGGTTACGATTGGCGAGAATTCCACAATTCCGGACGGAGTGAAGGTGGGAAAGAATACGGCTATTTTTGGTCCTACAGATAAATCTGAATATCCGGACGGATTGTTGAAGAGTGGTTCTAGTTTGATAAAGGTAGGTGACTTAGCATGAGAGCAATCGGAATAATTTTAGCAGGTGGTAACAGCAGCAGAATGGGAGAGTTATCTGCAAAAAGAGCGGTAGCGGCAATGCCTGTCACGGGAAGCTATCGCGCAATAGATTTTTCGTTGAGTAACATGACCAACTCACATATTCAGAAGGTTGCTGTATTTACACAGTATAATTCACGCTCGCTGAATGAGCATCTGAATTCCTCCAAGTGGTGGGATTTTGGTAGAAAGCAGGGCGGTTTGTACGTATTTACACCGACAATTACCACGGCAAATAATACATGGTATCAGGGAACAGCTGATGCGCTGTATCAGAATATCAGCTTTTTAAAGGACAGCCATGAACCGTATGTCGTTATTGCAAGCGGCGACGGAGTTTATAAATTGGATTATAATAAGGTATTGGAGGAGCATATTAAAAAGGGTGCGGATATTACCATTGTCTGTAAAGACATTAATCCGGAAGACGATGATGTGAGCCGTTTTGGTGTGGTAAAATGTAATGAGGACATGCAGGTGGTTGATTTTGAGGAAAAACCACTGGTAGCGCAGACGTCTACGGCATCCATCGGGGTGTATGTTATCCGGAGAAGACAGCTGATTGAGCTTCTCGAAGCCTGTGCAAAGGAGGGAAGGACGGACTTTGTTAAGGATATTCTGATTCGTTATAAGAATGTTAAGAAGATATATGCATATAAGATGGATTCTTATTGGAGAAATATCGGGACAATTGATTCTTACTATAAGACGAATATGGATTTCCTGCAAAAGGATATTCGGGATTATTTCTTCCGGCAGTATCCGGATGTATATTCCAAAGTGGATGATTTACCGCCGGCAAAATATAATGGGGATGCCGTGGTAAATAACAGCTTGATTGCCAGTGGATGTATTGTGAATGGTACGGTAGAAAATTCCGTATTGTTCAAGAAGGTATACGTAGGCAATAATTGTGTAATCCGTAATTCAATAATCTTAAATGACGTGCATATTGGGGATAATTCAGTCATTGAGAACTGTATCATAGAAAGTCGTGATACACTGCGGGCGAACACAATTCATACCGCAGAACAGGGTCAGATAAAAGTAGTTGTGGAGAAGAATTTCCGCTATGCATTATAAGTTCTTTTCTGGAGAGGAACAGAGTCATATAATACAAAGGGGTGGAACAAATGGAGATTACAGATATCAGATTAAAGAAAGTTACAAAAGAGGGTAAAATGAAAGCGATTGTATCCATTACGCTGGATAATGAATTTGCAGTACATGATATTAAGGTGATTGAGGGAGAGAAGGGGCTCTTTATTGCAATGCCGAGTCGTAAAGCCGCAGATGGGGATTACAGGGATATCGCACATCCAATCAATCAGGGGGCGAGAGAGCGGATTCAGACTTTGATTTTAGCAGAGTATGAGAAGGCGATTTTAGATGCGGATGAACCGGCTGTGTAATGAGATAAGATTGCTGGAGAAGGGGCTGTCGCACGAAGGGAATATCTTCTTGGTGCGGCGGCTCTTTGGCTGTTTGCTTGTGTTAAAGAGAGGAGAGAACGGATGAAGAAATTAAAAAAAGCAGGAATTTTGTGGGTAATGGCATTGTGGCTTGTGTTTGGCGGCAGGGTACAGGCAGCGGAGGAGCAGGCAAAGAGTCCGGAAGCGATTTTGGAAAAGGCAAATGCGGCAATAGAGACGAAAAAAATAATTCAAATAGACCAGTATATTACTGTCCAGGGGCAGGAGCAGAGATTGTTTTCGATGATAAGCGACAGTGAAACAGGCAGCAGCTATATTGATATGTTGGGGCTTCGGGTATATCAGGATGCCGTGAAGGGGTTAATGTATTATTACGATTCGTCAAATCGAAAATGGTATGTTGCAGTAACCGGTTCCGCCGATGAGGAGGAAAAACTGCCGTCGGTGGATTTGCCGGATACGGAGGTGGTTACCAATCCGGACAAAATACGGAATCCGCAGACGGAATTAACTTATATCGGGCAAAAAGTATACCGGGGTGTCCTCTGTGAGGTGATTGACGTAGTGACAAGGGATAAAGACCAGGAAAGCAGGGGAACATATTATATTGATGCGGAGACTTATTTATTATATGGGGTTGCGGCTTCAGAGGATGATATTATCTCCGAAATGGTTTGGCATTATCCGGATTCCTTTGAGATACCCAAAACGGTAGTGAAGCAGGCGGTTTTGGCGACCGGTACGGAATTTAAACAGGGCAGTCTGGAATATGTGGCGGTGAAATCCGGAAGCAAACAGGCAGTTAAAGTGAAAAAAGGGAAAAAGGCAGCGGGGAATGCTGTGATTCCGGATAAGGTTACCTTTGCCAATAAAAGCTATGCGGTTATCGGAATTGAGGACAAAGCGTTTACTGGTAATCGGAAGATTAAGAAGGTTACCCTGGGAAAGAATATTAAATCCATCGGAAAAGAGGCATTCCGTAAATGCACAAAGCTTGGTCAGGTTACCATTCGTTCTGCGAAGCTTTCCAGAGTAGGGAATAAGGCATTTTATGGCACGGCGAAAAAATTAAAAATCAAGGCTCCTAAGGCGAAAATGAAGGCATATAAGAAAATGCTTGAGCAGTCTAAGGTTTCTTCTAAATTAAAAGTAGTCAAGCTGTAGGCGGATTTATCCGCACAGAGGTTATGTGAGGAGAAGGGCTTGCCGCATAAAGAAATTTATCTTTTGCGGTACAGCCCTATTCTTATGCTTTTCAAATCCGTGTTTTATGGGTGGCATAATCGGTTAAAATATGATAAAATACGGATTTGAACATTAAGGAGAACGGACGCTTGATGAAAAATAGCAGGATGGTGACAGAGGAATGGAGGACGGAAATATGGAACGGATAAAGGCAGTGATTCTGGCAGCGGGAAAGGGAACAAGAATGAAATCGGAATTACCGAAGGTGCTTCATGAGGCGCTGGGAAAACCGATGGTAAAATACTCCATTGAAGCGGCAATGGGGGCAGGAGCAAAGGCTTCCGACATCTGTCTGGTAGTCGGACATAAAGAGGAGCTGGTAAAAAATGCGGTGGGGGATTCCGTAGTTTATGTAAGCCAAAAGGAGCAGCTGGGAACCGGGCATGCGGTAAAATGCGCTAAAGAATTTATCGGCACGGAGGGACTTACCATGGTGCTTTGCGGGGATACGCCGCTAATTACGGGAAAAACCTTAAAGCGGTTAGTGGATACCCATATTGCGGAGGGCAATGCTATTACCGTGCTGACAGCGAGGGTTGATAATCCGGCGGGATATGGAAGGATTATTAAAGACAGCTGGGGAAAGTTTGTTAAGATTGTGGAGCAAAAGGATGCGACGTTAGAGGAACAGAGAGTAGATGAAATCAATTCGGGAATGTATATTTTCAATTCGGCTGTGCTTGGCAGGGCGCTGGATAAACTGACCAATGATAATGTGCAGGGAGAATATTATCTGACGGATACCATCGAAATTGTCAAAGCTGACGGGCTTGGCGAGGTCGCCACAATGCCGGTCGACGACGTAGACGAAATCAAAGGGGTAAATTCACCGGAGCAGTTAAAGGAAGCGGAAGAAATATTGAAAAAGCGGAGATAAACGGTAATTGTTTGGATTAAGAAAAAAGAATGGGGATACAGGAATGAAATTGATTGTGGGACTTGGCAATCCAACCCCGAAGTATGAAAAGACCCGGCATAATGTGGGCTTTGAGGTAATAGATAAGCTTGCCAGTCAATATAATATATCAGTGGATACCGCTAAATATAAAGGATTGTATGGTAAGGGCAGGATAGAAGGGAAAAGCGTCGTCTTGCTAAAGCCGATGACCTTTATGAACCTGAGCGGGGAGAGCGTCGTGGCGGCGGCGAATTATTTTAAGATTTTGCCGGAGGATATTCTTGTCATTTACGACGATATCAACCTGGATGTGGGAAGACTGAGAATCAGGGAAAAGGGAAGTGCAGGCGGTCATAACGGAATAAAAAATATTATTGCCCGTTTGGGAACGGAAGAATTTCCGAGAATCCGGGTAGGAGTAGGCATGAAACCGCCAAGAATGGATTTGGCGGATTATGTGCTTTCCAGATTTTCTCCGGAGGAGCGGGAGCAGATAGAGCAGGGATATGAGCGGGCGTGTAAGGCGGCGGAGCTGATGATTTGCGATGAAGCGGCAAAGGCGATGAACGATTATAACGGGAAATAGAAGAGGGAAACATGGAAGTATTAAGGGCACCGTTCCGGTTATCGGATTTGGGAAGCAGGCATGAACAGGCAAAGGAAAAAAAGAAAATGCCGGTGGAAATTACCGGGACAGACGGGTTTGCACGTTATTATACAATGGATTGTCTGGGAGCAGACAGGATAAAGCTGATTGTCACATACAGTGAGGACAGGGCGAAGGAAATATTGGAGGAGTACAGTTTTTTTGACCGGAATAGTTTATATTATCCGGCAAAGGACGTATTGTTTTACAGTGCGGACATTCATGGGCATACCATACTTCGTCAGCGGATGGAGGTCGTGAAAGGGATTATCGAGGGAAAAGTCACTACGGTTGTGGTATCGATTGACGCCCTGCTCAATAAGGTGGTGCCGTTAAGGGAGATACGGGAAAATATCGTCAGCTTCTGTATAGGAGAGAAGCTTGAACTGGATAAAATGAAGAAGCAGCTGATTGCTCTGGGCTATGAGCGCAACGACTGGGTGGACGGCGTCGGACAGTTTGCTGTCCGGGGAGGGATACTGGACATTTTTCCGATGAGCAGCGAGTGCCCTTACCGCATAGAGTTATGGGGCGAGGAGATTGACAGCATCAGAAGCTTCGATGCGGAAAGCCAGCGCAGTATTGAAAATACAGAGGTTTTGTCCGTTTATCCCGCAGCGGAAATGGTTCTTAACGAGGAGCGGATTGCACAGGGAATCCGAAAACTGGAAAAAGAGCATAAACAATATGCGGATAAGCTGAAAAAAGACTTTAAGACGGAAGCCTATGCCAGAATCAATAAGGAAATGGAAACGTTAAAGGAGGAGCTTTCCTGTTTTCACAGCGCAATGGGGATTGACAGCTATATCGGGGCATTTTATGGGGAGCTCACCAGCTTCCTGTATTACCTGCCGGAGGATACGTTGTTTTTTGTGGATGAACCTACCCGTGTACTGGAAAGGGCGAATGCCTGTCAGATTGAATTTCGGGAGAGTATGATAAGCAGGCTGGAGGGCGGATACATGCTGCCGAGCCAGGCGGATATTCTATTTGATTATCAGGAGATAGCCGGAAAAATCGCAGTCAGGGACGCAGTATTATTCAGTATTCTAAGCCGGGAGGATTCGTTATTTGAACCCCGGACGAAAATTGCGTTTGAGACAAAAATGGTTCCCACCTACCGGCACAATTTTGAAATGCTGCTGACGGATATCCGGCGGTGGAAAAGGGAGAAATACCGTATTTTATTATTCTGTCCCTCCGCTACCCGTGGGGAACGGCTGGCAAAGGATTTACAGGAGCAGGAGATAAACTGTTTCTTTTCCGCCGATGGGGACAGACTTCTGGCAGAGTCGGAAATGATGATTACGGCGGGAAGATTAAAAGCGGGATTTTGCGTGCCGGAGATTAAATTGGTGGTATTGTCGGAGGGGGATATTTTCGGTCAGAAGAAAACAAAACCGAGAATGAAGCGTAAGCCGCTTTATGCGGGAGAAAAAATACAAAGCTTTGATGATTTAAATATCGGAGATTATGTTGTTCACGAAAAGCACGGGCTGGGAATCTATCTGGGCATTGAAAAGATTGAAGTGGACGGGATAGCAAAGGATTACATTGCCATCGAATATAGCGGTGGGGCAAAGCTGTTTATTCTGGCATCCCAGCTGGATTTGATACAGAAGTATTCTTCTAAGGAAAGCAGGAAACCGAAGCTGAATAAGCTGGGAGGAAGCGAATGGGAAAAGACCAAGTCCAGAGTGCGGGGGCAGGTAAAGGAAATTGCGAAGGAACTGGTGGATTTATATGCAATCCGGCAGTCTAAGGAGGGTTACGCATTTTCACCGGATACCGTGTGGCAGAGGGAATTTGAGGAAATGTTTCCCTATGAGGAAACCGAGGACCAGATAAAGGCGATTGAAGACACAAAAGCGGATATGCAGAGTACGAAAATCATGGACCGTTTGATTTGCGGAGACGTGGGATACGGGAAAACGGAGGTGGCAATCCGGGCGGCATTTAAGGCGGTGCAGGACGGTAAACAGGTGGCGTATCTGGTGCCTACCACAATCCTTGCCCAGCAGCATTACAATACTTTTTTGGAGAGAATGCAGGATTTTCCGGTAAAGGTCGGAATGATGTCCAGATTTTTAACGCCAAAGGAACAGAAAAAAACACTGGAGGATTTGAAAAGGGGACAGATAGATATTGTTATCGGCACGCACCGGCTGTTATCTAAGGATATGGATTACCGTAACCTGGGGCTGCTGATTATTGATGAGGAGCAGCGCTTCGGGGTAACCCATAAAGAGAAAATCAAACAGATGAAAAAGGATGTGGACGTGCTGACGCTGACGGCAACGCCGATACCCCGGACCCTGCATATGAGTCTGATTGGTATTCGGGATATGAGCCTGCTGGAGGAGCCGCCGGTGGACAGAAAGGCAATCCAGACCTATGTATTGGAATATAATCAGGAGCTGGTCAAGGAAGCAATTTCCAGGGAGCTTTCCCGGGGCGGGCAGGTTTACTATGTGTATAACCGTGTCAATAATATTGTGGATATTGCTTCGGATTTGGCAAAAATGCTGCCGGATGTCCGGATTTCCTTTGCCCATGGCCAGATGAAAGAAAAGGAGCTGGAGGACGTTATGTTTGCCTTTATCAATAAGGAGATTGACGTACTGGTAACCACCACGATTATTGAAACGGGATTGGATATAGCCAATGTTAACACCATGATTATTCATGATGCGGAGAATTTTGGTCTGTCCCAGCTTTATCAGCTGCGGGGCAGGGTGGGGCGTTCCAATCGGACGGCATATGCTTTTTTGATGTATAAGCGGAATAAAATGTTAAAGGAAACGGCGGAAAAACGGTTAAAGGCGATTCGGGAATTTACGGATTTGGGCTCGGGATTTAAAATTGCCATGCGGGATTTGGAAATTCGCGGGGCGGGAAATCTGCTGGGTGCGGACCAGTCGGGGCATATGGCAGCCGTGGGCTATGATTTGTATTGTAAGATGTTAAATGATGCGATTCTGGCACAAAAGGGCGAGGTTCGGGAAGAAGAATTTGCTACGGCGATAGAAATTCCCGTGGATGCGTATATTCCGTCCACTTATGTTAAAAACGAGATGACAAAGCTGGAATTATACAAGAGAATTTCCGGCGTATGGACAAAGGAGGATTATGAGGATATCTTAGATGAACTGACGGACCGTTTCGGGGAACCTCCTTATGAGGTGCTGAATCTGCTGACTGTTGCCCGGTTGAAGGCGCAGGCTCATGCGGCATACATTGCATCCATCACCTATAAGAATGCCAGGGTGCATATTGAAATGGCACAGGGGGCGAAGGTAAAGGTGGAGCTTCTGGATGATTTTCTTGTTCGTTACATGAATAATATCCGGGTGGTGGCGGGCAGTAATCCGGGCTTTGTGGTGGATTTGGAGAAAAAGAGCATAAAGAATTTTATTCATGATTTGGAGAAAATTATCGAAGATATTGACAAGTTGATTGAAAAATAAGTTCATGATATAATGGTCATGTAAATCGTAGAAGCTTAAAATTAAGATAAAAGTGTAAATGGTGTATGGAAAAGAAAAACGGACATAAAGAAAAAGAGAATAAACCGTTATTGCCTGTAATCATTTTGGCAGTGGTTATCGCTGCTGTGGCAACGGTATTTTGGGTGCTTTCCGGTAATAAGGATAATCCCGCTGATACGGTAGTCTTTACTGTCGGGGAGGAGTCCGTCTATTTAAATGAGGTTAACCTGTGTATACTGCAAAATGTGATGAATTTGGGACTGACCAGAGAGACGCTGGATTTTACAAAAATGGAAGACGGCATTAGTGCGGATGAATTTTACAAGAAGGAAATTTTGCAGGTGATAATGAATTATAAGGTTGGGGCGGCGGTTGCTGGAAAGAGGGGAATGACGTTATCGGAAGAGGAGGAGCAATCAGTCAAAAATGATGCGGTGCAGTATATGGGCAAGGTGGACGGCGGCATTTTAAGCCGGCTGGGCATTACCAGAGAGCTTGTCATCGAGGTTTATCGGCAGAGGTATCTGGCGCACAGGCTGGAGGAAGAAGCGGTTAAAGATGTTGAACTGGAGGGGCAGAATTATTGTACGATGTACATGCTGTTGTTTCCTAAGGTGCTGATGGATGAGGAGGGCAATTACGTAACGGAGGAGGACGGCATAACGCCGCAGCTTTTATCGGAAAAAGAGATTGAACAGAAAAAAGAGGATGCAGATGCGGCATATAAAGAGCTTCTGGACGGGGAGGACATTGAAGAACTGGCGGAAAAATACGGAGTTTCCGATATATCCGGAGAGGAGAGTAATTTAGCGGAAAGCTTTGGCGAGCCCTTTTCGACCTATGCAGGAAAGCTGAAAAAGGGGGAATACAGCCCGGTTCTGGAAACGGCAAGCTGCTATGCAATCCTTAAAATGATTGAGGAAAATAATCAGGAGATGGCAGACAGGATTTTGGAAGAGTACAAAGCGGATATGGAGGAAGACGCCGTGGAAGAAGAGCGGACAAGCTGGTATGAAGAAGCAGGAATTAGTGAAGAACCGAAATTTTCCGGAAAAGTATGGGATTCGGTTTCCCTGTATGATTTTGTCCGGTATGTGGAGGAGTAGTAAATGCAGAGAAGAAAAAAGCAATGGCTCATTTTGTTCATGATTTTATCTATGGGAATGCTTGGCGCCTGTGGGAAAGAGGAGACGGAAAATCAGCCGGTTATTGTTTATGAATTTGGAAAGTCCAAGGTGACGTATGGTGAATTTTATATTTATGCAAAAACAGTGGAAGAGGATTACCAAAAGACCTACGGAAACGGAATCTGGAGTCTGGAGCTGACAACAAATGACGGGAAAAGTACGGTGAGGGATGTCACTATCCGGGATTTGATTCTGAATATTAATCGGATTAAGGTGCTGATTGAACAGGCAGAGGATATGAATATTTCGCTGAGTGACAGCGAGAAAGCAGAGATGGAGAATGCAGCGCAGAATTTTTACCGGGGATTGACGGAAAAGGATATTTCGGAGACAGAAATAACAGAGGCGTTAGTGCTTCAGGTCATGGAAGAAAATATGATAGCCCGGAAAGTCTATAATCAGATTATTGCGGAGTATGACTTTGAGATATCCGATGAAGAGGCAAGGATGACGAACTTTTATGACATGGTATTTGAGTGTTACGAGATAAAGAAAGACGGAAGCGTTGAAGAGTATACCGAAGAGAAAAAGGCGACACAGCTGGAAAAAGCGAATGAAGCCCTGTCCTCCCTGGCACAGGAAGAGGATGTTACCTATGACACGATTGTGGACAAATATAATCTGGAGTATTCGGCGGCGTATACGATGTCGAGAACGGAAATGATAGAAGAATATGGGGAGTCCGTTGCGGATAAGATACTGGCGTTGTCCGACGGAGAAGTGAGTACGGTAATCCAGAGCGAATACGGCTATCATATTTTTAAGATGCTGGAAGCAAATGACGAAGAGCTGACAAAGAAAAATAAGGAAGAAATCATTGCGCAAAAACAGAAGGAATACTTTAACGGCGTTTATGAGGAGTGGCAGAAAAAATATGATGCGCATTTCAGTATCACGGAGGATGTGGACCAGACGCTGGTGAACCGTTTTCCGTTTGTGATTGGGGAATAGCAGGAGGAAGAGGAAATGGATGACAAACATGCGGAGATTTGCGAGTGCAACGCTATTCATCAGGATGTGGTAAAGCGGGTGAAAGGGCTTATGCCGGAGGAGGAAATGCTGTATGATTTGGCGGAACTGTTTAAGGTATTTGGCGATACGACAAGAGTAAGGATTTTATGCGCATTATTTGAGAGTGAAATGTGCGTATGCGATATCTCCATTTTACTGGGAATGACGCAGTCCTCTATATCCCACCAGCTCAGAGTGCTGAAATCGGCAAAGCTGGTAAAAAACCGAAAAGAGGGAAAGGTGGTATATTATTCTCTGGATGACGAGCATATAAAGCATATTTTTGAGCAGGGCTTGGAGCATATTTGTGAATAAATAAAAAGCGCTGTCTTTCGGCAACAGACGTTTTCCGCATATGACGGAGAAAGGCTTTTGCCGGAAAGGCAGCTTTTTTATCAAATATATTGGCTTTAACCGACTGCAGGGGCAGCAAATATGGTTAAACCGGGATTAAGTTAAAGACCCCACCAGATAGAAATAGGCAAAGAATGTGATGCTGAGTAAAAGAGCGACAACGGAAAGGATAATTCCGGCAATCGCCATACCGGGTTTTTTGTTGAATGGGTCTTTGGGCTGTACGCATCCGAAAATAATGCCGAGGATGCCGGGGATAATACCAAAACCGCAGCAGCAGGAGGTAAATATGCCGACTATACCAAGCACCAGAGATGCAATGGCAAAGCCGGTTGACATATCCTCCAAACTATTCGCAGTATTGCTGGAGGAATTGTCGGTGTAATAATTGTTATAGCTGCCGGCAGGTACAGTGGTTTTGTTTTCGGCAGGCATTTCAAATGCAGATACAGGTCTTGTCACGGTGTCATTAACCTGTCCATAGGCATCGGAAGTGCCTGCCGGTACAAATTCCTTTTGGGCATCGGAGGTGTCTGCCGGTACAAATTCCTTTTGGGCATCGGAGGTGTCTGCCGGTACAAATTCCTTTGGAGTATCGGTGGTATTTTCCGTCATTTGCTTCTCGTTGTTTTCGTCCATAATATTCTCCTTTGATGAAAAGTATAATTGATTTTCAGTAAATACTATAGCATTTTTCAAAGGGGCGTGTAAAGCAGAATTTGTTATTTATCCGGGGCGGGATGCCGGTTATGGCAATTTACCAATGACTGTGCTAGAATAGAGAAAATTATTGAGGGGATTGGTGTGATGGAAAAAGGGAACATTAACTATTCCATTTTAAAAAGAGATTTTCTTATCGTTAACATTACCTCCGGCTTGGCAGTGTTGATTATGTTTATCCTCATGCTTTTACAAAGATATGGGGTGCTGCCCTATGTCCCCTGCGGGATACATGCGGTATTGCATATGTACTGTCCCGGATGCGGCGGGACAAGAGCGGTATTTGCGCTTTTGCACGGACAGCTTTTGCAGTCACTGTACTATAATCCGGCTGTGGTTCTGGGTGCGGTTTTGGTTATTTATTACGAAACAGGAGTGCTTGTTACCCTGATAAAGAAGAACGGGAAGCGCTATTATTATCCGAAGGGCGGGCTGGCATACGGTTACATTTTTGTTATTGCGGTGTTTACCGTGGTCAGAAACTGGCTGCTGGTGAGCCGGGGAATGGATATGCTGAAGGATTTTCTGTGAAAGAGCCGCAGCTTTTCCGGTAATGGCAAATGCTTTTCTTTTATATTCTGGTGCTGTTTTCATAAAATGAAGAAAAAAGGTGAATAATAGCAGAAATATGATAGGAAAGCTGGTGGAGCATGGAATCAATTTGGAGGCGTACCGTACAGATACGGGAAAGGGAAGCGCTGCAGGCGGAGATAAAAACCGATGTGGCGGTTATCGGGGCAGGTATGGCAGGGATTTTGACGGCGTATTATCTGCAAAGAGAGGGGAAACGGGTGGTTGTGCTGGAGGCAGACCGGATTGCAGGCGGGCAGACGGAAAACACGACGGCAAAGATTACCAGTCAGCATGGGTTAATTTACCGTAAGCTGTTGAAGGCTTACGGTAAAGAAACACTCTGCCTTTATGCAAAAGCGAATGAAGCGGCAATAGCAGAATATGAGGAGTTAATCCGGCAGAACCATATAGAATGTGATTTTGAGAGGCTTCCCGCCTATCTGTATTCCACAGTGGATGAAAACAAGTTAAAGGAAGAGGCGGACATAGCGAGGGAAGCCGGAATAAGGGCACATTTTACGAAGGAAAATGATTTACCGTTTCCCATAGCAGGGATGGTCTGTTTTGAAGGACAGGCACAGCTTCATCCGTTGAAGCTGATAGAACGCTTGGCAGAAAATCTTGTCATTTACGAAAAAACCAGAGTGCTGCGGGTGCACGGACATTATCTGGAAACAACCGGAGGGAGAATACAGGCAGAGCATATTGTTTTTGCCACACACTATCCCTTTCCCAATATACCCGGGTTTTATTTTGTAAGGCAGCATCAGGAGCGAAGCTATGTGCTGGAGCTTGCCGGAGTACCGAAAAAAGAGGGGATGTATTACTGCGCAGAGGATAACGGCGTTTCCCTTCGCTGGTATAAGGACAGGCTGCTGTTGGGAGGAGGCGCCCATCGAACCGGAAAGGGCGGCGCAGAAAGCGGGTACTCTGTCTTGCGGAAAAAGGCGGAAGAATATTATCCCGAGGGAAAAGAGACGGCCTTTTGGTCCGCACAGGACTGCATTTCCCATGATGACCTTCCGTTTATCGGCGCATTTTCTGTTTTCCGGAATAACTGGCATGTTGTGAGCGGATTGAAAAAATGGGGAATGACCGGCTCCATGATTGCGGCAAAAATAATCTGTGACAGGATTTGCGGGAGAAAGAATGATGATGAGCGTTTGTTTACACCGGTACGGCTAAAGGTAAAGACGGCTTTCCCGTTGTTTTGGGAGGATTTGGGGATTAGTGTACAGGGATTGGCAAAGGGACATTTTCATCTGCCTTTTGCGAAGGAAAGGGGGATTTCCGTCGGTGAAGCGGCGATAATCAGAAGCGGCTTTCGCAGATATGGCGTTTACCGGGACGGGCAGGGAATCGTGCATCGGATATCGGTAAAGTGTCCGCATTTGGGCTGTGAGCTTGTGTGGAATGCCGAAGAAAAAACATGGGATTGTCCTTGTCACGGTTCCCGTTTCGATTATGACGGAAATCTGGTGGATAACCCGGCACAGGCAAACGCACATAAGCAATATTACAGAAAATGAAAATAAAAGAAAAATATGACTTGATTTTATCGGTAAAATAGTTTAATATATAACAGTCGTCTGAATTGACGACATGCAGTTGTGGCGGAATGGCAGACGCGCTAGATTCAGGTTCTAGTGAGGTTACACTCGTGTGGGTTCAACTCCCATCAACTGCATTGCCTAAATGAATCGTATGATAGCAAAAGAGCCTAAAACCTAAGTAAAATCAATGGTTTGGGCTCTTTCTAAATATTTGTCTGCCGCTTTCTGGTGGTTGGTGGAATCTTTATAAGGGGTAAGCTTATCCAGATACCGGATATCTTCGACATAATCGTTGGAATATCCCCACCGGATGAGGGCTTTAAACCGTTTAAGCATCTCATTTTTTGAACTATTGCTTTTGCCTGTCTGGTCGAACTGTTCCCGGACATACCGGGCATTTAATTTACAGACAAGGATATCTGTGCCGATAACCTCACGCTTGAATGCGGTACAGAACAGCGTATTCCTTGTATACGTGCTTAATTTGACGTTATTTAGCTGATAGGCAAGGTGTATTTTTTCCACCAGCGAGCCAAAAGTTAAAATTGCCGCATCTGTGACGTTTTGGGCGGTCTTTTCCGTAATCTTGTCCGAAAGAATTTTTTGTGCAGTCTTTCTTGTCTGCAAAGTGTTTTTATCTAGGGTAACCGAGACATAACGCTTTCTTCCGGTATATTCATCAAAATACCGTTCTTTAAATTGAATTTCCCATTTTCCAATTCTTCAATCCACATGAGCAAGCTCTCCTTTCTGTGCAGTATCGCACATCATATATTTTGAGCCTTTTGAACAAGGGCATCTTGTAAGACCTTGGAAAAGTTAATGTTGTTACGTTCTCCATACGTGTTTAACCATGCAGGGATAGTAATATTTTTCCGGATGGTTTTCTGGCCATATTTTTCTGAATAGGCTGTGATATCAAGCACAAGCAGGTTAACCAATGCTCCGTCAGGGACTACAAGTGTAGCACTATCACTAGGTGAGGGGATGTTATGTCCATCTTCCAGTTCGTCAAGAATCCATCCGCTTGCGGCATCTGTTCCCATTTCGATTGCATCAATTAAATCTTTTCCCTCTGATACACAGCCGGGTAAATCCGGAATTTCCACGGTATAACCTCCCGTACCGTCACTAAATGGAATAAAAATAGCTGGATACAATAATTTCATATATATTCCTCCTTTGCAGGCGGGTCAGATACCCGCCTGTCTCTTAATACTTTTAATTGTTGATGGATTTATGTCACCACTGTGTTCTGGAATCGTCACCTTGCCGGGCTTGGTAGGATGTACATATTGGTGGTGTGACCCTCTTTGTGACTTTTTAACCCATCCGTCTTGAAGAATTAGCTTTTCGACTTCTCTAAACCTCATCTGTAGCCTCCTTATAATTATATTATACGCATTATACGCATAATGTCAAGAAGAATATTTTAAGGAAAGGGAAAAAATGGAAGAACACAATGCGAAAGATGAGGACATACTAGTAAAAAGGAGCAGCGGGATGAATATACTGGTATGCACAAAAAGTGAAGCTTTAGTGGAGGAAATACACTGGTCAAGCCCATACAGCGATATTTGAAAGCGCAGGGTTATTATAAAGGAAACATAGACGGACGGTATGGCAGGAAGTCGGAGGAAGCCGTAAAAGCTTACCAGCGGGCAGAGGTAAGCTGCCTCATGGCAGACGGAGAGATTACCGCAAAGCAGGCGACGTGGAAAAAATTATTAAATCTGATTTAAAGGGCACCCCGGAAAATCCGGGGTTTTCTTATGGGAAACCATAGAGCCAAAGGCGGCTTTATCCCTCCTGTTTTTTTCGGAGGGTTCAAGTAGCCCTCCAG
>JAMPFJ010000006.1 GCA_023664535.1 Bacteroidales bacterium
GTTGTGGTACATATTGTAGCCTGCGGAAATAAAATTCATATCATCAACTCCTTGTATTCTAAAATTTAAGCATATCAAATCAGTTCCCACACCGTAATCATTTTGTGTTATAATGTGTTGTAGGTTTTCCTTTCCCTTATTTTTTTCCTCACTAGAGGTCGTAACAATAAGAGAAAGCAAATAGCATAAGGGAAAGTCTAAGGGCAAGCTCACACCTTGCAAATTTAGTGTTTTCAAGGGTTGGAGCAATTTTTGATAATAAATTATAACAGTTATTAAATTCCTTAGATTTGGTGAAAATCAAATTCCGGTTTATAGGGGAATTTGTTGTAACATAGAATGAGGAGGAGAACGGCATGGCAGATGTAACCTATACTTTCGAGAGGATAAAAAGTGCAGTGGTTTCTTATGCAAGAGGAGATTATAACGAGAAAAGTGATATTGGTTTGAGAATTGACAAAGGAATTTTAAAAGGAATATTTGCATTGTGCGGTTTTTATTCAGAAGTAGAGGAAGGCATTACAAAAAAGTGTTGATATATGAAAGATAATCGGGATTTGGCGGAGGCGAATATTATGAAAACTATCACAATATGCGGTAGTATGAAATATGAAAAAGAAATGCAGACAATAGCATTTAATTTAGAGACAAAACATGGTTATAATGTTTTGCAATGTGTGTATAATTCAAAAAAGGGGGAGCTGACTTCTCTTGATTTGGATATGCTGAAAAAGGCACATTACAAAAAAATAGATATTTCTGATGGAATTTATGTTGTGGATATTCATGGGTATATAGGAAATTCAGTAAGAGAAGAAATACAATATGCGAAAGAAAATGGAAAAGAAATTATTATGCATTCAAGCTATAATTTGTAAAACTGAAAAAGTCGGGATTTGTGAGCGAGTCAAATTTGAATTGGCAAAGAGATAACGGAAAATTTACATTGATTTTTTGCATGGTTTTGAATATAATACATACTAACAGAACCCAACACGCCTCTCAACGATGCGGACCATGTTGGGTCTTTTAATTTAGGGAGAATGTTGAATGGGAGAATTAAAAGCACATCAGCTGCCTATGACAGTTAATGAACAAGTGGAAAATCTGAAAAGGATTGGATTGATTGTTGATGATGAGGAGTATGCGAAGAAAATATTGAATGACATTTCGTACTTTAGGCTGATTAAGGCATATAGTCTTAACTTGAAACCAAAGAATGGAAAGTATAATGGGCAGACCACCTTTAAACAGATTGTTGATTTGTATTTATTTAATGCTAATTTTAGACAAATAATATTTCCCCAAATTGAGAAAATTGAGATTAACGTCAGATGCAGAATTGCAAATTATTTTGCCGGACAGTACGGTGTTTTGGGATATTTGGAGGCGGATTATTTTGTAAATGCACAGTATCATAAAGAATTTTTAGATGATATTGAGGAAGAAATTGCCAGAAATTCAAAGGCTCCTTTTGTACGCAATTTCAGAGAAAACTATGAAGGGGGAAATTTACCGATTTATGCATTGGTAGAAGTATTTAGTTTTGGAACTTTATCAAAATTTTACAAGAATATGCTGAATAAGGACAAAAAAGCTATAGCAAAGACATTTGGTGTGGGATATACATATATAGAAAGCTGGCTGGAAAGTATTTCATATGTTAGAAATATATGTGCCCATTATGGACGTTTATACAATGCTAAATTGTCCAAGACACCAATGTTATATAAGGAATATACACAAAAAGGAATAGGAAATAATCGGATTTATGGGGTGCTTTTGTGTATGAAGTATTTGATTAAGAATGATGTCCATTGGAACTTGTTTGTGGATAGAATAGAAATGTTATTTGATAAGTATGAAAGTGTAATGGCCAGTACGATGGGATTTCCAGAGGACTGGAAAGAATTGCTTCAATCAATGCCAATAATGCGGTGATTTCATCATCAGTCCGGGAATGGAATTTATTGAAAATTAAATAGCAATCGCTTTATTCGTTTCAGAAGTCAGTTCAATCCTCCTGCTTGGCTTCGCCCGGCATAATTACATATTCCCATGCAGATAGCGTAGGCGAGGTCCTTTTGGTAATTGGAATCGGTAAGCTTCGCCGCCTCTTCGGGACAGGATAAAAATCCGCACTCCACGATAACGGCGGGGACCTGGGAATGCTTTAAAAGATAGTAGCTGTCTGAAGCTTTCTCTTTCCGCTTGTTGGAGGCATCTATGCTTAACAGCGAGTTCTGTATGGTCTGTGCAAAGTCCTTTCCCTCCTCGCTTCCGGAAAAATAAAATACCTGTGCGCCGTGCGGGGCAGTATCGGGATAGCTGTTTTGGTGAATACTGATTACATAGTCCGCATTTTTTTCCTTAAAAAACTGGATGCGGTTATTTAAGTCGGAAACTTTCTTATTGGATACATTGTCATCATAGAGCCCGCAGTCCGTTTCCCTTGTGAGGAACACGGTATAGTCCTGTGCAATAAGATAGTCTTTAAGGTAGAGGGCGATTTGCAGGTTTATGTCCTTTTCCCGGATTCCATTGGTGCTGACCTTACCCGGGTCGGAGCCGCCGTGTCCCACATCGATGACGATAACCGTATTGTTACGGTGAGAGGCGGCAGTCTTTAGGCTGTATTCACGGATTATGCCAAAAACGGCAATCAGACATAAAAAAAGGGAAAGACAGGTGATGACAAATCTTTTCATTGTACCTCTTAACAAATCTGCTCTTACGAACAGCTTATGAAAAAGGGAGGCTGAGTATGCGTGCAATCTTGCAGAATAAGGAAAAAAGGAGTATACTTATCTTATTCTTTTGTCTCAAGGAGGCATATGTTTTGGAAGAGCAGATACAAAGGACAGAGATGACCACCCGGGTAATTGAAACGGCGGGTATGGAACAGAAACCGGAGCAGTTAAAGAAAGCACTGGCGCTGCCGGCAGGGTGCCTCGGAAGAGGCGGCCTGGTGGCATTTCCTACGGAAACCGTATATGGACTGGGCGCAGATGCGTTAAACCCCACGGCGGCGGCAAGAATTTACCAGGCAAAGGGAAGACCTTCGGACAATCCCCTTATTGTCCATATTGCCGATGTGGGGGATATGGCGAAAATCAGCCATACCAATGCGGTGGCATATATGCTGGCACAGGCGTTCTGGCCGGGACCGCTGACGATAATCCTGCCGAAAAAAGGCATTGTACCGGATGAGACGACGGGAGGACTGGATACCGTGGCAATCCGTATGCCGGCTCACCCGGCGGCGTTGGAGCTGATTCGGCAGTCCGGGGTTTACGTGGCGGCGCCCAGCGCAAATACCTCCGGCAGGCCCTCCCCCACAAAGGCGGAGCATGTATTAGAGGATATGATGGGAAAAATTGAGTATATTATAGACGGCGGTTCCGTGGGTATAGGAATTGAATCCACGATTGTGGATGTGTGCGGCGCCCTGCCCACTATTCTGCGTCCGGGCTTTATCACCAAAAAAATGCTGGAAGATATTGTCGGACCGGTTATGGTTGACCCGGCATTGGAAAAACCGGCGGAAAATCTTCGTCCGAAGGCGCCGGGAATGAAATATACCCATTATGCGCCGAAAGGAGAGCTGACGCTGGTGGAGGAAATACCGGCGGAGGAGTATGCAAAAGAAGCCGGTGAAACGGACAGGACGGCAGAAGCGGGACGGCTGGCGGTTACGGAAAAAATCTGCCGGCTGGCAAAAGCGAAAAAAGCAGCGGGTTACCGGGTGGGTGTTATGGCGACTAAGGAAACGATTTCCTGCTATGACATGGCGGTGGATAAACTGGTCTGCATCGGCAGCCGGGAGAAGCAGGAGACGGTGGCGGCAGGGCTTTATGCGGCGCTTAGGGAATTTGATGCGGCAGAGGTAGAATATATTTATGCAGAGAGTTTTCGGGGCGACGGGCTTGCTTATGCCATTATGAACAGGCTGTTGAGGGCAGCGGGACACCGGGTAATTCGGGTATGAATACAGGGAAATAGAGATAGGGAAGGACGGTAATTGGAAATGATAGCATTAGGCTGTGACCATGGTGGATATGCGTTGATGCAGGAGGTAAAAAAGCATCTGGGGGAAAGAGGGCTGGAATATAAGGATTTCGGCTGTTATACGACGGATGCGGCAGACTATCCGGTATATGCAAGGAAAGCGGCGGAGGCAGTTGCCTCGGGTGAATGCGATACCGGTATTTTGATTTGTGGAACCGGAATCGGCATGTCTGTTGCGGCAAACAAGGTAAAGGGAATCCGGGCGGCGCTTTGTCATGACTGCTTCAGTGCGGCGGCAACAAAGGAGCACAACAATGCGAATATGCTGACGATGGGCGCACGGGTAATTGGTCCCGGGCTGGCGCTTAAGATTGTCGACATCTTTCTGGATACTCCTTTTTCCGGAGACGAGCGCCATGTCCGCAGGGTAAGCATGTTGGAGGATTAGGATAGCTGATAAAGTGGTGATGAGATGAAAATGTTGGCGCTGATATCCCAGCTTGCGATTTCCATGCTGACGGCAATTCTGATTAGCGGCGGAATCGGGTACCTGATAGATGCCTGTCTGGGAACCAATTTATTTATTATATTTTTACTGTTGGGCATTGCAGGCGGGTACAAAGCCTGTTATCTTGTAATATGCAAATTTTTAGGCAGGAAAAGCCTGTTTAATCATGATGATTCCCAGTGATGGCGAATTAAGGGGAAAAAAGAAAAAAATTAAAGCTTTTATGGACATTCGCTGGAAAACTTAGTATAATTAGAGTGTTGCGGTTTCCATTTTGTGGTAAAATAGGATATTCCTGTTTACCGGGAAAACAGGGATTCATTCCCTGGCAGGTGAAAAAGGCGGATTAAGGACAGTAAACTTGGGAATAGTAACAGTTAAGAAGCTTCCTGTTTCATTTTGGCAGGGATGAAAAAAGGATGAAGATATATGAATCAGGTAAAGGAAACCCTTGTGGGTTTTTTGATGGGACTGGGCTTATATGCCGTATGCGTTGAAGGGATAGGTATTGTGTTTTCTGATGACAGGCTGACTTATACGCTGGGTCTGTTATTCGGTGCTGCCATAGCGGTTCTTCTTTTTCTTCATATGGCAAAAACCTTGAATCATGCTTTGGATTTATCCCCGGAACAGGCAACAAAATATGTCAGAAAGCAGAGCTTTTTACGGCTTGCCATTATGCTTGCGGCAATGATACTTGGTCTTTTGATACCGGTTATCGGGTTTATTCCGCTGGTTTTAGGGCTGCTGGGCTTAAAGCTTGGCGCACTGCTTGCTCCGTTTTTCTTGAAGCGGCTGTATCCGGACAGCTTCGTCACGAAGGAGGATTCCGCTGAGATGGAGAATCCGGCAGAATGAAGGGACGGCATTTTCCGGGAAATGCATTTACCAGGTAAAATATAACCAGGATACAGGCATTCTGGTTATATCAATATATTATTATGAATACAAGAGAAAGGAAGGTGAGGAAATGGGTTATGGAATGATGCCAATGCTGTTAGCGGCAGATACGGAAGTGGATTTTTCTATTCATCACTTGCTGGCCTATAAGTTTATGGGACAGACAGTGTACATTACCACATCGCATGTGTGCATGTTTATCATTATGGTTACCATCATGATTTTTGCGCTGGTCGCCAGAAAAAAGATTATGCATGCGAAAGAGATTCCGACAGGCTTTCAGAATGTTGTAGAATTTGCAGTGGAAACGCTCCAGGGATTTGTTCATTCTTCTATGGGGCAACATGGCAGAAAATACATGAATTATGTGGGAACCTTATTTTTATTCATATTATTATCAAACATTTCCGGATTATTTGGCTTAAGACCGCCTACGGCGGACTACGGAACCACATTCAGTCTGGCGTTGATTACATTTGTTATGATTCAGTATAATAATGTAAAATACAACCATCTGGGTGCGATAACCGATTTGTTTCAGCCAATCTGGTTTTTGTTTCCGATTAACCTAATCGGAGAGATTGCCACCCCGGTATCCATGTCGCTGCGTTTGTTCGGTAACGTAATGGCGGGTACGGTTATGATGGCTCTTTATTACGGATTGCTGCCGATTTTTGCGAAATTAGGTATTCCGGCAGCGCTGCATGTGTACTTCGACCTGTTTTCAGGTGCGATACAGGCATATGTATTTGCGATGTTAACAATGGTATTTGTAACCCAGAAGATAGAAGGGTAACAGATAAACAGTTATTTAAAATGATTATGATTTATGGAGGAATGATTTTATGGAAAACATCACAAACGAAGGTTTAATTTTAGCATGTTCAACTATTGGTGCCGGTTTGGCAATGATAGCAGGTATCGGACCTGGTGTTGGTCAGGGATATGCCGCAGGTCAGGGTGCTGCAGCGGTAGGCCGTAATCCGGGGGCAAAGGGAGATATCATGTCTACGATGCTTTTGGGACAGGCGGTAGCGGAGACAACAGGTCTTTACGGATTGGTTGTTGCGCTCCTGTTAATGTACGGTAATCCGATGTTATCTAGATTCTTAAAACTGTAGGCGTTGAAGATAAGAATTTAGTGAAAGGAGGATAGCTCTTTGATGAATACAATATTAGGGCTCGGGAGTCAGACGATGTTGTTGACGGACGGACATATTTTTGAGTTGAATGCGCAGCTAATCAACGACGTGATTATCCAGGCTATTGCCATATTTATCCTTTTCTTCTTCCTTTCCAATGTACTGTTTGAGCCGGTGAAAAAGGTGCTGGCAAACAGAACGGAGAAGATTAAAAATGATATTGAGTCCGCGGCAAAGGATAAAGAAGATGCGGCGGCGTTAAAGGCAGAATATGACGAGAAGCTCAAGGCGATTGAGAAGGAAAAGGAAGAAATTTTAGCAGAGGCAAGAAAGAAAGCGCAAAAGCGTGAGGCGGATATCGTAGAAGAAGCAAATGCGGAAGCGGAAAGGATAATCAATCGTGCAAATCAGGAAATTGAGTTGGAAAAGAGTAAGGTTTCTGATGAGATGCGTAAGGAAATTGTACGTGTGGCAACGGCTATGGCGGCAAAGATTCTTTCGCAGCAGATTGATGAGAGCAGGCAGGATGCGTTAATCGAAGATACTTTGAAGGAAATGGGTGGTAGTACATGGCTAAGCAGGTAAGTAAAACCTATGGAAGTGCGCTTTTTGAAGTGGCTGTGGAAAACAATACATTAGACACCATTTTGGAAGAGGTACTTTTTGTCAAACAGACGTTTCTTGAAAACGCAGAGTTAACAAAGCTTTTGCTCCATCCCAACATCGAGAAGGAAGAAAAGATTAAGGTTGTCGAGAAGATTTATAAGGGTAAGGTATCCGATGAGATTACCGGACTGATGACCATGTTAATCAACAAGGGTCATTTAAAGGAATTTATTCCGGTTTTTGATTATGTTATCCAGGCAATCAAAGAGGAAAAAGGGATTGGTGTCGCTTATATCTCTTCTGCCGTTCCGCTTAAGTCGGAGCAGAAGGATAAAATCGAACAAAAGCTTTTGGACACGACGAAGTATCAGCAGATAGAGGGAATTTACCAGGTTGACCGGGAGTTAATCGGCGGTCTGGTGATTCGGATTTCTGATACGGTGGTGGACAGCAGTCTGAAAACACAGATTGCAAATTTATCGAAATCTTTATTGTAAATAAAAACAGAGAGAAGGTGCTAATTTTTTATGAATTTAAGACCAGAAGAGATTAGTTCTGTAATCAAAGAACAGATTAAGAATTATTCTAAGGAATTAGAAACCTCCGAAGTTGGTACGGTTATTCAGGTAGCAGACGGAATTGCCCGTGTGCATGGTCTGGAAAAGGCAATGCAGGGCGAGTTGTTAGAGTTCCCCGGGGAAGTTTACGGAATGGTAATGAACCTGGAGGAGGATAACGTAGGCGCCGTTTTATTAGGTGCGAATAAAAACATCAACGAAGGAGATACCGTTAAGACCACCGGAAGAGTGGTTGAGGTTCCGGTTGGCGATGCGATGCTGGGACGTGTTGTCAATGCATTGGGTCAGCCGATTGACGGTAAGGGACCAATCAGTACGAGTAAGACCAGACCGATAGAGAGAGTGGCATCCGGTGTTATTTCCCGTAAGTCGGTGGATACGCCGCTGCAAACCGGTATTAAAGCGATTGACGCCATGGTTCCAATCGGAAGAGGACAAAGAGAGTTGATTATCGGCGACCGTCAGACAGGTAAGACGGCGATTGCCATTGACACGATTATCAATCAGAAGGGACAGGGAGTAAACTGTATTTACGTTGCCATCGGGCAGAAGGCTTCTACCGTTGCCAACATCGTAAAATCATTGACTGAGTACGGGGCAATGGATTATACCACCGTTGTGGCTTCCACGGCTTCCGAGCTTGCACCGCTTCAGTACATTGCGCCTTATGCGGGATGTGCGATTGGTGAGGAGTGGATGGAAAGCGGAAAGGACGTATTGGTTATTTATGATGATTTGAGTAAGCATGCGACGGCTTATCGTACACTTTCCCTGCTGTTACGTAGACCGCCGGGACGTGAGGCGTACCCCGGTGATGTATTCTATTTACATTCCAGACTGCTGGAAAGGGCGGCAAAGTTAAATGATGAACTGGGAGGCGGTTCGTTAACGGCGCTTCCGATTATTGAAACCCAGGCAGGCGACGTTTCTGCTTATATTCCGACAAACGTTATTTCCATTACTGACGGACAGATTTATCTGGAGACAGAGATGTTTAATTCCGGTTTCCGTCCGGCGATTAATGCGGGTCTTTCGGTATCCCGTGTTGGTGGTGCGGCGCAGATTGGCGCAATGAAGAAGATTGCAGCGCCGATTCGTACCGAGCTGGCACAGTACAGAGAGCTTGCGGCATTCTCCCAGTTTGGCTCAGAATTGGATGCGGATACCAAAGAGCGTCTGGCACAGGGTGAGCGAATCAAGGAAATGCTTAAACAGCCGCAGTATAAGCCGATGCCGGTTGAAAAGCAGGTTGTCATTATCTATGCGGCAACAAAGCGTTATCTGTTAGACGTTCCGGTGGATGAGGTTCTTGACTTTGAGAAGGGACTGTTTGAGTATGTGGATACCCAGTATCCGGAGATTTTCAGCAAGATTCGTGAGGAAAAGAAACTGACGCCGGAGATTGAAGAGCTGCTTGACAAGGCTATCACCGCTTACAAGGAGCAGTAATGCAAAATTATAAGAAGAGAAAGAGGTGATATGTCTTGGCATCCATGAGAGATATAAAAAGACGTAGGGACAGCGTTGCCAGTACGGGGCAGATAACCAAGGCAATGAAGCTGGTTTCTACGGTTAAGCTTCAAAAAGCAAAAGCCAGGGCAGAGAGTAATAAGCCTTATTTTACAATGTTGTATGACACAATGTGTTCCATTCTTGCCAGGTCGGGAGGAATTGAGCACCGTTATCTGACGGCGGGAGCTTCCAGCCGGAAGGCGGTGATTGCCATTACCTCAAACAGGGGTCTTGCAGGCGGATATAATAACAACATTGTAAAAGAAGTCATGGCGGAATTTACTCCGGAGGAAGTGGATATCTATGCGCTTGGTAAGAAAGGCCTGGAGAGCCTGTCCAGAAGAGGTTATCATATTGCGGAGGATTATTCCGAGGTAATGAATGAGCCGCTTTATGGGGATGCAATCCATATCGGCAAAAATGTACTTGCCTCCTATGAAAACGGAGAGGTGGGAGAAATTTATCTTGCCTATACCAGTTTCAAGAATACGGTGGTGCAGGAGCCGAAGCTGATTAAGCTTTTGCCTGTGGATATCAATGAGATTATGCAGGATGTAGAGATTGATGTGCTTACTCCGATGAATTTTGAACCCGAGGCTGATGAAGCATTGGATATGATTATTCCAAAGTATATAAATAATATATTATACGGCGCATTTATTGAGGCGATTGCCAGTGAAAACGGCGCCCGTATGCAGGCAATGGATTCTGCGACAAAGAATGCAGATGACATGATTGCTGATTTGTCCTTAAAATACAACCGTGCAAGGCAGAGCTCGATTACACAGGAGCTTACCGAGATTATTGCCGGCGCCGAGGCCATTTCCTAGCGGCGGAGGCGGCGTGAAAATAAGGATTGAAATCATTCAAAATAGGTAATTGCGAAACATAAGTTTTGCAAACGTCCGTTGTATAATATAGACAAATCAACACAGGTACGCTTTCGCTGCTTGTCGCACGCAATGGTGCTAAGCTCGAAAATACCTCGCTAAGCACCAGCGGCTCCAAAGCACCTGTTTATGATATTGTCTATATTGTACAACTGGGTTTTGAGGAGTTTCGCAATTACCTAATATTCAAAAAATAAGTAAGGAGAAAAAAATATGGCAGAAAAAAATATCGGTAAAATTACCCAGATTATCGGTGCCGTATTGGATATTAAATTCAGTGAGGGAAACCTTCCTGAGATTAATGATGCGATTACCATCGTAACCGAAGGCGGCAGGGAATTAACCGTAGAGGTTTCCCAGCATTTAGGTGATGATACGGTAAAATGTATTGCTATGGGACCGACGGATGGGCTGGTTCGCGGTATGGAAGCAGTTGCCACCGGAGCGCCGATTACCGTACCGGTAGGCGAGAATACATTGGGCCGTATGTTTAACGTATTGGGTCAGCCAATCGATAATAAGCCGGCTCCGGATTGTACCGAGCATTTTCCGATTCATCGAAAGGCTCCGGAATTTTCCGAGCAGGCGACAGATACAGAGATTTTAGAGACGGGAATCAAGGTCGTGGATTTGCTCTGCCCTTATCAAAAGGGTGGTAAAATCGGACTGTTCGGCGGCGCCGGCGTAGGCAAAACCGTATTGATTCAGGAGTTGATTCGTAATATTGCCACGGAGCATGACGGATATTCCGTATTCACCGGTGTAGGTGAGCGTACAAGAGAAGGAAATGATTTGTATCATGAAATGCAGGAATCCGGCGTTATCAATAAGACCACCATGGTATTCGGGCAGATGAACGAGCCGCCGGGAGCCAGAATGAGAGTCGGATTAACCGGTCTGACGATGGCGGAGTATTTCCGTGACCAGGGCGGTAAAGATGTATTGCTGTTTATTGACAATATTTTCCGTTTTACGCAGGCAGGTTCCGAGGTATCGGCGCTGCTTGGCCGTGTGCCTTCTGCGGTAGGTTACCAGCCGACGCTTCAGACGGAAATGGGCGCTTTGCAGGAGCGTATTACTTCGACAAAGAAAGGTTCCATTACTTCCGTTCAGGCGGTTTATGTGCCTGCCGATGACTTGACCGACCCGGCTCCGGCAACGACGTTTGCCCATCTGGATGCAACAACCACACTTTCCCGTTCTATCGTAGAGCTTGGTATTTATCCTGCGGTTGACCCGTTGGAGTCTACATCAAGAATTTTGGACCCGAAGGTGGTTGGTGAGGAGCATTACCAGGTTGCCCGAAGCGTACAGGAGATTTTGCAGAAATATAAAGAGCTGCAGGATATTATTGCCATTCTTGGTATGGACGAGCTGTCGGAGGAGGATAAGCTGGTCGTATCCCGTGCCAGAAAGGTACAGAGATTTTTATCCCAGCCGTTCTTCGTTGCCGAGCAGTTTACCGGAACAAGCGGTAAGTATGTGCCGGTGGCAGAGACAATCCGTGGCTTCAAGGAGATAATCGAAGGAAAGCATGACGATGTTCCGGAGGGATATTTCTTAAATGCGGGTACGATTGATGATGTGCTGGCAAAGGTAAAATAATTACTATTGGACGGTAAAGGAGAATACACATGGCAGATAGTATGAAATTGAAAATCGTGGCTCCGGAGCGTATATTTTATGAAGGAGAATCCTCTTTTCTGGAATTTACCACAACGGAGGGCGACATGGGTATCTATCCGAACCATGTCCCGTTGACGGCAATTATCGCGCCGGGTGTCCTTCGCATTCATGAAGACGATACGGTAAAGGAAGCCGCGTTGATGTCCGGTTTTATACAGATTCTTCAGGATTCGGTAACGATTCTCGCAGAGAGTGTGGAATGGCCGGAGGAGATTGATGCGAACCGTGCAAAGGAAGCGGAGATTCGTGCCAGACGAAGAATCGATGAGGGTTCCGGTATTGATATGAATCGTGCGGAATTGGCGCTGAAGCGGGCGTTGGTTCGTCAGACCTGGGCAAACAGATAAATCCGCGTTGCCAAATCGGTTGACCCGTAAAACAGCCGCTGTGTGATTGGAAAAATTGCACAGCGGCTGTTTTTGACGGCAGACTGCCGGCTTTCAATCTTAAGATTTTCTTCATTTTTTTAATGGCTATTTCGTAAGGATTTTCCTGTAAAATAGAGGGAAGATAAGAAATTCAATTGAAGATGAGGTGAGAGCGTGACCATATTAGTTTGTGACGACGACAGAGAAATCGTGGAGGCAATTTCCATTTATTTAAAACAGGAAGGCTATAAGGTAATTTCGGCATACAACGGAAGAGAAGCGTTAGCGGTAATGAAGGAGGAGAACATCCATCTGATTATTCTGGATATTATGATGCCGGAGCTGGACGGGATTCATGCGCTGCTGAAGCTTCGGGAAAGCAGCTCAATTCCGGTAATTCTGCTATCCGCAAAATCCGAAGACGCAGATAAGATTCTCGGATTGAATGTAGGTGCGGATGACTATGTGACGAAGCCCTTTAATCCCCTTGAGCTGGTGGCAAGGGTGAAATCCCAGCTTAGAAGATATACCAAGCTTGGCGGTATGGAGACGGAAAATGCCAATCTTTTGGTAAACGGCTCCATTGCGCTGGATAAGGAGAAAAAGACGGTAACCGTGGACGGTGAATATGTAAAGCTGACGCCGACGGAGTTTAAGATACTGGAGCTTTTGATGGAAAACCTGGGAATGGTATTTTCTTCTGCGCAGATTTACGAGCGAATCTGGGGGGAGGACGCTTATGCGACGGATAACATTGTATCGGTACATATCCGCCGCATACGGGAAAAAATAGAGATTGACCCGAAAAATCCCGATTATGTAAAGGTGATGTGGGGAGTCGGCTATCGGATGGAGAAAAAGGAGAGGGGCGCCTATGAGTGAGGGTAAGAGGAGAAGAAAATGGTCATATTCCGTATCGGGAAAGGTGGTCAGAGGCTTTGCCTGCATGCTGACCTTCTGCATTTTTATTGCCGGGCTGGCATTTTTGCTCTATGGGTTCTGGCAATATGGCATACATCCGGCAGAAAAACCGGAACAGAATTATTTTGCTACGATGGATTATCAGACGGAAATTGCCAATGAGATAAGCCGGCTGGTGACGGAGCTTTCCACGGTATATGATATGGAGGTGGGGAAGTGCTTTTCCATTACCACTGCGGCCTCCGGGGTAACTGCGCAATACGATATTACTGGTATTACGACGGACTATTTTCAACAGGGAAGAAGCATGGATGCGATTATGGAGAATCTGGCAAGCTACAGGCTTGACGGCGATTACAGCCAGACATATGATTTTACGGATTATGCGGAAAGCCTTGCCTATGTTGAGAAAAATCGGTCGCAGAACAGCTATCTGTATTTTAATGGCGATATGTTCAAGAAGCTGTTTACCAGCAATGGTGTGCTAAATACCAATTACCGCTTCTCCGAAGCGTTTTCGCCACTCTCTTATTTTGTCTTTGATTATGGAAATGGAGATTTGATGGAGCAGCTTGTTAAACAGGGGGGAATGTTGGAAGCAGCCCCTGTAGGGAGCAAGCTTCTTCCGGAGAATAGGGAATTCTGGTTTGCTAAGAACAAAAAATATGATTTAACTATGGTTGATTATGCGGTATATGATGAGCAGGCTAATATATATTATTCGCCGAGGGATGATTATTTTCCGGCGATGCAGCAGTATGTTTACCGTGTTGAGGATTTGCAGAGAGTGATAGAAGACAATGGATATACGGAGGACAGCTTGAACAGTCTGGTTCTGCCGCTGTTAAAAAGTGAAAATGTGGACATTTCCGAAGTGTTGAGCGATATGCAGCTGCGGTATAGGGACTGCCTACAGGCATTGGAGAAAAGAGAGGACAGCGGATTTTACTACCTGTTCCGCAGCAGACAGTATATCCGTAAAAATGTAGAGAGTGAAAAAGAGATTACAGGACTGGATTATGCGTGGAGAGTGGCGGGTTCGCAGATTAATTCTAATTCCCTGAAGCGGAATATTTCCGTCCGGGATATAGACGAGCTGTTATGTGCCGACCAGATTAGAAGCTCGATTCAAAACCTGCCGGAAAATATGCTGTTATATTTCGGAATGGATACGGAGAAAATGAACGGGCAGGAAACCAGTCAGTTGATGCTTCGCTGCCGGAATTATCAAAGGATAGCGGCGGGGATGCAGCCGGCACAGGTAATAACAGCGGCGGCATTTATTCTGCTGCTGCTTCAGGCAGCATGGCTGATTCACACGACCGGAAAAAGGGATGCAGGCGACAGGGAAATCCAGTTGAACCGGTATGATAAGCTGGGGACAGAGCTTTGGCTTATTCTTTATATCCTGCCAGCCGGGGCAGAGTATTTGTTTTTGTCCAGCGTTTATTTTAACAGGGATATTGAGACAACAGAAATGATAAGGATGGGGGTTTTGTCGGCACTGCCCTTTGGCACTGCGTTTATGCTGTTAACCCTGAGCCTGGTGAGAAGGGTTAAGGCGCATAATTTAAAAGAACGGCTGCTGATTGTCCGAGCTGCAAAGCGCATGCGGGAAGCAGAGGAGGCTTCTGACAGTAATGAGCCAGAGCGGGGCGGATTTCTTCGCCGAATCCAAAGGGCATTTGCTGCCTGCTGCCGTTTTTTTGAAAAGCAGAAGGGAACAAATAAGTTACTGGCAGTAACGGCGGTGTATATACTGTTAAACGGGGTTTTTGTTGTCAAGGCGAGAAGAGCCGGAATTACTTCTTCCATCAGGGGGATTTACGCATTGTTTGCCGTCCTGCAGGCAGTGGCAGTATATGTGATTTTGCATGTAGTCCGGGATATTAACCGGCTGATTCAGGGCGTCCGGGAAATTACCAGGGGGGATTTGGATTATAAGGTGAAGATTGACCGGAAGACCAGTCCCTTCGGGGAGCTTGCAGACGGAATTAACCATATCGGGGACGGGTTAAAGGCGGCAGTGGAAACCTCCCTTAAGGATGAGCGGATGAAAACGGAGCTGATTACCAATGTATCCCATGATTTGAAAACGCCGCTTACTTCTATTATCAATTATATCAATTTGCTGAAAACCGAGGAAATGCCGACCCCGGAGGCGGAGCATTATGTGGAGGTGCTCGACGGTAAGGCACAGCGCTTAAGGCAGTTGACAGAGGATTTGGTGGAGGCGGCAAAGGCGACCTCAGGCAACATCGAACTGGAAAAAATGCCGCTGGCATTCGATGAGCTGATGAAGCAGGCATTGGGAGAATTTGAGGATAAATTTGAAAAGAAAAATCTGACGGTGATTACCCGTTTTCCGGAGCAGCCGGCGATGGTGCTGGCGGACGGGAGAAGAATGTACCGTATTCTGGAAAATATTTTACAAAACGTATACAAGTATGCACTGGAGGGAACCAGGGTTTATGCCGATTTATTTAATGAGAAAGGGACAATTACGTTTACGTTAAAAAATATTTCCTCCGCGCCGCTAAATATCAGTCCGGAAGAGCTGATGGAGAGGTTCACCAGGGGAGATTCGGCAAGAAGTACGGAGGGAAGCGGGCTTGGTCTTTCCATTGCCAGAGATTTGACGAGACTACAGGAAGGAAGCTTCGAAATTTGGCTGGACGGGGATTTGTTTAAGGTGGTTATTACTTTTCCGGAGCTTAAGGAAGAGGAAGCCGGAAAAGAAGAGTAAAAAATATCCCTGCCCGGGATTAGTATACATAAATTATGCATTTGCGTCATATAATTATTTTTGGATGATTACAGGAACGGAGGTTTGCATATGAAGGTAGGGCTGACCCAGATGGATATTGTCTGGGAGGACAAGGAAAAAAATATGGCACGGGCAAGAAAATTAATGGAACAGGCTGCAGGACAGGGTGTTGAGCTGCTGGTTTTTCCGGAAATGACGCTGACCGGATTTACCATGAATACGAAGCTTGCGGGAGAAGAAATGTTATTTTCACCGACCTTACGTTTTTTCAAGGAAACCTCACGGCAGTATCACATGGCAATGGCATTCGGTTTTGTGGAGGATTTTGGCGAGGAATATTATAATAAATTGATGATTGTCTCGGAGGGGCGAATCCTTTATGATTATGATAAAATACATCCCTTTAATTACAGTGAGGAGGGGAAGCATTATATCGGCGGTCATGAGGTGAAGACGGCAATGCTTAAGGATGTATCGGTGTCCGGATTTGTCTGTTATGATTTGCGGTTCCCGGAAATCTTTCAGGCGGTTTCAGCGCAGTCGGACATGATTTTAGTCATTGCCAACTGGCCGAAGGAGCGGGTTCTTCACTGGGAAACTCTGCTCAGGGCAAGAGCCATCGAAAACCAGTGTTACCTTATCGGCGTAAACCGAATCGGAAAAGGAAACGGGCTGGAATATGCGGAAAGCTCCATGGCGTTTGACCCCATGGGAGAACGTCTGACCAAGGCGCACAGCAAGGCGGAGCTGATGATTGTGGATATCCATCCGGAGAAGGTGGCGGAGGCTCGCAGGAGGTTTCCGTTTAAAGAGGACCGGCAGGTGGAGTTATATGAGACCTTTTACACCAGAAAAATCACCGACGTGCAGGAGACAGACAAGGTAAGAGCGGGACTGCCGCAGGAAAGCCTTATTTCTTAATTCCTCCTGCCGCAGCCCCGTTTTATTCTCGCATACGTAATGAGCCAAGCGCACGCATGTATGCGTGCATTTGACGTCTTGACTGGCTATGCCAGATAGTGATAAACCAGGATGAAATGGCATAAGCTTCCCAGCATGACGAAGCAGTGGAACAGCTCGTGATTGCCAAAGTTTTTCCAGTGGAATTTCTTTAACAGAGGAAGCTTCAGCGCATAGATGATACCGCCGATGGTATAAATGATACCGCCGGTTAACAGCCACAGGAAGGCGGCGTGGGATAAATTTTTCATGATGGAGGAAAATGCAAATACCACCAGCCAGCCCATGACAATGTACATAATGGAGGAAAGCCAGTGAGGGCAGTTAATCCAGCATATTTTAAAGGCTGCGCCAAGGATGGTAATCGCCCATACCGTTGTCAGAAGCGGGATTCCTACTGATTTAGGGAGCACAATCAGGCAGATTGGCGTATAGGAACCGGCAATCATCACGAAAATCATGGAGTGGTCAATCTTACGCAACAGGGTATTTACCTTTTCGGAAATGTCAAAGGTATGGTAGACGGTACTGGCTCCGTACAACCCAATCATGCTGACAATAAAAATGATAAATGCCCCCAGATAGGACTGGTTGTCACCGTGGGCGGCTTTGATGAGCAGCGGAGTCGCCGCTAAGGAAGCGCCGACCATGGCGATAAAATGGGTCAGGGCGCTTCCAGGGTCTTTAATCTTTGAAAATCTTGTATTCATAATATCACACCTTTCTACAAGCTTTGTGTCAATAAGTTAAGAAAAAGTATATTTAACCTTTGTATGTAGTATTGAAAACTATGTGTTGCTGTGTAATTATAATACTACCTGTTTATAGAATATGCAAGTCTTATTTAAAAATAATTGGAATTTATGGTAAAAAGATATTGCTGAGGTTGAGACAGATGGTGATTGAATAAAATAAGCAGAAGACTAAGTATTAAAAAAAACATATATGGGTATTGCAAAAAGAAAAAAATCTGATATAGTAAAGACAGGGAACGGATTTGAACCAATAATCTTATTGTTGTTGCGATGAATGCAAAAGAGGAGATGGTATTTTATGATATATGTACCGATGCTAAAAACGAGAGACGAGGAATTGAGAGTGTTGAAATCAATGAAGGAATGTTATTCAGATAAAATTATTCCGTTAATCGAAGTGATTTCTGAACAATACCAGGTAAGATATAAAACGGATGAAAATGGTGAGTTTATTAAAGAAAAACATAAAACGAAGTATCGGAGGGTTAAGTGTATTCCAACGGAACAGGATATTATAACTTTACAAAATCTCAACGAAATGGTTGACGGATGTAAGCTGTTTGTTGATTATTTTAGATTTTCGTTAAACAAGTATGGGAAAAATATAAAGTTTAAAAGTGCAGAGTTATCATTTAACTTAAGCAATAATTATCAATTATATAAACAAAAGGTTTTGTCTGTGCCGCAGTATAAAAATATGATTCCGGTTATTTCTGTAAAGCCCGATTTTGATATTTCAAGGGCTGAATTAAAAAGTTTTGTTTCTCAATTACAGGCGGCAACAGAGCAGATGGCATTAAGAATTACAGAAGAGTGGATAGATACATACAGAGATATTATTTGTGATTTTTTAAGAGAAGAGGATTTTTTACTTTTTGATATTGAAGAGCAGAATCCCGAATCTAAATTTATGGAAATTGAAGAATTGAATGATTTTGATGCAAAATGTAAAATTGTTTTGTTGAATTCTCCAAGGAAAGCTTCAGTTAGAAATGGCGAATATCCGGAGCATGATAAAACTGATTTAATAAATAATTGTGCAAGGGATATTGCAAGTGATTATGGGTTAACGGGATACGGGGATTACTGTGGTTTACGAGATATGATGCCATTGAATAATAAGTCAAATGGTACTGGGGCAGCCTTAGCGTTACTTTATAATTTTGCAGAAAATGTTTTTTATTCATATTGTAATCATGATACAAGCTTAGGAACGCAGGGCTATCGGGATATTATTCCACTAATAATGGAAGACGAGGGGATACTAAATAGTGATGGAGATTGTCCGGGTTACAGGAAAATAAATCAAATTCCAAACACTGGAACTTGGAATACATGGCATCATATAAATGCGGTGAGATACATTCATCAAACAAGTAAATATTTATAAATATCATAAAAGTTAAGTATTATTGGATAATGTTTAACCTTTATTTTTTAGTGAGTGATGTATATGTAATTATTTATATATTCGAGATGGTTCAACCTGGTTTTTGTAAAACCATTGGTAATCTATTTCATAGATATCTTTATAGTTTTGTTTGAGAAACGTCCATTGCTTTTCAAAGCGCTTTTTGAGGATTTGTTTAAAAACTCGATTTATGAATGCCTCATCATACAGCTGCCTTGTTATTTCAATTAAGTCTTTCTTATTAAAGAAATCAGTACTAATTTTGAAAAATTGATAAAATTCTGTCTTGCGCAGAATTTGTAACTGTTTGGTTGTCTCTAATTGAGCATTTTTTTGAGCCGCTCGATAAATCTTAAAAATATATCTTCCGGATTTTGTCTGTTTGTAAGAATACACACCACATGTTTCTGGAATTACAGAAATTATATTATCAATATTCAATTCGGAACATATAATATATACTTCCTCGAATATTTTATTATAATCCTTAATTTGCTTTTCTAGGCGATTAAAATTGTCTAAATCAGTTTTAATCTCATATGCGACGCTAGTTCCGTTTATCTTGCATAAATCAACCCGGCTCGAACCTACTGGAAGTTCAAAAATAGTAACATGACTTTTGCCTTTCATAAGAACTTGTTTTATAAAATTGGCTTTGATGCATATTTCGTTAGGATAATATTGTAAAATAATATTATTATATATAGCATGTATATTTTGTTCAGCCATAGTTGAAAGGAATGAGCTATCAATAACATTTTTAATGTGGTTGGTAAGAATAGAAATGTTTTCAAGTGTAGAGTATTGTGTGTATAATTGCTGGGCATCTTTAAAAGAAGGATACAACACGGAACTTGACATTTACTAGAACCACCTTTCATTTAGAAAATATTAATAATTATATCATACAAAAACAATAAATTAAATGCGGAATAAATTGACCTTTTAGGTTAATTATGATATGCTAAAGTGTAGTTGGGAGGAAAACAAATGATAATTAACTACTCATCAAATAAATTGAGAAAAATATTGACAGATTCCCGTCTGATTAAAAAATATTATAGTAATGATTATCAGAAAATTATAAATAGATTGTCTGAAATGAAGGCAGCAAACAATTTGTCTGAAATTCCAGAATGTCCGCCGCCAAGAAGACATAAGCTTTCTGGTAATTTAAAAGATTGCTGGGGAATTGATTATTCAAAAAATGACAGATTTATTCTTAGACCAATAGGAGAGTTTGATATTAATGATTTGTCGTCTATCTGTGAAATTGAAATCATTGATTTGGAGGATTATCATTGATGAAAGGGTGTGATATGATGCGTGAAAATTTTCTTGTTCCAACAGGAAGTATTATTAAAGAGTATTTGGAAGAGTATGGGATTACGCAAAAAGAATTAGCAGCGAGAATCGACAGTAGTGAAAAACATATATCAAATGTGCTGAAAGGCAACAATAGATTAACTGAAGAATTTGCACTTAAACTAGAAAAAGTACTTACGGATGTTCCAGCATCCTATTGGCTAAATTATGAGGCAAAATATAGAGAACAATTAGCGAGAGAGGAAGAACTGATAAAAGTAAATAATTGGGATTTAAGTGAATTAGCTAAACGATTTAGGTTTAAAGAGGTATTTAAGGGGCTTGATATTTCGTTGGCGGAGCAAGCAATAGAGATGCTGAAACTGCTAAAGATTAGTGATTATAGAAATTTTGAAAATGTATATGGAAAAATAGCAGTTGATTTTATGGAAGATGGAGGAGAAAAAGAGGCGATAGCCATATGGTTAAATATGTGTGAGGCTGAAGTTGAGATACAAAATGATGAAATAGATAAAGTTGTTTATAAAGAAAGCAATCTTAAGCAAAATCTTGGAAAGTTTAAACTGTTAGCATGTAATAACAAGACTGACGCTTCTATTAATAGCTGTAGAAAGCTTTGTAACAAATTAGGAATATATCTGGTGTTTTGTGAACCCATTACAAATAGCAAGGTAAGAGGGGCATTAACATCATATAAAGGACACCCTGCAATTTATCTGAGTGGGCGTTTTAAATCGCATTCCCATATTTGGTTTGCATTAGCACATGAAATAGGTCATTTATTATTTCATTATAATAAAACCGATGTCATTGTGTCATATGAAGAAGGGGATGGTAACAAGGAACAGCAGGCGAATCAATTTGCCAGAGACTTTTTTGTTGATGCTGTACAATATGGTGAATTCAGTAAAAAGACAAAATATACAGCAGACGAAATCAGAAAGTTTGCCAAGGCACAAAATACTCTACCGGAATTTGTTGTAGCAATGCTTAAGCATGATAAAAAAATAGAATATAATCAGTTTAATCATGTATAGCCATTGAAAAACTGTGTAAAGCGGCAATGGGAAAGACACCTAATCCTTTAACAAATGAAAAAACCTTTCCAATCCCCGACCGTAAAATGACTAACATACATTTACTTGCTATCTGCATATAATGAGATTATAATAACAATCATGAGAATACCGAAAACGGTATGGAATTTTGGTAAAAGAGGTTACAAAGGGAGGCAGATATGGGAAAACAGTCATGGAAACCGGGCAATATGCTCTATCCGGTGCCGGCAGTACTGGTGAGCTGCCGGGATAAAGCGGGAAAGGATAATGTGCTTACCGTGGCATGGGCGGGGACAATCTGTTCCGAGCCGGCAATGCTGTCCATTTCCGTCCGGAAAGAAAGATATTCCCATCGGATAATTAAGGAGAGCGGGGAATTTGTGGTAAATCTGACCACGGGCGCACTGGCATATGCTACGGACTATTGCGGAGTGAAAAGCGGCAGGGATGAGGATAAATTTGCGGCGGCAAAGCTGACCAGGGGGGAAGCGGAAAAGGTAAATGCCCCGATTATCATGGAAAGCCCGGTAAATATTGAATGCAGGGTAAAACAGGTGCTTGAGCTGGGCAGCCACGATTTGTTTCTGGCGGAGGTAGTCAATGTTCAGATTTCCGATGAGTATATGGATGAAAAGGGGGCTTTTCATCTGAACGATGCGGATTTGCTGGCATATTCCCACGGACAGTATTATGAATTGGGAAAGAAATTAGGGACATTCGGCTATTCCGTGCGGAAAAAAACGGACACAAAGAAAAGAGGATAAAGGTGAAGAAGTTAAAATTGAGAACCCGGCTGCAGTGGGGTTGGTTTAAAGCGGCATTATTTGGTACAGCCTTAGCGGTTTTACTTGTACCAGCCGCCGGAAATGAACCTGGCGCAGATATCGGAAACCAAAGGGAAAACCCGGTTATTTCCATGCTTGGCAGTATATCCTTTGGCGCAAAGGTAAAGGTAATCATCAACGGTGACGTGGTGGCGCTGGCAAATAGTGAAGAGGCGGGGAAGGAAGCGTTTAAAGCGGCGAGGCTGGCTTACAATGCAAAGGGCGTCCGCATTTTAAATCTTGATGTCCGCTATGAAGAGGTGGATAAGGAAAAGGACAAAGAGACGATAGAGGGAATGCATGTGCTTCGGGGAGCGAAGCTGGCGGATGCGGTTTTGGACAGTATGGATTCTTATCAGGATGAGGATAAATCGCTGGCATATACCATGCGCATTGATGATTATACGGTTACGGCAGTACATATGGAGGATTTGATTTCCATTCTGGAGCAGGCGCAGGGCTCCTATGATGAGGAGGACGCATTCCAGGTGGGGCTGGCGCCTCCCTCCAGCCGGAATGCTGCAATGTATGAGGTGAAGGTGACAAAGAAGAGCGATATTCCGGAAGCAGGGGATTCTCCGGCAAAAAAGGATGAGCAAACGGAAGCAGGCAGGATTCTTCCCGTTACAGAGGGTCGGGAGCTTTTACTGACCGGAGGAGAGGCAGAGAGCAGCGGAAACAGTACGCAGGCGGAAAGCGGCGAAGAAAGCATGGGCGATGAAGAAGCGCCGGAGAGCAGCGAAGAAGGCGCAGGAAATGAGGAAGCGCCGGAGAGCAGCGAAGAAAATGCAGGAAATGAGGCAGCGCCGGAAAACGGTGATAATCCGGAGCTGCTTGCACAGGCGGCAAATGACGGAGTGAAATTTGTTGGCTTCTCCGAAAAAATACAGGTGATGGGGACCTATGTAAATAAAAACCAGATTAAGGACAGGGATACGGTATATCAGGAGCTGACGGCAAAAAATGAAGAGGCAGACATTTATGTGGTGGAGCCGGGAGACTGCCTGTCTGTTATTGCGGAAAAAAATGAAATGTCGGTGGACGAGATTAAGGCACTGAATCCGGAGATTGAGTCGGATGATGACATTTATTACGACGACCGGTTAACCATTACCGTACCGAAAGCGGCAGTACAGATATTGGTGGAACGGCAGGAAACCTATCAGGAGAATTATAACGAGGATATTGTTTATCAGGATGATGACAGCATGTACATCGGGGAGACGGAGGTAGTACAGGAAGGGACGCCGGGATATCACACCGTAACCGACCTTGTCACCTATAAAGACGATATGGAATGCGATAGGGAACAACTGGAAGAAACCGTAGAAGTGGCGGCGGTGGCACAGATTGTTAGACGGGGAACGAAATCAAAGCCGACGTATATGTACCCGTTGACGATTTGGAATATCACCTCGGAATTTGGATACCGCTGGGGACGGCTGCATGCCGGGACGGATGTAGGTGTGCCGATAGGGACGACGGTAAGGGCTTCCAGAGGCGGACAGGTAATTACTGCCGGCTGGGTCGGCGGCTACGGAAACTGCGTTATCATTGACCATGGAGACGGCGTTTCTACCAGATACGGGCATCTCAGCGAAATTACGGTATCGGTAGGACAGTATGTGGACCAGGGAGAGCAGGTGGCTTTATCGGGGAATACGGGACGAAGCACCGGACCGCACCTGCATTTTGAAATTCGCATTAATGGGGAGGCGGTGGACCCGATGCCGTATCTCTACCAGACACAGTAAGGCGGGTGTGTTATGCAGATATTGGGAATTATCATGATTATTGTCGGGGCGGCTTTAATGATTATCGGTAAAAATGTGGTGCGGAGCATGCCGCCCGGTGCGGAGCAGGATGAGGATGACGGATTCTTACAGCTGCTGCAGGGGATGAGCAGAGTACTTTTTACCGGCGGACTGTTTTTTTGCGGGGCAGGCGTAATATGTGTGTTAATCGGGGTGCTGGGATAATGGAGAATATGGCTTGCGGCATTTACAGTATGATGACAGGACAGGTGGAGAATGAAGTATACAGATTTTAATAAGAAAACACATGGCTTTGCGGGACATATGGCAGAACCGGCGGATAAGACGGACAAGGCCGTTATTGTGATTATGGGTGGAGAGAAAAGCATTTTGCCTGGAATAAAAATTGCGCAGAGGTTTGCGGCGCTTATTGCAGAGTATATCGGAGGGATTGAGAATGTGGTCATGGTTTCCCCGTCTCATGTGCCTTTTGAGGGAACGCCGGACAAAAAGCAGATGACCGGACATTCCGTGGTAACCTGGCATGGAAAGGAGCTGTCTTTTGTAAATGCGGATTTTACGAAATACAGGGCGATGAAATATTATCATGACAGCCGCACGGAGTACAGGGTTACGGGGATGTGGAAATCTTACCAGGATGCCTATGCGGATAAAAAGGCAGAATCCGAAGCGGATATCCATATTGAAAAGCTGAATGCCCGGATTCTGCTTCTGGCAGGGACGGGGGATGAGATGTGGCCGTCAGACTATTCGGTAAAATATCTTGAAAAGTCCCTGCGTGAGAATCATTACGGCAGGGAGTATAAAGCAGTGCTGTATGAAGGGGCGAGCCATCTGCTTGGCATAATGCCAAACCGAAAACGCAATCCCATGCTGTATAAAATGATTCCGCTGATTGGGATTTTTTACCGACGGTTCCGGGAAAACCGCAGCGCCTGTATGGATGCGCTGGAAAAGTCTGAAAGGGAGATTGTAGAATGGATAGGGGAAAGCAGATAAAAGCTGTCTGATTTGTTCATGGTTAAATGATTAAAAAATACCCAGACCGTCAAGCAGGATTTTGACTCCGATAAGAATAAGAATGATTCCTCCGCAAAGCTCTGCTTTCGACTGATATTTTGTACCGAAAAGACTTCCGATTTTTACTCCCACAGCGGAGAGGGTAAAGGTGGTCACCCCGATAAAGGAGACTGCCGGAATGATAGCAACCTGTAAAAAGGCAAAGGTAACGCCGACGGCAAGGGCGTCGATGCTGGTGGCAACCGCCAGAAGAAACATGGATTTCACGGACATGGAGGAATCCGGACATTCTCCGGTTTCAAGAGATTCTTTTATCATGTTTCCGCCAATGAGCGCAAGCAAAATAAAAGCAATCCAATGGGCATAGGCGGTAATCATATCGGTAAAAAAGCTGCCTAAAAAATAGCCGATTAACGGCATTAGCGCCTGAAATCCGCCAAACCATAATCCGGCAATACACATGTGTTTTGGGGTGATTTTTCCAAGGGACAGCCCTTTACAGATTGATACGGCAAAAGCGTCCATGGAAAGCCCCACGGCAAGAATAAAAAGTTCAATAATACTCATATGATTTTTCTCTCCTTGTGTTCTTTATAAATTATTTGTCCTGGAAGTCATGGTAAAAAAAGAACCCAAAGACAGCAAAAAAGCTGTCCCTGAGTCTCATCATTCGCACGGATATGCTGTAACCATGAATTTTGGCTGCCGTGGCTGCCGGACAAATCCTGTCCGGTGAAAGTTATACCGGGTGTTTATTTACAGCTTCCGGGCTGCAAAAAACACCATTATGTCGATAAAACTATACATTTCCGGAGATATCCGAAAATGTATCGATTACTCCCTCTTGACAATGATAAAATTATAGCATACATAGCCGGTTTGTCAAGCTTTGCATTGAGAGATTGGGTAGGTACGCCGAAGCGGGGGAAAGGGAAACGGATTAAAGATAGCCGCAGCTCTCCCGTTCAATCAGCCGGCAGGGGAGTTCAATGCGGACATATTCCTCATGGCATTTTTTCCGGCGGTCCAGAAGAAGGATTAGCGCAAGATGGCTCATTTCCCGTTTGGGAATCTCGATGGTGGTAAGCATTGGCGAGGTTTTTCCCGAAGCGTCGATATTATCAATAGAAATAACCGAGGGGAGATATCCCCTTTTTTTATTGCGCTTTAATGCCTGCAAGACGCCAAGGGCGGTGCTGTCATTGGCACAGAAAATAGCGGTAGGCCATTCCCTCTTGCGGATAATGGAAAGCATGGTCTGATAACCCTCCTCCTGCGTCTGGTTGGTGGGATAGACGTTGGTATGGTTAAGGGGAAGCTTGTGGTTTAACAATGTCTGGTAATATCCGATGTAGCGAGCCTCGTAGGTACAATCGCCGATATAGGCAATATTTTTGTGCCCGAGGGAAATCAGATATTCCACTGCCTTTTCCGCAGCGGTAGTGCCGTTACAGACCACCTCGTCATATTCGTAATCCGTCGGGTTCCGGTCGATTCCGGCAATGCAGGAATAGCGTTTCCGGAGTATGGGTATGATATTGGAAGGGCATTTTCCCAGAACAATCAGCCCGGTGTTTTCCTTTCGGGGAATAAACATGGAGGAGCCGTTTTTTGCCGGAGCCTGTGTCTGAGGGTGGAAAGGCACGTTTTCCGTCTCTTTGGACTGACTGCCCAGACTCAGGATATCTACGGAGTGGAGGATGTCTCCGAGCGTGCATCCCGCCTGAAGAAGCTCTTCCTTAAGATAGTTAAACACCTCAAGAAAGAAAACATCTTTATCCAGAGAATCAAAACGAGTCAGAAAAATATCCACGGTAAAGGGTTTGGCCTGCGGCTGGGCGCCAAGCCGTAAATTGCGTGCCGCCGTATTGGGGACATAGTTAAGCTCTGCGGCGGCCGCCCATATTTTTTCCGATAAACCGTTCTCGTTACAGCGGTGCTCCGGATGGTTAAGTACCCGGGATACCGTGGCAACGGAGGTACCGGATAATGCGGCAATCTCTTTTAACGACATGGGTATTCCTCCTGTAAAATATTGAAAACGTTTGCAAGTTAGAATGGCGGTTTTGTGTAAAAATATTCACTGACATAAAAAATATACCATAAATAAAGGATATTTTCAAGTGAAAACGTTTGCAAAAGAAAAGGTTCTAACCGAAAAGAAAAGGGTGTAAATTAGGGTTAACAAAATAAAAAGAGGAAAGGAACGCAGGCAGATGCGAAAAACAGGATGTCTGTCTGGAAAAAGGAATGGAAATCATGAAGATGATGAAAAAGTTGTTACTTATGGGAGCGTTAGTGTGTACCGCAGTAGGAATGACCGCATGCGGAGGTGGAAATAATGAGGCGAAGGAAGTGCATGTCGGTTATTTTAATAATGTAACCCATGCACAGGCATTATTGATGAAGGCGGAAGGAAAGCTTGAGGAAAGCTTTGGAGATGACGTTCAGGTAAAATGGACAGCTTTTAATGCAGGGCCGGCAGAAGTGGAGGCGCTTTTTGCAGGTGATATTGATATCGGATATATCGGACCGGTTCCGGCAGTCAGTGCAAATGCAAAGTCAAATGGGGACGTGGTGATATTGTCCAGCGCAACAAAGGGCGGAGCGGTTCTGATTACCGGAAAGGATTCGGGAATTAAGAGCGTAGCTGATTTATCCGGGAAAACCGTAGCTATTCCACAGATTGGTAACACCCAGCATTTATGCCTGTTACAGCTGTTAGCGGATAACGGATTAAAGCCGACTACCGACGGCGGAGACGTTACGGTCAGCGCCGTTGCCAATGCGGATGTTGCCAATACCATGGAGCGTGGCGATATTGACGCAGCCCTGGTACCGGAGCCGTGGGGAGCAACCCTTTTAGAGCAGGGCGCAGAGCTGATGCTGGATTATGATGAAATCTATATGGATGGAAAATATGATGTGGCAGTCGTTGTGGTCAGAAAAGAATTTATGGAAGAAAATCCGGAACTGGTAGAGAAATTCCTGGCAGAGCATGAGGCGGCTACGTTAAAGATTGCCGATGATAAGGATGCTTCACTGAAGACAATCAACGAAGAGATTGACAGCGCAACAGGAAAATCATTAAGCGAAAGCATTATTAAAGAGGCATTTGAGCGTATCGGTGTTGATTCGGAATTAAACAGGGAGTCAGTGATGGGCTTTGCCAAGATTAGCCAGGAGCAGAAATTTATTGATGCGGTGCCTGAGGAGAGTAATTTATTTGCTAAATAGTGGAGGAGCGGCATGTCTTTAGTAATCAGGAATTTATGCAAGCATTTTGATAACAGTGAAAATGCAACCTTAAATGAAATCAATCTGGAAATAGAATCCGGGGAGTTTGTCTGCATTGTCGGACCCTCCGGATGTGGAAAAAGTACGCTGTTAAATCTTGTGGCGGGTCTGGAAACGCCTACCGGCGGGCAGATTTTGCTTGACGGAAAGGAAATTACCGGACCGGGAGCAGACCGGACGGTAATGTTTCAGGACCATGGTCTTTATCCGTGGCTGAATGTCATTGAAAACGTAAAGTTCGGATTAAAGCTTGCCGGGGCATCAAAGGAAGAGCAGGAGGAAAAGGCAATGCACTATCTGGAAATGGTGAACCTCGCGGAATACAAGGACTACCCCATTCATCAGATTTCCGGCGGTATGCGGCAGAGAACTGCGCTGGCACGGGCGTTGACAATGGATTCGGCAGTGCTGCTTATGGACGAGCCGTTTTCGGCATTGGACAAGCAGACCTCTAACCGTCTGCGGGAAGAGCTTCAGCAGATATGGATGGAGACAAAACGGACGATTTTGTTTATTACCCATAGTGTGGAGGAAGCCGTATATCTTGGCGACCGGGTTGTGGTGCTTACGCCTGACGCAGAAAAGGAAATGGATATTCTGGAGATTGGACTGGAACGTCCGCGGCATATATATTCACAGGAATTTGTCGACCTGCGGCACAAGATTTTAGAGGAAATCAGAGGAGGAGCAATCTGATGGGCGTGATTATTTTCTTATGTATTTTATTGGTAATCTGGCAGGGGTTTTACTGGGTCAGCGTTGACCTGCTTGCACTGTGTAAGCCGTATTCCGTTCCGTCACCGATTGGCGTAGGGGAACGCTTTGTTGAACTGTTAAGCGACGGAACACTTTTACAGGCGACGGGAAACTCGCTGTTAAGGGGAATATGCGGATATCTGATTGCCGTGGTTATCGGTCTTTTGCTGGGCCTGCTGATTAACCATTTCCGCTATTTGCAAAAAAACCTTAAACCGATTGTTTTGGGCGTACAGACGCTTCCCAGTGTGTGCTGGGTGCCGTTTTCCATTCTCTGGTTTGGGCTTTCCACACAGGCGATTTTATTTGTTGTGGTTATGGGCGCAGCCTTCAGTATTGCCATTGCCGTAGACAATGCAATCAAAAATGTACAGCCGATATATATTAAAGCGGCATTGACTATGGGTGCGGGGAAGAGACAGCTGTATTGGAACGTTATCCTTCCCGCCAGTCTGCCGGAGCTGGTGTCCGGATTAAAGCAGGGCTGGTCCTTTGCATGGCGTGCACTGATGGCAGGCGAGGTCATGACGACCTCCATCGGACTTGGACAGACCTTGATTATGGGACGTGATTTAGCCGATATTAACCAGGTTATGCTGGTTATGCTGGTTATCGTCATTGTGGGAATCATTATTGATAAATGCATTTTCTCTGTAATTGAGAAGCGGTTATTGACAAAAAGAGGTTTGTGGACGTCACAGTAAGCAGAAGGAGAAGCTACCATAATGACTGAAAAAGAAAAGGCGATGGCAGGCATGCTGTATGATGCGAACTATGATGAAGCGCTGGCAGAGGAACGCCTGCAGTGTAAGGATTTGTGCTGGGAATATAATCAGTTGAAGCCTTCCCGGGAGAAGGAACGGAAAGAACTGATAAAAAGAATACTGAATAAAACTGGAGAAACCTTTTGGATTGAGCCGTCATTCTGGTGTGATTATGGCTATAACATTGAGATAGGGGAGAATTTTTATTCCAACCATAATCTAGTTATTCTGGACGGCGCCAGGGTGACCTTCGGGGATAACTGTTTTATTGCGCCGAACTGCGGATTTTATACGGCAGGACATGCGCTGGATGTGGAACAGCGCAATAAAGGACTGGAAATTGCCCTGCCCATTACCATAGGAAATAATGTATGGATAGGGGGAAATGTTGTCGTTCTTCCCGGCGTTACGATTGGCGATGATACCGTTATCGGCGGAGGGAGCGTGGTGACAAAGGATATTCCTTCCGGTGTCATAGCGGCGGGAAATCCCTGTAAGGTAATCCGTGAGATTACTGAAGCGGATAAAAACAAATATAAGCGGGCGTGGGGTTAAAGATGTTATTTCGGAAATACTATGCCGCACAGGAAAGGGGAACGGTAAAATTTTTCCGTTCCCCTTGAAGCATCCGCCTGCTCTGCGGTTTTTTTATATGGTAACAAATTCATATTCCCGGGAGCCCATTCCCAGGGCAGCAGCGGCTTCAATGGTGTATATGCCGTTGCGGGACTCAATCCGTTCAATTAAATGGTCTTTCCCCGGGTCGTCTGCGCCATAAACCAAATCAATGCATGCCTGGTCAATGGCAACCGGGTCAAGGGATGCCAGGATTCCGATATCCTGCATACAGGGGTCTTCCGCAACCGCACAGCAGTCACAGTCTACGGACATATTTTTCATGACATTGATATAAATGATATTCTCCTTGAAGTAGTCTGTCACGGAGGAAGCGGCATCCGCCATGGAAGCCAAAAAAGCGTCATGGTCGGCAGTCCACATTTCTTCCGGAACACCGGCGCCATGGATGTAGGCTTTGCCGTAAGAGGAGGCAATGCCGATAGATAACTGTTTTAACGCTCCGCCGTATCCGCCCATTGGATGTCCCTTAAAATGGGAGAGAACCAGCAGGGAATCGTAATTTGCCAGATTTTTTCCGACGTAATTTTTCTTTATCTGTTTTCCGTTGGGGATGTTGAGTTCCAAATCGGGACCCTCCGCATCCAGCAAATCTACATGAAAATATTTGCTCCAGCCGTGTTTCTCGATGGTTTTCAAATGTTTTTCCGTGGTGTTGCGCTCGCCGTCGTAAGCGGTATTACACTCCGCAACGGTGCCGCCCACATAGTCGATTACCGGCTGCCAGAATTCCGGTTTTAAAAAGTTCTGGTTGCCCACTTCACCGGAATGTAATTTTATCGCAGTATTTCCAATCAATGTTTTTTGGGTCATCTGGTAAAGCTTCAGCACGTTTTCCGGGGTAATGGTTTTCGTAAAATACACTTTTGGTTTCATATAAGCCTCCTTTTATATGGTGAATAATATAGGTAATTGTGAAACATAAGTTTTTGCAAACATCCATTGTATAATACAGGCAAATCAACACAGGCACGCTTTCGCTGCCTGTCGCTACAGTAATTTCATTTCTTCCATGCCGCCCTCCAAAATCTCAATAACCCAATGGTCTAAAAAAGACTCAACAGTCGACAGCTTTAAGCCAAATGCATGGTCCAGCAGATAAAAAGTGCCATATTTATCCGTTACCAGCAGTGAGCCGTCTCCAATATAGTTTCCGATAATATAGTATTCGGCATATTCTTCTTCGGGATACCGGCATATAGCATCTAAAGGATAAAAACTGGAGTTGGATATTTCAAAGCCGTCGGCAAGCTGTAAAAAATCTTTATAACCCTTTGGCAGTGTGATTTGGTGCTCATTTTCCCAGTTTTTGATTTCTTCCATGCTTACCGGTGGGAATATTCTATAGTTGTCATAATTGGCGTCCTCCAACTGTCTGCAATAATCGCAGATTGTCTGGAATCTTTTCCCTATAGGCGATTGTGGAGCGGTAGGCTCTGCCGCTTCGGGTGCGGCTTCCTCCTTACTGCGGTGAAGTAAAATTTTTTGCACGGTATAAAAAATTCCCCATTCTATTGCAATCAGCAGGAAAAAGGTAGTTTTGCTTCCAAGGCCGATTTTATTTCCGAAATATAAGGCAACACCTATGGTGGCAAAAATAATGACGCCCAGCAGGATGTCCTCTTTGTCGAATTTATCTTTCATTTTTGTGATTCCCTCCCCGGTGTTTATCGTTACGCAGATTCGGTGGTCATTCATAGTAATTGAAATTATTCTATCAAAAAAAAGGCATTTGTGCTACAATTATTTTTTAAAGATGGGAAAACCATATTATCTGAAGATAAGAAAAATTCTGCTTTTGCAGATAACTGTATTTTGGAGATAGTACATTTTGCTCATGGCTAGTTTTGTAATGGTTTAGGGAGGAGAAAATTTTATGGGAAAGATAAAGAAGATAGCGGTGCTGACCAGCGGCGGAGATGCGCCGGGAATGAATTCGGCGCTGCGCGCAATCGTATACAGCGCTTTTCATTTTGGCATCCAGGTTGTAGGAGTGTTAAGAGGATATGATGGGCTGATAGACTGGGAGACGGTTCCGCTGAATCTGGAGGATGTACGCAATATCAATAATCAGGGGGGGACCATTTTGTTTACCAGCAGAAGCGGGCGTTTTTTGCAGCCGGAGTACCGAAAGCAGGCGGCGCACAATCTGCGGGAGCAGGGGATAGACGCCGTTGTCGCAGTGGGCGGTGACGGAACGCTCAGAGGAGCCATCGAGTTTCAGAAGGAGGGAGTTAATATTATCTGTATTCCGGGAACTATTGACCGGGATGTGGCGTGTACCGAGTATACGCTGGGATTTGACACTGCCGCCAATACGGCAACGGAGGCCATTGACCGGATACGGGATTCCTCCGTTTCCCATGGCAGATGCAGCGTGGTGGAGGTTATGGGAAGAAAGCGCGGATATATTGCGCTGTGGGCAGGTATGGCAGCATCGGCGGACGCCATTGTCCTTCCGGAGAAATGGGACGGCAATTTTGACGATATAACCGACACTATCAAGCGGCGGCATGCCGACGGCAGAAACAGCTATTTAGTGGTGGTGGCGGAGGGAGTAATTGATGCGCCGGAGCTGGCGGAAATGATTCGGGACAAGACCGGAATAGAGTCCCGGGTATCCGTTCTCGGTTACATCCAGCGCGGCGGGCAGCCCACGGCAAAAGACAGGATGTACGGCTCCCTGATGGGGGCGTATGCATTGGAAATTTTAAATCACGGAAAACAAAACCGCATTGTTGCCATCAAAAACGACGTGCTGACGGATTTTGATTTGGCAGAGGCGGTAACCCTGGAAAATAATACGCTGGATTCCTTCCAATATGAGTTGAGCTTACTGCTGTCGGAATAGGCGGGTTTTCGTGGCTGTGTTTCCCAAAGGAAAACAAGGTTGGAATGCAATGAAAAAATTCTGTAAAAAAGATGAAACAGCAGGTGTAATTACCGGAAGAATTGGTCATACTATCCATGAAAACATTAACAATATGCAAATTATTTGCAGACAGGAGGATGGTTATGATACTGAAACAAAAGGAAATGGACGCAATTTCAGATTTACAGACGCAGGAAAAGAACTGTGTGGAAAAATACCGCTGGTATAAGGAACAGGCAAAGGACCCAGTCTTAAAGGAGCTTTTCGGGAAAATCCAGCAGCTGGAGCAAAAGCATTATGACACGTTAGGCCAGGTGTTAAAGGGTGAGGTACCGGCTTGTAACTGCAACGATTCCGAGGGAAAGGATTATGAGCCGAAAGCCACTTATGATAAGATGGGACAAAGCGAAGATAAAAAAGCAGATAATTTTCTGGTAACGGACTGTATCGGGACGGAAAAGCTGGTTTCCTCGGAATACAATACCAATGTGTTTAAATTTGCGGATGCGGCGCTGCGCAAGCTTTTGGCGGATATACAGATAGAAGAGCAAAACCATGCAGAAATGCTGTATAAGTATAAAACGGCTAACGGCATGGCATAACAGAGTAAAAAGCGGCTGCCCTGCGAAGGTGATTTTCCTTTGTGGGACAGCTTTTTTTTGTGCGCCCATTTAGCCGCATCTGCTTTTGCCATATTTATGAAAGCATTTGGAGCAGCGCCGTTCCCTGTTCTACGATAAATACTGCGGCACAGGCAAGCAGGGCAACGGTAAGCAGGCTTTTTTCCCTGTATGCGGCAATAATGGCAACAAGAAATCCTGCCAGTGCAGAGAAGACGCTTGCGGTAGAGGAAAGAATTGCCGGAAAGGTCATTGCCGCAAGACAGGCATAGGGAACGTAATAAAGGAAAGATTTGATATAAACGCTGGTGATTTCCTTTTTGGACAGCACAAGGGGAAGCATACGGATTAAGTAGGTTACTCCCGCCATGGTTAATAGGTAAAGGTATATATTATGTTTCATCAATATTCTCCTGTTCTGATGTTTTCTGCTTCGCTTTTAGCGGGTTCATGTTCAATCGGCTTCAGCCTTGCTGCAATGCCGGCGACAATTACCGTAGTAAAAATAATGACAAAGCCGGAGCTAATCTGCTTAAGGACAGGCAGGACGGCAAATAAAAAGCTGAGTCCCATGGCGGATAGGACGACTAGGAAAACGGTAGAATCCTTCTTTGCGGGTGGGATGATTATCGCCAGAAACATTCCATAAATGGCGATTCCCAGCGCACTGATAACAAAAGCGGGAAGAATACTGCCGGATATGGCGCCCACCAATGTACCGAGCACCCAGCCGGGAACGGCAATACAGGTAATTCCGTAATGATAGGCGGGCGACAGTTCGCCGGGCTCACTGGCATCCAAGGCGAATATTTCATCCGTCACACTGTAAGCCATGGTATACCGATGCCAGGGTGGTGCGGATTTGTCCAGCTTCTGGGCAAGGGAAAAGGACATCAGGCAGTAGCGCAGATTGATGACCAACTGGGTCAGGGCAAGTTCAAAATAGGTGCCCTCGGCGGCAATAATTCCAAGCCCGGAAAACTGTCCTGCCGATGTCACGTTCGTCAGGGAGATAAGTACCGCCTGCCAGAGGCTCAATCCGCTTTCGGCAGATGCCATTCCAAAAGTAAAAGACACGGCGAGGTAGCCGAGTGCAACAGGAATCCCGTTGCGAAGACCCCGCTTGTAGGTTTCTATGTTCAAGTGCGTATCCTCATTTCATTGGTATTGTTTTCGGCAGATAATCTGCCAACAGATATACTATCATGTTGTGGGGAAAATAGCAAAGGATATCAAAGATAAAGCAGATTTCCTTCCACAGATAAATGGAAGAAATCTGCTTTGAACGGGAGAAAGGTTAATTTCCGCCGGGACCGTCTCTTCGTTCCCGGTCATCCTGCTGTACCGTATATTTTGCGTTAGCGGAATCCTCGTCCGAATTTGTTTCGGAAACCTGGGCGCTCTGCTGGTTTTTCTGCTGTCTGTGACAATTTGAAAATGAATCGTTCTGTTTGTTTTTGTTCTTTTTCATTGCAAAATCCATCCTTTCCGGCAATCGCCGGAATTGGCTGACTGCCTGTTTTGCATAGTATTACCGGATGGGCGGAGGATTATGCAAAACAGGCAGGTAAAAGATTTCCTTGACTTTTTGTCCGCTGTATTCTATATTAAATCTAGTTTTAAAGGTTGTGAGAAAGAGGAGTAGGCGTTGTTCCCTGTCAGAGAGAATAATCCGCCGGCTGAAAGATTATTTCAGGAAGAGGGCGTCGAAGGTAGCTTTTGAACTGCGTGACTGAACCATGACGGAGGAAACGGATATTTTGTGAAATGAAGCATATCCGGCAGCCGGTGAAAGTAGGTCGCGACGGCATCGTCCCCGTTACCGGATAAGAGAAGTGAGAAGTTAAGGTGGTACCGCGGATTTCCGCCCTTTATCGTTGTTGGATAAAGGGCTTTTTTGATGCAAAAAACCGAATTGAACCGCTCTTTGCGGCAGGATGATTAAAGGAAAAAGAACAGGAGAACAGATTATGGCAAAGGAATTGGAAAAAAATTATAACCCATCGGAGATTGAGGACAGGATTTATCAAAACTGGTTAGACAAAAAATATTTTCATGCGGAGGTTGACCGTAGCAGAAAGCCGTTTACGATTGTAATGCCCCCGCCGAACATCACCGGCCAGCTTCATATGGGACATGCGCTGGACAATACAATGCAGGATATTTTAATCCGTTATAAAAGAATGCAGGGGTACAATGCGCTGTGGCAGCCGGGAACCGACCATGCGGCGATTGCCACAGAGGTAAAGATTATTGAAGCCCTGAAGGAAAAGGGGATTGATAAGGACGACCTCGGGCGAGACGGTTTTTTGGAAAAAGCATGGGAGTGGAAGGACGAGTACGGCGGACGGATTATCAACCAGCTAAAGAAAATGGGCTCCTCTGCGGATTGGGACAGGGAGCGGTTCACGATGGATGACGGCAATAACGACGCCGTCAATGAAGTATTTTGCAAGCTCTATGAAAAGGGCTGGATTTACAAGGGCTCCCGTATCGTAAACTGGTGCCCGGTGTGTCAGACCACCATTTCGGACGCCGAGGTGGAGCATGTGGACCAGGACGGGCATTTCTGGCATATCAATTATCCGATTATCGGAGAAGAGGGAAGATTTGTGGAAATTGCGACTACCCGTCCGGAGACGCTGTTAGGCGATACGGCGGTTGCCGTAAATCCGGAGGATGAGCGTTATCAGGATATCATCGGAAAAATGTTAAAGCTTCCGCTTACCGGCCGGGAGATTCCGGTAATTGCCGACCCTTACGTTGATAAGGAGTTCGGGACAGGCTGCGTAAAGATTACCCCGGCGCATGACCCCAACGATTTTGAGGTGGGTAAACGCCATAATCTGGAAGAAATCAATATTATGAATGATGACGCTACCATCAATTCCCTTGGCGGAAAGTATGCGGGAATGGACCGTTACGAGGCGCGAAAAGCCATGGTTGCAGATTTGGAGGCAGAGGGCTTACTGGTCAAGGTCATTCCCCACAGCCATAATGTAGGAACCCACGACCGCTGTAAAACGACGGTGGAGCCGCTAATTAAACCGCAGTGGTTTGTGAAAATGGAGGAAATGGCAAAGCCGGCATTAGAGGCGGTAAAGAAGGGCGAGTTAAAGCTGATTCCGGAGCGGATGAACAAAAATTATTATAACTGGCTGGAAAATATCCGTGACTGGTGCGTATCCCGCCAGCTCTGGTGGGGTCACCGGATTCCGGCGTATTACTGCCAGGACTGTGGGGAGATTACTGTATCCAAGGAGAAGGTGTGTACCTGTCCGAAATGTGCGTCCTCCAATATGAAGCAGGATTCGGACACGCTGGACACCTGGTTTTCTTCCGCATTATGGCCGTTTTCTACCCTGGGCTGGCCAAAAAAGACGGAGGAAATGGACTATTTCTTCCCTACGGACGTATTGGTAACGGGATACGATATCATTTTCTTCTGGGTAATCCGGATGGTCTTTTCTTCACTGGAGCAGACCGGCGGGCTTCCGTTCCACACGGTATTATTCCACGGTCTGGTGAGGGACGACCAGGGAAGAAAAATGTCCAAGTCGTTAGGAAACGGAATTGACCCGCTGGAGGTCATTGATAAATATGGCGCAGACGCCCTGCGCTTTACGCTGATTACCGGAAATGCGCCGGGAAATGATATGCGTTTTTACTGGGAAAGAGTGGAGGCAAGCCGGAATTTTGCCAATAAGGTATGGAACGCTTCCCGTTTCATTATGATGAATATTGAAAAAGCGGATGTGGCGGACATTGATTTAAGCAGGCTGACACTGGCGGACCGCTGGATTTTGTCCAAGGTAAATACCCTGGCAAAGGATATGACGGAAAATCTGGATAAATTTGAGCTGGGTATTGCGGCGTCCAAGGTATATGATTTTATCTGGGAGGAATTTTGCGACTGGTATATTGAAATGGTAAAGCCGAGACTGTACAGTGATGCGGACGAGACAAAGGGCGCCGCCTTATGGACGCTGAAAACTGTGCTTATCAATGCCCTGAAGCTGCTGCATCCCTATATGCCCTTTGTGACGGAGGAGATTTTCACCAATCTTCAGGATGCGGAGGAATCCATCATGATTTCCGACTGGCCGGTGTTTAAGGAGGAATGGAATTTTGCCGGAGACGAAAAGTCCGTGGATACGATTAAAGATGCGGTTCGCGGAATCCGTAACCTCCGTGCGGAAATGAACGTGCCGAACAGCAAAAAAGCAACGGTTTACGTGGTTTCGGAAAAGGAAGAGGTTCGGAATATTTTCGAGGCGGCAAAGGTTTTCTTTGCCACGCTCGGTTTTGCATCAGAGGTCATGGTACAGGCAGACAAGAGCGGAATAGCAGAGGATGCGGTATCTGCGGTAATTCATGATGCGGTAATCTATATGCCTTTTGCGGATCTTGTGGATGTGGAGAAGGAGGTTGAACGGCTTAAGAAAGAGCAGAAGCGTCTGGAGGGTGAAATAAAGCGCTGTAACGGAATGTTAAATAACCCGAATTTTGTCAATAAAGCGCCGGCGGCTAAGATTAACGAGGAAAAGGAAAAGCTGGAAAAATACAGGGGAATGCTGGAAACCGTGGAAGAGCGGCTTGCGCAGCTTAATTCCTAGAGGAGTGGGGAAAATGGAGTTAAAAACAGAAGAAAATACGAACAAATCGACGGGACTGCGCCTTGCAGGTACGGACGGCGAGGAAATCGCCAAAAAGGAAAAAGCTCCGGAAACGGAGGTATGGGATTTCAGCCAGGGTGCGGACACCGTGCGGATAACCTCTGCGGAGAGTGCGTTGAAGCGCACGGCAAAAGAAAATAAACATGTGGATTCCGGGAATATTATCGTAAAGATTATGGGGATAGTGATTTATGCGGTGGCAATCGCACATTCGGGACTCCTTTGCTGGATAGCTTATCAGGGCGTGGGGAAAATGACGACCAATCTGTATAAGTTTCAGGGGACATTTACCTTTCTCAGCCTGATTATTCTGGTTGACGCCATTATGGTCAATATTTTGTTTGAAAGGAAGATATCCCTGTTTGTTGTCGCCCTGCTGCTGCCCTTTCTCTATCCGGGAATGCGAACCTCCCATGTAAAGGGCTCCGGAGGCTTCGGAAGTATTTTTTCGCTTATCTATTTCCTCAGCCTGTGCGGATTTTTTGCCTTTTTTGGAAACTCCTATCTGCATTACGGCGCAGTGATTCTGCTTGAGGACGAGGGGAAACGGACAATAGCGATAGATGCGCTGGATGAAATGACAGAGAGCGGGAAAACCTTAGGGGATATTCTTGCTAAGACGGTTAGGATAGAGCAGGTGGGAGTGGAGCAGGACGCCGCCGGAAACGTAATGGTCGGCTTCGCCGGCTCGGGCATGATTAGCTTAGACCAGGATACTTATATCAAGGGAATGACGAAGTCCGTTCCTACTGAACTGGTTTTTGTAAAATCGTCGGGCAGCGGGACATATGAATTAAGGAGGGCGGCATTAAACGGTAAAGAGCTGACCGAAAGGGGTATCACAAATTACTGGAAGCTGATAGCAGAGCCTTGACAGTCTCCCTTACATTGTTTATAATCCACTTTAAAGCGTTAAAGCTTTAAATAGAAAAAGAGATAGGGAGAAAAAAGAAAATGGCAATCAAGATTTTATTATTGGTCGTGTTTTTTGCGGTAATGATTGGTATCGGTATTTATTCCAGAAAACAGGCTACCAATGTCAATGATTTCGTACTGGGAGGAAGAAGCGTAGGACCATGGCTTACGGCGTTTGCATTTGGTACTTCGTACTTTTCTTCCGTTGTATTTGTAGGATATGCGGGGCAGTTCGGCTGGAAATACGGTCTGGCGTCCACCTGGATTGGTCTGGGGAATGCATTTATCGGAAGCCTGCTGGCATGGCTGGTGCTGGGAAGAAGAACCCGTGTCATGACGCAGAAGCTGGATGCAAAGACCATGCCGGAATTTTTCGGAAAACGTTACGATTCCAAAGCGCTCCGGATTGCCGGCTCTGCCATTGCATTTGTTTTTCTTGTGCCGTATACGGCATCCATTTATAACGGACTTTCCAGGCTGTTTGGTATGGCGTTTGATATTGACTACAAGGTATGTATTATCGTTATGGCGCTGCTGACTGGTGTTTACGTTATTGTAGGCGGATATATGGCGACGGCATTAAATGATTTTGTTCAGGGAATTATCATGCTGATTGGTATATGTGCGGTTATTGCCGCCGTATTAAACGGTCAGGGCGGTTTTTTAAATGCAGTGAAGGAGCTTTCTCTTATTTCCGCAAAGGACGCTGCGGTTCCGGCGCTTTCCGACGGACAGGGATTGCTGGTAAGCTTTTTCGGACCGGACCCTGTTAATCTGCTGGGGGTTGTCATTCTGACCTCCCTTGGTACGTGGGGACTTCCGCAGATGGTACATAAGTTTTATGCGATTAAGGACGAGAAGGCGGTTAAGACCGGTACGGTGGTTTCTACTTTTTTTGCCATCATCATTTCCGGCGGCTGTTATTTCTTAGGCGGCTTCGGACGGTTGTTTGACTGTCCGGCGATTTATAAGGAGGACGGAAGTATTGCTTTTGACTCCATTGTTCCCCAGATGCTGTCCACTCTGCCGGATATTTTAATCGGTATCGTGATTGTGCTGGTGCTTTCCGCATCCATGTCCACGCTGTCTTCACTGGTGTTAACCTCCAGTTCAACGCTGACGCTGGATTTCTTAAAAGAATCGGTGGCGAAAAACATGAGTGAAAAGACGCAGCTTATTGTTATGCGTGTGCTGGTTGCCGGATTTATTATCCTGTCCGTAGTATTGGCGTTAAATCCGCCCACCTTTATTGCACAGCTTATGGGTATCTCCTGGGGTGCGCTGGCAGGGGCGTTTCTGGCACCGTTCATGTACGGGCTGTATTCAAAGCGGATTACCCGGGCGGCTGTCTGGGCAAGTTATATTGTAGGTGTGGGAATTACCGTTTCCAACATGTTTATCGGGTTTATTGCATCGCCAATCAATGCGGGAGCGATTACGATGATTGCAGGCTTGATTGTCGTACCGGTGGTGAGCCTGATTACACCGAAAATGAATAAGGAGTTTGTGGAGGAGATTTTCACCTGTTACAACGAGACCGTAACGGTACATAAGAAAAATTCATTGGAGGAGTAATATTTTCTTTCAAATAAAAAGTATGCGGTTTAAGAGACTGTTAATAATGAAGAGGAATATTTTGGCATGTTCCCTTTTCTTGTTGACAGTCTTTTCTTTTTCCAGAAAAAAACAGGAAAAACATCCAAAAAGTGTGAAAAAACATATGTTAAAAATAAAATGTTTATGCTATAATGAAAAGGCTAACAATTTGCAGACAACAAATAAGTATAAGGGCAACGTTACACAATAATGAATAAGGAGGGCGCACAGGAATGAGAAAAAAGAGACTAAGGTTACTAAGCTTTGCCTTAGCGGCTACGCTTGTGGTATCATCTGCGAATACAGGCGGTGTTGTATTTGCAACGGGTATAGATGAGTCCGAAGCGGTGCAGCAGGAAACAATCTCTTCGGAAGAAACAACGCAGAATGCGGAAGAGATTAGCGAAGAAGTTACGGAAGCAGCCGTGCAGACGACGGAACAGGTTACGGAAACAGAAGTGACAACGGAAGAAATCACAACAGAGGCTGCAACGGAGAAGGAAACTACGGAAGAAGCCGGGGAATCGGATACGACAGCGGAAAGCACAGAGGAAGGTTTGCTTGAAGAGGAGATGGAGACAAAGGCAGCCTCCAACGGTGTGATTGCGGATGCGGTATTGCTGCAGATGGTGGTAGACGCATATAATGCTGATAAGGATACGAGTAAAACATCGGCTAATTTTACCCTTGCTGATTTAAGAGGGTATGACGGGGAACTGGATTTTTCCTCAAACAGCAAGGCGTCGCAGGTTAAGAGCGTGGCGGGTCTTGGTAACGCCAAGAGCGCAACGTTGATTGATATGAGCAGCTTTACCGGTGTTACGGAGATTGCGGCACAGGAGTTCCAGGGCTGTGGAATGACAAAAGTAAGCTTGCCGGCGAATTTGCAGAAAATAGGCGAGAAGGCATTTGAGAGCTGTACGGCATTGACGGAGATTGATGCGGGAACAAAGAAGAATACATTGCCGGCTTCCCTGACCGAGGTAGGGCAGCAGGCGTTCAGTAACTGTAGAGCTCTGAAAGAGATTACACTGCCGTCTTTTACTGCCGGAGGAACGATTTTACAGAGCTCCGCATCATTGTTTGCAGGCTGCTCCAGTCTGGAAAAGATTGTAATCGGCAAGGGAATCCAGACGATTCCGGTCAGCGCTTTCAGCGGTGCGGGAATTAGCGGTGAAGGAGTCTCGCTTACCTTTGAAAGCGGTACACAGCTGGATAAGATTCTGGGTTCTGCTTTTTCCGGTATGAAATTTACGACAGACGGAACATTGAATCTTACAAATTGTACGAAGCTGGCAAGTATAGCGGATAATGCTTTTGAAGGAGCCGAGGGGCTGGAGACGGTGATTCTGCCGTCTACACTGACCAAGCTTGAGCTTGGAAGCAATACCTTTGCAAAGACGGCTGTTACCAGCATGTATGCGTCAGGTAAGACAAATACAGGAATATATTTACCGGATTATGTAATTGGAATAGGGGCAGGATGTTTCTATGGAAATACCGCAATGACCGCTATTTCGCTGTCTCCGAATCTGACGGCTATTCCGGATTATACCTTTGATGGGTGTACGGCTTTGGCGTCGGTTACACAGAGACAGTCTTCCGGGAAATCTGCGGTTAAAGAGGTTGGCGACTGTGCTTTCCGTGGAACGGCGATTACCAATACGGATTTCTTGATGAAGATGAACCAGCTGGAGGTAATCGGTTATCAGGAATTAGCGGTTACAGGAATAGGAAAGAACAACAAAGATAAGGTGGCTTCTCCCGGTCTGGGCGGTGAAAATACGAGAGTAGATGATGCCAAGACCCATGCAAAGACCTATATCGAAAATAACCGGAATAAACCATGCGGAAGTGAGGTCTTTACCGATTGTAAAGAGCTGGCAAGCGTCAGCATTCCGGCATCAGTAAAGAAGATAGGAAGCCGTGCATTTTATTTTGCCAATCAGCAGAATCAGGACGGAAAAGAGTTAACGACGGATATCACCACGGATTCTGTGCTGGAAACGTTTACATGGGCATCGTCTACCAGTAAGAGTACGGCGGTGGAGAGAAGGATTTATTCGGAAGCGTTTTACGGGTGTCTGCGACTGGAGACTGTAGTATTACCGCAGAATGCCAATTCCGGTGAGGAATTCTACATAGATAACTACGCTTTTTATAATGCCAAATCCTTGACAACAATCGGTGTTACGGGAAGCGACAATGTATTTCCGGTTACGTTGAAGGCGATTGGGGAAGGGGCGTTTGAGTTTTGTGCATCAATACCGAAGGTTACCATTCCTTCTTCGGAGGATGGAAGCTGTCCGGAATTAGGACAAAAGGTATTCCAGCATTGTGTTTCTCTCGCATCGGCAGCACTTCCGCAAAAGATTACAAAAATACCGGAGAAATTCTTTTATAATTGCCCCATTAAACAATTCAGTGCGGGTACTGCCATAGAAGAATTTGGGAATTTATCTTTCATGGGACATCAATTTGAAATCTTGGATTTATCCGGATATACAGGATTAAAGGAAATTGGAGCCGGAGCATTTGCAAATGCCGATACGATTGTAGAAAATAATATACCTGATAAGATGGATAAGCTGATGGGTGGTAAGACTTTGCAGACCTGTAACGGTGGATTATCTGTAATGACAACGGTCATATTACCGTCTAAAATGAAAAACGATGGTACGCTTTATATCAATTCTGCGGCGTTTTGTGCACATGCGTTTTTTACTACGATGAAAACATCGAATGCGGGGCAGAACGGTGCAGTATATATTCCGGATTATGTTAAAGAGACCGGTACCGCTGTGTTTTCGGTAACGCCAGTGTCCAAGGTGGTATACCAGGCGGATACGACGGGAAAGAATCAGTGGAAGGAGATTCCGGAGCAGATGTTTGAGGGATGCTTCAATATCACAGAGGCAAAAAATGTACTGCCTACCGGCAGCTATGTGCAGGGGATTGGTAAGCGGGCATTTGCGGAGTCTTCGGTAACGTCTGCGGATTTATCGCATTATACGTCACTAAAGACAATCGGTACCGGAAGCCTGCCTTCTTCGATAAGTAAAGAGCCGGGAGCGTTCGAAGCTTGTGAATCATTGACAACGGTTAAGCTGCCGACGAATACGTTGATTAGTCTGGAAGATAAAAGTTTTTATGGTGCGACAGCATTAACAAGCATTGACCTTGGCGGAACATGGCTTATTGCAACTAACGGGATGGCAAATTGTACTTCCCTGGAGAAGATTACGTTCCCTGATACAATGCAAAAAATAAATAAAGAATCCTTTATGGGCTGTACCGCACTACAGACTGTAGAGTTTGGAAAACTGGAAAAGATTGGAGAAAAAGCATTTTATGAGTGTAGTAAGTTATCGCTGACCAAAAGCGGTTTGCCAGATTCGTTGACAGAAATTGGAAATCAAGCTTTTACGATAAGTAAAAATAACGGAAGTATCGGAGAAGTATCCTTTGGTCCGAATCTGGAAACAATAGGGACAAATGCATTCCAGAGAAGCGGAGTGACAAAGGTAGATTTTTCCCGGGCAAAGAAGTTGAAATCGATAGGAAACGTTGCGTTTTCCGGTAATAATACCTTAAAAGAATTTACCATTTCAGGAACAAAGGTAACAGAAATCGGTACTGATTTGTTAAGGGAATGTCTGGCTTTGGAGACGGTGACATTGGGGGATGAGATAGTATATGTGAATAAGAATGCCTTGGCATGCTGTCCGAAGTTCCGCTCCTTTACCTTTGCCTCCACGACGACGATAAGTAACGAGGTATTCTTCGCAAAAGGAACAGCTCCGGAGGATACGACGGCGCAGCAGTCAAGCACTCCCGGAAAGATAGCAATTACGGTGAATACCCCGAAAGAGACGCTTGTACCGATAGGAAGAAATTTCTATTTCCCATATTATGTTAATCAGAAGGGGAAATCCAATTTTGATTACATATTAGTAGGGAATACGAGCTCACCGGCTACTATTGACCAGCATGTAAAGGTAACGGCAAATCTGGTGGACGGCTACTATAAGCAGAGACAGTCTAATGAAGAGGGGAACAGATATAAGGTTACGGACACGGCATATTATGAGAAGGTAGAGCCGGCACCAAGTATGGTAGTTGCAGCATCTAAGCAGGAGATTGATACTATTCAATTAGCAGGGTTAAAGCCGACGGACGGGACAATCGATTTTAGTGTAGTGTGCAGTATTACGTTCTCCTGTGATGAAAAGACGGTAAGTATTACGGCGGATAAATTTGCGGCAAATTATAAGCTTAAGGTAGAGAATGTACCGTTGATGGCAGAGCTTTATGAAGACAAGGATAAGACGACTGTCATTCCGCAAGGACAGACAAAGGCGGTACAGGCTGTCGACAATAAAAAAGGCGCATTCCAATGCTATTATGATATAAAGGATGAAGAGTTAGGCAGTTCGCCGGATACGTATGACCTTGTGGTGGAAACCAGTAATCCGGATGTCATCTATGCGGGTTCAGGCTCTTCTGTCAAGAAGCCGGAGGCGGATGAGAACGGCAGATATACTTATACTGTCAGCGCCACGAAAACAGATAGTAAGGGGACTATTTCAGGAGATACGAATAAACAGACATTTTATCTGATTCCCGCTGGTATCGGTACGGCAGTGGTTACGGTTTATCCAAAGGGATATCCGCAGTATCCGCAGAAGTATACGTATACGGTAAATTCGGATATTAAGAGCATAAAGCTGGAGGTGCCGAAGGAATATAACAATAAGATAAGCCCGGGAGCTTCTTTCTCCGTATTCTCGGAATATGAGAATTACTTTGGCAATACCGTATCCGTAAAGGATATGAGCAAATTTAAGCTGTATTCCAACAAAACGATAACCTTTACCTCGGATGCTCCGGAATATGTAAGGGTAGACCAGTTGGGAAATGTTAAGGTTCTGAAAGCAGACGCAACGGCAAAGACGGTAAAGATAACGGCAACGGCGCCGGGTTCTGTGGGTGGAAAAGAAGTAAAACAGACGGTTAACTTGAAAGTGAAATACCAGGATACAAAGGTAAATGAAAATGTAATAGACCAGCAAACCGGAGCCACCGTGGCAGCAACAAAGGTAAGCTCCAAGGATTTGGAGGGCGAAGCAGCCTTTGTGAAGCCGAAGACGACTTCTGCTACGGTTACCATACCGGATACGGTGACGATAAACGGAGTGAAGTATAAGGTTACATCGGTTTCTGCCAACGCCTTTAAGAATAATACAAAGATAAAAACCGTTAAGGTTGGTAAGTATGTAAAAGAGCTTGGCGATAATGCATTTTATGGATGTAAGTCGTTAACAAAGATAACTTTGCCGAAATCACTTCAGCGGATAGGAAAGAAGACATTTTATAACTGCAAGAAGCTGAAGACGGTGAGCTTTGCGAAGAATACAGCCCTTACCGAGATAGGGGACTGCGCATTCTACAACTGTGTTGTACTGGCGAAAATAACCGTTCCCGCTAAGGTAACGAAGATTGGGACAAAGGCATTCTGTAATTGTAAGAAGCTGAAAACCATTACCATAAAGTCAACCGTATTAAATACAGTCGGCAAAAATGCGTTTAAGGGAATCCATAAGAAAGCGGTAATTAAAGTACCGAAGAAAATGCTTTCTACCTATAAGACCTTATTAAAGGGCAAGGGACAGAAAAAAACGGTGAAGATTAAAAAATAACCGGTTTTACACATAACAAAAAGGATTGCCGCACGAAGATTTTATTTGTTAACCGGCTGTGCAATATAACAAAGAACGCTGCAACGCAGTGCTTAGCTTTCGCTTATCTTTGTTATATTTGCATAGCCGGAAATAAATATCTTGCTTCGTGCGGCAGTCTTTTTTTCACTTTGGACTTAAAAGAAGGGAATAGAACATTGACATTTTCAATAAGATAAGGTTAGAATAGTAGAATAATCTGCCAAAACGAAGAGGTTTTGGGAAGTTTTTGAAGGAGAGTTTAATGATTAAGAAATATTTAATTGCATTTTTTATTTCCATGGTTCCGTTAGTTGAATTAAGGGCGGCGGTTCCTTATGCGCTGGCGATAGGACTGCCGGTGGTGCAGTCTTATGTGGTTTGTATTTTGGGGAATATGCTGCCGGTTCCGATTATTTTCCTCTTTGCAAGAAAGGTGTTGGAATGGGGAAAGGATAAAAAATTTATCGGCAGATTTTTCACCTTCTGTCTGGAAAAGGGACATAAGGGTGGAGAAAAACTGAAGGCAAAGGCGGGAAAAGGTCTGTTCTGGGCATTATTGCTGTTTGTGGGGATTCCGCTTCCGGGAACCGGCGCATGGACGGGAACGCTTGCCGCCAGCATTTTGGATATGGATTTCAAATCCAGCGTACTGGCAGTATTATCAGGCGTTATACTGGCAGGAGTGATTATGGGTCTTGCAAGCGCCGGGGTGCTGAGTGGTCTGGATATTTTACTGAATTAGGAAACGGGCAGTTTCAGCTAAAGATGATAATACTGTGGGATAACACGGTCTTTTGTGAGAAGAAACGATTCTCCGATATTGACATGGATTCACCTGCTTGATAGAATAAATATATGTAGAATGGGTTACGAATAGGGAGGAAATAGGTATGTATCATTGTCATATTCATTTTTACCTAATGGGTCAGCAGCAAAGAGTATTTGAGATGATAAGGAAAATGTCTCCGCTGGAACATTTTACTCATGAGTTTTTTGAGAGTGATGGGCCGGAAAAGGCATTGACGGCTAAGGCGGATGTGATTCTGGCTGATTTACGGGATTCGGATGTAAAGAAGGCATTGCAGATACTGATTTCCGGTAAGCGCAGGGAGGCGCAGATAATTCTGCTTGCTGATAAAGAGCAGATACCGCTTCTGGGAGAGAGCTTATCAGAGATTACCGATATATGGACGATGCCCATGTCGGATGAAGAAATGGAATTTCACTTTCTGAGATGGCAGCAGACCTGTAAGATGAGCCGGGATTTCTGGCAGACCAGCCAGTATCTTGAGACATCGATGAACAATACCCCGAATATGATTTGGTATAAGGATAAAGAGGGCGTACATGAGAAGGTAAACGATAGCTTTTGCAGGATTGTCAACAAGACGAAGGAGCAGGTGGAAGGACAGAAGCACGCATATATCTGGGATGTTGAACAGGATGACCCTGCCTGCGAGGAATCCGAGCTTAGGGTAATGCAGAAGCGGGAAACCTGTATATCGGAAGAAATCGTGAAAACCGGAGACGGAACAAGACTGCTGACGACATACAAATCTCCGCTGTATGATTGGGACGGAAGCGTAATGGGCACGGTGGGAATGGGAATTGATATCACACAGGAGCGCGCCTATGAGGAGGAGATTATTAGGAAAAACCATACGCTGGAGACGATTTTTACCGCCATGGATTGTGGAATATTGTGCCACACGGTGGATGGTTCACGTATCCTCAGCATAAACAAAGCGGCGTTAAAAATTCTGGGCTTTCAGTCGCAGGATGAAATGATGGGGAAAGGCTTTGATATGACGGCGTCCTCAGTTGTGGAGGAGGACAGAAAAAGGCTCAGAGAGTGTATGGAGAGGCTGGAGAAAGAAGGAGACAGCGTCAGTGTGGAGTACCGTGTGCGGCATGCTGATGGGGAAATCCGGCATATAATGGGGAATATCAAGCTGTTAAGGGAGAATGGAGAACTGTTTTATCAGCGTTTCCTCCTGGATTGCACGACCCAGAAGCTGCAGGAGGAGAAGGAGCGGCTGGAGAGTGAAAGACGCCAGATGGAACTGGTTTATGCATTGGGCATAGATTATAATCTGGTCTGCTTTTTCGATTTGGACACCGGCATAGGCTCCACGCTTCGTATTGATGACGATGGCAGCCATATGTTTAATGCCATTTTCGACGGCGAACTGGTATTAGAGGACTGTATGGAACAGTATATACAGGGATTTGTTTATCAGAATGACAAGGAGATGCTGCAACAGCTTTTCACCAGGGAGAATCTGAAGAAGAGACTGGAGGAAAAGAGACTTTATTATGTAAACTACCGCATCGCCAGAGGCGATGAGATAAAATATTTCCAGGTGAAGATTGTGCGTATTGGAACCTGGGAGAAGAGCCATGGCATTGTTATCGGATTTTGCAACGTAGACGAGGAAATCCGCATGGAAATTGAAAAGAAAAATCAACTGGAAAATGCGCTTATGCAGGCAAACAGGGCAAACAAGGCAAAAAGCACATTTCTTTCCAATATGTCCCATGATATCCGGACACCGATGAATGCAATCGTTGGGTTTACCTCTCTGGCGATTACCCATATTGACCGCAAGGAGCAGGTACAGGCATACCTCAAGAAGATTATGGCATCGGGAAACCATCTGCTCAGTCTGATTAATGATGTGCTGGATATGAGCCGTATTGAGAGCGGCAAGATGCGTCTGGAGGAGAAGCCGTGTAAACTGCTGGATATTATTGATGAATTGCAGAGCATTTTGCAGGGAGATATCCGGGCAAAGCAGCTGAAGTTGCAGGTGGACACGGTAAATGTGTCGGATGAAGGAATTTACTGCGATAAGCTGCGTCTTAACCAGATATTGCTGAATCTGCTCAGTAATGCGGTTAAATATACGGATTCCGGCGGAAGCATCAACATGAGAGTGACGGAAAAACCCGGAGCCCCGGCGGGAAGCGCAAATTATGAGTTTTATATTAAGGATACGGGGATTGGAATGAGTGAAGAATTTGTATCACACATTTTTGAGCCCTTTGAGCGGGAAAGAAATTCCACGATTAGCGGAATACAGGGAACCGGTCTGGGAATGGCAATTACAAAGAATATTATCGATATGATGAAAGGCTCCATTGAGGTAGAAAGTACGAAAGGCGTAGGTACGGAGATTACGGTTTCCTTTACTTTCCGTCTGTGTACCGATATAAATGCTGACGAAGCCGAAGAAAAGGATATTAGCAGGCAAATCGGGCAGATTCGTACCGGTCGTATTTTACTGGTGGAGGATAATGAACTGAACCAGGAAATTGCTGCAACAATTTTAGAGGAAGCAGGATTTTCTACGGAGATTGCAGGAAACGGACAGATTGCCGTGGATATGGTGAAAAAATCCGAGCCGGGATATTATCAGCTGGTGCTTATGGATGTCCAGATGCCGGTGATGAACGGCTATGAGGCAACCAAGCTGATTCGTGGGCTGGAGAATAAAGAGCTGTCGGCAATTCCGATTTTGGCGATGACAGCGAACGCTTTTGAAGAGGATAAGCAGGAAGCATTAAGGTGCGGGATGAACGGTCATATTGCAAAGCCGATTAATGTGGCAAATTTGTTTGCAACCATGAGTAAAATTTTAAATTAAAATACAGATTAATGGACAAAAAAGTGGACGGGATTCCGTCCACTTTTTTGACTTTTCATTGACAAGTGTCGGTAAAACGATTACACTTAACGAGTGTGGGTACGCCTGTTACGGAATGTCAGAGAAGAGGAGGCATGAGCGATGATTAAAATTTATCGGACAGAGAACAGTAAAATTGGAGAAGAGCATGCCTTTGAGCCGGGTTCATGGGTTCAGCTTACCGACCCAAGCTCGGATGAGCTGGAGCTGATTTCCGAGCGGTTTGAAATTGATATTGCCGATGTCCGCGCCGCAATGGATGCGGATGAGAGCTCCCGTGTGGAGCTTGAGGATGATTATACCTTGATTCTGGTGGATATTCCGGTTATTGAGATTCGTAATGACCAGAAGGCCTATACGGCAATTCCGCTGGGTATTCTTTTGTTAGACGATTACCTGATTACTGTTTGTGCGGAGGAAACCCCGGTGCTGCAATATTTTATAAATTCCACTGTGCGGGAGTTCAGCACGAAGAAGCAGATGCGCTTTGTGTACCAGATTTTATACCGGACCTGTATGGTCTATCAGATTTATCTGCGCACGATTGACAGCAAGCGGACGGAGATTGAGGTGCGTGCCCAGGAGGATGTGAAGGAAGAGGATTTGGTTACCCTGCATGAGCTGGAGTCCAACCTGGTATATTTTGCCACGTCGCTGCGGGCAAACGGAACCGTGATAGACCGGCTGTCCAGATACAGCCGTGTACGGCAGTTCCCGGAGGATAAGGATTTGCTGGACGACGTCAAGGTGGAAAACGGACAGGCGATTGAAATGACCATCATTTACCGGGATATTATACATGGTACAAGAGAGCTGTTATCCAATATTATCGATATCCGACTGAATAATGTGATGAAATATCTGGCGGCTATCACGATTGTCATGGCGATTCCCAATATTATTTCCGGCTTTTACGGGATGAATGTGGATGCGCAGTGGGTGCCGCTGGTGCATGTTCCTTTTGGCTTCGGAATTATCTGCGTGATGACGGTGGTTATCTGTGTAATCGTGCTTAAGGCATTAAAAAAGAGGAAAATGCTGTAGCGGCGTCGCTTTTTTGAAAAAATTTGCCAATATTTGGAAATGAGGGTTTGATAAGAGGTATGGTCGTTTTTTGCGATATGCCTCTTTTTTTACTGGATATGCTTATCGAAAGCCGGCGGACGGACGATATAAAGAATAGATTATGTCCTGCCGCAGCCGGCGGGTACATGAGCGGAATTACGGATTTGGCGGAGGGTTGAAAATGGACGGAAAAATGAAGGTCAGAAAAGGAATAGCGGTAATCATAAGCTTAATCATGATAATCGGAACGGTATCGCTGCTGCCGGTAAAGCAGGCGGAGGCAGGTGCCCCCTTGTTTAATTTGGGCGGGATTTTCGGGTATGATGTGGTGATAATCAATCCGAGAGACAGTCATCTGACAAGAACGGCAGGTTCGGGAGCTGAAATACAGCAGAATGTAAACGGCGCTATGGTAAGTGTGGTTTATCAGGCGGATGCAGGCTACTATTTTCCGGCGGATTACAGGGTAACCGGTGTAAGCGGAGTTATCGTTACCCGTATCAGCGATAAACAAATTATGGTATCCGGTTCGCCGTGGGCGGATGTATGGCTCACCCTGGTATCGGCAACGGCGGAAAAGCAGGAGCAGGAGAGACCGGATGTTTCCAGCAGACCGGGAGTGATTACGGGAACCCGGACAACGATGGAATATTCCCGGACTGAGAATGGACCGTGGGTTACCTGTTCCGCAGGAAGTACGGAGGTTCCCGCAGGGGTGTGGTATGTGCGGTATAAGGAAACCGCTACAAAGAATGCGGGAAAATGTGCGATTGTGCCGGTAAGTGCGGTAGTGCCAGCTAATCCGACAAATCCGGACACGCCGGAAATACCAAAGTACAGTGTAAATATTGTTGTACCGTCCGATGGCAGTATGATTTGGGATACTTCCTCCGGCGCAGCCAGCCAGGATAACCTTACCGGAGCAATAACCGATGTAATTTATATTGCCGCTCCGGGGTATTATTTTCCGTCAGCTTATGGGGAGGAAAATTCTCCGGTAAATGGACTTACGATAAAGCGGGACGGCTATAACCGGATTGTGATATCGGGAACTCCCACGGGAAATGCAGCCATTACGCTGCTTCCGGCGGCAAAAAAGGGAAGCCAGTCCATGCCGGCAGGGGTGAGCGGCGGTACGCTGGCGATACTGGGAACCACCGGTGCAATGGAGTATGCTTCGTCAAGGGATGCGTCGGTGTGGACGCCCTGCACGGCGGGAAGCACGGCAGCGGGAGACGGTGTGTGGTATGTGCGGTACCGGGAAACAGAGACAAGTCAGGCAGGAGAGCCGATGGCAGTGACGGTTAACCGCCAGACGGCGGACAATCCGGGCAATTCCGATACTCCGGATAACCCGAATGCTCCGGACACTCCGGAAAATCCCGACAACCCGAATATTCCGGACACTCCGGAAAATCCCGACAGCCCGAATGTTCCCGACACTCCGGAGAAATCCGGCTGGTGCGTGAGCATTTATAATCCGGCAGGAAGCCACATTACCATGCGCTCAATTTCCGGTGCGGATTACCAGACCGGAGTAACCGGCGCAATGGATACGGTAATTTATATTGCCAATGCAGGCTATTATTTTCCGGAGGATTATCCGACACAGACAATAAACGGGGTCACGGTAAAAAGAAAAAATGATACATGGCTTACCGTATCCGGTGTGCCGACGGCGGATACCTATATTACGCTGAGGGAGGCGGAATCGGTAGATACCAGGCCCTACAGGGTAACCGTGAATAACGGAAGCGGAAGCGGTGAGTACGGAGCCGGCACGGAGGTTGTGATTACGGCGGACGCACCCCAGGCGGGAATGAAGTTTTGCGGATGGAAGGTCGTGAAGGGCGAGGTGCTTCTCACGGACAGCAAAAGGACGACCACCACATTTGTGATGAAAATCGGCGAAGTGGAAATCAGTGCCGAATACGAAAGGCAGAATGGGGAAACCTCGCCGGGAGAACAGGCGGAAGAGGTTTTGTCAAAGGAGCAGAAAGAAAAAAATGCCGCCGTATTAAACCAGACGCTTAAGGCGGACTGGGAGAAGGACGGAATCTGCGTAAGGTGGAACAGGCTGGCGGCAGCGGACGGTTATGATTTGTTTGCCGCATCCGGTAATGGAAAGCTTACGAAAACACCGGTTAAAACCGTCAAGGGAAAGAAAAAAACCTCGGCAAAAATTTCCCGGATAAGGAAAAAGAAGCTGGATGCCGGAAAAACCTATCAGATAAAGGTAAAGGCGTACCGCATGGTAAAGGGAAAGAAGCAGTATATCGGCGACAGCCAGATGCTCTATGTAGCCGGGGCGGAGAATACGCAGTATACCAATGCGAAAAGCATTAAGCTTTCCCAAAAAACCTATGTACTAAAAAGAAAAGAAACAGCAGACATTAAGGCGGTAGTGAAACCGCAGGATAAGAGCAAAAAGCTTTTCCGCAAAAAAAATGTGGGCGTGCTCCGTTACCGGACGACAAATAAAAAGATTGCGGTAGTCACCAAAACAGGCAGGATAAAGGCGGTAGGAAAAGGACGCTGCTTCGTTTATGTAACCGCAATGAACGGAGTAAATGCAAAGGTGCGGGTAAGAGTGAAATAAAAAAGTCTGCCGCAGGAAGGATTTCTGGTTTTCCCTCCTGCGGCAGATTTTCTGTTTTTGTCCTTATTTTGTGCTGACCGGGTTAACCTTATGGGTTAACATTTTTCGGGCTCCGGGTATGCTTCGCCCGCAGTATCCACAACGATGGATTTGATTTTCTGCTCCTCCAACGGCTTATCATGATAGTCTGTTTCTACGCAGGCAATTTTATCTACGATATCCATTCCCTCCGTTACTTTTCCAAATGCGGCGTACTGACCGTCTAAATGGGGGCTTGTCTTGTGCATGATGAAAAACTGTGAGCCGGCGGAATCCGGCATCATGGAGCGTGCCATAGATAATACGCCGGGCGCATGCTGAAGATTATTTTCAAAGCCATTCATGGAAAATTCACCCTTAATGCTATAGCCGGGACCGCCGGTTCCGTTTCCTTCCGGGCATCCGCCCTGAATCATAAATCCCTTGATTACACGGTGAAAGATTAACCCATCATAATACCCCTTCTGAATCAGGGAAATGAAGTTGTTGACTGTGTTTGGTGCAATGTCCGGATAAAGCTCCGCTTTCATGACATCACCGTTTTCCATAGTAATGGTTACGATTGGATTTGCCATAATTGTCTGTCCTTTCTTTATATAGATTGGTTTAGGTAATTGCGAAACATAAGTTTTGCAAACGCCCGTTGTATAATATAGACAAATCAACACAGGTACGCTTTCGCTGCTTGTCGCACGCAATGGTGCTAAGCTCGAAAATACCTCGCTAAGCACCAGCGGCTCCAAAGCACCTGTTTATGATATTGTCTATATTGTACAACTGGGTTTTGAAAATAAGGAGTTTCGCAATTACCTATATAGATTGGTTTATTCTATCATTTCTGCTATCGTTTGGCAAGGGAGGCGTTTGTTAAAAATTACCGTCTGGGAATAGAAGAATTGGTCTTTTTGCATAATAATTTACTTGCGTAACATAAAAGAATCAACTATAATAAAAATATCTATGTTTGGTGTATAAAGAAAGCCTTGGAAGGGGAAGTTGCGATGAAGAAGATTAGTTTCAGAATAAGAAATTTTGACAAGGAACAGTTTCTGACCTTTAATATTGATAATGATGCGGATTTGGATGAAGAATTGCTTGATTTTATTGAGGATGAAGAGCCAAAGGGTATTGTTCCGGTGATTTTTGAAGAAAACGATGAATTTGATACATTTTCCTATAATGTTACGGACAAGATTCATTTATGTGAGCTGTCCAACCAGGAAATTAACGCAGAGATGGTGTTAAAGGTATTGCGGGGGCTTATCCTGTCGCTGATTGATATGTCGGAGTACAGGATTCCGTTATCCTATCTTGTGCTGAACCGTAATTATATCTATGTGGATTCCGAGTACCAGATAGAGTTTATCTGTATTCCGTTAGAGGACATGCAGGAGGAGACGGATATTAACAGCTTTTTAAGGAATTTTCTGGCGTCCCTGCGGTATGAGCCCTCCGGAAATGATAATTATGTGGCACGGCTTTTTACTTATATCAACAACTATGCGGTGTTTAATCTGCGGAATATGCTGACTTTGGTAGAGGAGCTGATGGAGGAGCTGGATATAGAGATTCCGGAAAACTCTTCCGGCGAAATTTATGCAGAGTACGAAGAGGTTTTAGATGTTGCGGAAAAGGCAGAGAGTGAAGAGGAGGTTCCGGATTCGTTTGGAGGAACGGCAGGATTTGAAGAAGAGGGATTGGCAGGGAAGCCGGAAGCGGAAGAAGAGACTATTCCGGTAGAAGAAGCGGAATTGGAGGAAGAGGCAGCTCCGATAGAGGAAGCAGAAATAGAGGAGGAGACTGTTCCGGCGGAAGAAGCGGAATTAGAAGAAGAGGCAGTTCCGATAGAGGAAGCAGAATTGGAAGAAGAGGCAGTTCCGGCAGAGGAAGCAGAAGCGGAGGAAGAGACTGTTCCGGCAGAGGAAGCAGAAGCGGAGGAAGAGATTGTTCCGGTAGAGGAAACAGAATTGGAGGAAGAGATTGTTCCGGCGGAAGAAGCAGAAGCGGAGGAAGAAGCGGTTCCGGCAGAGGAAGCAGAATTGGAGGAAGAGACCGTTCCGGCAGAAGAAGCGGAACCGAAGGATGCAGCCCTGGCAGAGGAAGCGGATTCGGACGAGGCGGAGATTCTTACGGAGGAGCCGGATACCAGCCAGGAAATCGTGAACAAATTAAAAGAAAAGCTTGCGAGAAATAAGAAGAGCCAGGAATTAGACGAGGAGCCGGGCGGCACAGAGGAATCGGACGGAGAGAAGAAAGGGCTTAAGAAGCCGGCGTTTAAGACAAAGGACACGTCAATAACCGGAGTGGTTATCCCGGATGAGTTAGACGAATTTCTGGCGGAAAAGGAAATGGAAGAGGAGATGGCTCACCACGAGGAGTCGAGCTTGAAAATCAAGAAGAATATCAAGGTTAACCGGGCAAGTATTGTAAAGAATACCCAGGAGGAGCTGAAAGCGGCTGCGGAAGTGGAATCGGAGGCAGAGGCGGAAAAGACCGGCGGAGACGGGGATGAAGAGGACGGCGCTGCGGCGAACCAGGCGGCAAAGGGCGCTGCCGTTCCGAAGGTAAATCCGTATTTAATCCGGGTTAATACAAAAGAACGGGTAATGATTACCAAGCAGAATTTCAAAATCGGTAAGGCAAGCATGGGAGTGGATTATACGGTAAAAGGCAACGGAGCAGTCAGCAGGGTGCATGCGATAATTACCAACAAGGACGGCGCATACTTTATTAAGGATAACAAATCCACGAATCACACCTATGTAAACGGGAAGAATATTGAAGACGGAGAGAATGAAGAACTGGTTAACGACAGCAAGATTGTTCTGGGCGACGAGGAATTTATCTTCAAATTATAATCCTGCGCCGTATCGAATACCGGCATTGCATTAACGGATAAGGGACAAAAGAGGGGCAGGATATGATTGAAGCGGTAGTGTTTGATATGGACGGTGTGATTTTTGATTCGGAGAAGCTGTACCGGAAACACTGGATGATAACGGGAAGGGAATACGGTATAGCCGATGAAGTGATGGAAAGGCTGTGCAACCGGATTGCCGGAGCGACAAAGGAGCATAATGAAAAGCTGATGAAATCCCACTTTGGAGAGGCGTTTGATTATGACACATTCCGCACGAAGACCATGATGCGGATGGACAAGGATATTTCGGAGCATGGCATAGAGTTAAAGCCGGGGGTTATGGAGCTTTTCGGCTATCTGACGGAAAACGGATACAAAATAGGACTGGCGACCTCTACCATTAGGGAACGGGCGGAGAGGAATTTAAAAAATGCGGGGATATTGGAGTTTTTCGACGGGATTGTATACGGCGGTACGGTGCCTCACGGTAAGCCGGCGCCGGATATCTATATAAAGGCGTGTGAGCAGCTAGGCGTTGCCGCTGACAAAGCCATGGGAATAGAGGATTCTCTCAATGGAGTAAAGGCTTCGGCGGCAGCGGGACTATATACCGTCATGGTTATTGATTTGATTCAGCCGACAGGGGAGATAAAGCCGCTGGCAAAGCAGATTTATCATTCGTTGGCAGAGGTTGCGGAACTTTTACAAAAGGGAATAATTTAGTATTTCCCCTCATATATTGCACTATACCAGATATTTGCGAAGCCTGAGTTTCTCAAGACGTGCGTTGTATAATATAGACAAATCAACGCAGGCACGCTTTCGCTGCTTGTCGCACGTAATGGTACATAAGCATGTAACACTGTGCCCACTGAGCTCGATATAACCTCGCTAAGTGGGCAAGTGTACTTTCGTACTAGGCTCGAAAACACCTCGCCAAGTACGAAGTGCAAGTACCAACGGCTCCAAAGCGCCTTGCTTATGATATTGTCTATATTATACAACTGGGTTTTGAAAATAAGGGGTTTCGCAAATATCTGGTAACGACTAAGCGGGATGGCGGATTAGAGTTAAGGAGTGTGGATATGAGTATTGGAAGAAAGTTTGCGACGGTAATCAAAGGGCTCATTTTTTCCTATGCGGCAACCGGAATTTTATTAGTGCTGCTGGCGTTTTTGGTGTATAAATTCCGGCTTGGGGAATCGGTAACGGATATGGCGATTTTGGCAATTTATGTTGTCGTAACCTTTATCGGGGCATTTATTACCGGAAAACGGGTAAAGGAACAGAAGTTTCTGTGGGGACTTTTACTCGGTGTTTTCTATATTGCCATCATATCGGCGGTGGCAGTTGTTATCGGGCAGGCGTTTCAGGTGGCGAGTACTGCCAATCTGACTACTGCGGCGCTCTGTATCGGCGGAGGGCTGTTAGGCGGAATGTTAAGCTGATATCCGCTTTTTGCCAGTCGGCGGATAATCCCAGAAAAGAAAATTAGGGAATTAGGGTGAGTTAGACGTTGACCTTGGAAAAACCTTGTGTTATACTGTACCCTACAACAGACATTTGCAAAGTGCATTGTCCGGGAATGTGAGGTAAGAGAGATGAAGCATATTAAGACATTAACAGACAAGACGTTGAAGAATACAATGGAAAAGGGTGGCTGCGGTGAATGCCAGACCTCCTGTCAGTCAGCTTGTAAGACTTCTTGTACCGTTGGAAACCAGACCTGTGAAAACAAATAGTCTTTTCATCCGTTAAGCGGTTTGTGGAGCATATTCTGGTTAATAAAAGAATAAAGGGGCTGTCCTCGAAGAAAAATGTGTGACAGTCCTTTTCGTTGTGTTTATAAGAAGGAGTAAATGTGATACATCAATATAAAAATAATGGGTATAACATTGTATTAGACGTATGCAGCGGTTCAGTCCATGTGGTGGATGATTTGGTATATGATGTGATTGCCCTGTATGAAGAACTGAGTCGGGATGAACTGGTAAACCGGCTTTCCCGATATCCAGCGGAGGAAGTACGGGAAGCATATGCCGAGGTAGAGGAATTGAAGGAAGCGGGACAGCTTTTCACGGAGGATGTTTACCGGGATGCTGTCATTGATTTCAAGAAACGGAAAACCGTGGTGAAGGCTTTATGCCTGCATATTGCCCATGACTGCAATCTTGCCTGCCGGTATTGCTTTGCGGGAGAGGGAGAGTATCATGGCGGGCGTTCTCTGATGAGTTATGAAGTAGGAAAAAAAGCGCTGGATTTTCTTATCGCCAATTCGGGAAACCGGGTAAATCTTGAGGTAGACTTTTTTGGCGGCGAGCCGCTGATGAATTTTCAGGTGGTAAAGGATTTGGTCGCCTATGGCAGAAGCAGGGAAGAGGAATGCAATAAAAAATTCCGTTTTACGTTGACTACAAACGGGATGCTGTTAGATGATGAGGTAATGGAATTTGCCAATCGGGAAATGGCAAACGTGGTGCTAAGCATTGACGGCAGAAAAGAGATTCATGATTTTATGCGCCCCACCCGGAACGGAAAGGGCAGCTATGATTTGATTATCGATAAATTTAAGAAAATGGCGGAGCTTAGGAATCAGACAAACTATTATGTCAGAGGCACCTTTACCCATTATAATCCGGATTTTTCAAAGGATGTGCTGCATCTGGCAGACCTTGGCTTTAAGCAGATATCCGCCGAACCGGTGGTGGCGCCGGCAGACCAGGATTATGCGATAACCGAGGAAGATTTGCCGAAGCTGTTTGCTGAATATGATACGCTTGCCAGGGAGATGATTAAGAGGGAAAAGGCGGGAAAAGGATTTACCTTTTTCCATTTCATGATAGATTTAACCGGAGGGCCGTGTCTGTATAAGCGGCTTTCGGGGTGCGGTTCCGGAACGGAGTATTTAGCGGTGACCCCCTGGGGGGATTTGTATCCCTGCCATCAGTTTGTGGGGATAGAGGAATTCCGGCTGGGAAATGTGGATACGGGAATCGAAAAAACGGAGCTGGTGGATGAGTTTAAGCTTTGTAATGTCTATGCAAAGGATAAATGTAAGGATTGTTTTGCAAGATTCTACTGTAGCGGGGGCTGTGCGGCGAATGCCTATAATTTTCACGGTAATCTGCTGGACGCATATGATATCGGCTGTGAGCTGGAGCAAAAACGGGTGGAATGTGCATTGATGATAAAAGCCGCACTGGCGGATGAGGAACGCTAAGAAAAAGCCGCAGGAGGTTAATCTGGTAAAGAAAATGGTTACCAATAGAAGAAGGAGAGAAAAGGAATGAAAAAGGCAAAAAGAAACAGTGTGCTGACAATCTTGATATTTATTCTGGTACTTGCACTGGGAGCATATACAACCGTGGTGGGACTGGGTAAAGAGCATGTCGGAACAGCGAAGAACATTATTCTGGGTCTGGACCTTGCCGGGGGTGTCAGCATAACATATCAGATTAAGGAGGACAAGCCTTCCGACCAGGATATCCGGGATACGCTGACCCGTTTGCAGCAGCGTGCAGATACGTATTCACCGGACAGTAATGTGTACCGTGAGGGCTCCGACCGGATTAGCATTGAGATTCCGGGAGTAAGCGATGCCAATCAGATTTTACAGGATTTGGGTAAGCCGGGTGCGCTGGAATTTATTGATGAGGATAATTACCAGAAGTTTGCTGCCGGTGAGGAATATGAGGCACTGTTGACCGGTTCTGATGTGAAGAACGCAGTGGCGGCGATTGATAATTCCGGTACGATTCAGGAGTATGTGGTTCAGCTTGCGTTTTCCGATGAGGGAACAAAGAAGTTTGCGGAAGCCACTACCAATAATATAGGAAAAAGAATTTATATCATTTATGACGGGCAGATTGCTTCGATGCCGACGGTACAGACGGCAATTACCGGAGGAAGTGCTGAGATTAACGGCATGGCGGATGACGAGGAGGCAGAACAGCTTGCCCAGACTATCCGTATTGGTGCGCTTCCGTTAACGCTGGAGGAGCTGCGCTCCAATGAGGTAGGCGCTACGCTGGGACAGGATGCCCTTAGCACTACGCTGAAAGCCGGGGCGATTGGTATGGGGGTTATCGCCGTGATTATGATTATCTTATACCTGCTGCCGGGTGTGATTTCCGTGCTTGCCTTGATTGCTTATGTTGTACTGATGTTATTGTGTCTGAACGGATTTAACGCCAGCTTAACGCTGCCGGGTCTTGCCGGTATCGTATTAACGATTGGTATGGCGGTGGATGCCAACGTCATTATCTTTACCCGTATCAAGGAGGAGCTTGGCGCCGGCGCTACCGTGAAAGCGGCGATTGACGCAGGCTTTAACAAGGCGGCATCTGCAATTATCGACAGTAATATTACAACTCTGATTGCGGCGGTTGTCCTTTATATTATGGGTATCGGTTCCATCAAAGGTTTTGCGTTAACGTTGGGAATCGGTATTGTGTTGTCCATGTTTACCGCTTTGTTTGTCACCAAGCACCTGTTAAAGGCGGCATATACATTAGGTCTGCAAAGTCCGAAGCTTTACGGGGCGAAGAAAGAGGCAAAGGTAAAGGGATATGTCAAGTTTTCCCGTATCGCCTACGGAATTTCCATTGTGGTTATTGCGGCAGGTCTGATTGCCCTTCCGGTATTTAAGAGTAAAAGCGGTTCTACGCTGAATTACAGTCTGGAATTTACCGGCGGTACGTCCATGACGATTGAGTTTGGCGAGTATTATGATTTACAAAGAGCAGAGGGAGAAATTCTTCCGGTTATCGCCGAGGCGGCGGGGATTTCCGAGGCGGATATCCAGGTGCAGAATGTAAAAAATTCTAATGAAATTGTATTTAAGACCGCCGAGCTTGCGGTGGCGCAGCGTGATGCGGTGGAGGAAGCGCTCCGCTCCGGATTTGATGTGCAGGAGTTTAACCTGGAAAATATCAGCTCCACCATCAGCAGTGAGATGCAGAGAAATGCGATTGTGTCCGTGCTGATTGCCACAATCATGATGCTGATTTATATTGCCATCCGGTTTAGTGATGTGAAGTTTGGTGCTGCGGCAGTAATTGCCCTGCTGCACGATGTTCTGGTGGTATTTGCATTGTATTCCATCGGAAGGCTGTCCGTAGGTAATACCTTTATTGCCTGTATGTTGACGATAGTCGGTTACTCCATCAATGCAACGATTATCATTTTTGACCGTGTTCGTGAGAACCTGACACTGATGACGGATAAGAAAGAGACCTATGAGAATATTGTGAATACGTCGATTTCACAAACCTTTACCAGAACGATTTATACAACGCTTACCACCTTTGTTATGGTGTTTATTCTGTATATTATGGGTGTCACTTCAATTAAGGAGTTCGCCCTTACCCTGATGTGCGGGTTAATCTGTGGTGCATATTCTTCCGTATGTATTACCGGACCGCTCTGGTATCTGCTTAAGACGAAGGCAGGTAAGCTGGAGAGAAACAGCGCAAACGGAAAGTCCGGAAAAGGAAAAGAACAGCCCAAGTCGAAAAAAGCAAAGAAAGCTTAATATTTGCAATAAATAGGGACATGGCAGTTACCATGTCCCTTTGGTACATATAGGAGTTACAAATATGGCGGAACAAAACTGGGTAATCCGCACAAAGCGTGCAGATTTTGATGCCCTTAGCAGAAAATTTAATATTGACCCGGTGGTTGCGAGAATCATGGTTAACCGGGATATAGAGGAGTCCCAATTTGAAGCGTTTCTGCATGCGGATTTGGAGGCAATGCACGACCCCTTTTTAATGGAGGATATGAACCAGGCGGTACGGATTATCATTCATGATATTGAGGAGGGTCAGCCGATTCGTATTGTTTCCGACTATGACGTGGACGGCGTGATGGCAAATTATATTCTTTACCGGGGTCTGCGGCGCATAGGCGCTTTTGTGGATTACGTGATACCGCACCGGGTAAAGGATGGGTACGGAATCAATGAGGAGATTATCACGAAGGCGGTAGAGGACGGTATTCATACTATCCTAACCTGTGATAACGGCATTGCGGCAAATTCCGCATTGGCGCTGGCGAAGGAAAAGGGGCTTACCGTGGTGGTAAGCGACCACCATCAGGTGCCGTTTATCCTGGAAGGAGAGAACAAGCGGTATATCCTGCCTCCGGCGGACGCCATTTTAAATCCGAAAAAGGCATCCTGCAAATATCCCTTTGATGACTTGTGCGGAGCAGGCGTTGCCTACAAGCTGATTGAGGCGCTGTACAGCAAACGGGAGGTGCCGAGGGAGGAGCTTTACCAGCTCTTGGAATTTGTTGCCATTGCAACGATTTGCGACGTGGTATCCCTTAAGGAGGAAAACAGAATCTTCGTCATCAAGGGACTGGAACGGCTGAATCATTCGGAAAACAAGGGACTTCGGGCATTGATTGGCGTCAATGAATTGTCGGATACGACGATTGATGCCTATTATGTGGGATTCCGGCTGGGACCGTGTATAAATGCTTCCGGCAGGCTGGAAAGCGCCGTTGCCGCTATGGAGCTGCTGCTGGAGGAGGATACCGAAACGGCAATTGTCAGAGCACAGGAAATCAAGAGCATGAATGAAGAACGGAAGGAGCTGACCCTGCAGGGGATGGAGGAAGCGGAGAATTATCTGGCGCAGGCGGAACAGATGAAGGTATTTGTTGTCCGTCTTCCAAGCTGCCATGAAAGCCTTGCCGGCATTATTGCGGGAAGAATCAGGGACAGTTACCACCATCCGGTCTTTGTTATGGTGAACAGTGAGGAGCCGGGGGTGTTAAAGGGCTCCGGACGTTCCATTGAAGATTATTCCATGGCGGAGGCATTGCAGAAATGTGATGATTTGCTGTTGAAATACGGCGGGCATGCCATGGCGGCAGGTCTGTCCCTGGAGGAGGATAAGCTGGAGGAATTGATTTCCCGGCTGAATGCGGAGTGCGGGCTTTCGGATGAAGCATTTATCCCGAAAGTGAAGATTGACGTGGCGATGCCGATTTCTTATATTACGGAGGAGCTGATTCAGGAGCTGGACAGTCTGGCGCCCTTTGGGAAAGGGAATGAAAAGCCGGTATTTGCCCAGAAGGATTTAAATGTCCTTTCTGCCAAGATTATGGGGAAGGAGCGGAATGTGGTAAAGGTTACATTAGAGAGCAGCGACGGCTGTGTCAGGGAAGGAATCTATTACCATGCCGGGGAGTTTGCCGACAATATTATCGAATGGTTCGGGCAGGAGGAATACGACAAAATGATACATGGCTGGCTGAATAATGTTGTGTTAAATGTCGTGTATTATCCGTCCGTCAATGAATTTAACGGCAGCAGGACCATACAGCTGCAGATTAAGCGGTATGCCATGGCGGCTGTGCGGGAGGTGCTTTAACCGGAAGCGATAAGGTAAAATTGCCGATAGATTACAAATTGAGGGGGAAATTTACAGCAGATTATACAAATTTTTTACATAAATACATTTTGTGAGTTACATCTAACCCAATATAGGATATACTTACATAAGACAAACCAGCGATAAGAGAAAAAGAAGGTGTGTATATGGCAGGAATGATAAATAAGGACAGGGAATTAAGCACCCCGAAGGATTTTACACCACCGGAGGAGCTGTACCAGACATTGATTGAAAAGGTGCTTGAATACCATCCCAATACGGATATTACGATGATTGAAAAGGCATACGCCATTGCCAATAAGGCGCATGAGGGACAGCTGCGCAAATCCGGCGAGCCGTATATCATGCACCCTCTTTGTGTTGCGATTATCTTAGCAGAGCTGGAGCTGGACAAGGAGACGATTGTAGCCGGAATCCTGCATGATGTGATAGAAGACACGGTAATGACCAACGAAGAAATTGAAAAGGAATTTTCTGCGGAGATTCTGCTTTTAGTGGACGGAGTAACCAAATTGACACAGCTTAATTTTTCACAGGATAAGCTTGAGCTGCAGGCAGAAAATCTGAGAAAAATGTTCCTTGCCATGGCGAAGGATATCCGGGTAATTCTGATTAAGCTGGCAGACCGCCTCCACAATCTGAGAACCCTGCAGTACCAGACACCGGCGAAGCAGATTGAAAAGGCAAGGGAGACAATGGACATTTATTCCCCCATTGCACACCGCCTTGGTATCAGTAAGATTAAGGTGGAGTTAGACGACCTTTCCCTGCAATATCTGGAGCCGGAGAAATTCAAAGAACTGAAGGCGGGGATAGATGAACGGTTAGAGGAGAGGGAAACCTTTATCCAGAATATTGTACACGATGTAAAGGAATGCATCAGCAAGGCGGACATCAAGGCGGAAATCAGCGGCAGAGTGAAGCATTTCTTCAGTATCTATAAGAAAATGGTAAACCAGAACAAAACCCTGGACCAGATTTATGACATTTTTGCCGTGCGGATTATTGTGGACAGCGTAAAGGACTGCTATGCGGCGCTGGGCATTATCCATGAAGAATACACGCCGATTCCGGGACGGTTTAAGGACTATATTGCGATGCCGAAATCCAATAAGTACCAATCTTTGCATACGACGCTGCTTAGCAAGAGCGGTCAGCCCTTTGAGATTCAGATTCGCACCTACGATATGCACAAGACGGCGGAATACGGTATTGCCGCACATTGGAAATATAAGGAGAACTTATCCGGAACCACCCGGGATAAGGAGGAAGAGAAATTAAGCTGGCTGAGACAGATTCTGGAATGGCAGAGAGATACCGAGGACAACAGGGAATTTATGAGCGCAGTAAAAACCGATTTGGATTTGTTTACCGAGCAGGTATATTGCTTTACCCCCAATGGAGACGTGAAGAATCTGCCGGCGGGTTCTAATCCCATTGATTTTGCATACAGTATCCATTCGGCAGTAGGCAATAAAATGGTAGGCGCCAGAGTAAACGGAAGACAGGTGCCGGTGAGTTATACCCTGCAAAACGGCGACCGGGTGGAGATTGTCACCTCACAAAATTCAAAGGGACCAAGCCGCGACTGGCTTTCCATCGTAAAATCCGCCCAGGCAAAGAACAAAATCAATCAGTGGTTTAAGCAGGAATTTAAAGAGGATAACATCAGCCGGGGAAAAGAGCTTTTGCTAAGCTATTGTAAAGCGAAGGGGTATAATTATTCGGATTATACTAAGCCGGCAATGCAGCAGGCAGTTTTGACAAAATATAATTTCCGGGATTGGGATTCGGTATTGGCGGCAATCGGGCATGGCGCACTGAAGGAAGGCCAGGTCATGAATAAGCTGATTGAAACCCGGGCGAAGGAAGAGAAGACAAACCTTACCGAGGAGGATTTGCTGGAGCAGCTTAACCATAGTGGGGAAATCCGCCGGGACACCAAGTATAAGGGCGGAATTACGGTAAACGGAATAGATGATGTGGCGGTGCATTTTTCCCGGTGCTGTTCGCCGGTTCCCGGGGACGAGATTGTGGGCTATGTAACCCGTGGACGGGGGATTTCCATTCACCGGACCGACTGTGTAAATATTGTGGGAATGAGCGATATCGACCGCTCCAGACTGCTTGATGCGGAGTGGCGGGCAGATGCGGAGGAGAGCGCCGCTGCGACATATTCTTCAGAGTTGCGTATTTATGCGGCGGACCGTACCGGTATGCTGTTTGATATTTCCAAGGTGTTTACCGAGGCGAATATCAATGTGACTGCGGTAAACAGCAGGAGCAACAGTAAAAAGGAGCATGCAACCATTACGGTGGCATTTGATATCCGGACAGTGGACCAGCTGCGGCAGGTTATTGCCAAGCTTCATATGGTGCCGGGAGTAATTGATGTAGAGCGAAGTGTGGGATGAACACAAAAAGGGGAAAAGCATATGGCAAATTTGGAGATTTTCAGGAAGACCCTGGGCGAGCTGGGGACGAACTGTTATATTATGGTGAATCATGACACCGGAGAATGTATTGTATTTGACCCTGCGGCGGAGCCGGAAGCGTTAATCGAAATATTCCGTGCACCGGGATTTAACCTGCAGGCAATTTTTTTAACCCATGGACATTATGACCATATCGGTGCGGTGAAGGAGTTAAAGGATACCTTTCATGTGCCGGTGTATGCTTCAAAGGAGGAAAACGAGCAGGTGCTGGGAAAGGTAGGCGTAAACCTGTCCGCAATGTTTGACCATCCCATGACCCTGCAGGCGGACGAGGTATTGCGGGATGGGCAGAGGGTGGAAATTATCGGAACCACGTTGGTCTGTATCCTTACTCCGGGACATACGGCAGGCGGGATGTGTTATTACAGTGAGGAGCTGCAGTCGCTGATTGCAGGGGATACGCTGTTTTGCGGCAGTGTGGGAAGAACGGATTTTCCTACGGGAAACGGTGCGGTGCTTTTGCAGTCCATTCGGGAGAAGCTGTTTACGCTTCCGGATGAGACAAAGGTTTTTCCGGGGCACATGGACGGGACAACCATTGTGTGGGAAAAGGAAAATAATATGGTTTGCGGGCTGCGGTAGCAGGAAAAGGGCATCGGAAATGATTTATTTAAAGCAGAATGAGGAATTATATAATAATGATATCCGGGTAATGCTGCAGGCTTTTTTTGATAACGAAAAGATTGTATTGACAGAAGAAAACACCCGGCTGATGCTGGATGTGGAATACACGGCGGACGTGGATGTGGAAACCGGGGTACGGACTGGCGGATATGTGACCTTTCTTTTGGAGGATGAAAACGGATACCGCCAGAGTAAGACGGTGGTTGTGGATTTTCTCAATAAGCGGGCGGCGAGAAATCCGCTAAAGGCAGCATTGTACAGGATGCTTTCGGCATATACGGGAAAAGAGCTTCCCTGGGGAAGCCTCACCGGGGTGCGCCCTACGAAAATTGCCACGGAACTGCTGGAACATGGAGAGACAGAGGAGAATATACATAAGGTATATACGGATACCTATCTGACGATTCCGCAAAAGGCGGATATCTGTATCGAGGTGGCAAAGAAGGAGCAGGAGCTGCTCCGGGATTTCCGCTATCCGGAGGAATATTGTTTATATATCGGGATTCCGTTTTGCCCTACAAGGTGCTTATACTGTTCCTTTACCTCGTATCCGATTACTGTCTATCGGGACAGGGTGGAGGACTATTTACAGGCGCTTTATCGGGAAATGGAATTTACGGCAGAAAATGAAGCCTATAAAAAGAAGAAATTATCAGCGGTATACATCGGCGGGGGGACGCCCAGTGCGCTGACGGCGGAGCAGCTGGAGGAATTGATTACACGGTTAATCAGGAGCTTTGATATGTCCGGGGTGCGGGAATTTTGCGTGGAATGCGGAAGACCGGACAGTATTACCATGGAGAAGCTGGAGCGGCTTAAGGCATTGGGGGTACAGCGTATCAGCATCAACCCCCAGACCATGTCGGAGGATACCCTTAAGCTGATTGGCAGGGCGCATAGTGTGGAGCAGACAAAGGAAGCATTTATGCTGGCGAGAAAAGCGGGGTTTACCAACATCAATATGGATATGATTGTGGGGCTTCCGGGGGAGGATATCCGAAATGTGCGGCATACGCTTTCCGAGATACAAAAGCTGCATCCGGACAGCCTGACAGTACATTCCCTGGCAATAAAACGTGCCGCAGACTTAAATATTGAGATGGAGCGTTACCGGAAGCTGGTGAAGGGCAGCACCAATGAAATGCTGCTGGCAGCGGATACCTGTGCAAGGGAGATGGGAATGCTGCCCTATTACCTGTACCGGCAGAAAAATATTCCGGGAAAGCTGGAAAATATCGGTTATGCGGCGCCGGGGAAGGAATGTCTTTACAATATTCTGATTATGGAGGAGAAGCTGGATATTCTTGCGCTGGGAGCGGGAGCGTCCTCCAAATTTATCTTTTATGGCGAGAACCGGATTGAGCGGGTGCAGAACGTGAAAAATGTAGAGGAATATATTACAAGGATTGACGAGATGATAGAGCGGAAACGCAGAATGTTTGCATGATGATGACATCCGTTGTACAATATAGACAAAGCAACGCAGGCACTTAAGCGTTTCGCAGCCATCTAAAGAGGATTCGGATTGAAAGGAGGATATGTATGATTGTAGTAGACAGAGAGGACGTAGAAGTAGACGAGATATCCAATTATCTGACCGAGGATTTGCGAACGGAAATTGCCCACGGAATAGAGGTGAGCAGACTGGCAGGGAGACTGGCAAGAGAGCTGAAGCTGGATACGGCAATCTGTCATGACATTGAAGTAGCGGGAATGCTTCATGATATCGGCAAGCTCAGGGCGAGTACATATCTTTATGGCGGTGAGGACGATACATTGAATGTGGAAAAAATGCGGTATGTCCGGATGCATGCGGGCTTAGGCTATGAGGTGGTGAAGAACGAGGGATATTCGGACCGTATATGTGAGATGATTTTACATCATCACGAAAACTATGACGGCACCGGCTATCCGGATAATCTGGTGGGAGAGAGGATTCCGTTAGGCGCAAGAATCCTGCGGGTGTGTGATGTATTTGCTGCACTGACCTCCGACCGCCCTTATCGGAAAGCCTTTGACAGCAAAACGGCGGTGGAGCTGCTGATTGAAGAGGTAAGACATTTTGACATGGAAATTTTTCTGCCTTTCCAGAGTATTGTGCATGATGAGATTGTCACAAGGGAGTTAAACGGGGGAGTGCAGGATAAGCTGGTTTATTAGCGTGTAGAAAGGATTACAGTTATGGCAATGAAGAAAAAGCCGGTTACCGGCATGAAGGATATATTACCAAGGGAGATGGAAATTCGGGATTACGTAATCGGCGAGATTAAGGAAACCTATAAAACATTCGGATTTTCGGGAATGGAGACGCCCTGCGTGGAGCACATGGAAAACCTGTCCTCCAATCAGGGTGGAGAAAATGAAAAGCTGATTTTTAAGATTTTAAAGCGTGGGGACAAGCTGGCTTCGGCAGTCTCCGGAGGAGTGACAGAGGATAATGTGGATGTTTTGACGGACGGGGGACTGCGTTATGATTTGACACTGCCCCTTTCCCGGTACTATGCCGCCAATGCCAATGATTTGCCAAGCCCTTTTAAGGCGTTGCAGATGGGGAATGTCTGGCGAGCCGACAAGCCCCAGAGAGGACGGTACCGCCAGTTTATGCAATGTGATATTGACATTTTAGGCGAGCCGACGGTTTTGGCGGAGATAGAGCTGATAACGGCGACGACAACGCTGCTGGGGAAAATCGGTTTTGCGAATTTTACTATCCGGCTCAACAGCCGGAAGATGTTAAAGGCGATGGCGGCTTACAGCGGATTTGCTGAGGAGGACTATGACCGTGTATTTATTACACTGGATAAAATGGACAAGATTGGTTCGGACGGAGTGGCGGCAGAGCTGGTGGAGCAGGGGTATCCGAAAGAAAATGTGGATAAATACCTTAAGCTGTTTGCCCAGACCGCCTCGGACGAAGAGGGGGTCCGTTTTCTGGCGGAAACGCTGGGTGACTGCCTGGAGGCAGGGACAGCCGAGGATTTGGAGACGATTATGCGCAGCGTGGATGCGGTAAAATCCACGGAATTTAAAATTATTTTTGACCCGACGCTGGTGCGGGGAATGAGTTATTATACCGGACCGATTTTTGAGATTTCCATGGACGAATTTGGCGGTTCCGTAGGCGGCGGCGGCCGTTATGATGAGATGATTGGCAGATTTACCGGGCAGAGTATCCCGGCATGCGGGTTTTCTATTGGATTTGAGCGCATTGTCATGCTGCTGCTGGAAAGGGATTATCAGATTCCCGACAGCGGAGAAAAAATTGCTTATCTGGTGGAGAAGAATATGCCAAAGGATAAGCTGCTGACGATTCTGCAAAAGGCAAACGCCCTGAGAAAGGACGGGGCGCAGATTAACATTGCCGTGATGAAGAAGAATAAAAAGTTTCAGAAGGAGCAGTTGGAAAAGGAAGGCTATACAGCCGTTGAAGAATTTTTTGCAGACAGGATGTAACAGATAATCCGGTGAAAATATGGGAGGTATGGATATGGAGAAGGGAGTTGCACAAAAGATGGTATTGGGCGGTTTGCTGGCGGCGGTATTGCTGGTGTGCGGTATACCGGCAGGGGAGATTGGAAACCTGTCGGCTGTACAGGCGGAGGATTATAAAAATCTGAATCCGGCGGACAGCGGGGACTGTAGTGCGGCAGACAAGGATAACGTGCAGTGGGCGGTTTATGATACCGACGGAGACAGTACGGTGGACACCCTGGTAATCAGCGGGCAGGGGGAAGTGAAAGATGTTGCAGAACGGGTAAACCAATATGGGGATATTCCCCTGGCTCTGGTTATTGAAGATGGGATAACACGGATTGGTGCATTGGCTTTTAACGGAATGGACAATCTTACCGGGGCGCTTGCCCTGCCGGATTCCGTAAAGGTGATTGATATGCTTGCATTTTGTTCATGCTCCAATCTGGACGGAGAATTAACCATACCGGCGGATATTGAGGAAATCGGGGAGTTTGCCTTCAGCGGATGTAATAGTTTAAAAGGGCAGGTGGTACTGCCGCAGAATGTGGAAAAAATTCCAAATTTTATCTATAACAACTGCGAAAGCCTCACCGGCCCGTTGAAGATTCCGGAGGGGGTTACGGAGATAGGGAATAGTGCATTTAATCGCTGCAGTGGTCTTACCGGGGCGCTTACCCTGCCGGATGGGCTTGAGAGGATAGGTTCAGATGCATTTAACAACTGCAGTGGTTTTACGGGGAAGCTGGCTATACCGCAGGCGGTTGAATCTATAGGGGGAAGGGCGTTTTTTAACTGTACGAAGCTGACCGGAGATTTAATTATACCGGAGGGAGTTAAGGAGATTGAGCTGAGGACATTTTACGGCTGTGAGGGATTTGACGGAAAGCTCAGTCTTCCGCAAGGCCTGGAAACAATAGGGTCAGGAGCGTTTTGCGGATGCAAAGCCCTTACCGGGGAGCTGGTTTTACCGGATTCGTTGATTGAGATAAAAACGGACGCATTTTCAGGCTGCAGCGGGTTTACCGGAGACTTGTCTTTTCCCGAGGGGATAAGCAGTATTGGAATGACGACGTTTTACGGCTGTAAAAATATGAGCGGAACGCTGGTGATTCCGGAAACGGTAAAAGAGATAGGGGAGGCAGCGTTTACGTCCTGCGGGTTCACTGCCCTTTCCCTGCCTGAGGGGCTGGAAAGTATTGGGGTTGATGCTTTTCGACAATGTAGTAGTTTGACTGGGAAGCTGGTGCTTCCGTCGACAGTGAAAACGATAGAAAAGAGTTCGTTTAGGTCCTGCAACTTTACCGCCCTTTCCCTGCCTGAGGGGTTAGAGAGTATCGGGAGAGAAGCATTTATGTATAATCCTTTTCAGTCGGATATTGTCATACCGGAGGGGGTAAAAACAATTGGAGCCGAAGCTTTTGAATATGGCCGGAACATGAAAGGAAAGGTATTTATTATTCCATATAGTGTAGAGTCAGCAGGAACATGGGCGTTTTACCGCACAGAGGCGACGGTCTATGATTTATCCGGCAGCGTTTCGGAGGCAGACTTGGACAGTAAGGGCAGCTTGAATACCGTGACGAAAATGGTGAATGGTAAGCAGGCCGGCAGGGCATTTTTGCCGCAGGGCGTGCATGACGAGCTTGCCGTTTATCATCAGTTTCCCCTTGACGCATATGACGATACGGAAAATATTATCTGGTACCGGGATGCCGGATACCAGAACCGGATAACCGCTCCCGTTACCGTTACAGCGGATATGACGGTTTATGGTAAAGAAAAAGCAGAACAGACAGGGTTTGCGGTTACAGATGTACCGGGGCTTGTCTATGGCGGCGGGGATTTTGTGCTGGAGACAACCGGGGGACAGAGTGATGGAGCGGTTACCTTTTCGGTGCCGAAGGAAAACGGAGTACTTACATTGAGCGGAAACCGGGCAGTCATTGTGGGAGCAGGTACGGTAACCGTGACGGCGGAAAAAGCGGGAAATGCGGACTACAAACCGGTTGCTGCCGTTAAGGAAATCACCGTCAGTCCGAAGACGGTCACGGAAAGCATGGTAGGGGAGATTGCGCAGCAGCGGTATACGGGAAGCCCCATCATTCCGGAGGTGATTGTCCGGGACGGGGATAACCTGTTAACCAGAAGCAGGGATTATACGGTGGAGTACATCAACAATACGGCGATAGGGGAAAAGACGGGAGAAAATCCGCCCACCGCAGTAATTAAAGGGATGAAAAATTATACCGGGGAAATTAAAAGATTTTTTACCATTATGCGGCCGGCGGCAGAGGTGGCGATAGCAGAGGGCAAAGAGCAGATTGCAAAAATCTATGGGGATGACTCCTTTATTCTGGAGGGAATCACCCAGACCGGCGACGGTGCGCTTACCTATGCGGTAAAGGAAGGGGAAGAGGTAATTGCCGTTTCCCAGACCGGCGAAGTATCCATTAAGAAAGCGGGAACGGCGGTGATTGCCGTTTCCACGAAGGAAACCGTCAACTATTCTCCGGCGGCGGAGAAAATCATAACGGTTACGGTGGACAAAGCATTAAAAGCGCCGTATATGCCGTTAAGTAAACTGTATGTGAACCTTGACTGTGAAAAGGTGGGAGATGTATCGCTGTTTACAGGATGGGAATGGAATGCCGAGGATGCCGAGAAAACGCTGGTAACGGATGAAGCAGTTACGGCAAATGCCGTATATACGGGTGCAGATAAAGGAAATTACAAGACGGAAGCAATAGAGGTTTCGATTATCAGAACCGATTGTGCGCATGTGACCGGCGAGGTTATCCTTTCAGAGGATTGTGAGTGCGACCAGCCGCCGACCTGTGAGAAAACGGGCTTCGGACATAAGGAATGTGTAAAATGCCATCATATTGTTGAGGTCTATATAGAAATCAGCGCATTGGGTCACACCGGCGGCAGGGCAGGCTGCAGCAGTAAGGCGGTCTGTGAGCGGTGCGGAAAGGAATATGGAGAGCTTGACAGCAGTGAGCATGGCGAGATAATAGTAAAGGACGGAAAGGCAGCTGCCTGCACCGAGGACGGCTACAGTGGAAATAAGTATTGCAGGGACTGCGGAAAGAAGCTGGAGGACGGCACAGTGACGAAGGCGGCGGGGCATAAATGGGATGCCGGACGCATCACGAAAAAAGCTACGGCAAAGGAAAAGGGAGAAATTACCTATACCTGCAGCGTCTGTGGGCAGACGAGAACCGAGGAGCTGATAGCGACAGGAGCCGTGATAACGGATGACGCAACGAAGGCGGTTTACCGGGTTACAAAGGCGGACAATAACGGAAATTCCGGAACTGTGCAGTATGTCAGACCGACAAATAAGGGAACAAAGAAAATCAATATTCCCGACACTGTTACGGTGAACGGAAAGAAGTATAAGATAACCTCAATATCACCGGGAGCATTTAAAAATATGAAGAAGCTTACCCGGGTAACCATCGGAAACAGTGTGATAACCATCGGTGCCAATGTATTTAGCGGCTGTAAGGCACTGACGGCGGTAACGATGGGAAAAAATGTCAAGGTGATTGGGAATAAAGCGTTTTATAAATGCGTAAAACTGAAAAAGATTGTTATTCCCGCAAAAGTGGAGAGCATCGGCAAGCAGGCATTTTTCGGATGTAAATCCCTGAAGACGATTACCGTGAAAACGAAAAAGCTTACGGCAAAGAAAGTGGGAAGTAAAGCATTTAAAGGAATTGCCGCCAAGGCAAAGATAAAAGTGCCAAAGAGCAGGAAGAAAGCCTACCGCAAGCTGTTGAAGAGTAAAGGAGCGGGGGCTAAGGTAAAGGTTCAGTGATAAAGTTCGGCAGGTAAGGAGAGACAGAAATGGAAAAGAAAAAAATTTTTGGATTGTTATTTTGTTTTTTCTGTATTTTATTCTGTGGCACAGATGCCATGGCAGCAGAAAAAAAAGATGATATGATTACCATTACGTTATGCGAAAAGCCGGATATGGAGCCAACAAGAAGAATAAAGGTTAAAAAGGGAGAAAAGGTTAATTTGCCGGTGTTGGAGGATTTCAAAGAAGGTGACTCTGAATATTGGTTTCTTGGATGGCGCAGGGAAAATAGGGTAGGTGAGATAGCAAATCCTCGTTTTTATCGGGATTGCTGGCTATATTCAACATGGGGAGAGAAGAGGAATGGACATCCGATTACTGGATGGCTCCCGGTTCCTGCGGAGACAAAAATATCTATGGCAAAGAAGCAGACACCGGTTCTTTCCGATTTGAAGGGCATTCATCATAAAAAGATACGCTTTGTGGTAAAGTGGGATACTATCGTATATCGGTATTGCCTTTTGAAAAAGCTTCAGATAAAATATGCGGATAACAAGGAATTTAAAGATGCAAAAAAATTCAATGTGAAGTATACGAGAGATGCGATAACATTAAAAGGACTGGAAAAGGGAAAGACCTATTATATTAAGGTCCGGGGTTATAAGCACTATCAGGAAAAAAATTTTAGTGGTGGGGGACATACGAAGTGGTCCAAAGTCTATAAGGTTAAGCTTTAAACAAAATCAGGAGGAAGAAATGGCAGAATCAATGAAGGGGTTAAAGAGAACCCACAGATGCACGGAAGTGAGCAACAAAAATGCAGGGGAAACCGTTACCGTTATGGGCTGGGTACAGAAAAGCCGTAACAAGGGAGGAATCATTTTTGTAGACTTGCGGGATAGAAGCGGTATTTTACAGGTTATTTTTGAAGAGGACAAATGCGGGCAGAAAAGCTTTGCCAAGGCGGAGAAGCTGAGAAGCGAATTTGTTGCCGCCATTACCGGTAAGGTGGCGCTCCGTGCCGGCGGGATAAACAAAAATCTGGCTACCGGAGATATCGAGATTATCGCGGAGGATTTACGGATTCTTTCGGAGGCAGAGACGCCGCCGTTTCCCATTGAGGAAAATTCCAAGACCAAGGAGGAGGTTCGCCTGACCTACCGCCCCCTTGACCTTAGAAGACCGGATTTGCAGAGGAATTTAATGCTGCGAAGCAAGGTGGTAGGGATTATCCGCAATTTTCTGGCAGAGGAAGGGTTTTTGGAGATTGAGACGCCAATTTTAAATAAATCAACACCGGAGGGGGCAAGGGATTATCTTGTGCCCAGCCGTGTGCATCCGGGTTCCTTTTATGCGCTTCCCCAGTCTCCGCAGATTTTTAAGCAGCTTTTAATGTGCTCCGGCTATGACCGTTATTATCAGGTGGCAAAATGCTTCCGTGACGAGGACTTAAGGGCAGACCGCCAGCCGGAATTTACCCAGATTGATATGGAGCTGTCCTTTGTGGATGTAGAGGATGTTTTGGATGTAAATGAAAGACTGCTGGCAAAGGTATTTAAAGAGGGCATCGGCGTAGACGTACCCCTTCCGATTCAGCGGATGACGTGGCAGGAGGCAATGGACAGGTTTGGTTCGGACAAGCCGGACATCCGTTTTGGCATGGAGCTTACCGATGTAACGGACATTGTGAAGGATTGTGCCTTTGCCGTGTTTAAGGGAGCTGTTGAAAGCGGCGGTTCCGTTCGGGGAATCAACGCTAAGGGACAGGGGGAAATGCCGAGGAAGAAGATAGATACATTGGTGGATTTTGCAAAGGGATATGGCGCAAAGGGTCTTGCCTATATTGCGATTCAGGAGGACGGCAGCGTGAAATCCTCTTTTGCCAAATTTATGCAGGATGAGGAAATGTCGGCACTGACGCAGGCGTTGGACGGAAAGCCGGGGGATTTACTGTTATTTGCCGCTGACCGGGATAAGATTGTCTATTCTGTTCTGGGAGCGCTTCGGTGCGAATTGGCAGAACGGCTGGGTTTGATAGACAGGAAGGAGTATAAGTTCCTGTGGATAACGGAATTTCCGGTATTTGAGTGGTCCGATGAGGAGGAGCGCTATACCGCAATGCACCATCCCTTTACGATGCCCATGGATGAGGATTTGGAGCTGCTGGATACGGATATGGGCAGGGCGAGAGCAAAAGCGTATGATATTGTGTTAAACGGCGTGGAGCTTGGCGGCGGCTCAGTCAGAATCCATCAGGATGACGTACAGGAAAAAATGTTTGGTCTGCTGGGCTTTACAAAAGAGGAGGCGTATGACCGCTTCGGTTTCCTGTTAAATGCGTTTAAATATGGCGTACCGCCCCATGCCGGGCTTGCGTTCGGACTTGACCGTATGATTATGCTGATGACCGGAGCGGATTCCATCCGTGACGTCATTGCGTTTCCGAAGATAAAGGATGCCTCCTGTCTGATGAGCAATGCGCCGGATACAGTGGATGCAAAGCAGTTAGAGGAGCTGGGAATCAAGGTCGAAATTCCGGAAAAAGCCGACTGATTATCATTTGCCGGACAGACCAGTCCGAAAGGAGAACGGTATGGAATTTAAGGGAATAGAAAAAAAAGAGCAGGGAAAATTTATTACCCGGTATGATATTACCTATGAAACGGTGGACAGGAAGAAAAAGGTTTATGAAATGATAAGCCGAAATAAGAATCTGACCACCAGGGAAGAATTAAGGGACCATCCTCCGGATTCGGTAGTGCTGATTATGCACGATGCGTCAGGGGATAAGTTGTTGCTGAACCGGGAATTTCGTATGGCATGCGGAGATTTTGTCTTTAACTTTCCGGCGGGACTGATTGACTCGGGAGAAGAATATATAGACAGCGCCAAGCGGGAACTGAAGGAGGAGACGGGACTTGATTTAATCAGTATTGATGAAGTACTGGGAGAAAGCTTCAGCGCCATCGGTTTTTCTAACGAGAAGAATGTCTGCGTTATCGGCGTTGCGGCGGGGACATTTGCACCAAGCACTTCGACGATGGAGGAGATTGAGGCAAAATGGTATACCCGGGAAGAAGTACGGGAATTATTGAAAAAAGAGTATTTTGCGGCAAGAACGCAGTCCTATTGTTATTTGTGGAGCAAGGAAGAGAGGTTGGATAAATGATAAAAAATGTTACAGACAGTGTGATTTATGTAGGCGTTGACGACAAGGAGCTTGACCTTTTTGAGGGACAGTATATTATCCCCAACGGAGTTTCCTATAATTCCTATGTCATTATGGATGAAAAAATTGCTATTATGGACATGGTGGACAGGCGGAAAGCAGATGCATGGCTTGCCAATCTTTCTGAGGCATTAGGGGGAAGAAGGCCGGATTATCTGATTATTTCCCATATGGAGCCGGACCATTCTGCTAATCTTTCCGAGGTGCTGGAAAAGTATCCGGATATTCAGATTGTGTCCAATGCAAAGCTTTTTGGCATGCTGCCGCAGTTTTTTGACGTGGATTTATCAGACAGAAGCGTTACCGTGAAGGAGGGAGATACGCTGGCATTAGGCAGCCATACCCTGCATTTTGTCATGGCACCGATGGTTCATTGGCCGGAGGTCATGGTAACCTATGAGGACAGCGATAAGATTTTGTTTTCCGCAGACGGGTTCGGCAAATTTGGGGCGCTGGATACGGATGAGGACTGGGCATGTGAAGCCAGAAGATATTATTTCAATATTGTGGGTAAATACGGAGTGCCGGTACAGACCCTGCTGAAAAAAGCAGCGGCATTGGATATCCGGATAATCTGCCCGCTGCATGGACCGGTTCTTTCGGAAAATCTGGAATATTATCTCGGAAAATACCAGACCTGGAGCAGCTATGAGCCGGAGGATAAGGGAGTATTTATCGCCTATTCCTCTTTACACGGAAATACCGCCAGGGCGGCAAAGGAGCTTGCCAGAATGCTGGAGGAAAAGGGGGAGGAAAAGGTTGCTGTTTCCGACCTTGCCAGAGAGGATATGGCAGAGTGCATAGAGGATGCCTTTCGGTATGACCGGCTGGTGGTGGCTTCGCCAACCTATGATGCCGGAATAATGCCGGTGATGCAGGATTTTATTTACCATTTAAAGGTGAAAAATTTTCAAAAGCGCAGGGTTGCGGTAATCGAAAACGGTTCATGGGCGCCGGCTGCGGGAAAGCTGATGAAAGAACAGTTTGCCGCTATGCCGAATATTACGCTGTTGGAGAATACGGTTACCATTCGTTCTACGCTGAAGGAAGGAGACCTTGCAAATCTGGAAAGCCTTGCGGAAGATCTGCTTGCCTGATAAGGATAAACAATAAGAAGCGAAGGAAAATTCCTTCGCTTCTTTTAATGAGGGGGGAGAATTCGAATACAACCTCTGTTGGCTGTATCCATATGAAAAGTTCTTACAAAACCTAGTATATTGGAAATTTGTGAAAAAATCGTGTCCTAATTGTATAGGTTTTGTGAATGAGTTCTTAAGAATTTTATAAGATGGAGGCAGGGGAAAAAATGAAATGTAAATGCAGGTATAATAATCCGATTGTTGTTTGACGGAAGAAAGGAAAATGCTTTTGTTAATTATTTGAAATAGTAATAAATTTATCTTTTTTGGAATAAATCAAGCTTTCGTGTAATTTTTTGTTGCTTTTATCCATAAATTGTGCTATACTGCAAAAACATGATTTTATAATTTTTGGAGGATGTATGATGGCTGTTAGTTATAACAAATTATGGAAGCTTCTTATTGATAAAAATATGAAAAAGAAAGAACTTGGCGAAGCGGCTGGAATAAGCAATTCACTGATTGCAAAGCTTCGAAAAAATGAGAATGTTACTGTTGAAATACTAGTTAAAATATGTACTGCTCTCGATTGTGGAATAGATGATATTATGGAATTGATTCCTGATGAAAAGCAAGCGATATAAAAGAAGAGGTATTGACAATGAAAACAGTAAATAAGCCTACATATATTAGCTTGTTTAGTAGTGCAGGTGTCGGATGCTACGGATTCAAGTTAGAGGGATTCGATTGTGTAGCTACTAATGAGCTTATTACAAGGAGATTGGAAATTCAAAAATTTAATCAGAAATGCAAATATGAAAGTGGTTATATCTGCGGTGATATTACCAAAGACGACACTAAGAAAGCGCTCTATGACCAAATTGCCTTTTGGAAAAAGAAAGAGAATCTTTCCCGTGTGGATGTTGTTATTGCAACTCCCCCCTGTCAGGGTATGTCTGTTGCTAATCATAAAAAGAGCAAAACAGAAATTGTTAGAAATTCTTTGGTAATTGAATCTATTAAAATTATTAAGCAGATAAATCCACGATTTTTTATTTTTGAGAATGTACCTGCATTTATGAAAACCATTTGTACTGATGTTGATGGAGAGCACAAAACGATTGCTTCTGCTATTGAAAATAATTTGGGAAAGGCATATTCCTATACATCCCGTGTAATTAATTTTAAGAATTTTGGAGCTTGTTCAAGCAGACAACGCACCGTTATTATTGGGGTATCGAAAGATTTTGCTGATGAAATTTCTCCGTTAGAATTATATCCTAATCCTGTCAAAGAACGCACATTAAGAGAGGTGATTGGCGAGCTAAAGCCATTGAAAGAGTTTGGCGAAATTGATAAGAATGATATATACCATTCTTTCAGAACATACCCTGAACATATGCGAACATGGATTGCTGATATAAAAGAGGGACAATCTGCGTTTGATAATATTGATGACAACAAAAAGCCGCATCGGATAATTGATGGTAAAATAGTTATTAATCAACGTAAAAACGCAGATAAGTATACCCGCCAATATTGGGATAAGGTTGGACCTTGTATTCATACAAGGAATGACCAGATGGCAAGCCAAAACACAGTACATCCCTGTGATGATAGAGTTTTCAGTATTAGGGAGTTAATGCTTATGATGACGGTGCCATATTCATTTAAGTGGGTAGAAACCGATTTTGATGAATTAAACAGTCTGTCTGAGCGACAAAAAAGAGCTTTTTTGAAAAAAGAAGAAATTAAAATTCGTCAATCGTTGGGCGAGGCTGTGCCTACTGTAATTTTTCAATCTATCGCAAAAAAGATAGCAGATACATTGAAACAGCCTCCGCTTAGCACGGCGAATATCAACAAATTAGTATCTTCCTATGAATTATCGAAAGTAGAAAATTTGAGAAATTTTATTGTAGAAAATTCTTTAAATTTATCTGCTGCGACATTGGGTAAAATTGCGGAATTGGCAAACACAGGCCGTACTGATAATGCCGCTTTCTTTACAAGCAAATCACTTATTACAGAAATGATGAAAGCTTTACCGGAAACGGATAAAGATACTGTTCGTATTCTTGAACCGTCAGTAGGTGTTGGCAATTTTCTTCCTCTCATTATTAAAAAGTTTGAGGGAAAGAACATCATCCTTGATGTTGTGGATATTGATTTGCGCAGTTTAGAATTGGCGGAACTTATTCTTGCGAAATATAATATTCCGGATACCTGTATAATCAATTATATTCACGATGATTTTCTATTGCATAATTTCGAGGATAGATATGATTACATAATCGGTAACCCTCCTTTTTTCAAAATGAAATCTGCCAATAAATTATTGAATGTTTATCGCCATAATGCAATAAATAAAGCAACAACCAATATCTGCTCTTTCTTCTTGGATAAGGCGATAAATCTCGGTAATTATGTAGCATTGGTATTTCCAAAATTTTTATTAAACACGCCCGAGTTTGCTGATACAAGGGAATATCTTTCTGAAAAGGCAATAGAGTGTATCATTGATTTTGGAGAAAAAGGCTTTCCCGGCGTTCTTGTGGAAACATTGGCTATTTTCATAAATAATCTTAGCCGTCCATCGAATACTCGTGTGGCATCCGTTACACGCGGTAAATATATGTCTCAGTCTCAAAAATATATTTTTGATGAGAAGCTCCCATATTGGATAATTTATCGTGATGTGCAATTCGATTCGGTTTGTAAGAAACTTGATTTTAATGTTTTTAAGGTGTTTAGGGACAGACAGATTACCAATGCACAGCTTTCAGATTCAGGCGATGTTCGTGTGCTAAAATCAAGGAATATAAGTGATGACGGAAAAAGTATTTTAGATTTAAGCGATTATGACTCTTATATAGATTACGATGCGTTAAAAGGTTTGGCTGTATTTGAATATTTAGACCGTGATGATGTTTATTTAACACCGAATATGACATACAAGCCACGAGTGATTAGGAAACCTAAGAATTGCGTTGTGAATGGTTCGGTAGCTATTTTAATACCGAAAAACGGAACCATTCCCACAGATGAACAAATGGACTTTTTCTCAACTCCGGAATATCGTGAATTTTATCAGGTTGCAAGAAATTATCAAACAAGGTCACTAAATGTGGATTCGTGTTCGGTTTTCTTTTATGGATTGTTAAGAAGCAAGGATAAAAAATCTTCCATAACTGAGAAGTTTAACGAACGGGATAACAATGCGCAGCTTACAATCTTTGATTTTATGAAATGAGGGTAAAGTATGTTGACACAACAAGCGATTACTAATTTTTGTAATCAATACAATTATGATATAAGAATATCGAAAAATGGAAGATGGATAGACCAGAAGTGTGCGGCTGATGTCGTTACCGTTATTGCAGATTGTATTTACAATTATGTGTTGGAAGATGACAATGTTATATTCACCACTGCTGACATTTGGCACTACAACTATGCTGTCGAAAATGTAGAAGTTATTTTCAAAAAAGCCGGTGTTGAGAACAAGGCTGCAAGAAACGAATACGATAAGTTTTTTCAGCAGCCTATGGAAATGCTTGCCAATGCCCATGTTCTTACAAAAACTAAGCAAGGCAACAAAAATTTCTATCAGATAAATAATTTTGAGGTATTAGAGTATATCGCCTTACGAGAGCGCAATGCGCTGTTCTTTTTAAAAACATATATTGAGAAAGTGTTAACCGACAGCGGCTTATACCCTGTATTTGAGAAATTTTTCGAGTTACAGACAAAAGAGGTCTATGAAAATGTCAAACGCACTTTTTCTACATTTATTATCAGCCATACAAATATTAATGGTGTTGTTGAATGCAATCGAATTTTCATTAAGGTGTTAAATCCGTTAGCTTATTTTAGAAACTCCCGTGGCACGGAAAAAGGTAGAATCTCTGAGCAAATCATTACTTATGACATGCTGATGTATAATCGCAATAATTTTAGGGATATTTATGCGGACAAGCCGAAAGGTGTTACAAGAAAAGAGTATGCCGTTACACATCCTGTTGAGGTCAATGAGGCTTATTATCGTTATCAATCCAAGAAAGCAAAAAGATTTTTGCGTATATTTAACAATGAAAATCGTGGAGGGAAAACTGAACACCTTGAGTCTGCGCATGTGTTAGATAAAGCAATTCATATGCACCACATCTTCCCGGAAGCAGTTTATCCCGAGATTTGCTACTACTTGGAGAACATTATCGCCCTTACACCAACACAGCACCTCAATTATGCCCATCCTGATGGACACACTCAGGAAATCAATGAACAATATCAGCACTTGCTTTTACTTTCGAAAGTTGACCGCATTTATGAGAATCTAACCGATGCTGCTGTAGAGAAGATCTATGAGTTTTCTAATTTTTTGTTTGTACTCAATGTAGGTTTTGACAATGATGATGTTTTGGAAATTGCAGATATGGATTTCGGTGCAGTTATTAATGCAATCAATGTGCATTATGTAGCATGAAAGAGAAAATCTGTATTGTAAAAATTGAGGAATGAGAAATAGAGCCAACGAGCGGCGAGATATTCTTACTTGCTCATTGACTCTGCTTTCTTTTGATAGGGTTTTAGAGGCAAAAACTCCTAACAAGTGAATTTGGATAGCCAAATTCAGTGCTTGGGGTAAGACATAACATCTATCTAAAGATATTACTTATTACGTTCAGACATTTCAACTTCGATTTCGCTGCTTTCAGCAACTCCTTCAATTTCAGTCCGTATTGGCTCATAGATTGATATATCCTGATTGATAGCTTCGAAACTAACAGCTAAAGAATACTTTGCTTTAAATAGACCTCCCCAACCTTTATGACCACGAACCGCAATGAAAAAAGCATCACTCAATTGATTGGATTTAATTATACACCAATGTTTTTGAAGAGTACTGTTTTTTCGTGAATATTCCTCTGCCGCACCTCGGTTGGTTGCTTCTCCGAGTACTTAATTAAAATCGCCATTATTGTCAATGGCAGCCCCTGTTTCAAAGATGCGACGGGCAAATGTCTCCGCATTTTCTCCAATTCTACTGCAACACCAGTCTACCATGTTGATAAATATCCCTTAACATAACGCCGAGTTCGACGTGGATTCGCTGCATAAGACAGAGTAATTTCAACCAGAATATCATAATCTTCACCCACATTAGATAGTTCTTCTGGAATAGGGATTTGAAAAATATGAGTTTCATTATCTCCAAGTTCCATGAGTGATGGAGTTACCAATGTTACTCGATATTCGTTATTATGAGTAGCACGTTCAACATCTGGAAAACCATATCCTATATGACGTAATGCGGAAATACACTGGTCTTTATTATGCGAAGTGTTCCTTTGTGTCTCTTTATTCGGCAGCATAAGTAGAACCCAGCTATTGTTTTTGAAAGACATCTCTATAATGTTTTTTTAATTTGATGATTTTATATGATGTATATTGATTTCTCCTAATTTAAACGATAATATTTAAGGCAAATCGTTTGTGCTTGTGGAAACCAGTCCTTTTCTGTTCCTATTTTTTCAGCAGTAGGAGGCAGATACGTTCCATGTTCAAGTATTTGCTGTGCATAAAACGCATTTGGATTTTGTACAACACCCACATATTCTGGTTCCACAATCTCCTCAATGCGTACTTCGCTGTTAATAAATCGTGTTCGAACACTCATATGATGATGATCTGTCTCAATGTGAATAATATACTCTGCACCTGCTTTATGTTTTAAATAGGCCTCAGAAAGTATTGTCTTATAAATAAGTGCTCCGGCACCTTTTTCTTTCACATCAAGGTGCCTGAGCATAATAGGTTTCTTTGACAGCTGCTCTAATGCAAATTCTGGCAGTTCGACCGCTTCGTCATCAGAAAGAATCTGATATCCAGCATCAGGTTCTAATTTTGCCATAATTCTTACAGCAGAATTTGTTAAAGAAATAATATAATTCTCCCATCCTATGGCTGGTTCTTGCATTGAACATGTGCGATTCATATATTCGGTTAAATCATCCTCTTTGTTCCAAGCAGCCAATGCTGTCCATATACTAACAAATCTTTTTGGATTTGCCCTATGCAGTGCTGCCCATCCGCCACAAAGTCCATTCGCTATAATATCCGTTACCCACACTGGCATCGAATCCATATCTTCATTTTGTATTCCATGAATTTTTTTGTACATGTCTGCCGCCAACTCTTGAATATTTTTTTGTGCTCCCGGTTCAAGTACAGGTGGAGCAAAACGAATTGGCTGCTTTTTCTTTCTGTTGCTTTTGCATTGCAGAATTCCAAATTGTCCATATATTTCATTATTCTGCTCATTTAAGCTATTGTGTACAGGTACATTTTTAGAAGAAACGTTCGCTCTTCCGCAGGTTGTTCTTACAGTGTCCACATGCTTCGCTTTGTTCATTCTTTCCTGATTTTTTTCTGTATATTCATACATCTCTATACACTCCTATAACTTTCGTTTTATATTTTTAGACAAATTGTACCATATTAACACAATTTTCGCAAATCCGATTTTTAATCAAATCAGTTCTTAATGCTTTTATTGTTTTACTGTGTTATAATGTACCATAGATTTGCTTTTTGCTCGTTTAAAGTTGCTACAATAAAAGAAAGAAAATAACATAAGGGAAAGCTCATGCCATATAAATTTAGTGTTTTCAATGGTTAGGGCAATTTATGACAATTTGACAAATTTCAGTCTTATGGAGAGATTGAAAGCAATAGAAGATTTGAATTTGCGGAGGTTATCGAATTGAGTATTATAGATACAATCAACAAAAGGCATAGTTACAGAGGTAAATATAAATCGGATACTGTTCCCAGAGAAGATTTAATAACAATAATGAAAGCGGGTCTGAATGCTCCGTCAGGCTGCAATAAGCAAACAACAAGTCTGATAGCAGTAGATGATAAAGACGTATTGAAAAAACTACATGAAGTTATAAATCCACCGGTCGGAGAAACGGCTCCTGCCATGATATGCGTTTTAACCCAGAGAGTAAATGCATATAGGGATAAATGCTTTGCAGTTCAGGACTATTCAGCTGCAATCGAAAACATGTTGCTGGTGATAGTTGAACTCGGATATCAGAGTTGTTGGTATGAGGGGCACATTACAGATGAAGATAAAATTGGCTATCAAATGGCGCAAATCTTAAACGTTCCCGACAGTTTTGAGTTGGTGTGCTTTTTGCCTGTTGGTATTGCCGAGACAGAACCAGCTTTACCTAAAAAACGGGCATTTGAGGAACGAGCATGGTTTAATGCGTTTCCGGATATCTAAAGAGAATTTTAGTACATTGTTAAATTCTATGTTTGCCGTTTGAATGTTGTTTCATGACTTAGAGGAGTGCAGCTTATGACTTTCAAATATAATGAATGGAAATCATTTGAAAAGATATTTTGGACGGAAATGGCTGTCATTATTTTGTGCAGCTATTTATTCTATGGCGGTATACAGCAGTTAGATTATTGTTCCTTTAAGTTAAATGAAAAAGACTATGAGATTATTGAAGCCAAAGTACTTTACTCGAACGAGTATCCGATTACACTGAGAAGATATGGAGAAGCATTATTTGTGATTACGCAGGTGCAGATTTATTATGTAGTGGATGGCAGGCATTACGGAAAGTTGTTATATACTTACGCCGATGAAAAGGAATCGGAGACAATAAAGGTTGCGGTAAATAAAAATAATCCGAAAAAGGTAAAGCGGTGCGCACCATACAGTGCATGGAGGGATAATTTTTGGAATATTACATTGCGGATGGCAATAATAATAGGAATATTTGAAGGAGTGTTCCTGTTCCGCCGGTTAATCCAAAAAAAGGATAAGCGGAAAGCCTTACAAAAAGTGGAAGAAAGGCAGAAAGAGCAGGAGAAGCAGAGAAGGCTGGAGACCGTTGAAAAACAAAGACAGATAAAAGCTTTTTGTTCTAATCCCCATGAAAAATCTGCTCTGGCGGCGCAGCTTGAAAACCGGATGAACGAATTGGGTATGACCTGTTCTGATGATTTTGCATGGTGTCTGGCGTATCTGATTGGTCAGGAACAATTTTATTCCATTCTTTTATTGGAACAGGATGATACAGGGGATTTTCGGTTTATCCAGGAGACATTACGGCTCAGAGAGAAAGGGCTGCCGCAGGACTATCATGTAATTGCGAAATATGCGGGATACTATTTGTGCGGAAAGGCAGACTCGTCAAGGGTATTTAGCTTTTCCCTATCCTTAGGGATTACCAATACGCAATATGCCACGATATATGATTATATTTTAGATAACCTGCATTAAAGGAGCTGCTGCCGGATACATGACAAATCATGTATTTAGCAACAGCTCCCAATTTGGTCTACATGCTCCGATTGAAGCTACTGACAATTCCAACGACTGGTTTTGCATCCTTGCCATAACAGCCGGGGTAATTTAGAAGCAACATATCGTCTTCCGTGTCACAGGCTGCATGGAAAAGGGAATCAAAGGTTTCACGTTTCTTTGTTCTTTTTTCCGTTTGCTGTTTTTGTTGACGACGATTATATTTTGGAGTTGCTAAAACGGCTAACACCGGAATAACAACTTTGGTTTGGGTTTGCGCATTCATGGTAATCTCCTCCTTGAAATTACGTTAGAATGCCATTAGCTTCTAATATATATATCGGCAGGAGAAGACAAATAAATAAGTTTTCTGACAATTTAAATGAAAAAATAAAAAACTGCCACAATTCCTTCCGCTCTGTTAGAGAGTAAAGGAAAATGTGGCAGTTCTCAATAATCAATTTGGTCTTAAATCAGATGTCTTCGGAGCTTGCGCCATTTTTCCATTCATCAATTCCCTTCATTACCGCATCATAGGTTTTCTGGGAAATTTCCGGAAGGTCACCGCCCCACAGCTTAGCTGCTGCCTTGAATCCTTCTGTTATTGCATCCCGCATTTCCTCTGCTTTAGAAGCATCACCACCGGTTAAAGCTTTAGCAAAATCAAGCAGACGCTCGGAGGTCTGTTTTACGCCCCAGTAGCCATCCTCGGAAATATCCTCAGCTGCCTGGGCTGCCGTTGCCTCGTCTACTTCAATGCTTCCGTCCAGGATACCCTCTCTGAACTGGCTCCAGATGCTTGCTGTTTCAGATGCCTTACCCTGTTTAGCGATTAACTGTTCAACGATACCCTTTAACTGGGAAAGCCTGGCATCGGCATCAGCCTTTAATTTTGCAATAGTCTGGCTGTCTACTTTGCTGTTCTTTTTAGTGTTCGTGCTGCTGGTTTCCTTGTTTTTGGAAGTCTCATAAATAACACCGGTTTCCTCTTCGTTTTTAGCAGCTTCCGTCTTTGCTTCCTTGCTCTGACTGTCACCTTTGATTTGTGCAGCTAAATTACTGGTGTAAGCGCTGCTTGTTACATTATTAACGTCCATAAATGCACCCTCCTTGGTTATTGTATATTTGTTTTTCCGGTAACAGATTAAAGCTAATCTGCCCTTTCTGAATAGTGTATCGGCAGGATGACAGAGAATCTGAAGAGAAAATTTTCAATATTTAGGAGATTTTTTTTGTTAAGCGTAGATAAAATAATAGGGAAATGGTATACTGTATATTGTATACAAGAAAAATGAAAAAGGCAGCTACAAAATAGATTACCGTGAGGGGCAAAAGGAGTATAGGGATGAAGGATACATTACAGTTAAAGGCATACGCTAAGATTAACCTGGGTCTGGATGTCGTGCGTAAAAGAGAGGACGGTTATCATGAGGTACGTATGATTATGCAGACGGTGAAACTGTTTGATAAACTGACTTTTCGTCTGCTGGAGGAAAATGAGATTCGGGTAAAGACAAATCTGGGGTTTCTTCCGGTGGGGGAGAGTAATCTGGTACATAAGGCGATAAAGCTTTTAAAGGATACCTATCATATTGACAAAGGCATGGAGATTGACCTTTATAAATGTATTCCGGTAGCAGCGGGAATGGCGGGAGGAAGTACCGACTGTGCCGCAGCCTTAGTCGGTGGGGCAAGGCTTTTTAACCTGCATCTGAACAGGGAAAAGCTGATGGCGCTGGGCGTGAAGCTGGGAGCCGACGTGCCGTACTGCATTCTTCGGGGAACTGCCTTGTCGGAGGGAATTGGTGAAATACTGACGCCGCTTCCACCGATGCCGGACTGTTTTATCCTGATTGCAAAGCCGCCGGTATCGGTATCCACGAAATCCGTTTACCAGCATTTGGATGCGGGAGGCTTAACGGTACATCCGGATATTGACGGGATGATTGAGGCGATTAACGCCGGAAGCCTTGCCGGAATAGCACAGCGTATGGAAAATGTGCTGGAAACCGTTACGATTCCGGAATATCCGGTAATTGAGGAGATAAAGAATCTGATGAAGGAGCAGGGGGCGCTGAATGCGCTGATGAGCGGTTCCGGTCCTACGGTGTTCGGGCTTTTTGATAAGGAGGAGAAAGCGGAACGGGCAAGAAAGCTGCTAAAGGACAGGAAGCTGGCAAATCAGATATATGTAGTAAGACCATTTAACCAAAATCTATAGGCGGGTACGGATGACGATAAGTAGGAGGTCGACGGAATGAAGCTGAAATATGACGGAAAAAATGAATATCTACCGCTAAGAGACGTGGTGTTTCAGGCGCTCAGACAGGCAATTATAACGGGAGAATTTTCACCGGGAGAGCGGTTGATGGAGGTTTCCCTTGCCAATAAGCTGGGAGTCAGCCGCACGCCGGTAAGGGAAGCAATCCGGATGCTGGAATTAGAGGGTCTGGTGGTGATGATTCCCAGAAAGGGTGCCGAGGTTGCCCGGATTACGGAAAAGGATTTGCGGGATGCACTGGAGGTGAGAACGGCTATCGAGGAGCTGTCGGTAGAACTTGCCTGCGCCCGGATTGACGAAGAGGGACGGGAAAAATTAAAGCAGGCATGTATTGAATTTAAAGAGGCGATTGATACAAAGCATGTGCAGAATATTGTGGACGGGGATGTAAAATTCCATGACGTCATTTTCGAGATAACGAAAAACCGGCGGCTGATTGGTATTGCCCATAATTTAAGGGAGCAGGTATACCGGTACCGGGTAGAATACGTCAAGGATTTTTCTTATCATGATGTGCTGGTCAGCGAGCATTATGAGATTACCAACGCCATTTTAACGAATGATGTGGCAAGGGCAAAGGAACTCATGCGGAAGCATTTATACAATCAGGAGCTGATTGTGATTAAAAATTTGAAGGACAGTCTGTAGAGAAATTTTGGAATAATAAAACAAAGCTTCACACATACTACGATGGAAAGAACGTAAAAGAAATCGTGGATATGTGTGAGGTTTTTTTATGGAAATAAAATATAACGAAAAAAATGAACTGGAGCTGCCGATTGATAAGCATTTGGAAAAAAATATCGAGGTGCTGGACGCTGTTTTTTCCGAATGGGGAGATATAGTAAAAAAGAAATTTATACTGGAAAGAGAAAATACCTGTCTTCAAATGTACATTATTTATGTTGACGGACTTACGGATAACGAAATGGTGGAGAGGACCATAACCCATCCGCTTATTGCCGAATGGCGGAATACGACTGCAGGGGGAAGCGCAGCGGAAGCCGCTTCTGAAAAAGTGGGAAAAAGTGCGGCGGAAGCCGAAAGTGAAAAGGGGGAAGGAGAGAAGAACGGAGAAGCAGAAAACAGTGGAGAGGCGGTTTTCCGGCAGATTTTCCATCATGAGAGCGAAGCGGTGGATTTGACGGAGGGAACGTCCATGATGGAGGCGATTAACGCAGTGTTGAAGGGGGACACGGCTATTTTTCTCGACGGCGAGGAAAAGGTAATGATTCTTTCCACGAAAAAGCTGCCGACCCGCTCTGTGGATTCTCCGCAAAAGGAAGGCGGCTTAAAGGGACCAAGGGACAGCTTCAATGAAAATTTCCGGACAAGTACGGCGCTTTTACGGCGCAGGGTAAAGGATGCGAAAATGAAGCTGAAACAGGGACAGCTGGGACAGCGTTCCCGAACGGTATACGGCTTGATGTACATGGAGGATTTAGTATATCCCTCCCTGCTTGAACGGATTGAAAAAAAGCTTAACAGCTTTACCATTGACGGGATTTTCGACAGCGGAATGCTGGTGCACCTGCTGGAGGAAAAATGGTATTCCCCATTTCCGCAGGTGCAGACGACAGAGCGTCCGGACAAAGCGGCGTCGGCTATTTTAGAGGGGCGGGTAGTGCTGGTGGTGGACAATTCACCGGAGGTGATTATTCTGCCTACTACCCTGAATACGTTTTTTCAGGCGGCAGATGATTATTATAACCGTTTTGCAGTGGCGACCTTCGCCCGGTGCCTGCGGTATCTCGCCGCATATATCACCGTTTTGCTGCCGGGGCTGTATATTGCCATTACCTGTTATTATCCCCAGGTGCTGCCTACGGATTTCCTGCTTGCCATTGCCGGGGCGAGAAGTGATGTTACCTTTCCTATTGTAGTAGAGGTTTTGCTGATGGAGCTGTTGTTTGAGCTGCTGCGGGAGGCGGGAATACGGCTTCCGGGGCAGATGGGAAATACCATCGGGGTGGTAGGCGGTCTGATTGTGGGACAGGCGGCGGTGGAGGCGTCGCTGGTCAGTACGATTGTGGTGATTGTGGTAGCGCTGACGGCGATTGCGTCTTTTGCCATTCCCAATGAGGAATTTTCCTCCACCTTTCGGCTGTTAAAGTTTTTGATGATTTTTCTTGGCGCAGTCTGGGGGCTTTATGGTATCATGCTGGGACTTTTAGTGCTGCAAATCCATTTGTCCTCCATGGAAAGCTTCGGTATTCCCTATATGATGCCGCTGGTTTCCGGCAGTATTGATGACGAACTGGAATTTCAGGATTTTATACTGCGCAAGCCAATCTTTACTATGCATAACCGTCCGTTATATACGAGGCGGAAAATGCGGACCAGATTTCGGAGGTATTAACAGATGTTTAGTTGCAACGGAAAAATTTCGGAAAAGCAGATGAGGCGGATGCTGGTGCTGCCCGCCTTCGCCGGGTGCATTTTTGTTCTTCCTTACCTTTCTGCAAGGTTTTTTGGAGTAAGCGTCCTGCCGGGGCTGCTGGTGTTTTTTGGGCTTGCCTGCATTTATGTCACTTGTATTTACGGACTCGGAGCGGGCTATGCGGGAAGGCGGACAGGAACCGGACAACTCCGGGCGGAGGAAGAGGAAGGGTTTGCCGGGGTAATGAGCAGGAAAGGAGTTTACGGTAAATGCCTGCTGGTTTTGCAGCTTCTTCGGCTGCTTGTCCGGCTTGCCTTTTATCTTATCCTGTCCATTGAGGTACTGGGTGAGGCGCAGGTGCCGTTTATGCAGGGAAAGGAAAATGACAATGCGGTTAATCTTTTTGTGCTGCTGCCGCTGCTTCTTGTGGCGCTGTATGGCGCTAACCGCGGAATCGAAAAACAGGGGCGGCTTTATGAAATGATTTTCTGGGTGTTGTTTATCCCCTTTATTATTGTTGTTTTATTCGGGCTTGGAGAGGTTGATTATTCCGTGTTTGTGCCGGAGCTTAAGATGTCTCCTGGTAAAATTATCCTTTGTGGATATGGGCTGCTGACCTTTATTTTGCCGGTGGAAAATTATTTGTATCTCCGCCCCTGCCTCAGACGAAGCCGCATTATCGCTGAGGATACCGGGGAAGAGAAGCTTCGCCGGAAGAAAAATAAAGTCTGGGTGTCCTATGGCGCAGTACTTTTTGTCATTGCGCTGGCAGCGGTTATCAGTCTGTTTCTGCTGGGGATTTATGGGATACGCGGCGCCGCCGGTGAGGAAATGGTCACGATTGCGATTATGCGCTATATCCGCCTGCCTTTTGGCGTGTTGGAACGCTTTGACGTATTGATGGTATGGTTTTTTATGACCGGCTGTTTTGTCATGATATGCAGTACCCTTTATTATGCAGGATATTTGCTTCAATTATTGTGTAAAAGGGGAAAAAGAGTATGGCTGCTGACAGCGGTATTGGTATTCGCCTTTGCTGCCGTCTGCCTGCTTCCGGCATACTCCCACAGCTTGATGCTGTTTTTCGGTTATGGCCTGCTTGTGGATATTCCGCTGTCCCTGCTGGTTCCGCTGCTGGGACTTTGCAAGGTGCCAAAGGCGGAGTCCGGAGAATCTGCCGGTTAACAGGAGTAGTTAGATAATTGTGAAATTCTGTTTTTGCTAACATCCGTTGTACAATACAGACGAATCAACGCAGGCACGCTTGCGCTGCTTGTCGCACGTAATGGTACATAAGGTGCCAAAAAACGGCACCTAAGTACCAACGGCTCCAAAGCACCTTGCTTATGATATTGTCTATATTGCGCAACTGGATTTTAGAAATTGGGAGTTTCGCAATTACCTTAACAGGAGTAGTGAAAGATAGGAGCAATCTGGTGATATGTCAAGCTGATTTTTGAAAAGATTTTGG
>JAMPFJ010000007.1 GCA_023664535.1 Bacteroidales bacterium
ATCTGGCTATCGAGCTTGGTGTCCGTAAACGTGCCCGGCAGGAGGGACTTGCCGAAGGGCATATAGAGGGACATACTGAAGCATGTATTGAAATCGCCAAAAATCTGCTGGACGTACTGGATATTCCTACCATCGCACAAAAAACCGGACTTTCCGAAGAGGAAGTTAAAAAATTGTCTGAAAATGCTTAAAACAGGGAGCTGTCACATTAACGAAATTCGTAAGTGGCAGCTCCGTTTATTTCGGAAACAGAACGGACACGAAAATAATTTTCTGCTGGTATATGTATTCCTCCCCATTCTTTCACTATCTGTCGTAACGGCTAAAAGGCGCCGGAGATGTCCGATGCCCTTTTTCATTTTTTCTACATTTTTTGCAAAATATCCATGCCAAATTTATGCTCTTACTCTATCATTATAGTTGGCAACCAAATTTAAATTAAGGAGGCTAAACTTATGAGGATGAGCAGATTAACAATGTATCCCTGTTTTGAAAACAGAGACTATTATCTGGAGCTTGGCGAACATATCTCTTTTTATCGCCGGAGAGCACGTTTAACCCAACTTCAGCTGGCAGAAAAAATTCAGGTAGGGCGTTCCTATCTGAGCCGGATTGAAAGCAGCAACATCGTACAAACATTCTCTTTGGAACTACTGTTTAATATCAGCAGAGCATTGGATGTTCCGCCTAAATGTTTCTTCGAACCGTTTCCGGATTCGAATGAGGAAAAAGAAAACGGTGTGTAAAATCTAAATGAACCCCCCGGATACCCTGGTTGCCGGTTTCGGGGATATACCTTTTTTACCTTATGCAACTTGATATCCTATTTCCTTTACTACCTCAACTGCCCGATTTTAACCTCCTATTTATACGGCTTCAAAAAACAGACACTGCTATTGCAGCAAAGAACCGTACTATTTTGTTAACCCGGACAAATTTTATAGAACCATTATTAACGTTCCCACACTAATCAGCAGGCAGCCAATCAATGATTTGACGGTAAATTCCTCATGCAAAAATACAAATGCCAAAATCACGGTAATGACCACGCTGAATTTATCAACTGATACCACCTTAGATGCCTCCCCCTGTTGTAACGCCCTGTAATAGCAAAGCCATGACGCACCTGTCGCAAGGCCCGACAGGATTAAAAACAGCCAGCTTTTCCGGCTTATTCCCGAAAGACCGTTTTGTTCATGTGTGAGAAATACCATTCCCCACGCCATAACGACAACAACCATTGTTCTAATTGCTGTCGCAAGATTTGTATCCACTCCTTCTATACCAATTTTTGCCAGTATAGATGTAAATGCCGCAAAAACCGCAGACAATAATGCAAACAAAAACCACATAACATTTCACCTTTCTAAACCGCACTGCAAATACTGAACATAAGCGGTTGTCTCCCTTTTTGTCTTCCTCTTCCCTATAAAAAACATTCCCTCATTTCTCCCCCAGCACCAGTTCTGCCAGCGTCTGCTTCACGCCGAACTCCGCACACAGCTTCTCAATTTCCTCTCTCGCCTTCTCCCGCTTAGCCTGGGACACGCTTCCCTTTACCGCCCGAATCAGAATATTTTTCGGGGAATGAGTAAAATCAATAAATTCCAATAACTGTGTCCGGTAGCCGCAGTACTCCAATACATTTGCCCGAATGGCATCGGTCATCAGCGCCGACACCCGCTCCTTGACAATTCCGTACTTGGTCAGCAGCGATAAATCCTCGCTGTTCACCTGCGCATTAATTTCGTGCTGACAGCAGGGGACGGATAAAATAATCCCCGCATTCCAGGATACCGCATTATAAAGGGCATAGTCCGTTGCCGTGTCACAGGCATGGAGTGTAACCACCATATCCACCGGTTTATTGGTGTGATAACCGTTGATGTCCCCCCGCTCAAAATGCAGATGTTCATAACGGTATTTCTCCGCTGTGTCATTACACCTCCGGATTACCTCCTCCTTTAAATCCAGTCCGGTCATCTGCACCCGGCGCCCCTTTAATTCCACCAGATAGTAATACAGAATAAATGTCAGGTAAGATTTCCCACAGCCAAAATCAATAATATGCAGCTCCTTATCCGGATAATCCTTTACCGCATCCTCCACCAGTTCAAGGAACCGGTTAATCTGCTTATACTTATCATACATGGCACGGACCACTTTTCCCTCTTTTGTGAAAATGCCCAAATCCACCAGCGGCGGAATCACCGTTCCCTCTTTTAATAAATAATTTTTCTTCCGGTTATGGGATTTAAGCGGCTCTCCGTCTATGGAAATCCGCCTGTCCGCTATTCCCTTTCCGCTCTGCCCATGAAAAAGCAGCTTCCCTTTTTTCGTTATTTTAAAATCCCACTGCTTCCCCTCACCAAAAATATTCAGCTGCTTATAGACAGCAGGGAAAATCTTCCCTACCTCCCGCTCCAGTTGTCCGGTTTCCACATTTTCATGAAATGCCTGCTTATCGGTAAATCGCTCAATCTGATAAGCTTCCTTTCCTTTTAGCGCAATTTTTTGTATGACAATCTTTTTATATAAACACATCACATCCGCCGGATTGCTCAGAACCAGTTTATCCGGCTTTTTTGCCAATATATCGGAAATCTGCTTTTTTTCCTTTTCGTCCAACATCCCTATTCCCCTTTTTCTCCGTCTTCTTTCCTCTGGACACTCCGGCTCTACTCCTGTTTTTTCCCGGTGAGATAGTACACCGCCAATGCCGTCCGATGGGAGAGATTTTCTTTCGCCAATATCGCCGTAACATAGTTTTTCACCGTTCCCTCCGTAATAAAGAGCTTTTCCGCAATCTCCTTATTGGACAATCCTTCCGCCACTGCTTTCACCACATCCAGCTCCCGCTGGGTATACCCCTCTGCACAAAATCCCGCTGCCGCATTATCCTTTCCCTGTCTGGCAAAGCTTTCCAGCAGCTTTTCTTCCACCACAGCAGTCCCATTATACACTGACTTAATCATCTGCTTCAAGTGTTCCGGCGTATGATTTTTCACCAGGTAACCTTTCGCTCCCATTTTCAACGCTTTCTGCACCAGTTCATCCTCATCAAAGGTGGTTAAAATCAGCACCTTTCCCAAATTATGCCCGACAATATATTCTGTTGCTTCTATTCCGTCCATCCCCGGCATTTGGATATCCATCAGAAATACATCCGGCGGATTCTTCTCTGCCAGCTCCAAAGCCGCTTTTCCATCCGCCGCACATCCCAGAACCTCAAATTCCTCATCCACACTCAGGATAATCCGCATACCGTCCCTGACAAAATCACTGTCATCCACAATAATTACTTTAATCCGCTCCATCTTTACCTCCTGCCTGAGCCTGCCGCTCATCCCGATATCAGTCCCTTTTCCACAGAAGCCGTCACCTGTCCTGTTTTTCCAGGGGAAACAGCATATTCACGGCAAAACCCGTTCCCGTATCAAAATCCAGAATCCCTTTAACCTCTCTCATCCTTCTGCGCATTCCCGAAATTCCCATTCCGTCTATAATCTCTCCGCAGCCGATTCCGTTATCCGTTACCGAACACCGGAATATCCGGTTCATCACCAGTATTTTTATCTCTATCCTCGAACATTCCGCATATTTCAATGCATTGGTTACCGCCTCAACCGCATTGTCCAGTGCGATTTCCAGATATCTTTCCGGCACGGTTTCCAGGCTTCCCTCTGTCAGCAGCACAGCGTCTATCCCTGCCTGCCGGCATTCCTCACACAGCTTTTCCAGCTGTAACAATGCCAGCTTATATTTTTCCGGCCTTTCTCTTCTTAAAATTGCCCTTATTTCTTCCATCCCCACCCGCAGATGGTCAATTACCGCCTGAATCATTTCCCTGCTGGTGCCGCTGTCCTGCTCTAACAGTACCTTTACCGCCTCCAGCTGGTAAATAGAGCCGTTAATGTTATGCCCAAGCCGGTCATGCAGCGTCTGTGATAAATCCGTCCGTTCCTCCAGAATACGGTTTTCCGTCGCCAGAATACTTCTGTTCATCTCTTCTTTCCACACACGCTCTCTCTGGTGGATATTCTTTTTCATTTTTTCTTCCCGCACATTATTCTCCTTCACCTGCCTCCGATATGCGCCAACCACCATATCCTGCTGGAAATAAATTACCCCCAGAAACAAACATACCAGCAGCCTTATTCCTACGGACAGCTCCATGGGAACACAGGCAATCAGTACCGGGAAGAAATACCATAAAAAACCGGCATGCAGACAGGATATCCCCTCATACAGAATAAACATCCCCAACAGAATATATTCCCTGCCGAAGCCCGCCACAAGCAGACCCGCCACAAGCCCCGCTGCCAGCAGGAAAAACCACTGTACCCGGAGGTCAAACAATTCTTTCATCACCATGCTTCCCAGAAAAAGCGCCAAAAGCAGGAGCACCCCGCCGGATGTCCCTGCTAAATCTCTCCGCACTACCGCAAGATATATCTCCATTGCCAGTATGAGCATGGTTTTCACAGTCAAAAAATAATTTTCCCTAATCTGCTCTTCCATCATGCCAAATCCGCTTACTCCTTCTGTTTCATTTTAAGACCTGCCGTTCCTACGCACAGAATGACAATCAAATATGCCGCTGTAATACATAATAACATAGAATATGCAGATTTGTCTCCCATCATCAACATTTCTGCTCCCTTTAAAAACCAGCGCTGGGGCATGAGGTTTGAAAGCATCTTAATAGCCGGAGCGCTGCTTTCCAGCGGGAAATACAGACCGGCAAGCATGGCAGAAACACTCCAGACGGTAAATACCGCAAAATTTGCTCCCATCACATCCCCCATTAACACTCCAACACACAGACTCAGCATATCAAAAATTACCCCCATGAGAAAGACCAAAAACAGATAGCTCCACATGCTTAATCCAAAATCCGGTTTTAACAGCAGCAGCATGAAAACCGCAATAATTCCGGTCTGTAAAAAGGCAATACCGACGGAGGTGACCAGCTTCGCCAGCAGATACTCATATCTGCCCGCCCTGGACAGCATAATCCGGGTATACACCTTGTTTTCCTGTTCCTCAATTACGGTATAGGCTATGCATACGCCGCAAAACAGAAAGCCCAGTGTAACAATGGCAAAGGAATAGCCTACATGCTTCCTGCATTCTTCATATGCGCCGTCCAGTCTGACTTCATCCGTTCCGCTTATCGTCACCACCTGCTTTTTGGGTGCCGCCGATTTCACTGCCGAAAGTATATCCTTTACCTTTTCCTTATCCCCTGCCGATTGCACCGCCAGCCCATAGATTACCGAAAGCCGGCTCAACAGATTTTCTTCAAACAGCGCAAAACGTTCATCCTCCGATACACGATACACCTGAAGCGCCCGGCTCCAGTCACCCTGCTCCACCCCGTCGTCAAATTCCCTTTTCAGATACAGGATTACCCCTGCCCTGTCCTCGTAGGCATCCTTTTTCGCCTGTGCGAGCGCCTCGCTCTCCGTCATGCCCTCCGCCCTGCTCCTGCATACCGAAAACATTCCGGTTTCCGCCAGGCTTTCCAGCACATTATCCGACCACGCAGACCCCGCCGCATCATACACCTTTATGATATAGGTGGCAGTATCCGCCACATACACCGCCTTCGCTGCGGGATTTTTTAATTCCATCACGGTATTTCCCCTCCGGTTTGTCTGCTCCGTACCGGAGCTGTTCAGATTTAGGAGAAGCACGGAAACCATCGGCGTCACACAGAGGAAGAATAAAAAACCTTTATTCCTCAACAGTAATTTCATCTTCATTAACGATTGAAAATAACTCACGCTTTTCCCCTCCTTTTTATCTTATCCGCCAGCATCGCCCCGGAAATGCAGATTACAATGATTCCCAGCATACATTCTATACAAACTCCGGTATAGTCGCTTTTTCCCATACAGGAATACTCCACAAGTGTACGGTCAAGCCAGTAAATGGGCGATAACTGTTTTATCCATTCCGGAGTTGAGGAAAACATATAGGTTTCAAAGGAACCGCCTACAAATCCCATAAAAAATACAGCGGTAAATACCAGACCGATAGTAATGGCAAGATTATCAACGAGGTAAAACACAAACAGGCCAAATGCGTTTGCCGCCAGTATACCGAAAAACAAAATCAGAATACTCCACGGAATGTTCCCCCAGGTAATTCCAAACATCCAGGCGCAAAGCAAAACCGTAACCGCTATTCCGCCTGCCACCACAGCCGTACAGGAAATCCATCTGGACAGGAACAAACGCTGTACAGATACCGCTGACACCTGATATTTTTTGAATATCCCGTTTTTCTTCTCACTGGATAAAACCCCGGAAATGCAGACAATACCGCACCAGATAAAATAGACGATATATACAATGCCATAATAATCCGTTGAATCAATCGCCGGCATATAATCCAGCTTTTCCACCGGCAGTTCCCGGAATCCCTCATCTTTGACTGCATCAGCAAAACTCTGCGGTATTCCCTCCCCGGCTTGGCTCATCACCCGGCTGATAAAATATTCCAGGGCAATTCCCTCCGCCTTATTGTCATCGGATTCATACAGACTGTACCTATCCTTTTCAAAAACCACGAACCCTGCCAGCCCGTTACTGCTCATCAGCTCCTCCGGCTCTCCCTCCGGATACTCGGAAAAAACAATTCCCGCTTCCTTTCCCGCCTCCTTAATCCAGTCGATACCACCTGCAAAAGCGCTTTCCTCCTCCATGCGGTACCCTGCCGAAAAGCTATCCGCCTTTTCATAGGACTTCATCAGCTCCTCAAAAGCGCTGGACAGTATGGCAATAACAAACACAGGTCCCATAATCAACAGCACAATTACCCATTTATTTCTAAACATCAGCTTAATGTTATTTTTGATTAAATAATACAGCATGTTCTCCTCCTCATTCTCCGTAATCTCTTAACCGTTTACCGGTAAGAATCAGAAATACCTCCTCCAGCGTAATTCCCTCTCCGTCCTCCTTTACCAGCCTTTTTAACTCCTCACCTGTACCGCAGGCAATAATTTTTCCGTTATCCATAATGGCAATCCGGGTGCAGATTTCCTCTACCTCTTCCATATAATGGCTGGTATAAATCACCGTTGCGCCTTCCCTGTTTGACTGTTTAATCCTTTCCAGAATAAAGTTTCTGGACTGCGGGTCAATTCCCACGGTCGGCTCGTCGAAAATCAATAATTCCGGGTGATGCCCGATGGCGCAGGCTATATTTAATCTCCTCTTCATCCCGCCGGAAAACTTTCCGGCAAATTCGTTTCTTTTCTCCGAAAGCCCTACATACTCCAGCGACTCCTCCACCGCCTGTTTTAACGCATTCCCTTTTATCCCGTACAGCGAGGTAAACAACTCCACATTCTCCCATGCCTTTAATTTTCCGTGGATTGCCAGCTCCTGCGGAATATAGCCTACCTTTTTGATAACCTCTTTTTTCTGTTTCAGCGGATTTTTCCCGAAAAGGCTGACCTCTCCGGCAGTCGGACGCACAATCGAGCAAATCATATTCATTGTGGTACTTTTACCCGCCCCGTTGGGGCCCAGCAGACCAAAGATTTCTCCCTTTCTGATTTCTAAATTCAGTCCGTCTACAACAACCTTATTATCATATTTTTTCGTCAGCTCCGTTGTTTTTACGATAATCTCTTCCATATCTGTCTCCTTTATCTTATTCCGGCAGCAGGACAATCCGGCGCTATAGCTTTTCCCTGCCCGCACTTATTTTCCGTTTATCCGATAAGCCCATCTTACCAGTATTTCCTTTTCCCGGACAGTGAAAAAAGAAAGCTTTTTTATGTGACAAAAGTCATATTTTCCCCTGACAAACCGTTTGACGAATAGGAAATACCCCTATATAATAGGATATTGCAAAGAAAAGAAGTTAACAATAAACAAATAGACGGATAAGGAGACGGTTATGTGGGTAGCAGACGGCTGGAAGGATTATGAAATTATTGATACATCGGAAGGGGAAAAACTGGAGCGCTGGGGCAGCTATATCCTTCTGCGCCCTGACCCGCAGGTGCTCTGGAGTACGCCAAAGAAAAATCCGGCGTGGAAAAAATTAAACGCCCATTATCACCGGAGTAAAAAGGGCGGCGGCGAATGGGAATTTTTTGACCTTCCGGAGCAATGGTCCATTCACTATAAAGAACTGACCTTTCAGTTAAAGCCCTTCAGCTTTAAACACACCGGGCTGTTTCCGGAGCAGGCGGCAAACTGGGACTGGTTTTCCGAACTAATCCGCCATGCCCGCCGACCCGTAAAGGTGTTAAACCTGTTTGCCTATACCGGCGGCGCCACCTGTGCCGCTGCCATGGCGGGAGCAAGCGTTACCCATGTAGACGCATCAAAGGGCATGGTAACCTGGGCAAGGGAAAACGCACAGGCATCGGGGCTTGCCGATGCGCCAATCCGCTGGATTGTGGACGACTGTGTAAAATTTGTCGAGCGGGAAATCCGCCGGGGCAACCATTATGATGCGATTATCATGGACCCGCCCTCCTACGGACGCGGCCCTAAGGGGGAAATCTGGAAAATCGAGGAGAAAATTCATCCCTTTATTGCCCTTTGCGGGCAGCTGTTAAGCGATGAACCGCTATTCTTCCTTGTAAATTCCTATACCACGGGACTGGCGCCCGCCGTTCTTGGCTATCTTATCTCTACGGAAATTACCGGAAAGCACGGCGGGTACGTGGAAGCGGAAGAGCTTGGACTTCCGGTTTCCGACAATGGTCTGATTCTTCCCTGCGGAGCCGCAGGAAGGTGGCAGATACCAGGAGGATGATAATATGAGTAGACAAAATGTAATTGACAAGGAAAGAAAGCGGGGAGACTACACCCTGTTTATGGATAAAATGATATGGGTAATTTTTCTGGTGCTTTTGCAGGTCGCTTTTATCGTATTTACCTATATCCAGTTAAAAGAGCACTACCTGCAGATTCAGGTTGTTTTTTCGCTGATTAGCATTGTTGTGGTATTGTATATTATTAACCGCCCCATCAATCCCGCCTATAAGCTGGCATGGGGAATTACTATCCTGCTCATCCCCATTTTTGGCGGTCTTTTTTATCTCCTGCTCTCGGTAAACGGAACCCGGCGCAAATTCCGGAAAAGCGTCCGCGCCGCAGTGGCGGAATCCAAAACACATCTTTCGCAGGACCCTGCGGTTTTAGAAAAAATCGAGGCTATCAGCAGGCATGCCGCTCCTCAGGCAAGCTATATCTACAACCTTGCCAAATACCCTGTCTGCCAGAATACCTCGGTAAAATATTTTTCCTCCGGAGAGGAGCTTTACCTTACGCTGCTGCAAGAGCTGGAAAAAGCAGAGCATTTCATTTTTATGGAATATTTCATTATCCATAACGGAACCTTCTGGAACAGTGTTCTGGATATTCTGAAAAAAAAGGCAGAAGCCGGTGTGGAAATCAAAATCATTTATGATGATATGGGAAGCGTCCGGACCCTTCCCGCAATGTATTATGAGGAGCTTCGGACATTCGGTATTGAATGCTTCTGTTTCAACCCTTTCAGTCCTACCCTGTCCCTGCGGCTCAACAACCGTGACCACAGAAAAATTACGGTCATTGACGGGTACACCTCCTTTACCGGAGGGATAAATCTGGCGGATGAATATATCAACCAGAGACAGAAGCTCGCCGGTTACTGGAAGGATTCCGGCATCATGCTCAAGGGGGAAGCTACATGGAACTTTACCGTCATGTTTTTACAGCTCTGGCAGCATGTTTCCGGGAAGCCGGTGGATTATGAGCACTACCACTGCACCCTCGCGGATTTTCCGCCGGAAATCAGGGCGCAGGCGGACGGCTTCGTCCAGCCCTATGCGGATAATCCCCTGTTTTCGGAAATTGTGGCGGAAAATGTTTATCTGAATATGATTCACCGCGCCACCAGATACATTTATATTACCACGCCCTATCTGATTGTAGACAATGAAATGATTACTGCGCTGACTCTCGCCGCCCAGAGCGGCATTGACGTCCGGATTGTCACCCCCAGAGTTCCGGATAAGAAAACTGTATTCATGATGACCCGCTCCTTTTACGAGCCCCTCACTAAGGCAGGGGTAAAAATATATGAATATGTGCCGGGCTTCATCCATTCCAAAATGATGGTGGCGGATGACAACTATGCCGTGGTCGGCTCCATCAATCTGGATTACCGCAGCCTGTATCTGCATTTTGAATGCGCCGCTTTTCTTTATCACTGTAAAGAAATCAACGCCGTCAAGGAGGATATTCTGGACACCATATCCGTATCGGAGGAAATGACCTACGAATCCTGCCTTAAAATGAATAAGCCCTACCGGCTTTGGCTGAGCATTCTACGATTATATGCTCCGCTATTATAAAAACCGCAGACCAGTCCAAATTCCCGGTCTGCGGTTCATTTACCATAAATTATGGTAACAACACACTTTTTTCATTCCGTCCCAGTGGTTTATCATACTGCCAAATCTACATGCTGTATCGTTCCCACTTCTCCGGTTTCCTTTAAGAATACCCCTGTTTTCTGGATTACCGCATTCGTCCGGTTAGTCCCGGCATCATTCAGATGGAACCGGGTATCGGCGCTCCCCAGATAAATCGCTCCCACATCTGCCTCTTTCAGATTCAGAAGCCGGTCATTGCCGTTTTCATCCTTTATCCATACCTTCAACTTGTCAAAGATGCGGTCATTTTCATCAATCCAGCCATTGCCGTCTTCATCATATTTCGCCAAATCGGCAAAACCGTCGCCCGACTTTGTTCCAAACAGCTCCGAGCCGTCATTAATCACGCCGTCGCCGTTTTTGTCATAGGCAAGAAAACCGCTGCCAGAGCCCAATGAAGATATCTCTTCCTTCTTTCCGTCCGCATCCAAATCAAAATAGAATTTCTGGTCGGACACACTGGCTGTCTGACTGTCCAGATTGATAACCAGCGGGTCAGTCAGTATCACCTCTTCGTCCTTCTCGGAAAAAAGGGTGCCCACAAAGCCTCTGGACATCTGCAAATCCACACCAAACTGGATTTCTCTCCCGTCTGCCGTTTTTGCAATACCGGTTGCCGAAAACGTCGCACTCTCCTGCTCCATAATGAAGCTGCTGGTTTCCGTATGACGAACCCATGCCGTGGAAACGCCTGTTCCGATACTACCCGCATTCCCCATTGTGGACGCACTGCTCCGCAAATCAATTACCGAAAAGCTCTTGGACAGGGACATGCTTTGGCTAAGACCTGCCCTCTTCATCGTCGTCCCAAAATGGGAATCCATGCTGGACACTTCTTCTGTCTTCAACTCCGCCATCATATCCTTGACAGAATACAGGCGCCCGCCCTTTTGTGACTTTCTGAGCATTTCCAAAAGACGTCTTAGTATTTTAATCATCTGCTCGTCCTTTTCCGAAAGCCTGATTGGATTCTGCGGCTGGCGTGTTTTCTCCGCCTCCTGCATTTCCGACGGAAAACTGCCCGCTCCTTTCTTCGCCTCTTCCTGCTCCTCTTTGAACTTTTCCCAAATCTTTCTGGATTGTTCCGAAATAGAGATGTCCGCTTCAGCACCTTCCTCCTGTTTTACGGCGTCCTGTAATGCATTCCATTGCGATTTCCGCATCTGGGTGGTGACCACCGTATTTTCCTGGTAGTGGCTATAGCTTTGCGCTCCGGACATTGCCACCGTGCTGCTTTTGATTTTCATGGTACTCAACTCCTTTCTTTTCCATGAAACAATAGAATTAATAACAACCAAAAAGAAAAGTGACCAAGCCTCCATGTTTCGCCACTTCACCTTTTCATCTTTTATATCGGATTTTCCGACATAAAAATGAACAGACTATTTAATTTTTCTTTATGAATTTTCCCCGACAATGATATCGCCGAAGCTTCCGCCTATCACCTCTGCCAAATCCAGCGGATTAATCAAAATCTGCATTCCCAGCTTTCCGCCGCTGATGATAATTTCGTCAAATGCCTTCGCACTCTCCTGAATCACTGTCGGATAAAGCTTTTTCATTCCAAGCGGCGTGCATCCTCCCCGGATATAACCGGTAACGGAGTTGATATCCTTTACCGGAATCAGCTCCACCGCCTTTTCTCCCACAAGCCTTGCCGCTTTCTTAAAATCAATCTCCCTGTCCACCGGAATGACAAACACGTAATGCGCTCCCGTTTTTCCTACTGCAACTAGGGTTTTAAAGGACTGGTCATAGGAATCCCCGTTTTTATCCGCCACGTGGATTCCGTCTATAAACTCATCACACGCATAGGTTTTCGTCCGATATGCCACCTTATGCTTATCCAGTATCCGCATTGCGTTAGTCTTTACTTCCTTTTTTGCCATACTGCCCACAAATTCCTTTACTTTGATTCCAACAGTTTATCCACACTTACCATTTTTACACAGAGCGTAAACAGCTCCGCTGCTTCCCGCATTTCCTCCGGCGTCGGAAAAGACGGCGCAATACGGATATTGCTGTCCTGAGGGTCCTTTCCATAGGGATACGTTGCACCGGCGCCGGTCATTACCACACCGGCATCCTTACATTTTGCCACAATCGCCTTTGCACATCCCTCCATTGCGTTAAAGGAAATGAAATAACCGCCTCTCGGCTTTATCCAGCTTCCAATCCCCAAACCGCCCAGTTCTTCATTTAATACCTCCAATACCGCCTCAAACTTAGGCCGCATCAGCGCTGCATGCTTCATCATATGTGCATCCAGACCTGCTTTATTCTTAAAGAATTTCACATGTCTTAGCTGGTTAATCTTATCATACCCGATGGTCTGTATCGTCATCGTCTTTTTCAAATCTGCGATATTTGCCTTTGAGGTACCGATTGCCGCAACTCCGGCACCGGAAAAAGAAACCTTGGACGTGGAGACAAACTCAAATACCATATCCGGATTGCCCGCTTTCTCACACTCGGAAAGAATATCCAAAATTTTATCCTGCTTATCCTCGTATAAATGATGGATACAATACGCATTATCCCAAAAAATGCGGAAATCCTTTGCAGCAGGCTTTAATGCCGCCATCCGTCTTACCACCTCATCCGAATAGGTAATCCCTGTCGGATTGGCATACTTCGGCACGCACCAGATTCCCTTGACTGCCGCATCCTCACTGACATACTTCTCCACCAAATCCATATCCGGTCCGTCTTCCAGCAGCGGAACATTAATCATCTCGATTCCCAGGTGCTCCGTAATGGCAAAATGCCTGTCATATCCCGGTACAGGGCAGAGAAATTTCACCCGTTCAAGCTTACCCCACGGTGTTTCTCCAAGATACCCTTTAAGCATTCCTCTGGAAACCGTATCATACATAATGCTTAAGCTGGCATTTCCAAATACCACTACATGCTCCGGCGTCGTTTCCATCATTTCCGCCATCAGCTGCTTTGCCTCCGGAATGCCGTCCAGCACACCGTAATTGCGGATATCCATACCGTCGCTGGCTGTCATTTCATCCTTGGATGTCAGAATATCCAGCATGGGAAGGGATAAATCCAACTGGGAAATCCCCGGTTTTCCTCTCGACATATCCAGTTTAAGCCCTTTCGCCTGTGCTTCCTTATATTTCCGGCTCAGCACCTCCTTCAGTGCAAGTAATTCTTCTTTGGTTTGCTCCCCTAATGGTTTCATCAATAAACCTCCTGCTGTTCCTAACGGTTAATATCAATTTTTCTGATTTTAGAAATTCCACAGTCCATAAAGCGGTATATTCAGTACCCCTTTTGAAAAATGCAGTTCATCCAGAGAGATTCGGATTGCCATACGGTTCCGGTATTTACTCTGGAATACCTTAACGCTCTGCGCCTTCCTGCGGATTCGCGACTGAACATCCACCGGCACCACCTCGCCGTCATCCTCAAAAACAAAATCCACTCTGGCGGTCGCACCGGATATCCAGAAATAAAGCCCCTGCACCGTCTTATTCATGGTCAGCTCGGACAGCACAAACTGCTCCAGCAGCGCACCGTTGATATCCTCCATTTCGTGCTCCATGGTTTTTATCTGGTGGTGCGGTACTCCGCACATTACCCGAAGCAGCCCGTGGTCCAGATGGTATAATTCAAAGGATTTTTCGTCTACCTGCAGCGCCAGAGGCGGTATTCCGTCCTTAATCCGGTTTACTTTTCTGACCAGCCCCGTTTCCACCAGCCAGTTTACCGAATTTTCATACTCCCGCGCCCGCGCCTTTTCGTCCACATATTGATACATGAACTTCCGGTTGTCCTTTTCCATCTGTGCCGGAATGCTGTTCCATATTTTATTCACCTTAACGGCATATGCCCTTGGCACATACCGGTCGATATGCTCCTTGCACCGCACAAGCAGCGCCTTCAAAATCGCATCCACGCGGTTCAAATCATGATTCTTGATATAGTCCAGTACAACAATCGGCATCCCGCCAGTAATATAAAACACCTTGAGGTATTCGGTAATCCGGTCGGTAATCTCCAGGGCTACCGGTTCCAGCTTCTGCTTCTCAATATATTTACAAAGCTCCTGCGCTTTATTTGCCGTCAAAAATTCTTCAAAGGTCATCGGATAAAGCGTCAGTGGATAAACCTCCCTGACGAACTCCGCCTCATGGGCAATGGTTCCCACCGTGGAAGAAATAATACAGATTGGCAGCTCTGTCCGCTGTGCCTTTAAACTCATGATTGCTTCTATCGCTTTGGGATAAAGATGCGCCTCGTCAAAGACAAACAACGTATTCCCCTCTTCAAAAACCTCGTCGCAGTACATTGCCAACGCCGCAATCAGTTTTTCCGCCCTTACCCTTGTTCCCTGCTTAAACAGGGGATAAACCTCCTCATCCTTTTCCAAATCGACATAAATCAGCTTTTTATAAAAGCCCTGGCTAAAATCGATTATCGCCCACGTCTTTCCCACGCCCTTGGCGCCCTTTAACAGCAGAACCCTGTCCTGTCCATGTTCGTACCACTCCATTAAGTCGTTCATGATATTCCGGTACATCGTCATCCTTCCTTTCTTCACTCATCCGGGCTCTAAACCCCTCCCCAAAAATCATATTTATCGGGCATTTTCCTCTTTCTTCATCCATGCCCCTGTAAGGCGCCTAATCCCTTCTGTAATCTCTTCTTCCTTCACTCTTGCAAAACCGACCAATACCGTCGGATGCCGCATTTTCTCCTCTATATAATAATCAGAGAGTGCATATACTCTGACTTTCTCTTTCTTTGCCTGCTCCACCAGCCGTCTTTCCTCCTCCGCCGCATGCTCCGATACCCCGCCGAATTTCAACAGAAAATGCAGTCCTGCACTTTCTCCGCTTATCTGTGCCGGGATTCCCGATTCTTTCAGGCTTTGCAGCAATATATCGTGCTTTGCCTTATAAATCTTCCTCATCCGGTTTAAATGCCGCTCAAAATGCCCCTGCGCCAAAAACTGTCCAATCACATTCTGGTCGATTCGGGAAACGGTGGAGAAATAAAATCCTGCCTCCCGGTTATATTCCGCAAGTAAGCTTTCCGGCAGCACCATATAGCTCATCCGGATTCCCGGGGCAATCGCCTTGGAAAGAGTTCCCATGTAGATTACCTTACCAAAAGGGTCCTGGCTTTGTAAAGCCGGAATCGGTTTTCCGAAATAACGAAATTCACTGTCATAATCATCCTCAATGATATACCGGTTTTCCTGTTTTCCTGCCCAGGACAACAGCTGCCGTTTCCGGTTTGCAGACAGGATAAGCCCCAGCGGAAACTGATGTGACGGCGTGACATAGGCTAAATCCGCATCACTTTTTTCCAGCAAATCCACCCGGATTCCCTGCTCGTCCAAGTCTATCGGCGTTACCGGGTAATCTACACTCCGAAATATCGTATACGCCTGCTTATAGGTGGGGTTTTCCATTGCCACATGCCGCTTTTTCTTAAAAATCCGGCTCAACAGCAAAAGCATATAATCGCTTCCCGCCCCGATAACAATCTGGGAAATCCGGCACTGCACCCCCCTGGACTGATGAAGATAGGTTTGTACCGCTCGTCTTAGCTCCAGCTCTCCCTGATGGTCTCCCGCCAGGAATAATTCCTTGTTGTCATCAATCAGACATTCTTTCATCAGTTTCCGCCATTTATTATACGGAAAATAACGCATGTCCACCCCGTTGGGGGAAAAATCCACCAGATATTCCGATTCTTCGGTATGCACTGCCGATTCTTCCCTGACCGTCTCCCGAACCTGAATCCCCTCGACATATAAGGTTTCCAAATCGCAGACGTAATAGCCTTTTTTCGGAACCGACTCAATATATCCCTCCGACAGAAGCTGCCCATATGCCATATCGACAGTGTTCCGGCTCACCGCCAGATGCTGAGCCAGTCCCCTGCTGGAGGGCAGCTTAACCCCGCAGGCAATGCTGCCGTTCTTTATTTCCTCACGAATATACTTATAAATCTGCTCATAGATTGGCTCTTTACTTCCGGTATCAACGGAAACTGTCAGCATAATCCACCTTCTTCCGCCACTTTGCCCGATAAAGGAAAAGAGGCGCAATCCCAAGCGCCCCTCTCATCTGTTGTTACCCTTGCTCATGTATTACACAAAGACCATTCCGTCTTCCTCATCTTCGTCCTTACTGATAGACAGCATACTGTTATCACTATTTCCCGACATCAATAAGGTAAGTCCGATATGCTTATTTGCACGGTCACCACTTGCCACATAAATCTCTCCGGATTCAACTAAAGTAAGCGCAATCTCTAATGCCTGATCCTTGAACCTCATCAATTCTCTGCGGTCAATGGAACTTAACTTAAACAGATACTGATTTTTTGAACTGATTAACAGAATGCTGTATCGGTTATTTCCCGCTTTCCGGGTTAACATTCCGGAACCAACCATTCTGGAGTTCGCAACCAGAATTTCTGAATTTTCTTCTCCTGCATACTCTTTATAGATTAAATTAAATACTTTATTGTATTCTTCTTCCGTGTCTACCTTAACCGGCATCTCCGCCACGGCAAACTCCACTGCGGAATCTGCAAAACGAATTGTACCGCCTTCATCATTGATTACCGCAGTACAGCTTCTCGGCACCTGTAAACGGAAAAACTTATTCTGAATCACCTTATTGGAATCGCTTTCAACCGGGTTCAGCAGTTCTTTAAATTGTTCCTCAATTAAATGCATACCGCTTAAGGCTTCCACATCACCCTCTTTGACAATATCCTTCAGTCCCTCGTACAACTCTATCAGCGTCTTATCCAATGCACGCACCATGGAAAGCACCTTTTTGACTGCCGGAAGGGAACCCTTTGCCGCCACATCATAATATAACCGCAGCTTCTCATCATCCGAGACACCCTGTGAAATCTTATGCTCGATAACCTGGTACAGATATTCTTTTCCAAAGTCTTCATAACCTGCTTCATATGCCTTGAAGAAATAGTCCAGGCTCTTCACCGGTCCGCTGTATCCCTCTTCCTTTTCCTTCATCTGGCAGTACGCACCGTATTCATATGCCGCCTGCACGCTTCCCAGTTCAATCGCCTTTAAAAATGCCTGTTCAATCTCCTCATCCGTTGCAAGATAGAAAACCTGTTCCTTTTTATTCATGGCTACTTTAAGCGCCGTATCTGCAATTCCTTCCGTTACCGCACGCTCCCACATGTCAATCGTGGATTGAAGCTTTGACGCATCTCCCAGGCTCTCAATATCCTTAATATACGGCTCTGCTTCAAAGATACCGTTCTCCAGCGCCTTTTTGAGATAAGACAGCGCCTTCTCGCCGTCCCGCTTTCCGTCCAGCAGTCCATAGTAGTAAAATCTGCCCAGATAAAAGGGCACCCGCTTATGCTCCAGGCGGTCTGCGCTCTCATACCATTTCCTTGCTTCCATATAATTCTTAAGCTGCTGGTCATAAATCGTTCCTATCAGGAATGCCAAATCCGAATCCTTATTGGCTTCAAATAACTGCTTGGCATAGCTCAGGGTTTTCGAGATATCCCTATACGGGCTGTCCTCATCATAATACAGCTCAATCAGCAGGTAACTTGCTTTCTCACTGCCATGCTGCAATGCCGTCGTTGCATTTTCCATCGCCTTATCATAATCTTCCATATTATAATAATAGATTGCTTCATTATAATACTGAATCTCCGTCCGGTTTGCACTCTTGTTGCTTAACAGGGTCGGAATGACGAAAGCAAAGGAGTTCGCCACCTCAAAAATAATCTCGTTATATTGCTCCATAATATCCATCGTGGAGCAGACAAAACGGAGACACGCCCAGCGGTTCTTCTGCTTAAAGACAAAGGTAACGATACCTTTATCTATCTCCTTATGATAGAACCTGGCGGATATACCGTTCGCATACTCCGTAATATACGGCGTAATATTCACATCACAGTCATAGGCTTCATTCTGATAATAAAGGTAATCATCTATCTTACGCTCCGAGTCCTTAGGCACCGTCGTATAGGTAACGTAGATTGCAAAATCCGTATAGGTGTGGCTTGGAGCATAGTATTCCTCATCTGTGTCCACATCAATACTTTTTACCCAGTCCTTCGGAAGCTTATGTATATATCCCTCCACCTGGTCATGTATATAGGTGTACTGATATTGAAGCTTTGTGGCATCATTTGCCTTATAGCGGAACTCTATTCCCTTTGCTTTCCGTTTCTCGGAAATCTGGGAATATATCTTATCCTTCTCTTCAAATTCAATGCTGTCCGCATGGGTGGCGTTATATTCAATCCGCTCAACCGCAGCCTTTGCCTTATCGTCTCCCTTATCCGCCAGCTTCTGATACCAGCTCTTCGCTTTCTCTATATCAATCGGAACAATGAAATCACTTTTTTGTCCTCTTTCATCAATCCGATTAAGTCCGTTTTCATAAATATCGCCAAGACGCATATACGCCTGGTTAACATTATAGGACGCCGCTTTCTCCAGATAAGTAATCGCCTTTGAAAAATTCTGAATATCCAGCATTAACAGTCCGAGCTTATAGAGAAGATTTCCGTCCTCCACCAGCTTAATACACCGCTCATAATACTTAGCTGCCTTTTCCCTGTCAACATGTGCCTTAATATTCTGATACTTTCCTGTCTCATGAACCTCTCCCAGTATCTTAAGCGCATCACAGCCATATTGCTGATACTGCATCTCCATCATTCCGATATCTGCGATTTGGTCCAATGCCTTGATTGCTTCTTCGGAAATTCCGTGCTCTACCAGTTCCATTGCCTTATTGTACTGCTTCTCCACATTGTTCGTCTGCTCGACTACTGGTGTGTCCGCTTTTCGCATAAATGGAATCTTGTTCAGAAAATTTGAAAAACGCCCCATTACATTCACCTACTTTTTCTATATTCTATAAAATGGTTTCCCATCAAAAACGGTCCTTGCGGCAAATGTAACCGCGGTCACCCCACTGACCAGACCAAAATATAATTACCATTATTTTATCATACTAACTATCAAAGGGCAAGATAGGAAACACCGAAAACTATACGAAAAAAAGAACGCCAAAGCGATTTTTCTTTGACGTTCTTAACAAAATCTTTCTTCACCCTGCCGATAGCAGTCTATTATAAGAAGCTATCCAGAATATCACCGGTGGAATACTTGCTGAGCGTACCCGCAGCCGTATAGAAATTCTTATTCCCCAGCAGGTTATCCATTCTCCGGTCAACATTGTTTGCAACCGTCTGAATCCTGTCGGCAAAGGAACCCGAACCGTTGAATAAGGTTTTAATCCTGCTCATATCTGCTCCCTTGAATGTCTCTTCATCCAGCTCTAATGTATTGTCCTCTTTAATCTTAATGCCAACCTTCTGAAGCATGGAGCCATTAATTGAAGCCGAACGCACCATGTTCAATGTCTGTCTGAGCACTGTATTGTCTGTACTGTCCGCAGCCTTCTTGACATAGGTATTATAAGATTCAACCAAATCGCTGACCGCCTTGTAAATCTTATCCCGGTCATAATCCTCAGTCTTTACACCGGTCTCCTTGTCGGTAATCTCCACCTTATTGAACAGTGAATTCTTACCCGTCTTCGTCAATACCCCTGCCGTTCTGCTCAATGCTGCGGCATTTGTCTTCATGCTGTTCACAGCCGCCTTGGTTTCGGTCTGCTTCTTCTTTGCATCCTCTGAATTGTCCGTACTGTCTGTCTTGCTTTCGTTACCGTACTTCTGATAATAGGCCTTTGCTAATTTCCGGTAAGAACCTCTGGTAACGGACGCATATTCTGCCAAATCAATTCCCAGAATATTACCGCCCATACTGGATGAACTACTGGTTGAGCCTCCGAAATAATATGAGGTACTGTCATTACCCCAGATACCATTAATTGATGACATATTCACCACTCCTTTGAAATCTAATTGAAACCTCCATGTTTCTGCACTACCTGCTTCCTCTCTAGCTTAACATATATTTCCTGTTTTGAAAACCTCAAAAGCACAAAAATACCAAATTTTTTTCATCCTTCTGTATTCAGACGCCATACTTCGCTTTTTCATCCGTGAAATCGCTTTTATTTTGCGTTTTGCAGATAACTGGTAAGGTTTTCCACCGCTTCACTCTCGTCCGCTCCCTCTGCGGAAACCGTAACCTCTTTATCCTGTGTAAGCCCTAAACTCATCATGCCCATAATGCTCTTTGCATTGATTTTCTTGTCTCCGGACTGAATGTAGACCTTACTTTCAAACTGGCTTGCTTTCTGCACCAGCACCGCCACCGGCCTTGCCTCCGCATCCGCCGCCAAATTTACCGTTACTGTTTCGCTTGTCATTTTCCTTTTTCCTCCTTATATCTGGTTATTCTCTCTAATCTGTTTTGCAATACTGCTTATCTTTCTTAATCTATGATTCACACCGGATTTTGATACCGGTGGATTCAACATTTCTCCAAGCTCGCTCAAATTGGCATCCGGCTCCTCCAGCCGCAGCTCCGCCAGCTCCCGCAGCGAATCGTTAAGCGCTTTTAATCCCTTTGTTTTTTCGATGTATTCTATATCCTCAATCTGCCTTCTTGCTGCACTGACCGTTTTTTTAATGTTCGCCGTTTCGCAGTTCACCCGGCGGTTGATATCATTTCGCATATCCTTGATAATCCGGACATTTTCCATATCCATCAAGCTTACATAAGCCTCCATAATATTCAGCATGTCCACAATCATGGAGCCCTCTTTTAAATAAACCACATAATATTTTTTTCTCTTGACCACCTTCGCTTCCAGAGAAAAGCTGCCGATTACCGCTCTTATCTCCTCCGCAAGCTCTGCATTCCTTACCACAATTTCAAAATGGTATGCCTTATTTGGGTCGTTCACTGACCCGGCAGCCAGAAACATTCCCCGGATAAACGCCTTTTTACAACAGTCCTTCTGTATCACCTGTCTGGGGAAATGGCAGTTCTGAAGGGAAACTCCCCGGGAGGATACATAGGTAACAGCGTTCTCATCCATTGCCGAAAGCTCCTCCTCATCCAGCCAGTCATCCTCCAGATAATCCACATAATCCGAAAGCTTTACTGTCTGCAGCAGGTGGTTTACCAAATCGGGGTCGGTTATCTCTATATACCGGGGACGGCGCAGAAGGTTCTCTCCCGTCTCCATCAACTGACCGGTCAGCCTGCATAATCTGTCCCCAATCAAATCATTTTCCGGACGGAAAACCAATTTGATTCGTTCATCTTGAATCTCCACCTCTCCGGTTGCCAGCACCAGCGCCAACAGCTCCGCAATCCTGCAATGTCTGCTGCTACTGCCGTGCCGTCCAATTTCTTCCTTCACCTTTGTTGAAAACGACATATTCCTCAGCCCTTTCTGACGGCATCCTTTTCAATATCCCTATGGTCAATCCGTACGCTGTAGGGCAGGGTCTGCAATTCCTTATAAATTCCGTTGGCAAGGGTGACCGAACGGTGTTTTCCTCCCGTACAGCCAACCGCAACAACCAGACCGTTCTTTCCCTCCTGGATATAGTTCGGAATCAGAAATTCCAACAAATCCACAATTTTATTCATAAATTCCTTCGCCTCGTCAAACTGCATGACAAAATTCTGGATGGATTCGTCATTTCCGGTAAGGGGACGAAGCTCCGGACGATAATAGGGATTGGGTAAAAACCTTACGTCAAACACTAAATCCGCATCCCTCGGAATGCCGTATTTAAACCCGAAAGACACTACACTGATAATAAAATTACTGTATTTTGCATTTTCAATAAATATTTTATCAAGCTCTGCCTTTAACTCTCTCGTCAGCAGGCTGGTCGTATCAATAATATAATCCGCCGCTTTCCGCAAAAATGCAATGCGGCTGCGCTCCATCTTTATTCCGTCCTCTATTCTGCCGCTTCTTGCCAGCGGATGGTTTCTCCTCGTTTCCTTATAACGCTTAATCAGCACGTCGTCATTGGAATCCAAAAACAAAATTTCGTAGTGGTACTGCGACTCCTGCAGCTGTCTGAGACACGCCGAAAGCTGTTCAAGGTAAACTCCACTCCGGATATCCACACCGATTGCCACATTGTTAATATCGTTGTCCTTGGCATAGGCAATCTCGGCAAAGCGCATAATCAGCTGTATCGGCAGATTATCCACACAGAAATATCCGATATCCTCTAACGTCTTTAATGTTGTACTTTTTCCGGCGCCGCTCATTCCGGTTACTATGATAAATCTCATCCGCCTGACCTCTTCGCTATATCCTGCCCACCAGCCGTACCTCAGGCTCCAGCTCCACCTGAAACTGCTCGTAAACCTTATCTTTAACTTCATCAATCAGTTTCATGACATCTTCCGCCGTGGCATCTCCTTTATTGACCACGAAACCACAATGCTTTTCCGAAATCTGGGCTCCGCCCACCTGATGCCCCCGCAGTCCGGCATCCATAATCAGTTTACCGGCAAAATATCCCTCCGGACGCTTAAAGGTTGACCCGGCGCTGGGAAATTCCAACGGCTGCTTTGCTTTTCTTGCCGTAGCAAGCTCCTCCATTCTGGCAGCAATCTCTTCCCGTTTTCCCGGCTCAAGCCTAAGCGAAGCGCCTAACACAATATACTGACCGTCCTCCACGATGCTGTGGCGGTAGGAAAATTCCATTTCTTCTTTATCCTTTTCAAACAGGTTTCCGTTTTTATCCATCAGCTGTACCGCCGTGACAATATCTTTCATTTCGCCGCCATAGGCTCCTGCATTCATCATTACGGCGCCTCCCAGCGTCCCCGGGATTCCCGCTGCAAACTCAAATCCGGTCAGCTCCGCTTCCATCAACGCATTCCCCAGCCGGTGCAGCATAATCCCTGCCTGTGCCCGCACAACGGAACCCTCTACTGAAAATTTTGCATAATTCTGATAAAGCTGAATGACAACCCCTTCCATGCCGGCATCGCTTACCAGCAGATTGCTCCCGTGCCCCATCACGAAAAACGGAACCTTTTCCGCATTACAGAGCAGCACCACCTGACCAATCTCTTCCGTGGTCTGCGGCGTCACAAAACATTTTGCCGGTCCGCCGATTCGGAAGGTCGTATGCTTCGCCATCGGCTCGTCAAGCCTGACATTCTGTTCCCCAACTATTCGGTATAATTCATTGATTAAATTCTGACTCATTTTTCCAACCATTCATCCCTGCCATCATTTTCCATGACGCTTTCCGCCGGGAATTTTCCTGCAATATTCCCAGTCTGCTCATACTTATTTATTATATTCTATACTTCCACGGAAAATCAATGTAAGAAGTAACGAAAAAAAAGGGGAGAAACTCTCCCCTTTCGTCTTTTTTACTAAGATAATTTCCTTATTTTGTCAGAATCGCCTCCGCACAGCCGTAAATCCCCGCATCATTGCCCAGCGTAGCCAGAACAAACCTGGTATTTTTGCATGCATGGAATACATATTGCTGATAGTATTTCGCCGTGGTAGTAAGCAGGATTTCCCCGGCTCTGGACACGCCGCCGCCAATGACAAACGCCTCGGGGTCGCATACACAGGCAACCGTCGCCAACGCCTTACCTAACGTCTTGCCGTGCTCCTCCACCAGTTCAAGAGCTAAATCGTCCCCCTCCTTTGCCGCATCAAAAATCTCCTTTGCGGAAATGTACTGCACGTTTCTGAGCTTGGAAGGCCTGTCCGTATTATTCAACACCCTCTCTGCCATTCTGGTAATGCCTGTTGCCGAAGTATACTGCTCCAGACAGCCCTTCTTTCCGCAGCCGCACACTTCCTTTTCATCGTCATTTACACAGATATGTCCAATCTCTCCGCCGGCGCCGTTGGTGCCGTACAGCATTTTCCCGTTGATAATAATGCCGCCGCCAACGCCGGTGCCCAGCGTTACCATGACAATAGAAGAAAACCCTTTTCCTCCGCCCTGCCACATCTCGCCAAGGGAAGCCATATTGGCATCGTTGCCGACCTTTGCCGGAAGCCCAAGAAGCTTTTCCACCTCGTCCTCCACATTAAACACTCCCCAGCCGAGGTTTACACAGCGGAGCACTGTACCGTCGTCTTTTACAGGACCCGGAACGCCGATTCCCACTCCGGCAACCTCGCTCTTGTCCACAGCCTTCTCCGCAAGCTTCGCCTCGATGGAAGCGGCTACATCCGGTAAAATAAACCGTCCGCCCTCGTCCTTGCGCGTGGGAATTTCCCACTTATCCAACAGCTCGCCCTCCACCGTAAAATAGCCAAGCTTAACGGTAGTTCCTCCGATATCCACTCCAAATACATATTTACTCATGCCGTTATATCCTCCTATTTATTCTTATTCATGTTGTTTGTGACGCGGTTGTAAAGCTCCTGCGCCGCATTGTACCCCATCTGTTTCTGGCGGTGGTTAACCGCAGCCGATTCTACAATGATGGCAAGATTCCGCCCCGGACGAATCGGAATATTATACGATACAATCTTGTTGCCAAGAAATTCCGTATACTGGTCTTCAAGCCCCATACGGTCATAATTATTGTCCTTGTCCCATTCCTCCAGATTGATAACCAAATCAATGGACTGGGTCATCTTTACGCATTCAAATCCAAATAACGCTTTTACGTCAATAATGCCGATACCCCTTAACTCGATAAAATGACGGGTAATATCCGGCGACGTTCCTACCAGCGTATCATCCGATACCTTTTTAATCTCTACCACATCATCCGAAACAAGACGGTGTCCCCGTTTAATCAGTTCAAGCGCCGCCTCGGATTTACCGATACCGCTTTCGCCCATAATCATGACGCCGACACCATATACGTCAACCAGTACTGCATGAATGGATATCCTTGGCGCCAGCTCCACATGCAGCCAGCGGACAGTCTCATGCACAAAGGCGGAGGTGGTAGATTCCGAGGTCAGTACCGGTACTCCGTATTTCCTCCCCGCCGCAATGACAAAATCCTGAGGCTGCAGTCCCCGGCAGAACACCAGACACGGAAACTTGTGCTGAAACAGCTTGTCAAAAATCAGCGCACTTTCGTCCCGGTCATGTATACTGCTGATATACGCATGCTCCACATTTCCGCATATCTGGATGCGGTTTGCGTCAAAATGTTCAAAGAATCCGGAAAGCTGGACCGCCGGACGGTTAATATCCGGGTCGGTAATCAAAATCTCGTCAGTGTTGATTTCCGGTGTATGATTTACCAGATTCAGCTTTTCGATAAATTGGGTTAATGTAATGGAATACATTCCTCTCCTCCTTTAGATAGATTTACCTAGGTAATTGCGAAGCTCTGTTTTTGCCGGCATTCGTTGTACAATGTAGACAAATCAACGCAGGTACACTTTCGTTGCTTGTCGCACGTAATGGTACATAAGGTGCCAAAATACGGCACCTAAGTACCAACGGCTCCAAAGCACCTGCTTATGCTATTTGTCTACATTGCACAACTAGATTTTGAAAATAGAGAGTTTCGCAATTACCTAATAGATTTACCGATTTGTCTACGGCAATAAAACTGTTTTTATTATACCACAGAACCATTTCAAACTCTAGGAAAAAGTGGCTGTGTCTATTCCCGGAAAAACCGGTATATCTCCTCCGCAACCTGCGGCGTAATTCCCTTTACTGCGGAAAGCTCCTCCACGGTAGCATTTTTTACCCGGTCAATCTCCTTAAAATACTGCATTAACGCTTTCCGCCTTGCCGGTCCCACCCCGTTTATCTCGTCCAGAATACTTTTCACCTGCTCCTTGCCCCGAAGCAGCTTATGATAGGTAATTGCAAACCGGTGCGCCTCATCCTGCAGCCGGGTAATCATTCCGAAAACCTCGCTGTTCCGGGGAAAAGAAATTTCCTCATTATTATAATAAAGCCCTCTCGTCCGGTGGTTGTCATCCTTTACCATACCGCAGACCGGAATATCCAGCCCCAGCTTTTCCAGCACCCTGAGCGCCACATTGACCTGTCCCTTTCCACCGTCCATCATAATCACATCCGGAAAAACATCGAACCGCTCGTCTGTAAATCTTCTGGTCAATACCTCCTCCATACTCTTATAGTCGTCCGGTCCGGTTACCGTGCGCAGTTTAAACTTGCGGTAAGCATTCTTTCTCGCTTTCCCCTTTTCAAAAACCACCATGGATGCCACGGACTGGTATCCGCTGGTATTGGAGATATCAAACGCTTCCAGACGGTCCGCCCCCGGCAGTCCCAAGAGCTCTGCCAGCTCCTTTGCCGCACCCACCGTTCTTGCCTCTTCCCGTTTAAGCTTCTCGATATCCCTGGATAATACCACCTTGGCATTCTCTCTCGCCAAATCAATCAGCCGGGATTTTTCCCCTTTCATCGGCGTAATAATATGCACTCTGCCGCCCCGCCGCTGCCCAAGCCACTGCTCCAGCAGCTCCTGCTCCTCCACTGCAAACTCGGTCAGCAGTTCATTGGGCACAAAGGGCGTTCCGTTGTAATACTGTTTAATAAAGGTCTCCATAATCTGGGAGCCGCTGTCCTGCCCCGACCGTTCAAGATGAAAATGCTCCCGTCCCAGCAGTTTACCGTCCCGCACAAAGAACACCGACACCACGGTCTCTTCTTCCTTTCTCGCCATGGCGATTACATCCCGGTCTATTCCGCCGTTTTTTACCACGCGCTGGGAGCCGGTTACATGCTTTACGCTCTCGATTAAATCCCGGTACTCCGCCGCCTCCTCAAATTCATATTCCGCCGCCTTTTCCTTCATTTTTGTTTCCAGCTCCTGCAGCACTTTCCGGTAATCGCCGTTTAAAAAGGCAAGCAGCCGGTCAATCCGTTTCCGGTATTCCTCTTTGGAAATATATCCCTGGCAGGGACCGGCACACTGCTTCATCTGATAATAGAGGCACGGTCTTCCCACGCCAACCTCTTTCGGCAGGGATTTATTACAGGTGCGGATTCCGTAAAGCTTCTTTACCAGTTCAATGGTATCCTTTACCGCCGTTCCACTGGTATAGGGTCCGAAATATTTTGCCCCGTCCCGTTTCATCTGGCGGGCAAACAGCACCCTCGGAAAATCCTCCTGCACGGTGACCTTCATAAAGGGATAGCTTTTATCGTCCTTCAGCATCGTATTGTACTTCGGGCGGTGCTCCTTAATCAGGTTATTTTCCAGCACCAATGCCTCCAGCTCCGAATCCGTAACGATATACTCAAAATAATCAATCAGCGTAATCATTTTCTCAATCTTGGGACCCCGGTTATTGATTTTTCGAAAATAGGACGTGACCCGGCGTTTCAGGTTAATTGCCTTGCCGACATAAATAATTTCGTCGTTTTTTGCATGCATCAGATAAACCCCGGGCAGGTCAGGGAGTTTTTTCAGTTCCTCCTGTAAATCAAATCCTTCTTTCATAACGCTCCTTTATCACAAAAGGGACTGCCAGAAAGAATTTTTTCTCCATGTGACAGTCCCCTTATCCTATTGCTTCTTTTCCTGATGCTTTAACGCCGCATCAATAAATCCTTTAAACAGCGGATGCGGTTTATTCGGACGGGATTTAAATTCCGGATGTGCCTGGGTTCCCACAAACCACGGATGCTCCGGTATCTCTATCATTTCCACAATATGCCCGTCCGGCGATTGTCCTACCAACTCCATCCCGTTTGTTGACAGAACCTCCCGGTAATCATTGTTTACCTCATAGCGGTGGCGATGACGCTCCGTAATCTCTTTCTTTCCGTAAAGTGCATAAGATTTCGAGCCCTCCTTTAATACGCAGGGATATGCGCCAAGGCGCAGGGTGCCCCCCAAATCCGTAACGCCGTCCTGGTCCGGCATAATGTGAATCACCTGATGCACGCTGCTGGGATTAAATTCACTGGAATTTGCATCATGATAGCCAAGTACATGTCTGGCAAACTCAACAATCGTAAGCTGCATGCCAAGGCAGAGCCCAAGATAAGGGATATTGTTCTCCCTCGCATAGCGGATAGCGCTAATCATCCCCTCTATTCCCCGATCCCCGAAGCCGCCGGGAACCAGGATACCGTCCGCATCCTTTAATTCCTCCGCCACATTTTGGTCATTTAACAGCTCCGAATCCATCCACATGATTTCCAAATCCGAATTACAGGAAAAGGAACTGTGTTTTAATGCTTCCACAACGGAAATATATGCATCATGAAGCGACACGTATTTTCCCACCAGTGCAATCTTAACCTTTTTCACCGGATTCTTCCAGCGGTCAATCATGGCAACCCATTCCTCTAAATCCGGCTCCGGACAATCCACATGGAGACATTTGCACACCACGTCGGCAAGACGCTCCTTTTCCATGGCAAGGGGCGCTTCATATAACACGTCCACATCCAGATTCTGGATAACATTTTCACTCGGTACATTACAGAATAACGCTATTTTATCCTTCATCCCGTCCTCTAACGGATAATCCGAACGGCATACCAGAATATCCGGCTGAATACCCAGCGACTGAAGATTCTTGACGCTTGCCTGGGTCGGCTTCGTCTTCATTTCCCCGGACGCCCTTAAATAAGGAATAAGGGTAACGTGAATCATGATACAGTTATCATGTCCGATGGTATGCTGAAACTGGCGGATGGCCTCCAAAAACGGCTGGCTTTCAATATCTCCTACCGTGCCGCCCACCTCGATAATCGCAAACTCCGTTTCATCCGCATCCATGTTGCGGTAGAACCGGCTCTGAATCTCATTGGTAATATGGGGAATGACCTGAACCGTATGGCCGCCGAAATCTCCCCGGCGCTCCTTTTGCAAAATGCTCCAATACACCTTGCCGGTGGTCACGTTGGATTTTTTATTCAGATTTTCATCGATAAACCGCTCGTAGTGCCCAAGGTCCAAATCTGTCTCGGCGCCATCGTCGGTGACAAATACCTCGCCATGCTGAATGGGGTTCATTGTTCCCGGGTCGACATTGATATAAGGGTCGAACTTCTGACAGGTTACCTTGTAACCCCGGGCTTTCAGGAGCCTTCCTAAAGATGCTGCGGTAATCCCTTTTCCCAGACCGGATACCACACCACCTGTAACAAATACATATTTGACTGCCATATTGTTTTCCTCCGTATAAATTGATGATAAATTGACTTGCACAAATCATACATACGGCATAAAGTTCCCTCCAAGCATATGCATTCTTGAACATAGACATACATAGTATTCATTTTATACGAAATGCTGCGGATAGTCAATTCAAAAACATCCTCCGCCCTTATTTTTCACTTCAGGGCTGCAACAAATTCCCGCTTTCCTTTTTTTGTTTTCACCACAATTTCCATATACTCCCCCTGCTCCAGCCACCTGCCCACGTCGCTGCTGTCTATCTGAATCACTTCCGTGCGGATGATGCCCTGCTTATCGTCATAATAGGAGATAACAACCGTATACCGCCCCTTGTATCTCTGCGCCCTGTGGATATAGGCCTTCTCCACCATCAGCCCGTCTCCGTCATCCGACTGCAGCTTCTTCTTATCCAAAATAAACAAAACGGCAAACGCCATGGCAAATACCACGATGAGCGACAGGGAAGCCTCCAGCCATACTTGATTCATCCCCTCGGAAATCCCCGTAAACAAGCAGAATACAACCAGTACAATAAATACAAAGGCGATTTTCCTGACAGAATTATTCTTAAGCTTTCCCATTTCCTCTTCCCCCGCAGGTCTGCGGTTTGCCGGACTACGCAGTGCTTCACTGATATCCGCCGTAATCTGCCCTATCTGCTTTTGCAGATTATTCTGCACTGCCTTTTTTGCGAGCACGCATATTCCGATAACTACGGCAATAAACAAAATGCAGCAGAGCAGCATCAATATTTCCCTCATTGGTATTCCTCCCTGTATTTGAAATTTTCTACTTGATTATATCCCTTATTTTATTCCATGTAAGCAGGCAGTTAATATAGAAAATAAACCGCTCTACACTAACTGCCTGCCCTCTGGGGAGAATACGCCGTCCCCGCCTATTTTAACTTAAACTTGATTGTTTTTAAGTTACCCGCTTTGTCCCATACCTTTAACGTATAGGAGCCTTTCTTTTTAACCTTCTTTCCGCTTTTGATTTTCTTCCCGTTCAGCGTTGCCTTTTTAATTCCGGAGCCCTTATCGGAGAAGGTAATCTTAACCGCCTTTTTGTAGGTCTTTTTGTTTTTTACCCCCTTGACTACCGGCTTCGTCTTATCGATTCCCGTCACGGAAATAGTCTTGGAATATCTCTTTTCTCCGACGGTAGTCTGTATCATTATGGTATACTTTGCGTTGGCGGTCGCCTTAAAGGAATAGGTCTCCCCGGAGGGCTTTAAAATCACCGCTTTTTCATTTCCCGACCATAAGTCCGGTTTATATATCCGGTTCTGCCAATAAGCGCTGTCATAAACATTTGACAGTCCGACAGCCCCTTTCTGGTATTCCACATAATCCAGATATTGCCCAAGTACATTATTAAACGACACGGTCACGCTGGTTTTGTTTGCCGCAGGCTTTGTCGTCACATTGAAAATATTGGACACCGGAACCGCCACAGCCATTATGTTCACGTTCCCGATAAAATCCTCAAAATTCTCCTGGTTGGTAGAGACCGAAACATAATATGTCCCCGCATTAAAAAAATCCGCAAATTCATGGTTATATCTCCAGTAGCCCCAGCCAAATTCCCCCTTTTTATTGGTCAGTGCACTGTTGCTGTAAATAGCGACGTCCGTACCGGCGCCGTCATGATTATTAAAGGAATAGCTTCCGGTAAAATATACCCAGGAATCCTGTTTCAGGTTTAATTGCAGGTAATATGTTTTAATATCCTTTGTCCCTGTCGATATGACCTGTCTGCTGTCCACTGCATCCGCCTGCTCATACTGGTTCATATTGCTAAGCGTGACAAAATCTGCGGCAGTAAACGAAACCGCCTTCGCCTCCGCAGGAAAAACAGCCATAGCTGCAAACATGCCCAGCAACAATAATAATACTGTGTGTTTCACTCTTTTTTTCATGACACCCTCCTTTTCGCAGACGATTGCAGAGCAATTCATTATCTGCTTACCTTTTTTGTTTTTGTAAACCTCCACAACTTACCTTTCACCCGATATGTCCCGCATCAACCCCTTTTCCAGACACTGCAGCACGTTTTCCCGGTACTGGCTTTCTCTCCTGCGGCTTACCGGAAGCACAATATTATCGGTAAGATAAAGCTTTCGGTTCCGCAAGTCCTTATGATGCCACATATTGACCAGATACTTTCTGTGAATCCGGTTAAAGCCATACTGACCAAGCCGCTTTTCCAAAGCATTTAAACTGCTGCGCTCCAGATAATCCCCTCTTGTTGTATGGATAACGGTATATTTGTCCTCTGCGCTCATATAAATAATATCCTGCAGCTTTACAACCGTCTCCCGCTCCGATGTTTTGACAATCAGACAATGGGAATCGTTCTTATCATCCAGAATATCACAGATTATCTGCTCGATATCAGATGTCTGAACAGGCTTTAGCAGATAGCGGTAGGCTCTCGCCTGATAACCGTCAATCGCATATTCGGCGTAAGCGGTGATAAACACAAGGCAGATTTCCGATGCAATTTTATGTAATTCCCTGCCAAAGGCAATCCCGTCCATTTGGGACATTTTAATATCCATAAACACAATATCCGGCAGCGGTTTATTCTCTGCCAGTCCCGTTTGGATTTCCAAAAGCAATTCCTCTGCTTCAGTAAATAACTCCAGCTTCAGCTTCCACCGGTTACGTTTTGCACAATCCTTTATCTGATTTGCCACATTATCCAGATAGTCCTTGTCATCATCACACAGCACAATATAAACATTTTCTTTTGCGTCTCTGCCTGCCATCTCTCTCGTCTCTGCCATATGTTCCCCTTATGCCCTGCCTTTTTTCTATATTATTAAGGCATTGCCTGTCCGCCGCTTTATATTTTAACAGATATTCTCCATATATTCCATATTTTTATGATAAGTGGTTAATATTTTTGACAAAAGGTAATCAGCATTTGAAAACCAGCTGGGCAATAAAATAGTTCCCCTCCGTCTTAACCCTGCATTCCCCGCCGCACTTTTCCATGATATCCGCCACGTTGGCAAGACCGATGCCATGCTCGCCCTTTCCCTTTTTGCCGGTTACCGGCATGCCGTCCTTCCAGACTGGCTCCTTCTCCATGGTATTTTTAATCGTTATCATATACAAATGAGGGCTTTCCGCCACAAGCAGTTCAATTTTCCGTTCCCCCCTGCACAAAAGGCATGCCTCCACTGCATTATCAATAAGATTGGAAAACAGGATACAGGCGTCTACCGGCTCTAAAAATGTCAGATTTTCCAGTCCGCCATGGCAGGTAAAGGTAATCCCCTCCCTGTCAAGTATTTCCTGCTTGCCGCTTAACACAATATCCAGCATTTCATTTCCCGTCAAAATTTTATATACACCGGCGCCGACTGCCGGAAGCTTTTCAAAATAAGCTCTCGCCTCGTCATATCCCCCCTGTCGGAATATGGTCTGCAAGGCTGCCACATGGCTGTTCCAGTCATGCCGCAGCTTCGCCATATCTTTCTGGGCTTTGCGGTAATCTTTAAAATGGGTATACTCCTTATTAAACTGCTCCCGGTAGTTTTCGGCAAGATTTTTATAATATCTCGAGCGTTTTCTATGGATAATCCCGTAGATTACCGCCATATTGATAAAAATCATAAAAATTATCCATATTGCGGCAATATTCGGATATTCCTCCTGAAGCGTAGTAAAAACACCGGTGATTGCCGGTGAAAAAATGCAAAAGCATAACAGAAAAATCCCCTCGCCAAGGGTCAGCTGGACAACCCGCCTTTTCTGGATTTTCAATAAATATAACAATATGGCAAAAACAGCGATATCCGAAGCGATGCTGACTATCCCTATCTCTTCCTCCAGCAGGGTAACCGTATAACGGTGAAGCCCTGCCACCCTGCCAAACAGGGTAAAAAACGACGCTCCCTGTAAATAAACAAATATGGCGGGAACCGCCAGCAGCAGCGTTTTTATCCGGCGGCTTTTGGTCAGAACCAGAACACTTCCCGCCAAAAAAAGGCACCGCAGCCCAAACAACAGGTTCTCCTCTCCGTTTCCCAGCCAGAGTGACATAACGGTATCAAAAAAACAGAATACAGCCGCCACAACAAACAATGTCCTTTTGGTCACCCGCATATCCGCACCAAACAGTGTTTTCAGGACAAGCAGTGAATTTAACACGACAAAGCTGTTTATTATTGCGATAATAACGGTTAAAAAAATATCCCTCATCTTATCCTCCCTTTGTCCACCCCCTCCGGCGGGAATCCCTATCCCCTATAATAACCGCCACAGGCAAAAAAGGAAAGAATTTTTTTGACGCCCCCACCAGGGACGCCGCCCGGCAAAAAACAGTCCCTCCTTTGCCTGCACAGGATAAACGGTAAATATTTACTTCACAGAATCTACACCAAAATGCGATTGCGTATTTAGAAAAGAACCCTTATAATATGACTTGTCGCAGTATTGCAAAATGATTGCAGGAGGATAAGAATTTGGAAGAAAATAATAACTTGCAAAATGATAACAATCAAAATAATAATAACAGAAAACCGCCAAACCGGAGCTACATCTTTATGCTGGCAGTCTCCATAGGGCTGACGCTGCTTTTCTTTTTTGCTTACAGCCGGTATCAGACCAGCCAGCAGGAGGAAATCTCCTACAGCAAATTTTTAGATATGCTGGATGAAGGAGAAATCAAAACCGTAAAAATATACGGTTCTTCGCTCGAGGTTATTCCGAGAGAATCAAAATCCGGCAAAAAGAGCTACCATGTTACACGGATATCGGACATTAACCTGGTAGACCGCCTGGAAGCCGCAAAAGAAAACGGCGAGCTGGATTACAAGGCAATCGACGAGAGCGGCTCCGCCATGATTTGGAACATCCTTTCCTGGGTGCTGATGATTGGGGTATTCTATCTGATTATCTGGCTGTTTATGCGCTCCATGTCAAAGGGCGGAGGAATGATGGGTGTCGGCAGAAGCAATGCCAAGATGTATGTGGAAAAGGAAACCGGCGTGACCTTTGCCGATGTGGCGGGGCAGGAGGAATCCAAGGAATCCCTGAAAGAAATGGTGGACTTTTTGCACAACCCGAAAAAATATCTGGCAATCGGGGCAAAGCTTCCGAAGGGTGCGCTTCTTGTAGGTCCTCCGGGAACCGGTAAAACCTTACTCGCCAAGGCGGTGGCAGGAGAAGCAAAAGTACCGTTTTTCTCGCTGTCCGGTTCAGATTTTGTAGAGCTTTATGTTGGTGTCGGTGCCTCCCGGGTAAGGGATTTATTTAAACAGGCAAACTCCATGGCGCCCTGTATTATTTTTATCGACGAGATTGACGCAATCGGAAGAAGCCGGAACAGTAAATACGGCGGCGGCGATTCCGAGCGGGAGCAGACGTTAAACCAGCTCCTTTCCGAAATGGACGGTTTTGACACCTCCAAGGGAATCGTCATTTTAGCGGCAACAAACCGTCCGGAAATTCTGGATAAGGCGTTACTTCGTCCGGGACGTTTTGACCGCCGCGTCATTGTGGAAAAACCGGATTTAAAGGGACGTGTCGAGACGTTGAAGGTACACGCCAAAAATGTGAAAATGGACGAAACCGTTGACTTCAACGAGCTGGCGCTGGCAACCTCCGGCGCAGTAGGGGCAGACCTTGCCAATATTATCAATGAAGCGGCCTTAGCAGCAGTTAAAGCGGGAAGAGAGTATGTCAGCCAGTCGGATTTATTTGAATCCGTGGAGGTGGTTTTTGCCGGCAAGGAGAAGAAGGACCGGATTCTCAGCAAAAAGGAGAAGGAAATTGTCGCCTACCACGAAACCGGCCACGCCCTGTGCACAGCGCTGCAAAAGCATACGGAGCCGGTACAGAAGATTACCATCGTTCCAAGAACGATGGGTTCACTGGGATATGTATGGCATACTCCCGAGGAAGAAAAATATCTGGAGACAAAAGCGGAAATGGAGGCGAATATCGTGACCCTCCTTGCCGGACGTGCGGCGGAGGCCATCAAGTTCCCGTCCGTTACCACAGGCGCTTCCAATGATATCGAACAGGCAACAAATATTGCCAAACAGATGATTACGCTATACGGCATGTCCGACCGGTTCGGCATGGTTGCCTTGGCTTCCATCCAGAACCGTTATCTCGACAGAACTTATTCCCTGGACTGCTCCGAGGAAACCGAGGCAGCCGTTGACGACGAGATACGCAGAATCATTACGGATTCCTACCAGAAGGCTTACGATTTGTTGAAGGAAAACGAAAATGTTCTGGATGCCCTTGCCAGGTATCTGTTTGAAAAGGAAACCATTACCGGCAAAGAATTTATGAAAATCTTTGAGGAAATTACCGGCACCGCCTTAAAAGCGGCGACCGTTGACGACGGCAGCAAAGAAGAGCCGGAGGCTTTACCGTCTACGGACGCTCCGGCAGACAATACCTTTGACGAATCAGTGTAAACAAACAGCCATGAGCTAAGCTCCGCTTTTCCCTGCAGCGGCTGCACAATATCTGTGCAGCCGCATGCCAGGAAGCCTGCGGGTCTGCTCATGGCTGTTCTAACCTCAACCTCTACTCAGCGGCCGTATCCTCCGTTGCCGCCTTGGCAGAAGCTTCTTCCTTTTCTTCTTCCTCATTTCCCACATAGAGAAATACATTTCCCTGGTCAATAAAATGAATATAGGAAATATCCACGTCTTTATATCTGGTGGAGCCGTTTTCCACTACATCCGCCTGATTTTGCAGCTCCAAATCGGAATAGAAATCCGTAATCTGTTTTTCAAAATCAGAATAATGCTCTTTATCCACGACTGCCTCCAGCCAGATGTTTTTGATTGTGTCCTCATTCCAGTTCACATGAACCGTAACATCGGTATCATCCCCGGCTTTCACACTAATCGTCGTCTCTCCGTCGCCGTAACCGGAATCCTGATACTTTTCACCATAAGCCTCCTTCAATTCGGCATTGGTGCTGTTCATCGTAATGTCAACGATAGGCATAATGCTTCTGCCGTTTCCTCCACAACCGGACAGCAGGAGCGCTGCCGCCAATACCATGGCAGGCAGTCCCGCCATCCTCTTTCCTGTACCCATTTTCTGCTTTTTGTCTCTCATTTCTTTCCCCAATCTACTCTTTATATCTTGTCTCGCGGATAATTTTACGCACCGGAAGCACAAAGGTTGGAGATACGGATAATTCATCCAGTCCCATCTTGACAAACTGCTCCGTCAAGGTCGTATCTGCGCCTAGCTCTCCACAGATGCCAACCCAGCAGTTTTCCTTATGTCCATTGTCCACCACCATTTTAATCATCCTAAGAATTGCCGGATGGTGGGAATCATAAATATTATCCAGCTTGGGATTCTGGCGGTCAATCGCCAGCGTATACTGCGTTAAATCATTTGTTCCGATACTGAAGAAGTCAACCTCCTTCGCCAGCAAATCGCTAATCATCACCGAAGCCGGCGTCTCAATCATGATTCCAAGCTCTACGTCTCCGTACTCAATCCCGCCGGCGTCCAGCTCTGCCCTGACTTCCCCGCAAATCTTCTTAATATCCTGAACCTCTTTCACCGAAATAATCATTGGGAACATAATGGAAATTGTCCCAAATGCGGAAGCCCGGTAAAGCGCACGAAGCTGTGTTTTAAAAATCTCCACCCGGTCTAAACAGATACGGATTGCGCGATAACCCATTGCCGGATTCTCCTCATGCTCCATATTAAAATAATCCACCTGCTTATCCGCACCGATATCCAATGTCCGGATGACCACCTTTTTTCCCGCCATATTCTGGGCAACTGTCTTATACACCTGGAACTGTTCTTCCTCCGTCGGATAATTATCCTTTTCCAGATATAAGAACTCGCTTCGGAATAATCCGATGCCCGCCGCATCATTTGCCAGTACGTTTCCCACATCCGCCACACTGCCGATATTGGCATAAAGCTTGATATGTCTTCCGTCAACCGTCTCATCCGGCTGACCCTTAAGCTGCATTAACAGCTCCCTTGCCTCTTCTTCCTTTTTCTTTTCCCCGAGATATTTTTCCAAAGTCTGATTATCCGGATCCACAAAGAAAATGCCGTTTTTTCCGTCCACAATCGCCATTTTCCCATTCCATTCTTCGCTAATCTCCACACCGATTAACGCCGGAATGTTCATGGTTCTTGCCAAAATTGCCGTATGGGAATTGGAAGAGCCCAGTCTTGTTACAAAAGCAAGAAGCTTTGTCTTATCCATCTGCACGGTTTCGCTTGGTGCCAAATCCTCCGCCACAACAATCACCGGCTCATCACCGATACTGCCGCCGCTTGCCCTTCCGGATAACACGGAAATAATTCTCTCCGATATATCCTTCACGTCCGCCGCTCTTGCCTTGAAATAATCGTCCTCCATCTCGGAGAACATTACGGAAAAATTATCTCCCGTAGTCGCCACGGCAAACTCTGCATTGACTTCATCGTTCCGGATAATATTGTATACGGAATCATTGTAGTCGTCATCCTCCAGCATCATGGCATGAACCTCAAAAATCATGGCGTTTGCCTCGCCGACCTCCTCCACTGCCTTATCGTGCAGTGCGCCGAGCTGTTCAATCGCCTCCGCCTTCGCCGCTTCATACCGGGCAACCTCAGCCTCAACATCCTCTACCTTTACCCTCTTCACCTGCTGTTGGTTCTTTGCATAAAATAAAATTCTGCCAATGGCAGTTCCCTTAAAAATTGACTTTCCCGTAAACTGTTCCATAGTAACCTCCTTCTATCTTATTCTTCCCACTTTACATCTGCTGTGCCCCGTCTGTACTACTTACAGCGGGACGGCATGACAAAACACGCTTGAGAGAGAAAAAAACACGCCAGGCGTGTTTTTTTCTGAGATTGTTTATCTGCTGTCAGAATTACAAATTCGCCTTCATGAATTCTTCCATTTTAGCGATTGCTGCGTCCTCGTCGTCACCCTCTGCCTTGATGACAACCTCCGCTCCGTTTTTAACGCCAAGGCTCATTACAGCCATCAGCTTTGTTGCGTCAGCGCTTTTTCCATTCGCCTCTAATGTGATAGTAGAGGAGAAATTCTTAGCTTCCTTTACCAGCATTCCCGCCGGTCTTGCATGAATCCCGATTTCGTCTGTGATTACATAGCTAAATTCTTTCATTAATGCATATCCTCTCTTTCTTCATGATTTTTGTGAAACCGGGGTGAAAATGATTACTTTATCTTCACCCTCTGCATTCCTTCATCATCATCAACAATCCCACTGCTATAATGATGTTGTAATTATAACAAATGCACAAAACAAAGTCAATAAAATAGCCATTTTTACCTCTCTTTCAGTATCCTCGAAATCCCGTAAGAATATACCGGATATTCTCCCCGTTTTAACCTGTCCCGATACTCCGCATATTTTCCGCTTTCCCTTTCGGCATTTTTTTCTGTGGAAGCCCGGAAGCTGCAGGCTGTATTTTCACAGTCTTCACACTGTCCGCATTTTCCCTCTTCTCTCCCCTCCACATATTCCGCCGTAAAAACCGCGCTTTTTAACGGGTGCAGCATGCCGTTTTCCCAGAACACCGGCATTTTTGCCAAATCCACCCCGGCTTCCAGCTCTTTACCCTCCAAAAAATGATAATTTCCTATCCATTTTCCGGTCCGCTCAAAAACATGCGCACTGATTTTTTCATAGGCGCATGACAAAAATTCCATGCCCAGGCACTCCATACCGTAAGCAAGCAGTAAATTCTCCCTGTCCATTACCATCTCCGACAAAAAATCAAAACGTTCGCCCAGCGTTACTGCACAGATCACCTTTTCCTCCCGGTAAACCATCACCGACTCCACCAGAATCAGCTCCGCCAAAAAGCGCTCTGCCGCCGCCAGCAGCTCCAAATCCCGCTCTTCAAAATGAAACCGCTTCGCAAACCGTTTCATGTCAATTTTATTATATTCAATTTGGAAAGAATAGACCTCTGCCTGCATAGATTTTCTCCTTTTTTGTCATAATAACAGCAAAATATCATTATTGGTGAGGTGTTATTATGGATTATTTTACAATTTTTTATCAGGCGTTATTCTCTGCCATCGCATTATTCCTGCTGACAAAAATCATGGGCTACCGGCAGGTTTCCCAATTCAGCATGTTTGATTATGTCAACGGCATTACCATCGGCTCTATCGCCGCCGAAATGGCAATCGATTTGGATAACAGCTTTCTAAAGCCGCTGCTTGCCATGGCAGTATATACCGTTTTCGTCATTACCCTGTCTAAGATTTCCCAAAAATCCATTCCCCTGCGCCGGTTAATCAACGGAAAGGCAATTATGCTTTACGATAACGGCCACCTATACAACGAAAATATGCGGAAAGCAAAAATGGATGTGGATGAATTTCTGGTAGAATGCCGGATAAACGGATATTTCGATTTGTCCCAGATTGAAAGCGCCGTCTTAGAGCCCAACGGAAAAATCAGTTTCCTTCCGGTCAGCGAGGAACGCCCTGCCACGCCGAAGGACCTTGGCATCCAGCCGGCCCAGGAGGAGGTATTTGCCAATGTAATTGTCGACGGACATATTATGGAAAGAAACCTTAAGCATGTCGGCAGAGACAGAAACTGGCTTGACCAGCAGCTGGACGGTCAGAATGTCAAGAAATTGGAGGATGTTTTCCTCGCCATCTGCGACAAACAGGGGAATTTCTATGTCTATCCGAAAATGAAACAGTTTGTGGATAAGGACATACTGGGATAACCCTACTCTTCCGCATGCTCCTCCTCTTCTGCGTTCTCTTCTTTTTCCTCTTTGGCAGCATTTTTGGCTTTCATTTCTTCTGCCAGCTCCGCCACCTGCAGCTTTGCATCTGCATAGGTATTCTCATAGCCCACCAACGCCGCTTCCTCCTCCGGCGTAGCGTGTACGGCTTCACCCAGATAGGGTTTAAACACCGCGCGGAAAATGGGTGCCTGCAAATACGCAATCAGAGACACGCCAATGAACAATGCACAGATTCTTGCAATATTTACCATATATATTGTAAATGCCACCGCACCGAAAACCAGCCATACCCCAATCGTTGCCGGCACATGGGTAATCGCCATCGCAAACGCATTTTTTATCGTTCCGCTGATTTTATTGCTGAATTTTGCCTGCAGCGGCCATGCATAGGTGAAAATAAGAAGATACAGGGCAAGCATCACCACACTGATGACAATCATCGGCTTAACTGCCGTATTTGCCGTGGTTTTCCACTGGCTCACCCAGAACCAGACGTCCACGCTGAACACCGTTCCTGCCAAAAGTAAAATCAGCCACATTACCGTGGACTGTTTAAAATTCTCTTTAAAGCTTTTGGTATACATCCGGAAAACATATCCGTCCTCCCTGCTCCATGCATTGATTGCCACATAATAAAGCGCCGTGAGCGCCGCACCAATCGTAAAAACGGGAATACAGCTCACCAGAAAAAGAACATTTAACAAAATCATGTCTGCAATCCGGTTTACCAGCTTAAAAAAAGGATTATCTGAGCTAAAGACTCCATCCAACATAAGAAAACTCCTTTGCGTATCATTTTATCTAATAAGTAATAATAGCCTACCTCCTGTCTTTGTTCAAGTGAAATTTTTGTGTTTTCGGACGCCCAAGCCACGCAATTTCCCTTGACAAACGCCAAAAATGCACTAGTATATTGTATAGGTATATTTACGGTTATATCTGATTAACTGTTATTGCATATGCAGGAAAGGAATATATATTTATGAAAACACCATTTGTAACCAAAGAGCAGCTTGACGCCATCTGCGCCCAATATCCTACGCCATTTCACCTCTACGACGAAAAGGGTATTCGGGAAAACGCAAGAAAACTGCATCAGGCTTTTTCCTGGAATCCGGGGTACCGGGAATTTTTTGCGGTAAAGGCTACCCCGAATCCCACCATTTTAAAAATATTAAAGGAGGAGGGCTGCGGCACCGACTGTTCCTCTTATACTGAGCTGCTGATGTCCGAAAAATGCGGATTTTCCGGCGAGCATATCATGTTTTCTTCCAACGACACGCCGGCGGAGGATTTCAGGCTGGCGGCAAAGCTTGGCGCAACCATTAACCTGGACGATATTACCCACATTGATTTTCTAAAGCAGGCTGTCGGTGAAATCCCCAAACGGATTAGCTGCCGGTATAACCCGGGAGGTAAATTTGCCATTGCCAATACCATTATGGATAATCCCGGAGATGCCAAATACGGTTTAACCCGTCCGCAGATGACCGAGGCATACAAAAAACTAATGGAGCTTGGTGCGGAAGAATTTGGTATGCATGCCTTTCTGGCAAGCAATACGGTGACAAACGATTATTACCCTACCCTGGCGAAGATTTTATTTGAAACGGCAGTGGAATTAAAGAAGGAAACCGGCGCCCGCATTACCTTCATCAATTTATCCGGCGGAATCGGGATTCCCTATACCCCGGACAAGGAGCCGAACGATATCCTTGCCATCGGCGAAGGCGTGCGGAAAGCCTACGAAGAGGTTTTAGTTCCGGCGGGAATGGGCGACGTTGCCATCTATACCGAGCTTGGTCGCTTTATGCTGGCTCCTTACGGACACCTGGTTACGAAAGCCATCCATGAAAAACATACCCACAAGGAATACATCGGTGTGGACGCATGCGCAGTCAATCTGATGCGTCCGGCAATGTACGGCGCTTACCACCACATCACGGTGATGGGAAAAGAGACTGCGCCGAAGGACCATATATATGATATCACCGGCTCTCTATGCGAAAACAATGATAAATTTGCCATTGACCGGGAGCTGCCCAAAATCGACATTGGCGATAACTTAGTGATTCATGACACCGGCGCCCACGGTTTTGCCATGGGCTACAATTACAACGGCAAATTGAAATCCGCTGAGATTCTTCTGCGTGCCGACGGCAGTACAACAGTAATCCGCCGTGCCGAAACGCCGGAGGATTATTTTGCCACCCTGGACGGTTACTGGGATATTGATTTGTAATGCCGCCGGGCAGGGAGGAGAGTTTGGATGAGAAAACGTCTTACGATGATGATATTGAGGAATTTTTTCCGCGTACCCTATATCTTTTTTACGCTGTTATACTATGCCAAATCGGACAAGGTAAGCGAGGAAAAAAAATATAAGCTGATTCGGTATATCGGCTACCACGGCTGTAAATGTGGTAACGTCAATGTCCATGGATACGGCTTGGAGAATCTGCCGGAGCAGTCCGGCTATATCATGTTTCCCAATCACCAGGGGTTATTTGATGTCATGGGGCTGGTCTATTTGAACCCCACCCCGTTCAGCGTCGTCATCAAAAAGGAAGCTTATTCCGTTTTCGGACTGCGGCAGCTGATTCAGACCTTGGGGGGGCTGTTCCTCGACCGGGATGATGTCAAGCAGGGGCTTCAGGTTATCAACGAGGTAGCCAGGCAGGTCAAAGAGGGACGCAACTTTTTAATCTTTCCGGAGGGAACCCGTTCCAAAAACGGGAACGTTCCCGGTGAGTTTAAAGGCGGCAGCTTCAAATCCGCCACCAAGGCAAAATGCCCTATCGTACCCATTGCCATCATTGACTGCTATCTGCCCTTTGATACCAATTCCACCCATATGGTAGACGTACAGCTTCATGTTCTGCCGCCCATTCCCTATGAAGAATATAAGGGGATGAAAACCGCAGACATCGCCGATATGGTAAAAAGCCGCATTGTGAAAGTGATTGAGGAAAATGAACATAACTTTAACTGATATTCTGGATAAATTGATTCGGCACAAACTCCTTACCCATAAGGAGTTTGTGACTTTATTGAACGGAAACTCCCCGGAGCTGCGAAAAAATCTGGCGCACCTTGCGGACGGGGAGCGGAGAACGCATTTCGGAAACCGGATTTATATCCGGGGACTGATTGAACTTACCAACTATTGTAAAAATGACTGTTTTTATTGCGGAATCCGCCACGGTAACCGAAATCTTTCGCGTTACCGCCTGACCGGACAGGATATTCTCGCCTGCTGCGAACGGGGCTATTCCGCCGGCTTCCGCACCTTTGTCCTACAGGGCGGGGAAGACCCTTATTTTACTGACGAGCGTATGACAGATATTGTGGCGGACATCCATCATTTATATCCGGACTGTGCAATCACCCTCTCCCTGGGGGAGCGCACTGCCGAAAGCTATCGGCGCCTGTTTGATGCCGGTGCCACCCGTTATCTTCTCCGCCACGAGACGGCATGTGAAGCCCATTACCGGCTTTTGCATCCGCCCTCCATGTCCTTTACCCATCGGATGGATTGTCTGCATGCATTAAAGCGGATTGGCTACCAGACCGGCTGCGGCTTTATGGTGGGCTCTCCCTTTCAGACAACGGAAATGCTGGCGGAAGATTTGTGCTTCATTCAGGAGTTCCGCCCTCACATGGTGGGAATCGGACCCTATATCTCCCATAAAGATACTCCGTTTGCGGACAAGGCAAACGGGAAGCTTGAAGACACCCTGCTGCTCATCAGCATTTTGCGCATAATGCAGCCAACCCTGCTGCTTCCCGCCACCACTGCACTGGGAACCATAGCCGCCGACGGAAGGGAGAAGGGCATTCTTGCCGGCGCCAATGTCATTATGCCGAACCTGTCGCCAGAAAACGTCCGGGAGCAGTACAGCCTCTATGACCATAAGCTGTGTACCGGCGCAGAATCCGCCGGCGGCATTGACGAACTTAAGTGCCGGATGGAAAGCATCGGATACCGGATTGTGACTGACCGGGGCGACAGCCCCTTTACAGAATAAATGATAATAAAAGAGAGGGAGTAATTATGTATAATCCAAAATCATTAGCTGCTGAAGAATTTATTGACCACCAGGAAATTCTGGACACCCTTGCCTATAGTGACACCCATAAAAATGACCATGAACTGATTTTACAGATTTTAGAAAAGGCACGGGAGCGGAAAGGGCTTTCCCACCGTGAAGCCTCGGTTCTTTTACTGTGTGAGGATGAAGAACTGAACCGGGAAATTTTTACGCTGGCGGAACAGATAAAAAAAGATTTTTACGGAAACCGGATTGTGATGTTTGCGCCGCTGTACCTGTCCAACTACTGCGTAAACGGATGCCTGTACTGTCCGTACCATGCGGTAAACAAGCATATTCCCCGGAAAAAGCTTACCCAGGAGGATATCCGCCGGGAGGTTACCGCCCTGCAGGATATGGGGCACAAGCGCCTTGCCATTGAAGCCGGAGAGGACCCGGTAAACAATCCTATCGAGTATATTCTGGAATGTATCGACACCATTTACTCCGTCCACCATAAAAATGGGGATATCCGCCGGGTAAACGTTAACATTGCCGCCACTACAGTAGAAAACTACCGCAGGCTGAAGGATGCCGGTATCGGAACCTATATCCTGTTCCAGGAAACCTACCATAAGGAAAGCTATGAACGGCTTCATCCTACCGGTCCAAAACACGATTACGCCTATCACACGGAGGCAATGGACCGCGCCATGGAGGGCGGAATTGACGATGTGGGACTTGGCGTTCTCTTCGGTCTGGAGCTTTACCGCTATGAATTTGCCGGTATTTTAATGCATGCAGAGCATCTTGAGGCGGTACACGGCGTAGGCCCCCATACCATCAGCGTTCCCCGCATCCGCCGTGCAGACGATATTGACCCCGACACTTTCGACAACGGAATTGACGACGATACCTTCGCCAAGCTGGTTGCCTGTATCCGGATTGCCGTTCCCTATACCGGAATGATTGTATCCACCAGAGAGAGCAGGGCATGCCGTGAACGGGTTCTGCACCTCGGTATTTCCCAGATTAGCGGCGGTTCAAAGACCTCCGTCGGCGGCTATTATGAAGACGAACCGGAAGACGAGGATTCCTCGCAATTTGATGTAAATGATAACCGGACATTAGACGAAGTGGTAAGATGGCTGATGGAAATGGACTATGTCCCCAGCTTTTGTACTGCCTGTTACCGGGAGGGGCGCACCGGCGACCGCTTTATGGAGCTGTGCAAGAGCCGGCAGATTCAAAACTGCTGTCTGCCTAACGCACTGATGACCTTAAAAGAATATTTAGAGGATTACGCTTCCCCCAAAACCGCAGAAATCGGTCTGGCGCTTATCCAAAAGGAGCTTGCCAATATTCCGAATCCCAAGGTCCGGCAAGTCGTGGAGGAACATTTACAGGACATCCACTCCGGCAGCCGGGATTTCCGGTTTTAAACAAAAAGTAAGGTTAACAAAGCCAGCGGGTATTTTACCGTTCTTTGTTAACCTTATTTTAGCATGCCTCCCGAATCAACCGGGCAAATTCTTTCTCCGGAATCGCCTTGGAATAATACCATCCCTGCAGATAGTCGCAGCCGATATTGGATAAATGCGACTGCTGCTCCTGCGTTTCCACACCCTCCGCAACAATATGTACCTTTAGTTCCTTTAACATACCTACGGTATATTTAAGGGTAATCCCTGCACGTTCGTTTTCAAAAGCATCCCACACCATCAGCTTATCCAGCTTGATAATCTGGAATGGAAGCTGATGCAGATAACCGAGGGTGGAATAACCGGAGCCGTAATCATCCAGCGAGAAAGAAATCCCATGGGCATGGAGCTTTTCGATATTCTGCTGCAAAACGGAAAGGGAATTTACCGCCGCCGTCTCCGTAACCTCCAGGTTAATCTGCTCCGGCAGAATATGATAGTAATCCATAATATCGATAAGATTTTCCACAAAGTCCGACTGCATACACTGGACAACGGATACATTCACTTCAATATATTCGATGCTGGTATCCTTTAGGTTATGCTCCGACATAAACCGGCACACCTTCTCAAAAATCATGGTTCCCAGCTTTACAATCATTCCGTTTTTCTCCGCAATGGGAATAAATATCTCCGGCGAAATATTTCCCAAGGTCTCATCCTTTAACCGAACCAATGCCTCCGCCGATGTATAGCATTGTTTTTCCGTATTAAAGATTGGCTGGTAATATACCTCTATCGTATCCCGGTCAATCGCCGTCTCAATAGCCTTTTCAATGGCTTTTTCCTCTCTGAGCCCCTGTAAATCCATATCCCTTGCAAAGACTACGGAGCCTTTTCCGCCCGTTTTTGCCGACAGGATGGAATAATCAATCACATCAATAATATTCGCCAGACTGTCTCCGTCCTCCGGATAGGACAGGCAGGTAATCGTAGTGGACATCATCACCGATACATCCTCTGTAATCCACGGATGCCGGAACCTCTCCTGAATCTGCTCCAACAGCTTCGTCTCCTCTGCCTCGCCGCAGACCACCTGAAGCGCAAACTGGTCGGAGCCGTAACGGTATACCTTTCCTCTTCTGTTCAGCGTCGTCAGAAAATGCGCCACCTGCATCAGCATCATATCTCCCACGGCAACGCCAAAGGTCTTATTCACAAATTTGAAATCATCCAGCGCCAAAACAATCAGATTAAAATTATGACGGGATAAAATATCTACGCTTAACAGTTCATCCATCATGTTCCGGTTAAATACCTGGGTATTGTTATCCAGCATATCCGACGGATTCTGTGCAACCAGATACAAAACCAGCAGGGCTACCGCCACGACAAAATCGATAAAAACAACCCCCGGCATAGAGGACTGCACAACTGCCGCCACGCCGATAATTACGCCAATCAGCGCAATCAACGCCAGCTTTCCAAAAGAGCCCATCCTTGCATATTTTACTCCGTAAACCATACCCACCAACATGCAGTATATCGTCATGGCATTGAGAATATTGATTTCCTCCGTTTCCCAATACCCGTACCTTGCATCAAAATAGAATAAGCAGTTAAAGGCAAAGTTCCGGATTATCTCCACCGCATACACAAGCATGGGCAGAAGTAAAAAGAAACGCGCCTGTAAGTTGGATTTCAAGGTCTGACCCGACCACACAATCATATATTGCAGTAAAAAAATCGGAATGACATACTGCACGGCATAATAAAGATGGATTAACAGAATTACTCCGCCGCCCGGCTGTCCTGACATACCGGCAAGAATCCCTCTGATTGCCATATTCAGCACGACGGTTGCCACTTCTGCAAAAACCATCAAAGAAAATATATAATTTCTGCGGATGGAAACGAATCTTCTTGTTCCATAAAGCAGGATAATTACCCCCAGAAGTACCAGTGCACAGATGTCAAAATCCATATTCCATTGCATAATATTCCCCCCTTAGCTGCCTATCTTCACTGTACCGGCATCATTTCAATATTTAAGTCTACCGCACCGGGAATCCCCGGCACTTCACCGCTTTCCGTATACTGCCAAATAGAAAATTCATATGGCCAGTCCGGTTCATCCGCATACTGCGCATACCAGACCGGATACTGATAAATCTTTTCCAAATCCAAATATAATGCATAGTACATCCGGTTTGTATATATCATTACACGATGGCCGGATTCCTGTATCGTCTCCAAAAAGCCAAGCGCAGCCTGTGTATGCTGCTCTACCGACAGATTATTTGTTCTGGCATCCTCCTGCATCGGGTCCTCTCTGTCCAACACGACGGGATATTTCAGCCCATACTCTCCCAGCTGGTTTAATACAAAATTTGCCTCCTCGGCCCCCTCTTCATAGCTGACTGCCTGCGAATAAAAATATACGCCCACCGGAATATTATTTTCTACCGCCCCTGCCATGTTGGCGGAAAAATAGGCATCTGCGGTAATTCCCCCGCTGGTATATCCGCGGTAACCTGCACGGATAATTGCAAAATCCACCTGTCCGGAAACCTGCGCCCAGTCAATCACACCCTGATGCTCGGAAACATCCACGCCGATTTTTTTCGGTACTCCGTCAGCCCCGATATACTGCTTATATGCCCCGCTGTTATCGAGGTTGGCAAAATCCCATTCATGCCGTTTAATATTCGCACTAATCTTTATCTTCTGGATTTCTCCGAATTTATCGGTAACAAGAATATAGCTTGCATGCATAAAACGCTCATAATTATCCGTACTCAACGCCAAAACAGCATCATTACGGTAACCAGGAAGCTTTGACGTGCTCATCTGAAAAGGCGTCCCCTTTCCGTAATAATCCCGCTGACACCCGCTAAGTACTGCCAGGAGACAGACACCAAGACCAAATAGTATGATATATTTTTTCATTTGCAAATCTCCATTCGATGATACAGCAACCGTCCCCGATTCCTGCAAAAGACCATTTCATTTTTATTGTCAATATTTATCTTATTATCCATTATCTATCTCTAAACTTTTAAAAATTATACATCGTGGTTATTATACATGATTTCGTCTGTTTCTTCAATGCATTTCCCCCATTTGATTTATCTTTTGTGAATTATGTAAAATTATTTTACAAAAAATTAGAAATTTTTACTTTTTTATAATTGGCTCATACATCCCTCTTACCCTGCGCACTACTTCATTTGCATCATCGGCAGAAATCACTACGTCATACTTTCCCGGTATTGTTCCAAATGTCACCACCTGCTCAATTCCTGTCATTTGCTTTAAATACATAATCATGTTTTCCTTTGTCGCATTTTTATTGTATATTTTTATATATGCATATCCCGGATAATCGTCAGATGGATACGTCAGAATTTTTAATTCCTTCAAAAATCCCCCATCCTCCAATATTTGATAAAACGCTTTTATTTTTTCTTCACGATCCAGCAGCATAAAATAGGTTACATCCTCCCCCTCGGGCAGCGGCCGCCTTACGTAATTGCGAAGAGGGGACCTCCGCATTTTTTCAAGCAGGTTTACATTCACATCATCCAACACATCCCCGTAAAAAATCACCAGCACGTCATCCATAATGACATTTGCATACCAGCATAACCCTTCCCGCAAAATTAGTCCCATCAATTTTTGGGAGGTTTCTCTGGAAATGATAAAAATGCGCAGATACGAATGTTTGTTGGTATCATACAGCACTGCGCCGTCCATGGCAATCACCGGCAATTTCAGCCGGACATCCCTCATTGCTTCTAACAGCGCCGCCGGTGTACGCATAGTGGAAATCGTAAATTTCATCCCGTTATCTATCATCCGGTTTAATTCCACCTTGCTAAAGGGGCTTAACACTTCTTTTTGATTTAACAGTGTATCATCCAAACCGGAAACAAAAAGCGTTTCCCTGTCGGGATGCAGGCACAGATGTATATCATTCACTAAAATTCCCACTGCTATGCCAATCATTGTATCAAGAAACCGATTCCATACAAATTGATATGGATTGATATCCCTCACATGATTGACCACAATACTCAAAAACACAACACAGGAAAAATAGGAAGCCTGCTTTTTATTTAACAACACCGTGGTGTACAATACCAAAATAATGGAACAGGAAACCACACCTGCCTCTATCCATTGCTCACCGGGAATGTTTTCTGTGAGCAGCGGATAAAGCAACAGATAAACCAATCCATAAACTGCGCCTATAACCGTTCCCACTGTACGCTGTACTGCATTTTGCCTGGTATTGCTCTGGTACATTTGAACACACCACAAAGCAGCCAGCTGGGAATAAAAGACGATTCCCTGTTCTCCACGTATAATATTTACAACATAGCAGATTAGGACGGCTATTGCAGACTTTACAATCCGCATTCCAATTCCCGGTAAATGTAATTTTTTTAACGTTTTCATTTGTATCACACTGCCCCTTTGCTTTTGCATGATTGATTATAACAGATTAGAGCATGAAATCAAACGGGATTTAACAAAATTTGCAAAAAGAATTTGCCTTTCAGAGCCGGACTTTCAGTGCCGGATGGCAAAAGAACTTGTAAAATCTTTCTTCCCATGTTATACTAATTAGCAAAAGTCAAAGGCGATAGTTGTGGTTCCTTTGGCTTTCTTATTTTTAATCAATTCGTTTGGTAAAAATTTTCAGATAGAAAAAGGAGGAGAAAATATGTCAAAAAATTCCATATGGATTACAGGTGCAGAGGGAAGGCTTGGTTCTGCCCTGGTACAGCTTTTGAACGAGGATGTGGAAAACAAAGTGGTTGGCACAGACCGGGATGTGGATGTCACGGATATGGAAGCGGTGGAGCAGGCGGCGAATGTGTACCACCCGAATATTGTCATTAACTGTGCCAGTATTTCAGATGTAGAGTGCTGCGAGAAAAATATGGTGGAGGCATTCCGTGTAAATGCCCTGGGAGCGAGGAATCTGGCGTCCGTGACCAGGAGGCTTAATGCAAAATTGATTCAGCTTTCTACCGATGATGTTTTCGACGGAAAAAACTCCGGACGGATGACGGAATTTGATATTCCGGACCCGCAGACTGTATATGGGAAATCAAAATTTGCCGGGGAAAACTATGTCAAGGAACTGAATCCCAAGCATCTGATTATCCGCAGCTCCTGGGTTTATGGCGCAGCCGACGGCAAAAAGGCACAGGATTATTTTTCCTATGTGGTACAGCAGGGAGAAGCCCAAGCATCATTTGAAGCCCCCTTTGACAGAATCAGCACCCCTACCAGTGCGGGTGAGCTGGCACGTTTTATCAACTGTCTTCTGGATAAGACCGAGTATGGAATTTATCATGCTTCCTGTGAAGGGGTATGCAGCAGATACGAATTTGCCAGAACGATTCTTGCTTTGATGGGATACGATTCTTCCCTGGTAAAAGGAACCTTTTCCTCCAATGACGGAAAGCAGGTTTCTACCCTTCTGGAAAATCTTATGATGAAGATGACAGAGATTTATACCATGCCGCAATGGATAGATGATTTGAAGGCTTATGTAGCGGAGTATAACGGATAGAACAGGAGGAGCAAATATGCAGGAAGAAAAGACGAATGAAAGAAAAAAGAAGAAAAAAATGGGGCTTACCGCAAAAATTTTTACGGGGTTAATCGGCGGTTTGATTTTAGGTGTTATTTTAAATTTGTGGGTACCCCATTCTTATTTCAGAGATACCATTTTGGTCGACGGATTGTTCTATGTGGTTGGTAATGGTTTTATCCGTCTGATGAAAATGCTGGTGGTACCTCTGGTATTCTGTTCTCTGGTCTGCGGAAGCTCTGCGATTGGAGATACGAAAGCGCTTGGAAAGGTAGGCGGCAAAACGATTGTATTTTATCTGGCGACCACTGCTTTGGCGGTAACCGTTGCCATTGCCGTTGCTTCTGTTGTAAAACCGGGAATCGGATTGGATATGTCCACGATTGAAGCAGGAGAGGTCACAACCGCAGAGAGTGTTTCTGCGGCAGATACGATTCTGAATATTATACCGGAGAATCCGATTGGCGCCCTGGCAGACGGAACGATGCTCCAGATTATTCTGTTTGCCCTTGTGGTAGGCGTGCTGTTAGCCAAAATGGGAGAACAGGCAGAGCTGATTGCGAATTTCCTGAACCAGTGCAACGATTTGATGATGGAAATGACAAACCTGGTGATGAGCCTTGCTCCCATCGGTGTATTCTGTATGATAGCCAGAACCTTTTCCAACCTGGGCTTTGAAGCATTTATCCCTTTGCTGAAATATATGGGAAGCGTTCTGCTCGGCCTGGCTGTCCAGTGCCTGGTGGTATATATGCTTTTGCTGGTACTATTTACCAGATTAAATCCGGTAAAGTTTCTGAAAAAATTCTTTCCGGTTATGGCATTTGCCTTTTCGACATCTACCTCCAATGCAACTATCCCCTTGAATATTGATACTTTAGAGGAGAAGATTGGAGTATCCAGAAAAATATCTTCCTTTACCATTCCTCTCGGGGCCACGATTAACATGGATGGAACCTCTATCATGCAGGGTGTGGCAGTGGTATTTGCGGCACAGGCATATGGGATTCACCTGGGGGCAGGCGGTTATCTGACCGTAATCGCCACAGCGACGCTGGCTTCCATTGGCACAGCAGGGATTCCCTCTGTGGGATTGGTAACCTTGTCCATGGTATTTACCTCTGTCGGACTTCCGGTAGAGGCAATCATGCTGATTATGGGCGTAGACAGAATCCTGGATATGGTTCGGACAGCAGTAAATATTACCGGAGACGCAGTATGTACCACGATTGTGGCGCATCAGAACGGCGATTTGGAGCGTGAGATATTTAACCGAGTGGAGGATAAGAATGAATAAAAAGTTTTTGATTGGTTGTCTGTGCTGTATCGCTCTGGTTTTTAGCGCCTGTGGGCGGGAAAATCCGGATACATCGAAGTCCGGAACGGAGGAAACCGCCCCGGTCAATGAAAACTATGTGGAAGAGCTTCGGGAAAAGGGGCATCTGACCGTGGGCTGCAAGATGGATGTGCCGAATCTGGGATTTTATGACAGCGAAACAGATACATGGTCCGGACTGGAGGTAGAGCTTGCCTGGCAGACAGCGGCAAATCTGTTTGAAGTCAGCGTGGAAGAGGCAAAAGAACAGAAATTAGTGGAATTTGTAGGAGTAACCGTGGCTGACCGTGAGGAAAAGCTGGAATCGGGCGAGGTGGACTGTCTTTTCGCCACCTATACCATTACGAAGGAGCGGGAGGAACGGTTTGCTTTTTCGACCAGTTATTATACGGATTATATTGGATTGCTGGTCAATACTTCAGGGGAAAATGCAAACTCTCTGGGCAGCAGTGAGATACGTTCTCTTGCCGATTTGGACGGAAAATATATTGGCGTTCCCAGAAATGCAACGACCAGAGAGGCTTTTTTGAAGTATATTGATACCATGAATGCAGTGAAGGTAAACCCGATTTTCTGTGAATATGAGAGTTACGATGCACTTTTTAAAGCATTAAAGGACGGGAATATCGACGTGATGTCCGTGGATGTCAGTATTTTAAATGGTTATGTGGACGATACCACGGTGATTCTGGGAGACCGTTTTGGCGGACAGTATTATGGAGCGGCTGTAAAGAAAGAAAATGTGGGATTACTGGATTTCATCAATCAGGCAGTCGGCGGGGAATCCTGATAGAACCTAAAATTTCCCCTATTTGACCTGTCTTTTGTGCATTATGTAAAATTATTTCGAAAAAATTTAGAAATTTTTACTTTTATTCCATTGACTTTCATTTTCATGGATGTTAGACTAGAATAGTATTTATAAAGCGTTAAAAGATACCAATACATTTCTCGCTACATTTTGGTATTCACATTTGCCTCTATTGATACAAATACTTAAAGGAGGTACTTTTATGAACAAAGGTACAGTAAAATGGTTTAACTCAACAAAAGGATTCGGTTTCATTACTAACAGCGAGACTGGCGAGGATGTATTCGTACATTTCTCTGGTATTGTTGCAGACGGATTTAAGACACTCGAAGAAGGACAACCTGTAACATTTGATATTGAACAGGGTGCTAAAGGCGCACAGGCAGTTAATGTTTCTGTGATAGCTTAATTTAAATGGAGCCGTTGTACCGGAGCATTCCGTACACGGCTTCATTTTTTATGCAAATCTCCATAGCCGGGCTCTGAAAAATCCGGCATTTCCTGTCTCTTCCGGGCAAAAAACTTCTTCTTTCAAAAATTTTATCCCGTTTTGAAAAAAATTGAAGACATTCTCTCCCACCCGTCGTTATAATAAGTGTAAGCAATCTGATGGGAGGCGATAGTATCACGGAAACTGAATATTTCGAGTATCTGCTGGATACCTACGGTAAGCTTGTCTGGTCAATCTGCTACAAAACCTGCAGCAATCCCTTTGATGCAGAGGATTTGACCCAGGACGTATTCCTCTCCGCTTACCGCAATCTGGCGCATTTCGACCGGACATATGAAAAAGCATGGATTTGTAAAATTGCCTCCCGCAAGTGCCTTGATTTTTTGAAAAGCGCCGGCAGACGCGTCCTCCCCACAGAAGACACCTATTTGGAAAATGCCGGCGAAACGCCTTCCGTGGAAGATACCTACCTGGAAGCGGATACCTTAAACTCCCTTTTGGCTGCCTGCAACCGGTTAAAGCCTCCCTATGCACAGGTTGCCAGAATGCACTTTTATGAGGAACGGAGCGCAGGCGAAATCGCCCACATGACCGGTTCCAATATAAAAACCGTACAGACCCGGATTTACCGGGCAAAATCAATGCTGAAAAAGCTGTTGCAAAAAGAACGATTCCCCGAAGCAGAAAGGAGGTCGACATAGATGGATTCAGAATGGATAAACCTGTTGTCCCAGATGGCAGATGCAAAAATTACCGATTCGGACTTTTCAAAAATTGGAAATAAATTTAACGAACCGGAATGTACCCGCATGCCTGCTTATTTAAAAGAGCAGATTATTACCCGCACTGCGCAGCCCGATATGCAGACCGCCGCAATGCCAAAACGTTTTTCCAAACGTATGGAATTATTCCTGTACAGCTGTAAGGTCACGGCTGCAGTCGCCGCATGCCTGCTGCTTATGATTACTTTTTCCGTTACACAAAGCCGGCTAAGCGCTTTGCCGGAGGAAAAGAAGACACAGGCAGCCAGCGAATATCCGGCAGAAAGTATTTTGGGCACGATTACCGATTACCTGACAGACAAAAGCCGGTATATCACGGTTCAGCTTCAAAATTTCTCACATGACATTATGAAAAAAGAGCACAAAACGAAACAAAAACATTAACTATAAAAGAAATGGAGGTCATTATGATGACAAAACAAAAAAGAGGTTTCGGCGTATTTTTCTTTTCCCTGATTCCGGGGGCAGGAGAACTCTATATGGGCTTTCAAAAAACGGGGCTGAGCATTATGTTCCTGTTCTGGGGCTGCATTGCCTGTGCATCCCTTTTAGGCTTCAATGCACTGATTTTCCTTCTTCCTATTATCTGGTTTTACAGTTTTTTTAACACACATAATCTGGCGTCCTTAACGGAAGAGGAATTCCATTCGGTAGAGGATAAGTTTATCCTCCCCACGGAGGGGCTTATTGAAAACAGAGAACACTTCGTTAAGCAGTACCGCAATACGATGGCCATTATTCTGATTGTTCTTGGTATTTCCGGAGTATGGAACATTGCAATCTCATGGCTGAACGAATTTTTACCGGAGCATATCTACTGGGAAATTGAACATCTGGGACATCAGCTTCCGACCATCGCCATCTCCATTATTATGATTGTCGTGGGGATTCGGCTGATTAAAGGAAAAAGAGAGGAGTTGAACAAGGATGAAAACGCATAAAGTGGGAACCATTACCTTTGGCTGTGTGTTGATTGTTCTGGGAATACTGCTGATTCTTCATCTGTTTATTCCCGCTCTGACCTATACCGCCATTTTGAATTACTGGCCGGTTACCCTCATCCTGCTGGGCATAGAAATACTTATGGCAAACTTCCGCAGTGAAAAAGTAACCTTCACTTATGACGGCTGGTCCATCCTTTTGATGTTCATGGTTCTGGGATTTACGATGTGCATGGGCATCCTTGACTGGATGCTGGTAAACCTTCCCCAGCATGTTAACTGGTGGTAAAGGTTTATCCCGCACATAATACCGGTGGCATTTTCTTCTCTTTTTTGGTATCATAAATATTATATTGATTTTATATTTCCAAAGGAGAAGTTCCATGAAATTACCCGGTTTTTATTCCTCCGGCGAATTTGCGAAAATGGCGCATTTAACCGTCCGCACAATCCGCTTTTATGACAAACAGAATATCCTGAAGCCCTCTTATGTAAATGAAGCCGGCGCCCGGTTTTACACCGACGAGGATTTTGCCCGATTACAGCAGATTCTTCTGTTAAAGTATCTTGGATTTTCGTTGGAGGATATCCGGAATATGACCGTTAAGGATTCGGATTACCATATGCTGAGAAATTCTTTAAATCTCCAGCTTAAACTGGTTCACGACCGTATTGAACAAATGGAGCTGGTGGCAAAGGCGATTGAAGACACCACAAATGCCATCGACAACAATCAGGAAATTAACTGGAGCCAGATGCTAAACCTGATTCACCTTACCAATATGGAAAATACACTGAAAAGCCAGTACCAGAATGCCACCAACATTTCGGCGAGAATCAACCTGCATAAGCTCTATGCCGCCAATAAGCAGGGCTGGTTTCCCTGGCTGTACGCCCAATGCCGGATTAAGGACAGGATGAATATTTTAGAGCTTGGCTGCGGCAACGGCGCACTGTGGCGGGAAAACTTTTCTTCTCTCCCCGCCAATATCCACATCCTGTTAAATGATATTTCCGAGGGAATGCTGCGGGATACCAAACGGGAAATTGAAGCACTGGAAAACACCACCGCTCCCCGGTTTCTCTACAATGCTTTCGACTGCCACCAAATCCCTTACGAGGATGCCTGCTTCGATTTAGTCATCGCCAACCATGTCCTCTTTTACTGCAGCGAACTGACAAGCGTGCTTAGCGAAATCCGCCGGGTATTAAAACCGGGGGGCGTGTTTATCTGTAGTACTTATGGTGCTTCCCACATGAAAGAAATTACGGATTTGGTGCAGGGCTTTAACAGTCTGATTACCCTGTCTGCCGATAAACTCTACGAGCGTTTCGGACTGGAAAACGGAAAGGGCTTACTTGCGCCTTATTTTGCCGATATCCGGATGGAAATCTATGAGGATTCGCTGACGGTGAATCAGGCAGAGCCTTTAATTGAATATATCCTGTCCTGCCACGGCAATCAGAACCAGTACATTTTAGACAGATATAAGGATTTCCGTACCTATGTGGAAAAAAAGACAAAGAGCGGATTTTTCATCACAAAATACGCCGGTGCATTTATCTGCTCTTAGCTTCTATATAACTCTTCCTTCGTTCATGTGCATCATTCATAGCGCATAAATCTAATACAATCTGCTTAGTATCCATTTCCACTCTCCTGATATGGATTTATTCCCAATGTTCATTGTTATAACACATTGGGAGTAAAGTTGGAATAAAAATTTATCGTACATCCTGCAAAAAGTTCTTGCAGATGACGTTACGTCACCCTGTATAATCCGGATAGTGGGGAAAGTCTGCCTGTCCACAGGAAAATTCCTCAACATATTTCACGAGCTTTATTTATGCAATAACAAAAAGTGAACATACTAATTTACAAATGCAACACCAAAAGGAGGCATGATATCATGAAGGGAATTATTTTAGCCGGCGGTTCAGGCACCCGTCTTTATCCGCTGACAATGGTAACGTCCAAACAACTGCTGCCAATCTATGACAAGCCGATGATTTATTATCCCATGTCCGTGTTAATGAATGCCGGAATCCGGGAAATCCTCATTATCTCCACCCCACAGGACACCCCAAGATTCCAGGAGCTTTTAGGCGACGGTCATCAGTTCGGCGTATCGCTTACCTATGCCGTCCAGCCAAGCCCGGACGGACTGGCACAGGCGTTTATTATCGGCGAGGACTTTATCGGCAGGGACACTGTGGCGATGGTATTAGGCGATAACATTTTTGCCGGCCACGGTCTGAAAAAACGGCTGAAGGCTGCTTTACAAAATGCAGAAAGCGGTCAGGGCGCAACGGTATTCGGCTATTATGTTGATGACCCGGAACGTTTTGGTATCGTGGAATTTAACACAGAGGGAAAAGCCGTCTCCATTGAGGAAAAGCCCGCTCATCCCAAGAGCAACTACTGTGTAACCGGTCTTTATTTTTATGACAACAAGGTTGTAAACTATGCAAAGAACTTAAAACCCAGCGCCCGTGGCGAGCTGGAGATTACGGATTTGAACCGGATATATCTGGAAAAGGGAAATCTGAATGTGGAATTACTGGGACAGGGCTTTACCTGGCTGGATACCGGAACCCATGAAAGTCTGGTGGAAGCCACCAACTTTGTAAAAACCATGGAAGACCACCAGCACCGCAAGATTGCCTGTCTGGAAGAAATCGCCTATTTAAACGGTTGGATTTCCAGGGAAGACGTGCTAAACGTTTACGAGCTTCTCAAAAAAAACCAGTACGGACAATACCTAAAGGATGTTTTGGACGGAAAATATCTGGATGTCCTGCACTAGACCGACCATATTTTTTATGAAAAAGGAGAACATATTATGACTATCATCGTAACCGGCGGAGCCGGATTTATCGGAAGCAACTTTATCTTTCACATGCTGAACAAATACCCGGACTATCGGATTATCTGCCTGGACTGTCTGACCTATGCCGGCAATTTGTCTACTCTTGCCTCTATAATGGACAATCCGAATTTCCGCTTTGTCAAGGAAAGCATTACCGACCGGGAGGCGGTTTACCGGTTATTTGAAGAGGAAAAACCCGATATTATCGTCAATTTTGCCGCAGAGAGCCATGTTGACCGCTCGATAGAAAATCCGGAGGTTTTTCTGGATACCAACATTAAAGGAACCGCTGTCCTGATGGATGCCTGCAGAAAATATGGTATTACCCGCTATCATCAAGTATCTACCGATGAGGTGTACGGAGACCTGCCCTTGGACAGGCCGGATTTATTCTTTACCGAGGAAACCCCTATCCACACCAGCAGTCCGTACAGCTCCTCCAAAGCTGCCGCCGATTTGTTGGTGCTGGCGTATCACAGAACCTATGGACTCCCTGTAACCATCAGCCGATGCTCCAACAACTATGGTCCTTATCATTTTCCGGAAAAGCTGATTCCGCTGATGATTGCCAATGCGTTAAACGATAAACCGCTTCCGGTATACGGAAAAGGCGAAAATGTCCGTGACTGGCTGTATGTCGAGGACCACTGTAAGGCTATCGATTTAATCATCCACCGCGGGCGAGTTGGCGAGGTCTACAATATTGGCGGGCACAACGAAATGACCAATATTGATATTGTAAAGATTATCTGCCGGGAGCTGGGCAAACCGGAAAGTTTAATCACCTATGTTGCCGACCGTAAGGGACACGATATGCGTTACGCTATCGACCCCACCAAAATCCATAATGAGCTTGGCTGGCTGCCGGAAACCAAATTTGCAGACGGAATCAAAAAGACCATCCAGTGGTATCTGGATAACAAGGAATGGTGGGAAACCATCATTTCCGGGGAATACCAGAATTATTACGAAAAAATGTATAAAAACCGCTGAGATATCAATCCTCAGATAAATGCAAAAATAGGAAATGGAGATAATTTATGAAAGTATTAGTTACCGGCGTTGCCGGTCAGTTAGGCCATGACGTCATGAACGAATTAGCAAAACGCGGTATGGACGGTATTGGCAGTGATATTGCCGATACCTATAGCGGTGCGGCAGACAATACGGCAGTTACTTCCATGCCTTATCTTCCCATCGATTTAACCGATGCGGAAGCCGTGCAGGCAAGGATTATTTTTGAACAGCCGGACGCCGTCATACACTGTGCGGCATGGACGGCTGTAGATGCCGCCGAGGAGGAGGAGAACCAGTCAAGGGTCAGAGGCATCAACTTTGCCGCAACCAAGCATATTGCTAAGGTATGCCATGAATTGGATATCCCGATGATGTACCTCTCCACGGATTACGTATTTGACGGGCAGGGAACCGAGCCCTGGAAGCCCGACTGCCAGGACTACCGTCCGCTTAATGTATACGGCTCCACCAAGCTTGCCGGAGAGCGTGCGGTTACTGCTAACCTGGAAAAATTTTTTATTGTACGAATTGCCTGGGTATTTGGTACTAACGGAAACAATTTCGTTAAAACCATGCTGAAGCTCGGTAAAAATCATAATCAGATTAAAGTAGTCAGCGACCAGATTGGCACTCCCACCTATACGTATGATTTAGCAAGGCTCCTTGTGGATATGATTCAAACCGATAAATACGGCTATTATCATGCAACCAATGAAGGCGGCTATATCAGCTGGTATGATTTTACCAGAGAAATTTTTAAGCAGGCTGTGGAGCTTGGACATAGGGAATACAGCGAAGAGCGGGTCAGCGTTATTCCTGTCACCACTGAGGAATACGGTATATCTAAAGCCGCCAGACCCTTTAACAGCCGTCTGGACAAGAGCAAGCTTGCTGCCAGCGGATTTGAACCGTTGCCGGACTGGCGGGACGCATTAAAACACTATTTGCAACAAATCGAATTTTAACCGCAGTTAATTTTATTAGCAGATAATTGCGAAACTCTGTTTTTGCTAACATCCGTTGTATAACAATTACCTAAATTTCATTAGATTAGTGAGGAAATAGACATGGGACAGATAAAGGTTACAGCTTGCCCGATCGAAGGGCTTTATGTTATTGAGCCAGCCGTTCACGGTGACGCAAGAGGCTATTTTATGGAAACTTATAACCAAAGAGATATGGCGGAAGCAGGATTAACCATGCAATTCGTCCAGGATAACCAGTCCTGCTCAGTAAAAGGTGTACTTCGGGGACTCCATTTTCAGAAAGAATTTCCGCAGGGAAAACTGGTACGTGTGGTAAAGGGCACGGTGTTTGATGTTGCCGTAGATTTGCGGAGCGGAAGTAAAACCTATGGAAAATGGCACGGTGTCGAATTATCGGAGGAAAATAAAAAACAGTTTTATATTTCAGAGGGATTTGCCCACGGCTTTCTCGTCCTTAGTGATATTGCCGAGTTCTGTTATAAATGTACGGATTTCTACCATCCGGGAGATGAGGGCGGTCTTGCCTGGAATGACCCGGAAATCGGAATTGAATGGCCGCAGCTGACAGGGGAGTATAACGGCACAGCTTCGGCATCAGGCTATCATTTAGACGACGGCACAGCTTTAAACATGAGCGAAAAGGACCAGCTTTGGGCAGGATTAAAGGATACCTTTAAATTTTAATCCGGATAAGCATTTACAACAGGAAATCTCACATTTCCTGAACATATTTAACAAAGGAGCGGTACACAGATGAAAAAATTTTTAGAAGAATTTAAAGCGTTTGCCCTGCGGGGAAATGTCATGGATATGGCAGTCGGTGTAATCATCGGCGGTGCCTTTTCCGGAATTGTCACTTCATTAACCGATAACTTTATTAACCCCATCCTAAAGGCAGTTACCGGCGGCGCACATTATCAATGGGCGGACATTGCCGGCTTTGCTTCCGCTTTTATTTCGTCGGTCGTTAATTTTATCATTATGGCGTTTATCCTGTTCTGTCTGATGAAAGCCATCAATACTGCGGCAAGTCTGGGAAAGAAAAAAGAAGCAGCGCCTACGACGAAAATATGCCCGTTCTGCAAGAGCGAAATACCGATTGATGCAACCCGGTGCGCACACTGCACCTCCGAGCTTTCCGAGTAGCGTCGGTGATTTATTGAAAAGACGAGGCTGTCACACGAAGGTTTTATTTTCCTTCGTCTGCCGCCCCGTCTTTTTCTGTTCCGTGCCGGAAAGCCATATTTTCAACTATTCCGCAGGCTACAGCAGTGCTTTTCTGAGTTCCTCACCGCTCTTTGCACTCAGATATGCCGGTGCAATATCAAATACCGTCTTGCATCCGGATTGCCCTTCCGTTGACAGCTTATAAGCGGCTCTTGCGTATGCCGCAATCACGCTGGCTGTAAATTCCGGATTGGAATCCAGCTTCAAACTGTATTCAATTACATGGCTGTTTTCCTGCTTCCAACCGGTCTTTCCCGACCGGATGACAAATCCACCATGGGGGATTCCACCATGATTTTTCTGTAATTCTTCTTCGGAAATAAAATGTACAGTCGTATCATAATCGGCAAAATAATTCGGCATAGTCTTAATTTCCTTCTCTACCTTTGCTGCATCTGCCCCTTCCTCCAACACGACAAAACACTCTCTTGTATGCTTCTGTCTTGTCGTAAGCTCAGGATTCTCTCCTGCGCGAACAGACGCCAGCGCACTGTCTACCGGAATAGTATACTGTTTCGCATTTTTCACCCCGTCAATGCGGCGGACTGCATCCGAATGTCCCTGGCTGACCCCTTTTCCCCAAAAGGTATAATCCCTGCCCTCCGGCAAAATAGCGTTGGCATACATTCTGTTTAACGAAAACATTCCCGGGTCCCAGCCCACAGAAATAATCCCTACATGGCCGCTCTCCTTTGCCGCAGCGTCCACATTGGCAAAATGCTCCGGTATTCTGGCATGGGTATCAAAACTATCCACCACATTAAACAGCTTTACATACTCCGGTGTCTGCTCCGGAAGGTCTGTTGCACTTCCACCGCAAAGAATCATCACATCAATCTTATCCTTCCAGCTTTCCACCTCCGAAACCCTGCATACTGCCGCCTCCTTTGTCAGAACGGACACCGCAGCGGGGTCTCTCCGCGTAAATACAGCCGCCAGCTCCATATCGGGATTCTGTTTTACCGCACACTCTACACCTCTGCCAAGATTACCATAACCTAAAATACCTATTTTCATTTTCAATCCACCTCTTTATCATTATTCAATAGCAATGAGCAAAAAGCTGCTGCTTTATGATTTTATCATGAAAACAACAGCTTTTTTTCTTCATCTCCGGAAAGTGAAACACACTTTCCTCTTTTTAATCCCTGCGGTTAAACAAGCTTAACCGTGTTAATCTTCACACCAGGACCCATAGTAGAAGTAAGCGTTACGCTTCTTAAATACTGTCCCTTTGCTGCGGCCGGTTTAACCTTAATAATCTCATCTATTAACGCTTGGAAGTTGTCTGCTAACTGCTCCTCTGTGAAAGAAGCCTTTCCAACTGGCACATGCACAATGTTGTTCTTATCAAGTCTGTATTCAATCTTACCGGCTTTGATATCATTGACTGCTTTCGTTACGTCAGGCGTTACCGTACCTGCTTTCGGATTTGGCATCAAACCTTTCGGTCCAAGTACACGGCCTAAACGTCCAACAACACCCATCATATCCGGAGTAGCAACTACAACGTCAAAGTCTAACCATCCCTCATTCTGAATCTTCGGAATTAACTCCTCACCGCCTACATAATCGGCGCCAGCAGCTTGAGCCTCGTCCAGCTTATCTCCCTTGGCAAACACCAGAACCTTAACTTCCTTGCCTGTTCCGTGAGGAAGTACAACTGCTCCACGAATCTGCTGGTCTGCATGACGTCCGTCAAGACCCATTCTTAAATGTGCTTCTACTGTCTCATCAAACTTTGCGCTTGCTGCTTTCTTCACGATTGCAACCGCCTCTGGAATATCATAAACCTGATTTCTGTCTACAAGCTTTGCAGCTTCAACATATCTTTTACCTTTTTTCATCTCTTAAAACCTCCTGTGGTATTATCGGGAGCGACCCTCCCACTTCTTGTAACCAATCACGAAGTGATTGATTGCCTGCTAACGTCGGTTTGCAGGCTCGAAAGCACCTCGCCAACGGCACCGACATAGCTACGACTAGGCTCAAACTTCACCTTCGGCTCGTTTTCGCCAAGTTCTCTGCTAATCTTCAACAACGATTCCCATGGAACGTGCTGTTCCGGAAATCATGCTGATTGCTGCCTCAAGGCTGCCTGCGTTTAAGTCCGGCATCTTAAGCTCTGCGATTTTCTGAACCTCAGCTTTAGAAATAGTTGCAACCTTTGTTTTATTCGGAACGGATGAAGCCTTATCAATCTTACATGCCTTCTTTAATAAAACTGCAGCCGGCGGAGTCTTCGTTACAAAACTGAAGCTTCTGTCAGCATATACCGTAATCACAACCGGAATAATCATTCCGTCCTGGTCGGCTGTTTTTGCATTAAACTGCTTGGTAAACTCAACGATATTTACACCGTGCTGACCCAAAGCCGGTCCAACCGGTGGTGCAGGAGTTGCCTTACCTGCCGGAATCTGTAATTTAATATAACCTTCAACTTTCTTAGCCATAATTGTTTTTCCTCCTATTACATGTGGTCAATCGGGATTTACCCTCCCACTTCTTGTAACCAATCATGAAGTGATTGATTACCTGCTCGACCCCCTATCTGCGAAGCAGATTTTCATGCGGGCGATTCCTTGTTTTTTCTTGTAACCAATTTGCGTGCTATTGTAAAGCAATTCCCATGCACACCCTCTTAATTAATTTTTGTCACATCCATAAAACTAATTTCCACAGATGTTGCACGACCGAAGATATCTACCTCAATCGTAACTGACTGCTTTCCTGTGTTGATATCGGTAATCGTTCCAACCGTACCTTCCCATGCACCGGATACAACCTTAACCGTATCACCCAGTTCAACATCAATTTCCATCTCAGGAACTCTGATGCCCAGATTCTTCATCTCTGATTCGGTCAGCGGTACCGGCTTAGACCCCGGTCCGACAAATCCCGTAACCCCTCTCGTATTACGAACAACATACCATGTGGCATCGTTCATAATCATATTAATCAGCACATACCCCGGAAACATTTTCTTGGAAACCTGTTTCTTTGTGCCGTTTTTCAATTCCACTACATCCTGCAACGGAACTGCGACCTCAAGAATCTGGTCCTGAAGCTTTCTGTTCTCAATCGTCTTTTCGATATCCGCTTTCACCTTATTCTCATATCCCGAATAGGTGTGTGCCACATACCATCTTGCCTCACTGTTATTCTCTACATCTGCCATATGCCCACCACCTTAACCAATAATGAACGAAAGACCTATTTGCATTACCCAGTCTAACGCAGCGATGATACAGCCGATAACGATTGCAGCAATAATTACAGCAACGGACTGCTTGCCCAAAAGCTTCTTATCAGGCCAAACAATTTTACGGAATTCACCCTTAAGCTCGGTGAAAAAGCTTCTCTTTAAAGATGCTGATTCATTTTCATTTGCCATCTTCTACCACCTCCGTAATCCTTATTTGGTCTCTTTGTGTAAGGTATGAGCCTTACAAAATGGACAATATTTCTTTAATTCCATACGCTCTGTATGAACTCTTTTGTCCTTTGTCAGATTGTAATTACGCTGTTTACAATCCGTGCATGCCAATGTAATCTTAACTCGCACAACTTCCACCTCCATCTAATTTCTCCGGCTTCCTTTCGTCTGCAAATTCAAGCGTTAATAGATATGAAAATTTGCACACAAAAAAAAAGCCCCGACTTGCGTCGCACGTACTAGAATAGCAGATGAAATAGAAAAAGTCAAGAAAATTCTTGACTTTTTGCCGACTATTCCCTCTTTACTACAATATTTCCATCTACCATTTCCAGGCGGACTTTTTTTCCTTCTATTCCTGCTTCCTCCAGCAGCTTCTCCGGAAGCTGTAACCGTCCAAACTTATCCAGGATACTGTATTCCTCATGGGTGGACTCTGACATATCCAAATCGTTTAACCCAATGCCGGCGAGACTCCTTTCATACTCCTGCTTCATAATCTGCTCGGAGCTGATTTTTCCGTCCTGAATCCGCACTACACGCTGGACCATTTTCGCAATTTTATTATCATGGGTTACAATGACAATGGTCAGCCCCAGCTCCTCATTCAATCTGCGGAACAGTTCAAATATATGGTTTGCCGTTTTCACATCCACCGCCCCGGTCGGTTCATCCGCCAGCAAAATTTCAGGCTCGTTGGCAAGTGCGATGGCAATAGCAATCCTCTGCTGTTCTCCTCCCGATAACTGCTTTAACATGCTGTCCCTTTTATGCGCCATCCCTACCAGCTCCAATAATTGTAATGCCCTCTCCGCCTTTTCCTTTGTCCCTCCTTTACAAAACAGCATGGGTGCCATTACATTATCCACTGCGTTAAGGTAAGGAAACAGATTTCTGGAATTGTTCTGCCAGACAAAACCGACAGTTTCCCTCTTGTATTGTACAAGCTCTTCTCTGGTCAAAAGGCTCATATCCTTTCCGTCCACAATCAACTTACCCGCCGAAGGACGCACCAGACCGCCCAGCATATTTAAAAATGTGGATTTACCGCTCCCGCTCTTGCCGATAATCGCCATCATTTCCCCTCGTTGGACAGAAAGCTCCAGCCCGGAAAGCGCCATTACCTCAACCTCTTTTGTTTTATATATCTTTACCAGTCCGTCACACCAGATAATACTGTCTTCCGGACAATCCGCCGTCACGGTTTCGCCTTTCTCCGACAGCTGTTCTGCCGTCTCCTCCGGCAGATTCTCTCCCGCCTGTCCTCTTTCTTCTACGGCTTTTTCTTTTCGCTTCATCCACTTCATCTTCATTTTACCTCACCTCTGCCCTCTATACCAGCTGCCCGTCCTCCATCTCGTACACCACATCCCCAAATTCCATCAAATTGGTGTCATGTGTAGTCATCACAATCGTAATCCCCTCTTTTTCAATCAGTTCCTTAAATAAATGCATTACAGCAAGTCCGGTATTAGTATCCAGAGCTCCGGTCGGCTCGTCTGCAAATATTACTTTTGGGCGGTGGACAATCGCTCTGGCTATAGCAATCCTTTGCTGCTCTCCTCCGGACATTTCTCCCGGCATATGCTGCATACGGTCTTTTAACCCCACCAGTTCAAGACACTGTCTTGTCCTTTCCTGCCAGTCATCAACCACTCTTTGCTGCAAATCTGCCTCCTGCCCGGCAAAAGCTCCTTTTTTCATCCGTCTCTTTCTCCCTGTATATCCGGAAAGCCTCAACTCAAACTCTACATTTTCATAAGCATTCATTACCGGAATTAACGCTACCGCCTGAAAAACAAATCCCATCTTCGTCCGCCGAAGCTGCTCCCTCTCCTTTTCGGTGATATTTCCTATTTCCTTTCCCTCAAAATACACGGCACCGCTGGTAGGATTATCCAGCGCACTCAGTATATTCAACAGGGTTGTTTTTCCTGAACCGGAGCGTCCTTTTAATATGGTAAGCTTTCCTTCGGGAACCTCCATATTGATTCCCTTTAACACCTGCAGCTCCTCACCGATTCCTACCGGAAAGGAACGAATCACATCTATTGTTTTAATCATAGCCTTCCTCCATCCACGCTGTTAATCTTCACCCAGCTTCAATGCCTGTGCAATCTTCATTTTTGCAATAATCCTCCAGAGAACGGATACACATACGCCAAGCATCAGAATCACCACAGCGCCAATCCTCACCATATCAAAGGGTGAAGAATATAACTTAAATTCCAGACAATGGCTCTCCGGGGAATAGGCAATCGTAATCAACGAGATAAAAATCTTTGAGGTGGCAATCCCGCTAACCACACCGCAGAGAACCGCTATCACGGAACAAAATACCTGCTCATTGAGCAGCATGCGCAAAACCTCCTGCATCGACATCCCCATCGCCCGATAAATGCCGAACAAAAGCTCCCGCTGCCGGATAGAGGTAATCCAGTAAATCAGAAAGCCAATAGCACAAAGCGCCAATACCACCAAAAAGCTTAAGGTCAACATCCCATTGGTAATCTGAACCAAAGCGGACTGCTTGACCAGCGCAAGCTGTTTTTCGGCATCCTGTATTTTAATCAACCCGGTATCCCCGCCGGCAATCTTTTCGTAAATCCCCTCGTTATTTCCTCCCGTTCTTGCCCAGATAAAGCAGGGCTGTTGTCCGCAGCAGCTCTCCACATAGGCATAATTATAAATCACCAGATACACCGGCTCCTGTGTTTTTACCCCATTTTCATCAACAACGCTTTTATATCCGGTATATCCCGGCCATGCATCAACAAACCCGCAAATGGTTCCGGTAATACTGGACAAGGTATCCTGCCATAGTGAATCCTCGTTCTTAACCGGAGAATAGGTAATGGTATCCCCTATTTTCAGTCCAAAATCCTCTGCCACATTAGCGGACACCAGGACATTCTCTGCATTGTCCGCTAAATCATTTAAATAATAAAACCAATGCTGTGCAAGAGCGTCTTCCCGCATCCACGCTACAGTACCAAATTCCTTTGTCTGGATTGCCATCATCTGCCCATTATCGGTCAGATTATTCTTCCCCTTTAGCGTCCCCTCTTCTCTTCGGATGACCTTTGTTGCCGCCATGGCATTTTCGGCTATGTCCTTTATCAGATTCGTATCCGGCTCCACATAATAAAATGTGGTTTTTCTTTCTCCGGCTGCGGTCATCGTGGAGTGCGACATTTTTATCCATTCCTCCTCCACCACAATATCCGCTCCAATATCATAATATGCCCGCTCTTCTTCATTCTGGTTGATTGTCCTTGCCACATTGGAATAGAATATCCCCATGGCAATCGCCACAATAAGGAATAAAGAAATAAATCCCTGCTTTCCCCTCGTCCGCATAATCTGTAAAAAGGAAGCATACATTGCCGGCGACCATTTTTTTCTGCCCAACCGGTAAATCCCCGCAGTAACCAGTCGAAACAGCCGCAGCAGCACCATTCCCAGACCCAGCATAAACAATGTCGCACTTAAGAACAAAAACGGGTCCATATTTTCTCCGTTTAATATTTTACCTGTCAGTTCCGCCCTCTGGCTGTTAAAGCTGTAATAAGCATAACCGGAGATTCCCAGAATTACCACATCCAGATAATACTTTTCCACAACTCCCTTATCTGTTTTTCCCCGCCTGCTTTTCTTCTCCACAATATCCTCTCGCGCTATGCCAAACAGCGGAAGCGTCATAAAGCCCACGGCAAAAACTACCGCCAAAATACAATACAGTATAGTAGTCCCGGTGATGTGTACCGTCAGATTCGGACGGTTAACAAACTCCAAAAATGCATTTGCCTGACCCAGCAGGCGGCACAAAACATAGCCCAACGGCAGCCCCACCACCGTGCCGGTTGCCGCAAGAATTACGGATTGTCCAAAATAAAGCCCTGTAATCTGACGGATTGATGCCCCCCTGCTTTTCAGCGTCGCAATTTCATTTCCCTCCAGCTCCAGAAGCTGGGCAGAAATCATGTAAATAAATACCAGAATCAGAACAACAATCGGCAGCTCCAAAACCCATAATGTGGAGGAAATCCTTCCCTGAATTTCCATATACTCCTCTAACAGCGAAGAAAAATCCGTCTCAATATTCACTTTTTCCCCGTCCAGACCAATCTTTAACAGATTCTTTACCGCTTTATCTACGCCGGGCAGCCGGGACGCTTTCAGATTTTTGTAGTCGTAAAGCTCATGGCACTGATATCTTGCCGTCACATCCCCATCTAAATCTGCCGCAATTTCCTTAAACATTTCCTCCGACACAAAAAAATGGGACAGAAATACCGACGGCGGCTGCACCCAGTAAGAGTCCTCTGCCTCCTTTTCCTCAAAGACACCGGTAATGGTTATTCTAAGCGGCTGCCCATTCTTTAAAAGAAGCTTCTTAAACTCCAGGGTCTGCCCCACATAAAAACGGCTGTCTTCCAATAAAGCTGCCGATACCACACAGGTATATACGGAAGAGGGATTTAAGGATACCACTCCCTCCTCCGGCTCACCATTCTCTTCGACCTCCGCTTTGCTCCGGTACAGCTTTCCGCTGACCAGGTTCATATGCTGCTCCATATCCTTTAAATACGCTATCCGGTAATGCTCTGCCCCCTTGCTTTTCCCTGCGTTGATAAGCGGTATAACCGTATCCTCCTTCAAGGTCAGCAGCCGGACCTCTGCTCCGGCAGACAGCTTCACGATATCCTCCAGCTTTTTCCCGTATTCCTCTGCCGTCTTTACCGCCCCGGCATAGGCATCCGCACCATCCTTCACCGTAAGTCCGCCTGAAAAGGTAATTAACGCCGGATATTTCTGGTTATCCTGAATATATTTCTTCATGATGTTCTGAAAGGTCTGGTTCTTCGCCATATCCTGATACATCGGGAGACAGGATGCCACGGCAACCAGAACAATGATTCCGATAAGCAGACAGAAATTCAGCCATTTTTTATGTAATAATTTCTGTTTGATAAATGTTAACATCCTATTTCACCCCCGTCAGAAGTATATCGCCTTCCTCTAATCCATTTAAAATCCAAAGCTTATTCTCTGCCACTGCCATAAACTCCACATACTGCCGGCAGGGCTTTCCTTCCCGCAATATCCAGATAAAATGATTTCTATTTTCGCTTTTTACCAATGTGCGGTCCACCGCAATAACATCCTTTACCTGATTGGCCTGATAGCTGACATTTCCCTTCTCAAAAATATCTTCTCCGGATAATTCGATATATGCGCTCTGCTGATTCTCGTCGGCATCAGAGGTCACCGTCATTGTCCCGCCGCCTCCCGTCTGCACCTCTTCCTTAATCTCTCCGGAAGGATAAGCGCCTACCACCGTCCCCTGATAAGTATTTCCCTCCAAATCCTTTAACGTGACCCGGTTCCCATACCGCAGTCCATTATCCTTGTTTTCTACCCGGACATAGGCTACCGATGCCTTTTGGATTGTGCCAATCGGCGCATTTTCATCCAGCATCTGTGCTTCCTGCATCCAATCCATATAGTTAATGAACTCCCCCTCCTCCGGAGCAGTAATCACAACCTCGCCTGTTTTTTTCTTCCACTCTGCCAATTCCTGCTCCAGACGCCGGCACTGTCTGGTATAATTCTCTTCATCATATTTTTGGCTCAGCAGCTCCATGGATAACTCCAGATTCTTTAATTTAAGCTGTACGGATAACGGATACTGCGGCTCTTTATCGGAAATCTCCTCCTCCGAATCATCCCCGCTTTCACCACCGCCGTTTGCTCCCGCCTCTTTCTTTTCTCCGGAAATTTCTGTCTCGGAAGTTTCTTCTGCAGGCACGGTTTTCTCTTCCCCGCTTCCGGCAGAAGACTTTACCTCCTTATTCTGCAATGTATTTATTTCTTCATTCAACAGGCGGACTGTCTCTTCATGCATAGCCTTCTGTGTCGTATACTGGCTGTCCAGTGTGTTTATCTGATTTTCCTTTTCCTGTAAATCCGCCTTTCCCGCAAGCGGATTCACTCTGGCAATCACATCGCCCTTTTCCAAATAGGTTTTATCGGTAGCATAACTGATTTTGCACTGTCCCACTCCGGTTACAATATTGCAATGCGCCGGATAATAAAGGCTGCACTGTTCCTCTACCGCACTTAATGACACTGTATCTTTTTCGACAATCTGCGTGCCTTCATATTCAACCGTCATGTCTACCGGATAATATACCATATCGCCTTCCTCTACACCGCTTACAATCTGTATCTCCACATCATTCTCAATTCCGGTTTCCACAAAACATTTCTCCTTGCTTTCACCATGGATTAAATAGACATACTGCCCGTCTTCTCCCTGATAAATACAGGATTTTGGCACAGTCAGAACATTCTTTTGTTCCTCCAATACAAGATATACCGGCAGGCGGTCTCCGATATCCAGCGTATTTTCCGCAAACCGGAAACGGGGATTAAGTATCATGGTGTTTTGCTTAGCCCTTTGCTTTTCCGCCTCTGTATAGGAATACTCATGAAGAGGGAGCTGTTTTCCGTCCTTTAGCGTATATGCCCGAAGATACGCCTCTGCCTGCGCCTGCGGCAATGTGTCCTCCAGCGAAACATATAACGAGCTTTCGTCGGTAACCACCAGCACATTATAAAATGCCGAGACCTCCGTCATATAGCTGATAAAGGATACACAGCCGTCCTTTTGGGCATACAATGTATTCTGCTCAATCTGGTTTTTCACTTCACTAATTTCCTGATTCAGATTGGCAATCTGTAATGACAGAAGCTGCACCTGATATCCCTGGTCAACCTCCGCTTTTTTTACCGCATTTGCTGCATGCTCCCTGTCAGTCTCTGCGGCATACTGATATTTAAGCGTCAGTATTTCCTGATTTATGCCTCCGTAATTCTGCTGATAATCAAGAGCTGCCTTAGCCTCCTCCATTTCCTGGTTTAGCCGTTTCAGCCTGTCCTCCAGTTCATCTCCTCCCGCCACTGCCAGTACCTGCCCTTTTTTGACTTTCTCTCCCAGCCTCACTTTATACTCCAGATTGCTTTTTTGCTCTTTATAATAGTAATTGGTACTTTCCCCAATCAGCACTCCTTTGAGTATCAAATGCTTTTCAATATCTTTTTTCTCTACCGGCAGCCCCTGCAGGCTTTCGGCGGCAGGCGTTTTCAACTCCGGCTTCCTGCTTTCTCCTTTTCCGCATCCGGCAAGGCAGAGGATAATCAACGCCCCTGTCAGTAAACCGGCTATTCTTGTTTGGCCTGCAGACCAACCGCTGCCTTTCCTATTCATTGACTATCTCCTCTCCTTCCTTCAGACCGCCATTTACCACATAATTGCCATCAATCATCTCGCCTACCTGTATTTCCTTTACCCGTATATAACCGTCCTCTGCCAGCACACGAACATACGCTTTCTCCTCGTCTATTGTTACTGCGGAAACCGGAACAGATAATACATTTTTCCGTTCTCCGCTGGAGAGCAGAAGCTGCGCCCGCTGTCCGCTTTCAAATTCGCCTTCGCCAATCAGACGTACAAACACTTTCCCCTCCGGCACAGCAGTTTTCGCTAAATTCTCTGTTTCCGAATCCGATTCTTTTATTACCATGCTATCCGATTCTTCTACCGCCATGCCATTTGATTCTTCTATTACCACGCTATCCGACTCTTCTACCGCCATACCATTCGATTCTTCTATTACCACGCTTCCGCCTTCCGGATTAACTGCATCGTCCGTATCAGAGGATTCTCCATTTTCCGTATCAATACTTTTAACCACCATCTCAAGGTTTTCTCCTCCGACCTCCACCGACACGGTATCCCCCTCCGTAAAAGTAATCAGCGACTGTTCTATCTCTCCCTCAAAGTATCCTTCATGGGAAGTCAGCCTTAAGAGCGGGGTATTCTGCTCATACCATTCGTACCGCCAATCCAAAACATAGGTCACCTGGCCGTCCATATCCGCATAAATCTGGTAATCCGCAAGCTTTCTGCCGGTTTCTTCTATCCTAAGCTTCAGCACGTTAATCTGTCCCTGCAAATCTGCTATCGTATTGCTATAACCCTGCCGCTCCGTCTCCCCCTCTGCAAGCTCCAAAAGCTTCTGCCAGTAACCGACCTCAGTCTGCAGGGACGAAATTTGTTCCTCGTATCCCTTAATTTCCTCTTTAATTGCATCGCAGGGCGCCTCCGCCAGCAGCTGCCCCTTCTTTACCATATCCCCCTTTAGCACATAGCTTTTGATTCCATAATTCCACTCCTGATTATCCGGTATGAATTTCAGGTAATATTCCTTCTCCTCCTGACTGCAGTATTTGAATACCGCCATATCGGAATATTCCAAATCTCCCCGTTTTACCTTTATCGTGGAATGCTCTGCCGGAGTAAAATGAGACACCCTTAACGTATCGTCAATCTGCGCTTCCTCCGGGAACAGACCACACCCGCTGATTCCCACTGCCAGTATCCCTGCCAGCAAAAATCCAGCTGTTTTTCGTAACCCTCCCCCTTCTCTTTTTTTTACCCTTGCCTTTCCCATAATATCTTCCTCTCCATCACCTGTATATTGCCGAATCAATATTATATGCATACATTTATCACATTTCTTACATTTTACAGAAAATATTTTTTATTGTCATTGTTTTCCCATAATGTTCATGAAATTTTAAGATTTAAAAATGGGACTGTTCGGAAAAACAACCTTTCCACAACAGTCCCATTTTGCTTGTCTAACTTTTTTCTGATTTTCTCTGTTCACACTGACTCCCGGTACGCCCAAAAATCAGCCGCTGCCCTTTACCAGCCTGTTCAGCATCTCCTCATGCTTTGACAACTGTTCACAATGCGTTTTCGCAATCACCCTTAACGGCGCAATGCTGTCAAGCTTTTCCTCAATCTTCTCTCTTTGTGCCCGACATTCCATCTGCTTCACATAAAAATCCGTCATCTCATAAAGCGATGAAATCTTCGGCTCCACACTATTCTCGATTAAAGCGAATTTCCGGTGTACATATTTTTCCAGATTATCAAATCGTCCTTCCAATGCATCTACACGCTTTTCTAAAGCACGGTGCTCTTTTTTTGTTACCATGGTTTTCTTAATTTCGGTTATCGTCTTCTCCATACCGGACATTCGCTCTTTCATATCCATGATTTCTGTTTTCATATCCGCAATATCTGCCTCCATTGCGGTAATGTCCGCTTTTATCAACGGTATTTCTTTAAGGCTTGCCAGATTCTCCATCATTTCCCTGATACTTGCTAAATCCTCTTTTGTTAACATTATTCTATTCACCTCCGAGCTTATTATTTTCAATTCCGAAATTCCATCTTTGATAGAAAAAATTATAGCAAGTCTCTATACAAATAGCAATAGATATTCTATGAATAATTCTTATCTTTTTCTGAATATTGATGAATAAATTATGATTATCACGCTCACCTGTCATTTCCGCCTTTTTCGTTTCTTATGTTTCCGTTCTCCTATACAATAACCACCAACTTCTCCCGCAAAAAATAAAACCTGATTTCCCAATCGCCATGAACCGCCAGTTCCATTCCAATCTCTAACATTCTGCTGTTTAAGCGATGATACATGATATCCGCCGTCCATTTAATGCCGAAAATGTACTGCCTCTCTCTTTCCGTAAGGCAGGTTAACTGATTCAACTGCTCTGCTTTATTGTCATGCAGCCATTCCCCAAACGGACATTGCATATAGGAATCCGCCTCACCGTTCTTCTCAATCCGTTCCCGCAGCTTCCCGGAGATGCAACAGCGGGAAGCATTTTTCAGATAAAGCGCTTCCAGCTCTTCCTCCTTCACCGGCAAAGAATCCAACAGCAGACCGGATTCCGTCATATACCGGTATACGGTCTGCTCCACCCTTTCCCGCGAACCGGGATAATCCAGCTTCTCCATCATCTGTTCAACGGAATAGCCCGCATCCACAAGATGCCGGATTGCCCCGCCGCTTGCTGCATCATATACAAAATCAGATAACGCCTGCTCAAAATACCTCGGTCTTTCCTCCATTTTTTTCTCCCATATCTATTGTTCCTGACCAAAATCATATAACTTCATCGTTTCGGGATTTCTATATTCATGCTTTTCATAATAACCGATTAGCTTTTCCCCATCTCTTAGCGCCACCATATAAACATCCTTGTTCTCTTTTTCATTATGAAACGTATAGATGCGGTTATTCCTTGCAGACGCCGCAAACCACCGGACAACCTGCTCTATTTTTTCTCCGGATTCCCGGTTATGGCAGGCAAGAAGGCTTTGACCAACCAGTTTTTCACCGCCTCGTTTTTCATAGCGCTTAACCGCCGCCGGATTCATATAAATAATCTCATGCTGTAGATTGCAGATTACAACCGCACTTGTATCCTGCTCAATAATACTTTGATAAAAAACAAAATTCTCTTTTCCTGACATATATATTTCCTCCTTTACTTTTCCTCCGCAAAGATATACGGAAATCCCAGCGTCAGCGTAAATCCCTGTCCATACACCGACTGCACATCCACCTCTATGTTCAAATTCCGTGCCATCTGCCCCACCAGATATAATCCCATTCCCGTAGCTTTCTTTTTTCTCTCGTCATTGTCTCCGGTAAACCCTTTTTCAAAAAGAAAAGGCAGGTCTGACTGCTTTGTTCCGATTCCGTTATCTGCAATCGTCAGCAATATCTTATCCTGTATTTCCCCGTCCGACACCCGTATCCACTGCTCCTTCTTCCCGGCGTCCCGGTATTGATGCGCATTATTTAACACCTGCCCCAATATCATGAGAAAACCTTTTTTATCGGTATAGACACGGATATCCCTCACCGCACAGATAACCTTTACCCCGCCTTCCCGAAACACCGGTTCATATTGCAATGCTGCTTCTTCCACACATTCCTTTAGGCTTACCCACTCCCACAAATAATCAATATGTGCCGCCCCCAGTCTGGCATAATATAACATCTGGGTAACATTATCCTGTATCCGGTTTTCCACATACACCAGACGCTGATAAACCGTTCCGGACATCTCGTCTCTCCGGTTATCGGACAGCAGCGTTAACAACGACAGGGGAACTTTGATTTCGTGCGCCCACAGTTCAATATATTCTTCATAGTCTTTCCGCTGCCTTTGTTCCTCCTGTAACCGTTTCCTATTTTCCCGAAGCCTCTCTCCTACGGCTTCCAGCTGCTTCTGTTCCCTTTCCCCGAACAGCATTTTTATTTTTTCCTGTCCGGATTGGTCCGGATTTTCCAAAAAGTCAAAAAATGCGTTTCTGCGCTTCTCTTCCCGCTTTCCCATAATATACAATATACCGGCAAAACAAAAAACCGTAATACCGAAAAACAGACCAATTACCGCCCGGAAAGAGGGAATATCCGTAAGCCACAAAAAAAGAGCAAAGATAAAATTCAGCAAAAGAAAAAGATTAAAAAACAGACGGTATTCCCGGTAAAGCCTAAGCGTTTTTTGGAATTTCTTCATCATCCCTGCCCCTTTCACCTATCTCTATTCAGTCCTTTACCCTGTCAATCGGTATCCGACTCCCCTGACAGTTTCAATCCGTTCCCGCAGCCCCATTTTATCCAGGGACTTTCGCAGTCTGGTCATCGTCACCTGCAGAGCATTTTCATCGATATATTCCGTCGTTCCCCACAACGCTTCAAAGAGAACTTCCTTTTCCACGATTTCCCCCTTTTTCAGAAGAAGCTGTTGTAATATCCTGCCCTCCTTTTCCGAAAGCAGATTTGCCGTTTTATTCACATAAACGGTAAATGTCCGGTAATCAAATAAAAAACCGTCCCCGTCTAACATTCCCTCCCTTCCGGCAAACCGTTTCAGCAGATTTTCCGTTCTTGCCAGAAGCCGGGAAGAGGGACAGGGCTTTGTCAAATACTCGTCCGCCCCCAATTCCAGAGCGTGAAGCTCATCCTTCAACTGGTCCTTCGACGTCAGTACCAGAATCGGAACAAAATGACGCTGCTTTAACTCCTTACAAATCTCAAACCCGTTCCTGCCCGGAAGCTGTAAATCCAGCAAAACCAAATCCGCCTCCTGCTGCACAATCTCTTCTATTGTCCGATAAAAGTCCGTCACACAGCTTGCTTCATATCCTGCTTTTTGAAAAACATCCTTTAACTCTTCCCGCATATACAGGTCGTCCTCGACCACCACAATTTTTTTCATTCCTACCGTCCCTCCGCTCAGATTGGAGCTGCCCTACTCCGCCGTCATTCGCAGAATATTTTTCCGGCTAATCTGCATCACCATCTTCATATAACTATATTCCATCAGACATAAAATTGCAATGACAACTGCCGCAATCAGGAATAAAATATGCCTCTCTCCGTGCATAGAAACGGGCAGGATTCCGGAAAGCAGTGAGCTCACGCCAAACACACTGCTGACAGCCGCCACCCCGATGGGAATCTGGAAATACCATTTTATCTGCCTTTTTGACGACCTGCAGATATCCTCATTACTGCTCCCCAGGCAAATTAGGGTATGATACCGTTTTCTCGTCTTTTCCTCCCGCATCAGAAACTGAAGACCGATTACCGTATTGGCAATAATCAAAAAAATGACAGCCAGATAAATTGTCAGGTAACTGGACGCCACAATATAAAATAATTGCCGCCCTATATTCTGTAAATAATTTTCATATTCCAGCCCGCTTGTTTTTAATTCCTCGTCCACCAGAGAAATTGCCCGCATCAGTCCTTCCTCTTTAAGCAATTCACCGTCAATATACGCATTCCAGTAAATGCTTCCGCTCTCTTCCATTGCATACTGCTCAAATTTGTCGTCTGGAACAATGAGGGCGAATTGCATCGTTATACTTCTGTCCACCACGATATCTTCGCTGTATACCTTTTCTTTCAATCGGTATGTCTCGCCGCCAATCTTAATCACGGGTTTCTGCTGCAAAACCTTTACAAACAATTTTTCATGTTCCTGTGTATAAAATTCAGAGTCCTGAAATACCGCCATCTCGTCGGACGCTAACTGAATCGGCTCCCTGCCGCTCTTTTCCAAAATTTCATTATATCCGGAAAGGGCAATCAAATGCGGTGCCTCGGAATAATAAGTCCCCATGAAAAACTCCTGCCGTTCCTCTTCCGACAATACTTCTATCGCCCTGTCTATATCGGAGGTATCATATGCATAGGTTTCCCTGTCCTCCGCTCCCCAGATATCATCCGATGCCAAATAAGCCACCCGTACCCTGCTCCATGAAGCAATCCTTTTTTGCAGCTCCTTTTGCTGCGTTAACTGCTCCATCTTCTGCTCTGATTCCTCATCATAGCTTTCAAAGGTGAAATCCATGCTATGCCTGCTTCCGTCTCTCATATGCTGAAAGGAAACTGCCAGTCCGTATGACATGCAGGCAACTGCCACCAGGATGAACAGGGAGGAAACGGCAAGGGAAGTAGAACACAAAAATACATTTTCCTGCAGCTGGCGGAACGTAAACCGAAATAACCGTTCCTTTGCCTTCCCCTTTTGCGCCATAACCGTAAAAATGGCACAAATGCCCTTGAAGAGTAAAAATGTTCCTGCTATGCCGAGAACCATGGTCAATGAAAACACCCCGATTCTCTTCCATGTAAATCCGGATATCGCCAGGGCATAAGCTGCTGCCAGCAGCAAAATCCCCAATCCCAACAGGAAAAAGGACTGCCTTTGCCTGATTTCTCGCTGCTTTTCCTCCTGCACATCATTCATCAGTAATGCCGGTTCTCTTTTTATCATTTTAGAGCAAAGCAAAATGTTGGCAAGCATTTTAATCCCCGCAAAACCCACAACCGTAAACAGCATGGCCTTAACGGACAGGGAAAACCGGTGTCCAATGACACCCGCTCCGATTAGCCTCGCAGTTACCAGGCTGATTGTTTCCGCTAACAGTACCGCAGCCGGCAGACCGATAATCAGCGCTTTTACACTGCTGTAGACATCCTCCGCCAGCAGCCATAAAAACAACCGGCTCCGTTTCATTCCCAGCATCATCATCATTCCAAACTCATGGTTTCTGCGCTCCAACTGATATTTTGCCGCAAAGTAAATCAAAAAGAAAATCAAAAAAAGAGAAAACACATATACGCCGGGAATCAAGCTCAGCAGACGGCTTACCGCATCGCTCTCCATTCGTTTTAAAAAGACAATCACATCCTGTTTCTCCAGCGAAAGCACCACATAAAAAGCAACGATGGCAACCACTAAGGACAGAAAAAATATTCCGTTTTCTTTACTGCTTCTCTGATTATTTCTTCGGATATACTTAAAAAACATTGGCGCTTCCTCCTCCCAGCTGAGCCATTACCGAGATAATGCGCTCATAGAAATCATGCTGCGCCTCTCCCGGAACCTGCCTTCTCAATTCATGAAAAATTACGCCGTCCTGAATAAACAATATTCGGGAACAGTAGCTTGCTGCGTTTGCGTCATGGGTCACCATCATGATTGTGGAATGATTCCACTGATTTAAGCCAGCCAGCTTATCCATCATGCTTTTTGCATTTTTACTGTCCAATGCCCCGGTCGGTTCGTCTGCCAAAATCATGTCCGGATTTAAAATCAATGCTCTGGCAGCGGCTACTCTTTGCTTCTGCCCGCCCGACATCTGAGACGGAAATTTATCCAGCACTTCTTCAATCTCCAGATAATCCACCAAATCTTTAAACCTTTCCGTTTCCCTCTCCCCATGGATATCCACCGGCAGCAATATATTTTCCCTGCCCGTCAGATTATCCAAAAGCTCAAATTCCTGAAACAGATAACCGATTTTATTTCCCCGGTATCCTGCCAGCTTTTTCCCTTTAAACTCCCCAATATCTTCTCCGTTTAACAGGATTCTTCCGTTTGAGGGACGTATCATTGTGGCGATGCAGTTTAACAGCGTGGTCTTACCGGAACCGCTGCTTCCCATAATTCCCAAAAATTCCCCCTCCAGTACACTGCAGGATAATCCGTTCAGTGCATTGGTTGCATTTTCATTCCTGCCATAAGTTTTATACAGGGACTGTACCTCTAATATTTTTTTCTGCATTTTGTTTCCTCCATCTTCCTTGTACCTAATTATTTCCCTATGATGGATTCATTATATCGGATTTCTTTTTTTAATAACACTTACATGTTTTGTAAGGTTGATACAAAAAAGAGACTGCCGCACGAAAGCTTTCTATTTTCCTTCACGCAGCAGCCTCTCCCCGTTCGCCTTGTTTTCTTTTTTACAGGTTCTTTGTCACACCCAAATCAACCTTTTCACCGTTAATGCTCCAGTTCTTCGTATAACCCTCCGCTTCGCCATAACGAATATCGGTGGCAAGCACATCGCCAAAGATTGCTTCTTCATTTCGCTTCATAATCTCCGCAACCTTATCATTTCCGGCAACAGAAATCGTAATTTTATCCATAACCTCAAAGCCGGCTTCCTTTCGCATGGTCTGCACCTTGGAAATGATTTCCCGGACAAAGCCTTCCTCTAACAGTTCCTCTGTCAGCCGGATATCCAATACCACGGTCACCACTGCATCCGCCTCCGTCACATAGTCGTCGGATTTGGCGAGCTCAATCAGCAAATCCTCCTCTGCAAGAGACACCGATACACCGTTCACCTCAAACTTCAATGCGCCCTCGCTCTTCAAGGTATTCATTGCCTCATTGCCGTTGACATTTGCCAGATATTCCCGGATACCGTTTAACTGCCTGCCGTATTTCGGACCAACCGTCTTTAACTGCGGTTTAAAGCTGTATGAGCTAAATTCCGACACATCATCCTTAAAGGTAACCGCCTTTACATTTAACTCCTCCTCAATAATTTCCTTATAAAAATCCGAAAGCTCCTTGTTTGCCTTTACATACATATTGCCGATTGGCTGCCTGTTCTTGATATTGGCGCTGTTTCTTGCCGCACGGCCCAGCACCACAATCTTAAGCACCTCGTCCATATCCGCTTCAAGCTCCTTGTCCACAAGCTTTTCCTCACAGACAGGGAAATCACACAGATGGATACTCTTCGGTGCCGTTTCGTCTACGCTCCTCACCAGATTCTGGTAAATATCCTCCGTCATAAACGGAATCATCGGCGCCGCTATCTTGCAGACCGTAACCAGCGCTGTATAAAGGGTCATGTAGGCATTAATCTTATCCTGCTCCATTCCTTTCGCCCAGAACCGTTCGCGGGAACGTCTTACATACCAGTTACTGCAATCGTCCACAAACTCACTCATGGCTCTTGCCGCTTCCGGAATCCGGTAATTGCCAAGATGTTCATCCACCGCCTTCACCACCGTATTCAGCTTGGAAAGAAGCCACTTATCCATAACCGGAAGCTTATCATACTCCAGGGTATATTTTGTCGGGTCAAAATTGTCAATATTAGCATACAGCACATAAAAAGCATAGGTGTTCCACAGCGTACCCATAAATTTGCGCTGTCCCTCCACTACTGCATCCTCATGGAACCGGTTTGGCAGCCATGGGGCAGAATTTGTATAGAAATACCAGCGGATGGCATCTGCCCCATACTGGTTTAACGCCTCCATCGGGTCTACCGCGTTTCCCTTTGACTTACTCATCTTCTGACCGTCCTTATCCTGAACGTGGCCGAGAACAATAACATTTTTATATGGCGCTTCGTTAAAAATCAGGGTGGAAATCGCCATCAGGGAATAAAACCATCCTCTTGTCTGGTCAACCGCCTCGGAGATAAAGTCCGCAGGGAAATTCTCCTTAAAGATATCCTCATTTTCAAATGGATAATGCCACTGGGCAAAGGGCATGGCACCGGAATCAAACCAGCAGTCGATTACCTCCGGAACTCTCTTCATTTCCTTTCCACAATCGGGGCACTTAATCGTTACCGCATCAATGTACGGACGGTGCAGCTCGATATCCTCCGGGCAGTTACCGCTCATCTCCTTAAGCTCTGCAATGGAGCCGACCGCATGGCGTTTTCCGCACTCACATTCCCAAATATTTAACGGCGTTCCCCAGTAACGGTTACGGGAAATTCCCCAGTCCTGAACATTCTTTAACCAGTCGCCAAACCGCCCTTTTCCGATAGACTCCGGAATCCAGTTTACCGTGTCGTTGTTGCGGATTAAATCCTCGCGTACCTCCGTCATTTTCACAAACCAGGTATCCCTTGCATAGTAAATCAGCGGGGTATCGCATCTCCAGCAGAACGGATAATCATGCTCAAATTTCGGCGCATCAAATAACAGTCCCCGGTTATCCAAATCCACCAGTACCTTCGGGTCCGCATCCTTGACAAACAATCCGGCAAACGGGGTTTCCTCTGTCAAATTACCCTTACCGTCTACAAACTGAACAAACGGAAGGTCATATTTTCTTCCCACCTGGGCATCATCCTCACCGAATGCCGGTGCGATATGAACAATACCGGTACCGTCCGTCATCGTGACATAGGAATCACAGGTGATAAAATGTCCTTTCTTTTTCTGCTTTTTTGCCACCTCTGCCGCACAGGCAAATAACGGCTCGTATTCCTTATTCTCCAAATCCGTACCGACATAAGTCTCTAACACTTCATAGGCCGGAACGTTATTTTCCGCATCCGCCAGCTTGCCAAGAACCTGGTCAAGAAGCGCCTCCGCCATATAATAAATGTTTCCGTCCGCTGCTTTCACCTTACAATAAGTCTCATCCGGGTTCACACAAAGCGCCACGTTGGACGGCAAAGTCCATGGTGTAGTCGTCCATGCCAGAAAATAGGCATCCTCTCCGATTACCTTAAACCGTACAATCGCAGAACGCTCTTTAACCGCTTTATATCCCTGTGCCACCTCATGACTGGAAAGCGGCGTACCACAGCGGGGACAGTACGGAACAATCTTAAACCCTTTATAGAGTAAATCCCTGTCCCAGATTTTCTTAAGCGCCCACCATTCGGACTCGATAAAATCATTGTGATAGGTTACATAAGGGTCATCCATATCCGCCCAGAACCCGACCTTGCCGGAAAATTCTTCCCACATGCCCTTGTATTTCCAAACAGACTCCTTACATTTTGTGATAAACGGGTCAAGACCGTATTCCTCAATCTGCTCCTTACCGTCAATCCCTAACAGCTTCTCCACCTCTAACTCTACCGGCAGTCCGTGGGTATCCCAGCCTGCCTTACGGATAATCTTGTGTCCTTTCATCGTCTGATACCGCGGAATCATATCCTTGATGACACGGGTTAGTACATGTCCGATATGAGGCTTGCCGTTTGCCGTCGGCGGTCCGTCATAAAAGGTATATACCGGTTTTCCCTCCTTCTCTTCAATGGACTGCTCAAAAATCTTGTTCTCTTTCCAGAAGTCCAGTGTCTTTTGCTCACGTTCTACAAAGTTTAAATTTGGTGATACTTTTTCGTACATCTTCATTTCCTTCCTTCCATTAATACTGCTTTGTTAATCATTTAGATAATTCTTTGCCTGTCAGATAAGCCCAATATTTAACCCATGCAAAAAGCCCTTCTCCTCCTGTATCAGGACGAAAAGGGCTGTCATTCGTTATACCACCTAATACACTGCACTCCACAAAAATGCAGTCCATACCGAAATAACAAAACCTCCAGCCTTATGCTTAACCGCTTTTTGTTTTCATACATGGTTTCGATAACGGGAAACAACCGTTGAAGCCTACTAAGATTCATCTCATCCTAAAACGGTCACCATTACTGCCCCGTTCTATGAAAAGACCTAACGCCGTTCAGTTCAAAACTCTGGAGTGATGTTCCCCGATTCACTACTCCTGCCTGTCTTCCACCGTCACAGACTCGCTCTCTTCGGAAATGTGATTATCTGTTCCCATTCCAAAGAAGTTTCATCAAAAGGGTACTGTCTCCGTCAACGTCTTTTTACAACTATGTTTTTTATAGCATTTCCCATGTTTTTTGTCAATAGGTCCTTCTCCCATTTCTGAAGATAATTGAGATACTGCCCTCTCCTGATAAATTGAATCATTTTTAACACAATACAGGCAGATTTTATCATCACTTATCCCGGAAATGCTTTCTATTCGTCATATGCCTTTGCAATTTCTTCCAAAAACTTCTTCCGCTCCTCCGTTTCATAGCCCTTAAAATATATTTCCTGAATATCATCATGGTTAAATAAATATTGATAATTCGCCCCCATATTTCCCTCCGGATATAATACCCCAATATAATCATATTCCTCGTCAGGGTTTTCCACTGCCATCTGCTTAATTCCAAAAATCATCAGCGGTTTTTTTGCTTCCTTCAGCAATACAACAGTTCCAATCGGTAATAAATCTCTAATCATTTTTCTTCTCCTTTTTCTTCTTTCCCTTTATGCTGCGAATAATCTTTATCTTAGCCTGCTCACTACTGTTTTCATATTGTTCCCTTTCAACAAAACACAAAGCTTCATATCCTGACGTAGTGTCCTTACCAATAATGGGATAAAAATAATATGTTTCGCTCGGTGTATCCACATGATACACTCTTTCACTCTCAATGGGAAGTTTTTTTAACAGTTCCACCTCGATATAAAGCAAAATCTCTTTTTGAATACCTTTAAGCTTACTCTGATAGCAAAACATATCCATTCCAAACCAGAATAAAACAATAATGTCATAAAGTAAAACAAAATAATTTATATCCGCATTACGGCAGATACAGTGAACCAGTATTGCCGGCAGTAACAATATGCCGAAAAAAACGATATGTTTTTTCCTCTTTTTCCGATAAAGCATCACCATTTCTTTCTTTTCTTCCTCCGGCACCGGGAAAAAAGAAAAACCCTGTTCGTCCTCTTTTGTATAAATAATCTGCTCGTTTATTCTTTCCATAACCCATCCTGCCTTTCTCTCCAGCCATTATGTCACTGCCAATTTTTTTGTCCAGCCACAAACCGCATTCTTTACTCCGGATATGGCGCCGGACAGTTTCTTCCCCTGTTCTACGGCAAAATCCAAAATCCCATCCGAAGCCCATTCTGTCACGCCTTTTCCCGTCAAACCCTTACATACCACGTCCGCCACTGCACTTACCGCTACTGCAGCACCTCCGACCACCACTGCAGGCGCCGAAATGCCCAATGCCGCAACACCGGCAGCTACACCGGCAGTAATTGCTGCACCTTTCCCAATATCAATCAGGGTTTCCGTTATTGTCTCTGCTACTGCACGTCCGCCGCTAATGGCACCTCCTGCATATTCGTCATAATTACTGAACCCATTTGCCACCAGGGAAAATGTCCAGCCCGCCATTTTACCCCCATTTAAAGACTTGGTTCCTGTTTCAAAAGGTGAAAGCTCATTTTTGATTGTTCCGGTAAATGTCTTTGCAGACCTTTTCAGCCAGCCTGCTTCGGCATCGGTAACCAGCGACTTAAATTTATCTAATCCGAATAATTTTTTTATATCAGCCGTACCATCATCCGTAATTATCTGCATTGCCGAATTTCCCATGCCTTTTAACACCATACCGATATCTTTTCCGGTAATTCCGTCCCCGTCGATAACACATTTCAAAATGGCAATGGGCAAGGCTGCACCCTTTCCGAAATCTCCTGCTTTACCGGACATATCCAACAGGGTCTTCCATACCGTTTTGTCTAAATCCTTATACCACGGTGTTCTTTTGCCTGCCGACTGCTCCCTCCCGCCCTTGATTTCTTTTATATTAGAAGAGTCCGTCCGGTCCTGCATAATTTTTGATTCAGCTTTTATGTATAGCTGTACAATCTGATCCAGCTTTTTTATCAGGGTGTCCACATTATGATTATCCTCCTCTACATTCTGAACAACCTCCTGCAAAGACCCCTTTACTTCTTTAATCACTAATTGATTTGTAATACCGGCTAATCTCGTATTTACCTTTCCAACACTTGCATTGACTTCCTCTAAATCCGAGATTGCTCCCCGAATCAGTCTCGGATTTATCACAAATTCCGACATGACCTTCTCCTCCTCTGTTATTTATTGAATCCACGGACGGTTTCCTCAATCGCCTTACTCGCATCCGCTGCATTTTCACCGTTCAGATATACATCTGCAAGCGCCTCTGCGAACGTTTCCGGGTATGCGATACCTCCATCCTTCTGTTTACCTGCTGCATAGGCGGAAATGCTCCCGCAAAACGTTTCATAATCTGCTTCGGGATGATTTTTCAGCCAGCTTTTATAAGCCCTGCCCAGCACCTCCTTAGGTATCTTTTGATTTATACTTAACATATCCGTAAGATATCTGCTGTATGCTTCCTGGTTTTCTTCCGTAATATAATACCCATCCTTTAACCCAAACCGTTCCTGCGCATAAACATTGAGTACCTGATGGCCCAGTTCATGAACAACAATAGCGGTAATATCCGTATTGGGCGGCCAATATCCCGATTCCACCATCTCTTCACAGGTACGAATTAGCTTATCCCTTTTCAAAAACTTTGCCGCATTAAAAATAATCTCATGTCTGACCACATACGGGCACACCCCATAATCTTCATGAATGATAAATTCACTGCTTTGGGTAATTGCAATTTTTCCGCTGTCATCGCCCTCAAAGTTTCCCAGAGATACATTGGTAAGCGTTCCCTGCAGCATCGGATAGGTCTGATACATATAAATGAATGCTGTCTGAATATCCCTCGCCGTATCGATATCAATTTCCCCTAAATTTACGGCAAAAATATCAAAATCCTTTTCCATTTGCAGTTCAATTTCTTCTACCTCAGAATCCGGATATTTACTGCGCTGCAAAATACCATAATCCGTAATTGCCTGCTTTGCTTCTTCCTTAGAAGAAATAAACGCCTTATATTGCTTATCATAATCAATAACGGTTAAAAGTCCCTTGCGCAAAGAATCGGCATTCCAGGTTTCCTGCTGCCCGTTTTTTTCCCCTTTCCCAAAATCCAGATGTTTAACTTCCTTTGTGGAAAGAATGCCAATATTTATTCCGACTAATACAAAAATAATACCCGCCAATATTCCAATTACTCTGCCATATCCCGGTTTCTTATTCATTTCTATACCTATCGTTCTTTGGATTGATACACAAATACAATTTCTGATAAACATATTTCACATTTTTTTCTGACATGGTAATACTAAAATGTTGATTTTCATATTTACCGAAAAGCGTATATGTACGTCCTCCACGAATTGTGCCTTCACTAATTTTTTTCAAATCATAAATATCGGCTATTTTAATGACCTTAAATTGATAGTCCTCCTTAACAAACAAATAATCTTCTCCAATCCAAACTTTCCCTCCCACATTCTCGGCCAGTACAAATTGTTGTTCAAATATAAGTTTCAGTTCAGGAGCCTGCTGATAAGTAAGCCTTAAGTTGCGATATGGATTAGCTTTTAAATTGAAGCATCCCAAAATAATAAGCATAACGCATAGTATGTCCCACAAGATTATCAATATCACTACGCCTACTGCTCCGATTCTCCTTATTTCTAAGAATAATACGATATCAACACTAAACAATATTAAAATTGCTATTAAAATTTGTATTATGCCAATTTTACGCTGATTTTTATATAAATTATACATATTCACTCCAAATTAGTATGCAAAGACCACTGGTTCTGTAGTAACAAAATCTTCAAATATATTTTTTACATCATCCCATTTATTCTGAACAAAAGCGTTTACCGGTCTGACAATGTATGTATTGGCATTCTGTGTCAATATCTTTACTGCTTCATTACAGACTCTTCTTCACCCTGTTCAAATATAATGTCTTTCCACAATACTCTTATTTTATCACTCTCATCTTTAATGCCTCAAATACAAAATGCTTTGCACCTTTTATCGGAAACTTTACAAACGGAAAATATACGATAGCCAGAGACAATATTCCCATAATAAAAAACAGAAAAAGATACACATTCACACGTCTATTCAACACCCCAATAACCGAAATCAATAACAGCACTACTCCCAACGGAATAAATATAATCCCATATGTAACCATATCAAAAGTGATTTTTCTCTTCAGTATCATTCCGCCGTCTTCAACAATAATTTTCCATTTACTTCTTTCCCCATAATCTCCTCCCCCAAAATTATAAATAAGAACAAACTCATCATCCTGTTCTTCAACCCAAATGCGATAGAGACGTTTTTCTACGAAATATTTTTTCCTATGCTTTGCCAGATAGCTTAGCTGTTTTTTTATTTCTAATCTGTTTCCTATACCTTCGCACTTTATCATTCTTTTTTCCCCTTATTTAAATATTTTTCACAAAATATTTTCTCTTCCTCATCTGAGTAACCTTCATAAATAATTGTTTTAATGTCTTCATGATTAAACATTACCGATAAATCACTTCTTATATTTCCTTCCGGATATAAGCATGCCAAATAATCGAACTCCTCATTCGTTTTTACGTTTTTTTGTTTCCGTCCGTATATCATTACTTTTTTAATGCCATTCTTTAATAAAACAACTGTGCCTATTGGTAAATATATTTTCTGATCCATATCTATTTTTCCTCTCTTTTTATGCTATAACCATTTGAGATTCTACCATCCCAAAATCTTCTAAGCAATCACAAATCCAATCACTAATGTTATCTTTTCCTGTATTTCCATCCCCATCAAAGTCCAAATTTAAGATAATACTTGCACCATTTCCAATCACTCCTCCTACAAAATTCCCCACTACAGTACCTACAGGTCCGCCTATTGCAGTGCCTACCGCTTTTCCTATCATATTTCCGGCAACTCCTACTCCGGCAATCATAACATCTGTAATAATATCTGATACAACCTCTGTTGGTGGCAGATTATTTTCACATCCGTTGATAATATCTGCTACAATACCAGTAACCAAGCCTAATACTGTCGCCGCTTTTCCCATGGCAGAAAAAAGTCCTGTATCAGCTTCCAAATTTACTAATTTTATCAAATATTCTACAATAGTTAAAGTAAGTCCATCTAATGATGTCATCATACTCAGATTATTTAATATATCAATAGCTTTTTCCCAATCTGTAGAAGTATCTTCACTACTCGATTCCCCATTTCCACCAACATCAGTTATTGTACTTTGAACAATTTTTTGATTTATTACCAAATCCTCAGCAGCAGCATATAAATTTATTATGTCATCTAATGTTTTGCGTAAATAGTTTATCTCTTTTTCTTCCGTTTCAAGTTCCTTTATCGCAGTTGAAAAACTCTTTCTTAACTCTTGAGTGCCCGATCCAGATATACTTAGATTACTATATATATTATTTATCTCATCTTCTATAATCAGTATATCCTTAACGATTTTCTCCATATCACCATTTACTATATTTAACTTAGAACAATCAACTGAAAATTCACTCATACTACTGCCCCTTTTCAGATTCTTCTCATTTGCCTTTTCATCATATTATTCCTACTGCACCATCCATAAATGCTATGTATATATTATTTAACAAATTTCAAACCTAATCATTGATATCATTGCTATTTAACCAAGAAAAACTCCCTGATTTTATCCATAGTTAATTCCTCTTTTTCATCAACTGAATTTGCTTCAATAAGATAAAATGAAGAAGCGCTTATATCACAAGCCGCATAAATTCTCTGATATTGCGTTTCATCATTTGTGTATTGCGCAATAACATAATAGAAAATGTTTCCATTCACCTCTTCAGTTTTTACTTCCACTGTCTGTTTTGCTAATGACTGCAGTGTATCTGCCTCAAATTCAATGTAGGTCTTTGCATTTGCAAAATCTTCGTTTGATTCTAAGAAACAATTTACCGTAAACACATAACCCTCCGAAACAAATTCCTCCGACACATAAGAATCTGTCTGGTCTGTATACTGGGAATAAAATCCCTTCGGAACCCGAAAGGTAACGGTATCACTCTTAAAGGCCATCCTGCTCTCTTCCTTTGCCTCTCCCATGTCTGCCGAGGTTATCTGACCGTCTATATCTTCTCTGGAAGAATCCGGCTCATCGGTCACCTCTGCACTGGAAGCAATACTTGCGAATACATTTAATAAATCTTCATCCGTCAATCCGTCAGATTCGACAATCAACTGACCTGCAAGTCTCCGGTCTGTATCTGCCGCCTGTGTATATACCACAAAAGACTCATCATCATACAATTTCATACGGAAGTAAGCATATTTTTTCCCATCCAGTTCTTTTTCCTGTACATCCTGTAAAATCTCTCCGCCGGCTGCAATCGTTTTTTCCGTTAAAGACTCCGGATTTTTCATCGTATCCTCATAAGAACCATCCTGAACTCCGGTTTTCATCTGGAATACATCATCCATATACACCACCGGACCAATTTCATCACTATAAAAACAACCGTAATCTGAAAGAATATGCAGTTTAAATCCGCCAATGACAATAGAAATCCCCCTGGCGGATTCCTGTTCTGCCTCTGTAACCTCCCTGGCAAAAATATCTTCGGATATCCCGCCCTCTCCCTTTCCATCTTCGTTGGAGGTAGCAACGACCATGTCGTTTATATCTGCCATGTTTGTATCTTCCCTGGAGTTATGCGTCAGCAGTACTATAATCAATCCTGTTAAAAATAATGCCACTGCAATGAGTATTCCGATAATGACATATAATCCTTTATTATTCTTTTTCTCCATTTACCCATCCTCCATTATTACGGTAATCCATATCATAGTTAAAATTATCTGCTGTCTCTCTTCTGGTTTAACATCCGCTAAACACCGGCGCAATTTCTTCAATTTATCACTTATCTCTACACCTCAAAACGAAAACTAATATCCGACAGTCTTATTACATCACCGCTCTTAACGGGAACCTGATTACCGGCTCCAATCATTTGTTCATTGACAAAGGTATGATTGGTAGAATTCTGGTCTACCACAAAATAGCTATTCTCCCTTTTTACAATGTCTGCATGATGCCGGCTGATAGAGGTATTATCCGTAATAGTATATTCAATACCATCAACGCTTTTTCCAATTCTAAACAACACGCCTGTAATATAAATCTGTTGTCCGGTATCCATGCGCACCAGTCTTGCGGAGTGAATCTCCTGTTTTTTCTGCAGCGGATAATTTGTCTGTGCATCGCCGGACAACACTTTAATCTGGTGTTTTAATCTCATGCACAAAATAAGCAGAAAAAGAGCTGCTGCCGCTATGGATATCTGCGCAACCCGAAATGGATAGTTCTTATGACGTAACTTTTGTTTATATTTATTTAATTCATCAATTCCTTTTTGATAATCATCGTAAGTAGCTCCGCTGTTATTCGTAATTTCAATAGCATTATTGATGGCTGCTTTCAATTTTTCCATACTTTTTTCTGCATACTGCTCCTTATTCATCGCCAATTCTTCACATTCCAGCAGTAATGCACTCATTTCCATTTGAATTTCTTCGGTCACCTCATTATAGTGGCTTCCGGTATCAATCCCTTCAAAGGAAATATTCAGTGTAGTAAGAATATTGTTGATTTCATCTATCGGTTTAATACACAAACTCCCAGTCTCACTTTGCACATAAAATCCGACAACATATCCCTCGCTATTTAATACCGGAGCGCCGATATCTCCGGTTTTTGCCTGATAGTCTGTTATAATTTCCGTTTCCTTTGTTTCTGCCACCCTGCAGCTATGCGCATGCAGCTCCAAATCGGAAAGGGTATCTTTCCCTAACATATCCATGTCTCCACCATACCCTAAGACATATAGCTTATCCCTTACCTGCAAAGAACCGCTTTCCCCCAGTCTTAAACTGGTCATCCCCTGCAGTGCTCCTGCCGGCTGCAAAATCACATAACTGTTTCCCGAATTTACCGTTTCTGCTCCAATCTGAGTTCCCATGTCCAAAATAATATCCACATGCACCGACAAAGCGGCCTCCGTGGAAAGACCATGCTGCCGGCGGATAATATCCAAAGCTGCATTGTCAACCTGTACAAAAGCACTATCTGTCAGAATTGTCAACTGCCCTTCATTTCCCGAACTTCGTTTTCCAATCAATATTCCCGTTCCCTGCCGGATATTGTAACGCTGCTCACCTTCCCCTACTGCATAAACCAGCAGCTTTACTACTCCGGATTCCACCTCCTGTACTGCAGACGGAATCTCACTTCCTTCCTGTTCAGCAGCCCATACATAGAGATTCTGACAAACCAGCAGCTGCAATAGTATATAAACCATTCCTAAAACCAAGAATTTTTTCTCTTTTTTCATCTGCCTTCTCCACTCCGTCTTTCTACCCAAAATAGCACAGAGTTCCCCCTGTGCTATTTTGTTCAATTTTACCGCCTTTTAGAAAATATCTGTCTGTAACGCCTCTGCAACAGATTCATTGGTCTTTTCTGCCTGCTCATACTGCTTTGCAATCTCTTCCAAATCCTTTGAATATTCAACAATCATCTTATATATTCTTTCCATATCATCATCCAGCTTGGCAAACTGATTTTTAAATTTGTTTGCCGCATCACCGGACCATGTGGAACCGTTAATCGACTTTATCTCATTTAGCATTTCTTTCGTTGTACTTTTAACCTTATCCGCTTTCCCCTTAAACTCTGTAGCCTTGCTCTTCAATTCACTTGGTTTTACTTTTAACGCTGCCATTCCTGCCATAATTTTATTCTTCCTTTCTTTTCTAATCTTTCGTAGTTCAATTTATTACTTATATGAACGATTTTTTGCCGTTGCAATGTTTGCCTGCTCGCTCTTCTCATAAACCTTCATAATAGATTCCAGGGCGCCGGCATATTTCGTCACCAAAGTTGAAAACTTATCATATGCTTCCACATCCTGATTATAGGATGCTTCAAATGCCTTTGCTGCATCACCGGTCCACATGCTCTTTAATGACTTTTCTACCGTGTCTAAATCCTTTACCTCCTTCTTAAACTTGCTGTTCAGCTCCTCCAGCTTCTGTTTCTTTTTGTTGAGACTGCTCTGTGTCAACTCAATTTTTCCAACTGCCATGTTTGTTTCCTCCTAATAGATTAAAATTTTACTACACTATATAAACACCTTATCCAGATGTATATATCTATTTTGCCGTCTTTGTCTTTGCAATTTCTATCGCTCTCATTTCAGCGTCATAGATATTTTTTGCAATTTTGACAATCGTGTCCGCAATTTTGCTGATATCGCCAGCGGAATCATCTAACTTTTGCTTTAATTTATTCCCCTTTGTTATATAATTTTTTGAATTTTCTCCATCCCAGTTTTTATCAATTTTAGTAAGGCTTTCTGCAAGCTTATTATCCGATATCTTTTTGACATCCTTTGAAATTTCCTTTAATTCATTTGCCTGCTTAAGTGCTTTCTGATAGTTAAATTCAATCACATCTTTTGACTGCATTTTGCCCTCCCTATTTAGTCAAGTCTTTTTTTCCTTATTTTTCAAGGATTTTTTAGCTA
>JAMPFJ010000008.1 GCA_023664535.1 Bacteroidales bacterium
AGAGCATCTGCCTTACAAGCAGAGGGTCACAGGTTCGAGCCCTGTAGGTTCCATTCAGAGATTTCTCTGAGAATGCCGGCGTGGCGGAACTGGCAGACGCACAGGACTTAAAATCCTGCGGGACTTATACTCCCGTACCGGTTCGATTCCGGTCGCCGGCATGGAGTACTAAATATGTGTGTGTAGCTCAGCTGGATAGAGCACTTGGCTACGGACCAAGGTGTCGGGGGTTCGAATCCTCTCACGCACGTTATCAAGAGAATACGGTAAGAATGTATCTCAAAAAACCTCGATTTTATCGGGGTTTTTTGCTATCTGTGGGGACAGCTTGGAGCGGTGAATACCTTAATTGTATTACGGTTAAGCTCAAAAATAATCGAAATTTCATAACGATTATAGGCATACAAGGGTAAAAAACGGTTTATTGATGAGGAAAAATATATTATAATAGAGATGTCGGCATGTTTTCGGATGCCGCTTCAGATAAAAATGAAGAGTCGGAAATAAAATAATAATACGGGAGATATGAGAGATGTTAGAACGGACAGTTGGACCTTGGGATTACAGGATGCAGCCGAATAAGATGTTGGAGCTGGTAAAAAATGTCGGAAATATGGAGCAGGAAGGAACGGGATATTTTGTGGACAGCGAATCGGAGATGCTTACAATATTGGCATACCTGAATTATGGGGAAACCACGAATATTACGGAATCCATGAAGGAGCAGCTTGACGAGGCGGTAAAAAATCTGGAAAGCAGACGGCTAAAAGCCAGAGAAGATACATTATTTTAATATTTCTTAAGATTATATGAAGAAATAATCCGTACTCTTTTACTGCGTAAGGATAAGAGGGTATAATAGGGAAGAGACTACAGGAAAGGCTTGGAGAATGGTCAACGGATGGAAACAACAGGCTTAACTATACGGGGAATTGAATTTGGATTGGGAATGCCTAAAATTTGCGTGCCCATTGTGGCAAGGGAAGCGGAAGAGGCTTTGGCACAGGCAAGGCAAAGTCTGGAAAAGAAGCCGGATATGCTGGAGCTGCGGATAGACTGGTTTTCAAAGGCGGCAGATTGGGACAGCGTAGATAAGCTGCTGAAAGAATTGAGAGAGCTTATCGGTGGCACGATATTATTGTTTACCCTGCGGACAGCAAAAGAGGGCGGGGAAACCGAAATTTCCGTAGAGGATTATAAACGGTTAGGTATACAGGCATGTAAGAGCGGACTGATTGATTTGCTTGACGTGGAAGCCTTTATGGAAGACCATTTGTTAGAGGAGATGGCTAAGGCGGCGCATGACTGTGGTGTTTATGTTATCGGGAGCAGTCATGATTTTGACGGAACGCCGAGAGAGGACGAGCTGGTAAGACGGCTGCAGTTTATGGAGCAGCACGGGGCAGATATTCCGAAGATTGCCGTAATGCCCAAAAGTAAACGGGATGTATTGACGTTGTTATCGGCAACGCTTGCTTATCGGGAAGCAGGAGGAAGAAAACCGGTGATTACCATGTCTATGGCGGGACAGGGGATAATTAGCCGGCTGGCAGGGGAAACATTTGGCTCGGCAGTTACCTTTGCATCGGTTGGGAAGAGTTCTGCACCTGGGCAGATTCCCGTGGAGGAGATGAAACAGGTATTGGGCACAATACATAGGTATCAGTAAGAGCCGGAGAGGTGGCGGCATTGCCTAATCAGGAAATGAATTTGAGGAGGTTTGTATGGAGAATGAGGATAGAATCCTTACCGGGAAGGATTTGAATCAGGCAAAAGAGAGGATTACCGATGATGAGGTGGCAAAAATTCTGAAAACCGCACAAAAACAACTGGAACAGGGAAGAGGAGAGAGAATATCCCCGCAGCATACCGGAAAAACAGATAAAACACAGCCGGTTAAAAAGGGGGAGGACAAAAAGAAAAGCAGACAGGCGAGGGAAGCGGAGGACAGGCGGAAAAAAGAAGAGGCTGCAGCGCTGGCGCTTGAGATAAAAGAGAAAAAGATAGCAAGAGAAAGAATAGAAAAAGAGAGAATAGCGAAAGAAAAGATAGAAAAAAAAGAGAAGCAGCAGGAAAAAGAAAAGCAGTTCAGATTGGAAGACGACGTATTTATCGATAAAAGCCTAAAGCCGGTAGTGTATCAGAAGGATAAAGTGACGGTGGGCAGGGTAATCGCTACGATTTTGGAAATTATCTGGACATGCTTTAAATGGACGGTAGTTATCGGAATAGTAACGGCGGTTGCGGGATTTTTACTTTCCCGGGATATGATGATTCGGGGAAGAAACGGTGTGCGTAAGAGTACCTTGGGAATGCCTGTTTCCGGAGCGGTGGCGGAGAATAAATCCAGGGAAGACTTATTGGTGGAAAAATGGCTGAAGACCGTGAAGCCGGAGAAGCTTACGTTGGAAGCGGATGACCACAGTATTCTTGTGGCACGCCGGATAATAACGAAAAAGGATAATGACAAGTGGGCGGTGATTTTGCACGGGTATAACGGTGATATGGAAGATGTGTATGATATTGCCATGCATTATACGAAGGAAGGGTATAATATTTTAACTCCTGACCTGCGGGCAAGCGGAGAGAGCGAAGGTTCATTTCTCGGGATGGGATGGCTGGACAGACTGGACATTATTAATTGGATTGATATCATTTTGGAAGAAAATCCGTCGGCGGAGATTGTAATTCACGGTGTGGATATGGGGGCGGATACGGCATTGATGATGTCCGGTGAACCGTTGAAAAGCTCCGTCAAGGCGATTGTGGCAGAGGGCGCTTACAGCACGGCATGGGAAGTGATGAAAAAGGAATATGAGATGCGGCATGAAAAATTACCGGTATTTCCTTTTCTGCATATGATGAATCCGGTAATGAAGGTATGGGCAGGTTATACGTTAAAGGAGGCGGATGCAGTAAAGCAGGTAGGAAAGGCTGCAGTGCCTGTTTTGCTGATACACGGAAAAAATGATACCTATGCTACGGAAGAAATGACTGGTGAGCTGGAGCAGGCAATCGCATCGCCGCATGAAGTGCTGACCATCCAGACGGGAACACATGAAGATTGCCGTTATGCGGAACCGGATGCCTATTATGACAATACATTTCGGTTTATAGAGGGATATGTAGACTGAGAAAGATACGAAATGATAAGGACAGTGAAAAAGAGGCAGATATGGAATCAAAAAAATATTATGATTTGTCTGAAGAATTGCAAAAGAGAATAGCCGATGACCGAAGAAACGGATATATTAACCCCTGCCGGGCAAGGGATGAGGACGCTGTCCGCAGAAGGCAGAACTGGGACAGGCATAAGCTTTTGCGTCCGGCATATGTAAGGGATTGTGAGAAAATCATGCATACGCCTTATTATAATCGGTATGCGGACAAGACGCAGGTGTTTTCTTTTTATAAGAATGACGATATTACCCGGCGTGCACTGCACGTTCAGCTGGTATCGAGGATTGCCCGGAATATTGGAATGTTGCTGGGACTGAATGTTGATTTAATCGAGGCTATTTCATTGGGGCACGATATCGGGCACACGCCCTTTGGACATGCCGGAGAACGGTATTTAAGTGAATGTCTGCAGGAGCATACCGGACGGTTTTTCCATCACAATGTACATAGTGTCCGGGTATTGGAGGGAATTTTAAACCGAAATGTCAGCTTGCAGACACTGGACGGTATTCTTTGCCATAACGGTGAATTTGCAATGAAAGAATACCGCCCGGTGCCAATAGAGGATTTTGCCCGTTTTGATGAGAAGTATGAGCAGTGTTATGTCGATAAGGAAGCAATCGGAAAACTGGTTCCCTATACGATGGAGGCCTGTGTCGTGCGGATTTGTGATATGATTGCCTATCTGGGTAAGGACAGGCAGGATGCCAAAAGGGCAAACCTGATTGCGGATGACAGCATTTTTGACGAGCAGGCATTTGGTAAAAGCAATCCGGAGATTATCAATAATCTGATTGTCAATATTGTGGAAAACAGCTATGGCAGGGACTGTATAGTGATGGACGAGGAATACTACCGGGCAATTAAGGCGACCAAGAAAGAAAATTATGATAAGATTTATTTTCACGAGACAGTGGATAAAACCTATGAAGAATGCATACGACCGATGTTTCATGCCGTGTATGAGAAGCTGCTGGCGGATTTGAAGGCAGGAGATAAAAGCTCCGTCATTTACAAACATCATATTGACTTTATTAAAGAAAATACAGCGGGGTACGGCAATGAAGCCTACAGGGAGACGGAGCCGAATCAGATTGTGGTGGATTTTATTGCCAGTATGACGGACGATTATTTTATAGATTTATTTGCTTATCTTTTTCCGGACAGCCGGTATAAGATTGAGTATGTATCTTATTTTCACGATTGAGACCGTTTGATTGCAAGGTTGAAGAGGAGAGGAACATGAACAAGAAAGAGATAAATGAAATAAAGAAGCAGTTTACCCCGGAGCATTGCACGATTACCCGGATATGCGGCTGTTATGTGGATGGGGAGAAGAACAAAAAGACGGAGCTGGCACAGAGCTTTTTAACGCTGACGGAGGAGGAAAATTTCAAATACTTTACGATTTTTAAGAGTACGCTTTCCGGGACCCTCGGTAAAAATCTGCTCAATATGGAATTTCCCAATGAGCAGGAAAAAGAGGGAGGAACGCAGGAATTTCTGCTCAAGCTTAAAAATTCCAAGCTTGAGGACAGTACTTTCGTGGAGGAATTTTATGACCGGGTAATCGCTTCCTATAATTATGGGGAAAATTATTATATTATTTTGGTGTATGCTGCCTATGATGTTCCGGGACAGACTACAGACGGGATAGAAAATGAAGATGCTTCGGATTATGTGTATGATTACATCTTGTGCAGTATATGTCCGGTAAAGCTTACAGAGGCGGGGCTGTGTTATAATGAGAAAAATAACAGCATTGAAAGCCGTATCCGGGACTGGGTGGTTTCTCCGCCCTGCCATGGCTTTTTGTTTCCGGCATTTAATGACCGGAATACGGATATACACGGACTGTTATACTATACAAAAAATTCCGAGCTGATGCAGGAGGAGTTTATCGATTCGGCGCTTGGCTGCGGAGCGCCGCTGTCATTTAAAGCACAGCAGGAGACGTTTCAGGATATTATTGAAAATTCTCTGGGGGAACAGTGTGATTTTGAAACGGTTAAGACGATACATGAGAATTTAAACGAGTATATGGAGGTCAGAAAGGATGCGCCGGAACCGCCGCAGTTAGATAAGCAGGAAATGAAAAAGCTGTTGGAGGACAGCGGGGTAAAAACAGAGGCGATTGAAACCTTTGAGACAGCCTTTGACAGTATTGTATGCAATGAAGAAAAACCGAGGTTTTCAGCGGCGACTGTGGCAAGCACAAGAAGCTTTGATATTAAGATGCCGGATGTGGTAATTAAGGTAAAGCCGGAGCGGACGGATTTGGTGGAGACCAGATATATTGACGGCAGGCAGTATATTATGATTGAGGTCAATGACAGTGTGGAGGTTAACGGAATCAATGTGCGCAGTGTGAATGTGGAAACCGGAGAGATTGTGGAGTAGTGAAGTGACAGAGAGGAAAGAGGAAAATATGCCGGAAAAGATGAGGGAAGCCGCTTCGGAGGACTTTTTATCCCGAACAAGGGGATTAATCGGTGAAGAGGGGTTAAATACCCTGAAAAGGGCAAGAATCCTTGTCTTTGGCGTAGGCGGAGTGGGCGGACATGCAGTTGAAGCGCTGGTGAGAAGCGGAGTGGGAAGAGTAGATATCTGTGATAAGGATGCGGTGAGCGAAAGCAACTGCAACCGTCAGATTATTGCTGACAGGGGGACTGTCGGTTTACCTAAGGTCGAGGTGATGAAGGCAAGAGCCCTGTCCATTAATCCGGATATACAGATGAATACCTTTTCCTGCTTTTATCTTCCGGAAACGGCAGATATTTTTGATTTTTCCGGATACGATTACATTATCGACGCCATTGATAATGTGACGGCAAAGCTTAGCCTGATTGAGCAGGCAAAGGCTGCGGGCACCGAAATTATCTGTTCTATGGGCACCGGAAATAAACTGCATCCGGAATTGTTCCGGATTGCGGATATAGAAGAGACTTCGGTGTGCCCGTTGGCAAGGGTGATAAGAAAGGAATTGAAAAAGCGGGATATTCACGGTGTAAAGGTATTGTATTCAAAGGAAAAGCCGGTGGTCAGACAGCAGATTCCGGCAAGCATTTCCTTTGTTCCGGGAGCTGCCGGCTTAATGATTGCAGGAGAGGTCATCCGGGAGCTGTTACGGATAGATTAAAATGACCGGTTAAGAGGAAAGAAGGCAGATTATGTACAAACAGGTATCAAAGTTAATTGTTTACAGGGATTTGGGCGCAGACAGTATATTAAGGCGGCTGGCGGATATTTTTGAGGACTTTGACTGGTATAAGGAAAACGTTCTGGGAAATTCTTCGGCATTCAGTGCGTCTAAGCTGGAGGAGATGAAGGATAAAAAGCATATCAGTAAAGAGAGCCTGATTACCCGGATTTACGGGGAAATCAAGAGATTACTTGATTTGGCAACCGATTATGGGTTTGACGATAATTTGTGGCATAACTATCTGACCTTTTTGCTGATAACCAATGAAAATTCTTTTACGCTGACCAGTGAGAAGGTAGGCGCAAATGAGGGCAGTGTCAACCATTTTGCCAAAAACGATTTTCGTATTTTTAAGGCATTGTTTGACTATAATTTTTATGAAATTGAAAGAGAGCTGGGCATCGACTGCTTTTCTACGATATCCGATTATAGGGCGATTGTGAAAAAGGAGAGGATGTATAACTATAATGTTTCTTCAAAGGTACGGGAATTATCAAAAAGATTGGAAAATTGTGATGATGAAGAGGGCTTTTTCTGGGAGGTAACCCGGTTTTATGCAGATTACGGAGTGGGGATGTTTGGATTGAATAAGGCGTTCCGCATCCGGAATGTGGGAGACAGGGTTGATATTTTCCCAATAAACAATACGGAAAATGTTGTATTGGATGACCTGGTGGGATATGAGATGCAAAAGAAGAAGCTGATTGATAACACAGAAGCATTTGTAGAGGGCAGACCCGCCAATAACTGTCTGTTATTCGGGGATTCCGGCACCGGTAAATCTACCTGTATTAAAGCGGTCATTAACGAATATTATGACAGGGGACTGCGGATGATTGAGATATATAAACATCAGTTCAAGGATTTATCTACGGTGATTTCCATGGTGAAAAACCGGAATTATAGATTTATCATTTACATGGATGATTTGTCCTTTGAAGAGTTTGAGATTGAATATAAATTTTTAAAGGCGGTTATTGAAGGCGGTGTGGAGACGAAACCGGATAATGTGCTCATTTATGCGACCTCTAACCGACGACATTTAATTAAGGAAACCTGGAATGACCGAAATGATTTGGAGCATGGGGACGGCGGGGAGCTGCACCGTTCGGATACCATGCAGGAAAAGCTTTCGCTGGTAAATCGCTTCGGCGTGACCATCAGCTTCTCCAGACCGAATCAGAAGGAATATTTTTATATTGTTACGGAGTTGGCGAAGAAAGAGCCGGCGATTACGCTGTCGGAGGCGGAGTTATGTGCCGAGGCGAATAAATGGGAGCTTTCCCATGGCGGTATTTCCGGCCGGACGGCACAGCAGTTTATCAATTATCTTGCCGGAAAGAAATAAGACCGGTCGGAGTAGATAAGATACCAATCAGGTGAGGGAAAAGATGAAGATTATTCTGGCGGCATTAAATGCAAAGTATGTACATGCGAATCTGGCGGTGTACGATTTGGAAGCTTATGCAAGGGAACAATTAAAGAGAGATTTTTCCCGAAAGCGGCAAAAAGACAGGGAGACGTCAGAGGGGGGAACAGAACCGGAGCTTGTAATAAAGGAGTATACCATCAATCATAATCTGGATGCGATTCTGCGCTCCATTTATCAGGAAAGGGCAACGGTGGTTGCCTTTTCCTGTTATATCTGGAATGCTCACGAAATTCTAACCATTGCGAAAGAATTGCATAAAGTATCACCGGATGTGCGTATCTGGCTGGGAGGACCGGAGGTAAGCTACGATAGTGTAAACCGGTTAAAAGAGAATGCATGTATCGAGGGAATCATGGTGGGAGAAGGAGAAGCGACTTTTTACGAGCTGGTAAAATCCTGGAATGGTGACGGAGCATATGCGGATATTTTAGGTATTACCTATCGCGACGGGAATAACCGGATTTGCCAAAATCCGGCAAGACCGCTTATACCGTTAGATGATGTACCGTTTATTTATCGGGATTTATCCGGATTTCAGAATAAGATTCTCTATTATGAAACCAGCAGAGGATGTCCGTTTTCCTGCAGCTACTGTCTTTCTTCCATTGATAAGCAGGTGAGATTCCGCAGTATAGAGCGGGTGAAAGAGGAGCTTCAGTTTTTTCTGGATAACCGGGTGCCGCAGGTAAAGTTTATTGATAGGACCTTTAATTGTAAGCGGGAGCATTCTCTTGCAATCTGGCAGTATATCGCAGAACATGATAACGGGATAACCAATTTTCATTTTGAGGTGGCGGCAGATTTAATCGGAGAAGAGGAGCTTGCCGTATTCCGGCGGATGCGGGCGGGATTGATTCAGCTGGAAATAGGGCTGCAGTCTACAAATCCCCGGACAATCCGGGAAATCAAACGGGTTATGGATATCGGTAAACTGAAAGAGACGATGCTTACCATACGACGGTTAGGAAATATTCACCAGCACCTGGATTTAATTGCCGGACTGCCATACGAGGATTTCACCACATTTAAACAATCATTTAATGATGCTTATGAAATGCAGCCGAACCAGCTGCAGCTGGGATTTTTAAAGGTATTAAAGGGCTCTTATATGGAAGAACAGGTACAGGAATATGAATTGCAGTATCAGGATTTTCAGCCTTATGAAGTGTTAAGCACAAAATGGATATCCTATGATGAGATTATTGATTTGAAAAGTGTGGAAGAAATGGTGGAGGTCTATTATAACAGCGACCAGTTTGAACATGTGCTTTGTTATCTGATACCCTTTTTTACATCGGCATATGCGTTCTATGCGGCATTGGGCAGATATTACAGGGACAGACAACTGTTTGGCATTGGGTTTAAAAGAGAGGCAAGATATGCAGCGTTAAGGGAATTTTGCGTTGAATGGTTTGGAAAAAGTGGGAAATTTAGTCGAGAAGAGAGTGGAGAAAATAATATGCGGATAAAAGCATTTTCCATTACTCTTTTTGAGGATTTGCTGACGGTTGATTATTATCTGCGGGAAAATGCGAAAAGCCGTCCTACATGGAGGAGAAAGGAGCCGGTCGAAAAGGGTGCATACCATGCGTTTTTCAAAAACGGAGGTACGGAGGAAGCGTCTCTGCTTCAGGAGGGATATGATTCCCGGGCGGCAGCGCGGATGATGCACATTGAGCCGGTGTCAATGAAAACGGCAGAGTGGCTGTTTGAGTGGGATACGCATATCCGGAAAGGCGGGGCAGTACCGGAAAATCAGAAGAAAATGTACTGTCTGTTTGATTATGGAAACAGGAATCCGTTATCAAAGGATGCAGGAGTCACAATACTGTCCCATCTATGAAGGCGGTATTCATATTCAGAAAGCAGGAAAGAAGCAGGGAGAAATACCGGATAATGATAAAAATAAAGTATGATAAAAAAGATAAAAAGCGATATGGCAAAGCGGCAGTGGTTTTCTCCGCATTGACAGCGGCAGACTGCCTGATACTGTACAGGGAGGGAATCATGCAGTATATTCCCGATGAGATGGCGGCTGTATTTATCTGTGCGGTTTTCCCCCTTGGTATGCTTGCTGCCGGTTTATGGGTGGGATACACGGACGCTGTGTTCTATTTGAAAAGACTTCGGAAATATGGATATGAAGTGCCAGTGGATAAGCGGGATTTTCAGCGAGATTTAGAAAAACTGCCAGGAACGGGAAACGGGTTAAAAGACGCATCAGCTAAGAATCATGGGAGTATTGCGCTTACGGCGATAACCGGTATGATTGTGATTGCTCTGATAATTTATGATGCTTATTTTTTGTATCAATATTCCCGGTTAGGAGAAACTATCTGGTTGTTTGCAGGCGCATTGGCATTTGCTACGCTGATTTGGCTGTGCCATGGGCTTTTCTATGCCTGTCAGATATCTAATCGGAAGTATAAGGATGATGTGGAAATTGATTATTGCCGGAAAAACAGAAGAAATCTGATTGACGGACTTGTGGAAATTGCCGTGTTAGCCGTGTTTACTTTTTCTTTTCTCGCCATAATCAATAATGCCGCGCAATATATGCTAAAAGCAAGAGAAGGTCTCATTTAAGGATTTTTTAATAATTTACCCCCTATACTATCAGCAGAATGAAAAGAAAGGGGCAGAGCATGAATCTGAAAATATTGAAAAAGGATTTAAAGCGCAAAAAATCCATGAATCTGATTCTGTTAATTTTTATTTTTCTCGCCACCACATTTATTGCGGGAAGCCTGAATAATTTAATTGTGGTGATGAGTGGAACGGATTATTTTATGGAGAAAGCCGGAATTTCTGACTATATTTTCACCACCCTTGGCGGAAGTAAGGAAGATTTACCGGACAGTATCAAAGAGGCGGAGAAATTTTTGAAAGAGGCAGGGAGTGTAACCGAATATTCCGCAGATGATGTACTTTATCTGTCAAAGAAGCAGATAAAAAAAGAAAATAACGGAAAAATTGAACTGAATAATACGGCGATGGTAAACAGCGTGCATATTGCACAGCAGAAATTTTTTGATGCACAGGATAAGCTGATTACGGATATGGAGGACGGCACCATTTATATCAGCAGAAGCCTGATGAATAACAATGACTTAGAGACGGGAGATACCCTGTATCTTCATGCGGATAACGGATATGAAAAAAAATTCAAAATTCAGGGAAGCTGTAAGGATGCTTTTCTGGGTTCGGACATGATGGGGATTGACCGTTATCTGCTCAGTGATAAGGATTTTAAGGAGCTGCTTGAAAAGAGTGATTTCGCTTACGGAAGAATTTATTCGGTACATACCGATAATCTGGAGGAATTTGAGCGGGAATACAGTGATGCCGGATTCACCGTAGTATTTGGCGCAAATCAGGCATCAATCAAGACAACTTACATTATGGATATGATTACGGCGGCGGTTTTACTGGTCGTCAGTCTTTGTCTGGTGCTGATTTCCGTGATTATGCTCCGATTTACCATTATCTTTACGATAAATGAGGATTACCGGGAAATCGGAATCATGAAAGCGATTGGTATAAGGGACACGGCAATCCGCCGTCTCTATCTGTCAAAATATTTTGCGATTGCAATCTGCGGCGCAGCTCTCGGTTTTGCCGCCGGCATGCCCTTTAGCCGGTTTCTGCTTTCCGGGGCATCTGAAAATATCGTGATGAATAAAGAAGGAAGCGGGGCAGGGCTGCAGCTTTTCGTCAGCGTGCTGGTTGTCGTGGTTGTGGCGGCATTTGGCTATCTGAGCACGGGAAAAATCAACAGGCTGACACCGATGGATGCGATTCGCAGCGGCAATAAAGGGGAGCGTTTCCGGAAAAAGGGGCTGCTGCGGCTTTCCCAATCAAAGATGCAGACGACCTCTTTTCTGGCGGGAAATGATGTGCTAAGCGAGATACGGAAGTATCTGGTCTTGCTGGTAACAAGCGCAGTAGGGGTGTGGCTGGTGATTATGCCGGTTAATACAATCAATACCCTTTGTTCGGAGCATATTTCGGCATGGTTTGCCATGGCAGACAGCGATTTCTTTATCAATCAGGAGGATAGATTATCGGAACTGATTTTATCCGGTGACCGGGAGCAGTATTATGCGTATCTGGACGAAATAAAGCAAAGCCTCATGGATGAGGGGATGGATATTGACAGGGTGATGATGGAGGTAACATTTCGTTTTAAGATACGGAAAGGGGAAAAGAGCTATAAGTCTTTTGCCCTTCAGGGCTTGGGTACGGATATGGATATGTATTTTTATGACGAGGGGAAGCCACCGGTATATGAAAATGAGGTGGCGGTTACGCATATCGTGGCGGAAAAAATCGATGCCCATATTGGAGATACCGTTTACATTACTAATGGGGATGAGGAGAAGCCGTATGTCATTACGGCAATCTACCAGGCAATGACGAATATGGGGGAAGGAATACGCTTTCCGGAGGTGGCAGAGTTTGATTACCGGCGGGCAGTGGGCGCATTTGGTGTGCAGGTGCTGTTAAGGGAGCAGCCGGATGATGGGCAGCTTGCCGAAATCATCGATAAGGTCAAAAAGCGGATGCCGGAGGCACGGGTAGAGACGGTAGCCGAGTTTATCGACAGCATGATTGGAGGGATATCGGACCAAATCCGACCGTTAAAGACCATGATTTTGGCAGTGGTCATTGTCATCAATATTTTGGTGGTGATGCTGATGCAGAAAATGTTCTTAATCCGGGAACAGGGGGAAATGGGTATGCTAAAGGCAATTGGTTTTTCCAATGGGGATATTATAAGCTGGCAGACCAAGCGGATTATGCTGGTGCTGTTTGTGGGAATTACGCTTGGAACGCTGACGGGAACACCGTTTTCCGAGATTACATCAGGGCAGGTATTTAAAATTATGGGAGCGAGTAAAATCACTTTTGAAATCAATTCATTAGAGGTGTATGTCTTTTATCCGGTTATGCTATTTGTGGCGGTTGTTATCGCCTGCGTGATTACAATGCTGAGGGTGAGAAAGATTTCACCGCAGGAAATGAATAATATAGAATAGATGTTTTTCAGAATGTCCGTTGTACAATATAGACAAATCACGCAGGCACGCTTGCGCTGCTTGTCGCACGTAATGGTACATAAGGTGCCAAAGTACGGCACCTAAGTACCAACGGCTCCAAAGCACCTTGCTTATGATATCGCCTATATTGCACAACTAGGTTTTTCAGATATATAGTTTGAAAATGAACGAAACAATAGTAGAATGAGAGGAGAAAAATTATGGCAGAGGCATTAAAAGTAACAGATTTGTGTAAAACATATATAACGAATAAAAGACAGAACAATGTATTGAAAAACATCAGCTTTACGGTGGAGAAAGGCGAGATGACCGCCGTGATGGGACCGTCGGGTTCCGGCAAGTCCACTCTGCTTTATAGTGTGTCCGGTATGGACCGTCCTACGGCAGGCGAGGTGGTGTTAGCAAAGCAGGAGATTACGAAGCTGAATGAAAAGGAGCTTGCCTTTGTGCGCTTAAACCATATGGGTTTTATTTTTCAGCAGATGCATATGTTGAAAAATCTGTCCGTGATGGATAATATCCTGCTTCCGGCGTACCATTCGGATAAAGGCGGGCGTACCAGACAGGAAATCAATGTGTATTGCCGGGAACTGATGCGAAAATTGGAAATCAGTGAGATTGCGGATAATGATATTACCGAGGTGTCCGGCGGGCAGCTTCAGCGGGCGTGTATCTGTAGAAGCCTGATTAACCAGCCGGAGGTCATCTTTGCAGACGAACCTACAGGCGCATTAAACCGGAGCGCTTCCGAAGAGGTGATGGAAATACTCAATAAACTGAATGAAGAGGGGACGACAATCCTGCTGGTAACCCATGATATGAAGGTGGCGGCAAAATGTAGTAGAATTTTATATATTGTTGATGGTAATATAAAGGGAGAACTGGCATTAGGGAAAATCGGGGAGATGCCGGAGAATTTTCTTCTGCGGGACAGGGAACGGAAAGTCAACAACTGGCTTACGGATATGGGCTGGTAGGAGTTCCGTAATTTTTGATATTGCAATTATCTGGTTAGTGTTTGCGTGATTGGGGAACATAAAACCGGATGTGGTTGAAAAAAAGTTACCCCTTTAGTATAATGTGGCTATAGCAGAAGATGCCATTTGGAGGGTAGAATAACGATATGCGGATATGGAGGTGGTGTTACAATGTCCACAACACAAGAACAGGTAATAGAGCATGTGGTTAATATGTCAGATGTTGATGCAAAATTTATACTGGAAATTATTGAGAGATTGATTTCCGGAGAAAAAGCAGCGGTCAATCCGACCGTATCCGATAAAATGAAAGCGTTTCAGCGGTTGGAACAGTTGAGGGGGGGGTTCCCGGCAGAGTTTGCTCCGGATAGGGAATTGGCGGAAGCGAGGGAAAAGAAATATGGTAATATTGGTTGATACAAACATCATTCTTGATTATCTTGCTGAAAGGGAAGGATTCTTTGATGATGCAAGGAGAATAATGGAAATATGTGCTAATGGGGAAGTGCAGGGCTGTGTTGCGTTCCATTCTCTGCCCACTATATGGTTCATATTAAGGAAAAAGCCAGATAACATCCGAAGAGAAATGTTAAAGCAGGTATGTACCCTGCTGTCAGTGGTCAGCGCAGGACATGATGAAGTAGTTAAGGCAGTTGAAAAAGTGGAATTTACGGATTTTGAGGACTGTCTGCAAGATAAATGCGCTATTACGGCAAAAGCAGACTATATTGTAACGAGGAATGGGGCAGATTATAAATATGCTGATACGAAAGTGATTACTCCAAGTGAATTTTGTAAATTAGTGGGGAATAATTTGTGAAAAAATTTTGCAGGAAATGTAAGGGGCAGAGGTGATATTCAAAAACATCTGTCCCTATCTTTATGATTTTTGCTTTAACAAATGCGAAAAATTTGTTAAGAAAGGAAAGAACATTATGGCGGATATCATCATCGTCGAGGATAATGAAGAAATCGGGGGTCTGCTGGCGGATTTTCTGGAAGCAGAGGGATATGACACTTATCTTGCCCTGTCCGGGGAAGAGGCGCTGGAGCTCTATGCAGAAGAAGATGCGAAGCTGGTTATTCTGGATATTATGCTGCCGGGAATCGACGGCTTTGCGGTGTGCAGCAGGATTCGGGAAAGGGCAAACACGCCGATTATTATTGTAAGTGCAAAAGAGGATAAAGAGGATAAATTAAACGGTCTTTTGCTCGGTGCGGACGATTATATCGAAAAGCCCTATGATATTGATATCCTGTTGGCAAAGGTAAACGGTATTTTTAAACGGAGATATTCCACGGAGGAGATTGTGGAAGGGAATATCCGTCTGGATAAAGTCGGAAGACATTTGTACGTGGAGGAACAGGAGGTACCGGTGACCGTAAAAGAAATGGATTTAATGATTTATCTGATGGAGAACAAGGGTAAGGTGCTGTCAAAGGAGGAACTGTTTCATAGCATATGGGGCTTTGACAGTGACAGCGAGCCCCAGACCCTGACGGTGCACATCAAATGGCTCAGGGAAAAGATTGAGAAGAATCCGAAAGAGCCGGAGCATATCAAGACGGTATGGGGAATCGGATATCGGTTTGAATAAACGGAGATTATAGGTGAAAGGGTGGTGCAAATGAGAAAATGGATTTGGGTGATGTTAACGGTGATGCTTATGCTGTCAATTTCCGGCTGTGGGAAGAAACAGGAGGAAGCAGAAGAGGATACTTCCAGCATGGTATACGAGGGAAATGCGCTTGCAGTGAATGGCATGGAGGGAGAACCGGAGCTTTATTGTGTAAAAGGCGGAACGCTCTATCTTTTAAGTGCGAAATGGACAGAGGACGAAATCCCGTCGGATGAAGAACAAAGCGCAGGAATCCAAAAGGGTACGGAGGCGGAATTCTATTTCTATAAAGTTGAAATAGACGGGGGCAGCCTGGAGGAGATTCCGCTGGAACTGTCGGAAAAGGAATGCATAAAGGCATTTTATGTGGAAGATGACGGCAGTATTGTCCATATGATTTCCGGTGCGGAGGGAATCGAGCTGTTAAGGCAGGATGAAAGCGGAAAGGAATTGCTGCGGGAAAATCTCACCAGTTCGCTGGGGCTTTCGGAGGATGATGCAGTATGCCGTGTTGTGGCAGATAACAGTGGAAATCTGTTTGTGGCATCGAACCAGACAATTTACATGTTAAGTGAAAATTTTCAACTGACCGGGGAGGTGAAGCTTCGGGAAGAGCAGCTTCTTGTTGATATGGCAAGGACAAAGGATGGTCAGATTGTCTATGCGCAGAATGCAAACCGCAGTAACGGATATACAACGGTGGAGGTCTGTATTTTGGATACAGAACGGAAAAAGGCGGGAAATGCGCTTAAAGGGATTCAGAACTGTTCTTCGGAGGGGAACTGTCTTCTGGACGGTGCGGAGTATGATTTTTACTTGAAAAACCGTTTCGGTATCTATGGCTATAATATTGACGAGAAAAAGGAAAACAAGCTGTTAGATGCCGGGAGCTCTTATCTGACCTCGGCGGATGTCACAGGTATGGTTTATGCGGGTGATAACCGGTTTGTCGGCGCATTGTATGATAATGAACATGGGGAAGAAACCTTCAGCATGGAGCTTTATACATGGCTCGAGCCGGAGGTGGTCAGGGCAAAGCAGACGATTACCTATGCAGATTATGCGGTTTCCGATTCACTGATTAAGGCGGCAAGGGAATTTAACCGGGAAAATAAGGATTATAAGATTGAATTTAAGGTTTATGAGATTGGGGATAGCGATGGTGAAGATTACCACCAGGGGCTTTATATGGATATTGCCACCGGGAATGTTCCGGATATCATCTGTATGTCTGCCCTGCCGATTTCGGTAGAACAGTGTGTTTCTAAAGGACTGCTGGCGGATTTGACACCGTATTATGAGAAGGATGATAAAGTGAATATGGATGCATTTATTCCCTCTGTATTGGAAGGGATGAAGATTGACGGAAAGCTGTATTACCTTGCTCCGTATTTCTCAATCAATACGGTGGCGGGCAGGACGAGTGATGTCGGCAGCGAAAGCGGGTGGACCTTTGATGAGATGAAGGCTGCTTTGGAAAAAAAGGGGGATGATGTGCTGCCGTTTTATAATGAAGAGAAAGAGATGATGCTTAGTGACTTTTTATTTAGCGGACTCACGGATTTTGTGGATTGGCAGACAGGAGAATGTAACTTTGACAGTGAAGCGTTTCGGGATATTTTATTGCTCTGCAACCGCGGCTTGAAAGAAATGGAGTATACAGATGAGGAATTTTCAGAATATCTTGACGACTTGAACCTGCTGTTTACCAATGGGAAAGTTCTGCTTGAGGCAGAACAGGGTGTTTCCCTGACGGATGTGCAAAATATTCACCAGCGCTTTGGGGAGGATATTACCTTTATTGGTTTTCCCAATAAGGAAAGGGAGGGTTCCTACTTCCAATTTGATTCGGCGACCGGTATCTATTCCCAGTCGAAGGTAAAGGATAAGGCATGGGAGTTTATCCGCCTGCTCGGGGAAAAGGAATACCAATATGAAATTTACCGGAAATATCCTCAGTATTATGGAACGCCGACAAGACAGGACTGTTTTGATATGCGAATCCGGGCAGTGACAGCAAAGGAGCGTTATATTGACGAATTTGGGGACGAGGTTGTGCCGATTGAAAAGGAGTCCTTTACCTTTGGCAGCAATGAGGTAAAGGTGGGACCGGTATCCCAGGAGGATGTGGAGCTCTATCTGGATTTGATTAACCGGACAAAGAAAAGTATGGCTTATGATGGAGATATACTGGATATTGTATGGGAGGAAGCCCAGGCATATTTTGCAGGGGATAAGGACTTGGATGAAACCGTGCAGGTTATCCAGAAACGCGTGGAGACTTATGTAAATGAGAGCAAATAATAAAATGAAAATGTCTGTCAGTGGAACCGCAGATATGGAGTAGACAATGAAGAAGATAAACCGAATGATTTTCCTGGTTATCCTGTCCTTTTTTCTGTTGATAAGTGTGGTAAATATTTATTTTTCAAGGAAAAGTTTTCGGCAGGAGGACAGGGAATACAGGGTATCCATGAATCGCATAGAGAAAGCGGTCAGCTTATTTGAGGAGGAAAAGCAGCGGGCACCGGATAATCTTAGGGAGCTGATGCAGTATGCAGGCGTGGAGGAATATCCGCAGATAATCGGTCTGTATGCAATGGCGCAGGATAGTGGTATGGGGGAAATAGCACATTTTTTAGAAGAAAAAGCAGCGGATTATGCTGTGTTTGCTACGAAAGACAATTATTACAAGGTAACGTATGCACCGGAATGGCAGAACAAGAGACAGATGCTCGTGCTCGTAAACGGAATCGGCTTTTGTATGCTGGTGATGGTTCTGGCAGTCCTCATTTATATTAGGCAGAAGATTTTAGTGCCATTCAACCGCCTTTCGGAAATCCCATATGAGCTTTCCAAGGGGAATTTGACGATTCCGCTTAAGGAGAATAAGGACAGGTTTTTTGGAAAATTTATATGGGGAATGGATTTGCTCCGGGAAAATTTGGAGGAGAATAGGCTGCGGGAAATGGAATTACAAAAGGAGAGAAAACTGCTTTTATTATCATTGTCCCATGATATTAAAACCCCGCTTAGCGCCATTAAGCTTTATGCCAATGCATTGGATAAAAATCTCTATAAGGATGAAGAAAAAAAGCAGCGGGTAATAAAAAATATCAGTGGAAAAGTGGATGAGATAGAAAGGTATATTTCGGAAATTGTAAAGGCATCCAATGAAGATTTTCTGCATTTTGATGTGGAGAATGGGGAGTTTTATGTCGGGGAGGTTTTAAACCGGATTAAAGCATACTATGAAGAAAAGATGGCATTAAACCAAATTGATTTTCATCTTGACCATTACCGTGACTGTCTGGTATACGGAGACGCAGACCGTTTGGTAGAGGTTTTGCAGAATATCATTGAAAATGCCATTAAGTATGGGGACGGGAAAAAAATCTGGCTGGAAATCAGACGGGAGGAAGAGGAATATCAGATTGATGTGCTGAATACCGGATGCGGTATGCCGGATAAAGAACTGCCGCATATGTTTGACAGTTTTTTCCGGGGAAGTAACGTGGGAAAGAAAGCTGGAAGCGGACTTGGGCTTTATATCTGCCGGGAGCTTATGCATCTGATGGAGGGGGAAGTGACTGCCTCCGTGATACGGAATGAGGGGGTAATGCGGGTTTCGGTAGTCGTTCATCCGGTGTAGCCGTCATTTTCAATTTAAAAACGGTACTCCCGGATTTCACAATTACGGATGCCGAATCTTGCGTATTCTTCATTTTCCATATCGAAAAAGTAGGAATGAACCACCCTGGCAATGCCGTTATGGGCAACCAGCAGATAGGTCTTGTTATCCGCTTCTTTCCTGATGTCATCCAACAGGTTATAGATTCTCTGTGCCAGATGAAGCATGGTTTCCCCGCCGTCAAAATGGTCGATAAAGTGCATTTTCATTTCCTGAAACTCGGCTCCGTTCCGGGGAGTGGATTCAAAACGCCCGAAATTCTGTTCTTTCAGCCTTGGCTCCATGCGCATGGGGATTCCGGTGATTTCCGAAATATGTCCCGCTGTTTCGGCGGCGCGGACAAGAGGGGAATACAGGATTTCATCAATGGAAATTCCCTGTCTGCAAATTTCCTCGCCAAGGGCTATAGCCTGACGGTGTCCAAGCTCCGTCAGGGCAATGTCTGTTGCTCCGCATATTTTATTTTCCACATTCCAGACAGTCTGTCCGTGTCTTGTAAAATACAGATGTGCCATAGGATACTCCTTTTTATACCAATACAATAAAAGGCTGTGGCACGAAAGTTTTGTTGAGTATTCCCTCCGTGCCACAACCTTTTAGCTGCTTTCTGTGACCGAATGCTTCTGCCAGCTTGAATATCGGCATTATAGCGGTTCCGACATCGTTTGTCAAGCGGAAAAACGGTGCTATCGCAGATATACCTGGGCAATCGCATCTTCAGAGCCGATTTTATAGCTGGTGATGGATTTGTCTGTTGCAAGATAAAAGTAATCGCCGATATATAGTCCGCGTACTGCGTCATATTCATATTCCGAACCGTCGTCAACCTTATAGGAGGCGGTTTCAATAAATCCTTCCCTGCGGTCATAGGTGTAGGTCACATAGTAGTAACAGGGGCGGGAATAGTCCGGTGTTGTCCCGCAATACATAAAGCCGAAGATATTTTTCTCGGGGTCAATCATAATGGCTTTATGGTTGTGAAGCGCATCGCTGAAATCGGAATTTTCCAGGATATATTTATCTTTTTCCTTAACATCGGCAGGATTGCTGATATCAAACATGGAAAGCTTAAGACCTAAAAATTCCTGCGTGTCGGGGTCAGTTTCCTGCCCGATGCCGAGGAGGATATTGTCGCCGTAAAAATGCAGGTAATTTGAAAATCCCGGAATTTTTAATGCGCCCAGAAGCTTAGGGTTGGCAGGGTCCGACAAATCTACGGAGAACAGCGGGTCAGTATTCCGGTAGGTAACAAAATAGCCGGTGTCCCCCATAAATCTTGCGGAATAAATGATTTCTCCCGGAGCAAGACCGGTAAGCCTGCCAATCAATTCCATTTTTTCATCCAGAATATATAATACGTTTACATCCTCCCGGACAACTGTGTCGTCCGTATCCATCATAGCAGCTGAATTGCGCAGCAGGGAGATGTTATTTGCCGGTATGGTAGCAACGATTCTTAAATTTCCGTCATATTCGCTGAGGGCAAAGGAATCATACAGATAACCGGAAACCACCGCACTGTTTCCCACGGTGAGGACGCCCTTATCGTAACCGATTTTCATAATTTCCGTTTTGGTTGTATCAGCGTAAACATTGGCATAAATGTAAATGGAAGAGTCACTGACATAGAGGTTTCCGGCGGAAACCGGCACGGCTTTTTTATCGGTGAAATCCTGTGGATTTTGCAGGTCTAAGCCAGTCACCACATAGGTGGTTTCCATAAGCACATTTTTAGGACAATAGATGTCGCTGCATTCAATATATTTCCGGTTTACCGAAGGAATATAGTGTTGATATGCCTTCTTATCCTCAAGGGAGGTATCGGAAAAATTGCTGACGGTATAAAGATAACCGTTGCTGATTCTGGAGCTTTCATACCATCCGGACTGCGACAGGACTTCGGTTTTCTTCGGGTTCGCCTTGTCGGTCAGGTCATAAATTGCGATGGCGGTTTCATTTACAGAAGGCTCAGTGGAATAGTCGCTCTTGGAGTACATCAGGATAAGCCGGTTTTGATAAAGGTAAAACTCCTGAAACTGAATATCCTCATTGCCGCTTTTCTTGATGACGTCGTCCAGAGAAAAGGAGGTAACTGTGGACAGGCTGCCGTTGTCCGTCTTGGTAATGGTAAGGCGGTAGGTGGTATAACCGGTATTCTGGTCAAAGTCGGTAATGACCTTGTAAATATAAGTGCCGTCGGTTTTAATAATGTCCCCCTCGTCTACGCTCTTTTCCTGTGTGTTGGTGGTGGAAAACTGTTTGGCTTCACCGCTGGCGGACGCATCCTTCATTGATGAAGAGGAGCGGAGGTCTGCGGCATTGTTGGAAATGCCGGCGGTATCCTCCGCCGCCGATTCCAATGCGGCTTCCGTTGCAGCCTCTGTGGCAGATACGACTCCATCTGTATAGGTTTCCACACCGGAAATCTGCTCATAGTATTCGTCATAAGCGGATTTCAGAATATCATAGTAGTCATCATAGCTGGCGGGAGAAGTAAGCTTCGTCTGATAGGCAAGCTCTTTGCTGTCATCATTTTCGGAATCCACCCCGGTTTCTTTTGCAGCGTCATTTTCGGCGTATTCCTCAATCATCGTATCCTGCCTTTCTGGTGCTGCACTCTCCGTTAATGAGTCGGAGTTTTTCCCCTGCCGGGAAAGGAGTCCGGGAATGGCGAAAACCCCGATTAAACAGAGTGCTATGCAGGCGGCGGCAAGCCGGCGGACATAGACTCGCCGGTGGGATTTGTCCGGTGGAAAGGCATTTTGTCCGGCTTCCTGTTCACCGGCTGCTTCGGTCACTGTCTGCTGCTGCTCTATATGTTCATCCAGCATTTTCTTCATGGCTTCAGGAGAAATGGCGGATGGGATAGGTAATTCTTTTGTCTGTTCTTCAATTTGCCGGATAATATCCTGTTCTTTCATGCGAAGTCCTCCTTTAAATATTGTGACATTTTAGTAAAGGCACGGCTTTTGGCAGAGCGAACCGTACCCTCGGTGCTTTTCATGATTTTTGCCGTTTCACGGCTGGTATAGCCGGCAAACACCATGAGAGAAATAATCATTTTTTCGGTTTCGTTTAAGGCAGAAAATGCCGCCTGTACATCCAGCTTAGAAGCATAGGGATGGTCCTCGTGAACAAGCGCATCCTCCGGTACGGCATTCTCCAGATGCTTTCGGTCGGAGACATATGCCGCAAGCTGGCGCTTGCATTTGACGGAAAGTATCTGAAAAATCCATGCCTTAAATTTAGCCGGGTGCTTCAGTTTCCGGATGCCGGTAAAGGCATCCAGTACGGTTTCACTGATAACATCCTCCGCATCCTGCCTGTTTCCCAGCATGTAATAGGCAAACCGGTACATGTCTTTATAATACAATTCGTAAAGCCTGCAAAAGGATGTGGTATCCCCGTTTTTGGCAAGCAATACGTGAGCAATTATCTCTTCCTTGTTCAACTGCTGTTCACCTCCGTGTTCTGAAATTCGGTTATTTAGAGTACTCGTATTAGTAGTGCCAAAAAATGTGTGAAGTGTTGCATAAAAAAGGGAAAAAATGAAAAAATTTTTGTCCTGCCTAAGAAAACGGTCAGTTATCCTGCTCCTTGAGCCGGTCAAGACGGCTGATAATCATCCTGCCGCTAATGGAATCCTGAACAGGAATTTTGTCATACAGAGCCAGAAAGCGTTCAAGCTCATTTTGTCCAAGATAATATTGGCCAAGTAAATGATAGGTTCCGGAAATGTCCGTACCGATAGAGAGGCAGTATTCCAGAATGGAGACAGCCTTTTCGGGATATTCTTCATAAATGCACTCTGCAAATGCCTGCAGTATGCGGAGATAGCGGGTATAGCTCTGGTCAAAGATGGAAAGCTGCTCCAGATTGGCAGGTCCGTAGGCGGCTTTCAGCTCGGTATTGGTTATGCCAATCAGATTGAGCATCGGTGTTTGGGCAAGCTGTTCAATTTCTTTTTGATATTCCGCAATCTTTAATTGCTTTTTTTCATCATTTAAGGTAATATCAAAGGGGAATGAATCCAAAGGAACGTCAATGTAGGGCAGCTTGGATAAATCCTGCCTGCGCGTCCGGTTTGCCAGGGCTTCCTGTTCCAGGTAAGAACGGACATTGTCCGTTCCGGACAGCTTGCTTTTTTTAATGTTGTGGTGCAATACCCATAACAAAACGATTATGGCGGGTGCAAATAAAAGCTTCATATAAGTAATCCTTTCAGAAAAGAGGTGTTGGTATGTTTAATTTCAGCAGCAAGAAAACACAGAGAATAATTTCTTCGGTGATTGCCATTGTCCTTGTGCTGGTCATGGTGATTAGCTGTATTGTTACGACGGTAGGCGGTTTTTAATCTGTCCGCCGTTTAGATGAAACGGGGTGCTGTGCGAAAATTTTTTCGTGGGGCGCCCTGTTTATGTGTTTAAGTAAAATATACAAAATAGGCGGGCAAAAGTCAAATTCTTAGTAAATTATGACAGTATTCTGTTAAATACTTGAAAACAGGATTTATTGTGTTAAAATGTGTTATGGGTAACCGGATTATATTGAAGATAAGATTAAATTGATGATGAATAAGGATTGATAGTAATGAAGAAAATGAGAGCATTGAAAATAGTTTTCATGGTGCTGGCGGCGGGGATTGCGTTTACCGCTATTTCCCGTATGGCATTTGCGAAATCGGATAAGGACATTATTTATGCGGGAGTATACCTGGATGAGGTGTATGTAGGCGGTCTGACGAAAGAAGAGGCTATGGAAGAATATGATAAGTACATAGACGGTATAGAGAATCTTGATATGACCTTTACCACATCCGTGGGGTCTTATTCCCTGCAGTTAAAGGATATTGACGTATCGGTTTCTGTGGAAGAGGCGGTAGATAAAGCCTATCATTACGGCAGACAGGGGAATATTTTAACCCGTTACAAAGAGATTAGGGCATTGGAAGAGGAAAACGTGGTGCTGGTTCCGGAAAAGAAATTTAACAAGACACGGTTAAAGAGTAAGCTGGAAAATGACACAGCGGAGATTGTTTCAGAGCCCGAGGATGCTTCGATTACCAGAGAGAACGGCGAGTTTATCGTTCATGAGGGAAAGATGGGAACCTCGATTAAGGTAGACGATACCATAAAAGAAGTAGAGAAGATATTTGAAGAAGAGTGGAAACAAAAGGATATTAAGCTTGCGGCGGCAGTGGAAGAACGGGAGCCCCAGTATACGACAGAGGATTTTTATAAGGTGGACAGTGTAATGGGACATGCCGAAACCGGGTATTCGGGAAGCGGAAACCGGTCAAATAATCTGATTACCGGAACAAACAAGATTAACGGAACCGTACTGATGCCGGGAGAACAGTTTTCCTTTAATCAAGTGGTGGGACCGAGAACCGAGGAGAACGGATTTCAAAGCGCCGGTCAGTATGTGGGGGATGAATTGGTGGACGGCATGGGCGGAGGAATCTGCCAGGTATCCACAACCCTGTATAATGCGGTATTAAAATCGGAATTAACGGTGAACGAACGCTCTCCGCATTCCTATACGGTCAGCTATGTTGCGCTTTCCAAGGATGCTGCGATTGCCGGTGATTATATGGACCTCAAGTTTACCAATAATACGGAGTATCCTATCTATATTGCCGGATATGCAGGGGGCGGTGTGGTAACCTTTGATATTTACGGTCATGATACCAGACCGGATAACCGTACCATTGAGTTTGTCAGCAAGACCATTGAAACGATAGAGCCGGGGGAGCCGGAGCAGACTGAGGACCCTACCCTGCCGGCGGGAACGACGGTAACGGACCAGTCGGCACATACCGGATATTATGCGGAATTGTGGAAGAATATTTATATAGACGGCGTGTTGACGGATACGGTCAGAGTAAACCAGAGTCAATACCGTGCATCGGCGGCTAAAATCCGAATCGGAACAATGCCGGTTGCACCGGAACAGCCGGTTGAACAGCCGACAGACCCGGCGGCACCGGTAGAACCGACCAATCCCGGTGAAAATCCGGGAGAAGGCGGAGAAGAAGGAGGAAATCCGCCCACCGAGGGAGGAGAAGGATGAGAACTGGTAAATTGCCGGAGCATACCTTTAAGCGTTCAGTAATCAATCCAATCCGATTCCGGCAGCCGGAAACCACATTCCGGGCGGGAATCGGACATGACGGGGCAGTGTTTGGCGATATGGTAACAGCTATGGCCACCACTGCCTTTTCCTATACCGGAAATGAAGTGTATGCACTGAATAATGCAGTAAACAATGTTATTGCAGCGGGAGGAAAGCCTTACGGTGTTTCTGTGGCGGTTTTACTGCCGGAGCACAGTGAAGAGGCGGTGCTTCGGCGGATTATGGATAATCTCTGCAAAAAGGCGGAGGAATATCAGATAGAAATTCTTGCCGGGCAGACGGAGCTGGTGCCTTCGGTAAATTTTCCGACGGTAACGGTGACGGCGTATGGCCGCCGGATTTGGATAAACCGGCATAAGCAGGTGGAGCCGGGAATGGCGGTGGTGATGACAAAATGGACGGGACTTTATGGCGGTGCGGTGCTGGCAGAACTGAAAGCGGAGGAACTGAAAACCAGATATCCGGAGGATTATATCCGTACAGCTGCGGAATATATGCGCTGCACATCCTTAATTCCGGAGTTAAGGGGATTGGAGACTGCCGTGCAGTCCGACTGCATTTTTGCCGCCCATGACGTATCAAATGGGGGAGTTTTTGGCGCACTGTGGCAGCTGCTTCTGGCGTGTAACTGCGGAGCGGAGTTTCCCATCGGTGGGATTCCGATAAAGCAGGAAACGATTGAAATCAGTGAATATTTTAACTTGAATCCGTATATGATGAATGGGCAGGGAAGCCTGTTAATGATTACGAATCAAAGCGGGAAGCTGATTGAGGCTATGCTTCAGGAGGGAGTGGCGGCAAAGGTGATTGGATATATTACGGAGTCAAAGAGCCGAAAGATTTTAATTGATGATGAGGAGCGTTTCCTGGGACCGCCTAAGGGAGATGCGCTGAATGCGGTTTTTTATGGGCAGCCGCTGCCGGTTTAGCCGCTATGCTGTACAAGGGCTGTTTTGAAAACGTAAGTTTTGTAGACAACTAAATTCAGGCGATGGAAAAAGGAGATGGTTTTATGCAGAATATCAGGACGAAGATATTGAAATTGCTGGAAAATAATTCAAAAATGAGTACGAAGGATATGGCGACCGTGCTTGGCGTGGATGAGTCGGAGGTTATCCGGAGCATTGGCGATATGGAGCAGGAGCAGATTATTTGCGGTTATAATACGGTAATTAACTGGGATAAAACGGACGACGAGCGGGTAACGGCACTGATAGAAGTCAAGGTGGCTCCCCAGAGAGGGGAAGGCTTTGACCGGGTGGCGGAGAGAATCTACAATTATGAGGAAGTGACCTCGCTTTATTTGATGTCCGGCGGTTTTGACATGACGGTATTTATTGAGGGGAAAACGATGAAAGAGGTGGCGCAGTTTGTTTCCCGCAAGCTGGCGCCGATGGAGGGTGTACTGAGTACCTCCACCCATTTTGTCCTGAAAAAATATAAAGAAACCGGGACAAAGCTGGAGCAGAATAAAAAGGACGAAAGGCTGGTGGTTACGGCATGAGGAATCCGCTTTCAGATAAAGTAATTAACATGAAGCCTTCCGGTATCCGTAAATTTTTTGATATTGTAAGCGAAATGCCGGATGCCATTTCCCTTGGCGTTGGAGAACCGGATTTTGACACGCCGTGGAACATTCGGGAGGAGGGAATTTATTCGCTGGAAAGAGGGCGTACATTTTACACTTCAAATGCCGGGCTGCTGGAGCTCAGGCAGGCGATTTGTGAATATATGGACAGGCGGTTTCACGTGGCGTATAATCCGAAGTCAGAGGCATTGCTGACCGTGGGCGGAAGCGAGGGGATTGACGTGGCGCTTCGCGCCATGTTAAATCCGGGGGATGAAGTCATTATTCCGGAGCCCTGTTTTGTATCTTACGTGCCGTGCGTGGAGCTGGCAGGGGGAGTTCCCGTTACCATTTCCCTGAAAAATGAAAATCAGTTCCGCCTGACAAGGGAGGAGCTGGAAAATGCCATTACGGATAAGACAAAAATTTTAATGCTGTCCTATCCCAATAATCCCACCGGCGCAGTTATGGAACGGGAGGATTTGGAAGCGATTGCAGAGCTGATTATCCGAAAGGATATTTATGTGATTTCCGATGAGATTTATGCGGAGCTTACCTATAACGGCGGGCATGTCAGTATTGCTTCCCTGCCGGGAATGCGGGAACGGACGATTGTCATCAGCGGATTTTCCAAAGCCTTTGCCATGACCGGATGGCGGCTTGGTTATGCACTGGGACCGGCAATGATTATGGAGCAGATGACGAAAATCCATCAGTTTGCCATTATGTGTGCGCCGACGACAAGCCAGTATGCGGCTGTTGCGGCAATGCGGGACTGCGATAAGGATGTTGCCAATATGCGGGAGGCGTATGACCAGAGGAGGCATTTTTTGTTAAATGAGTTTAAGGAAATGGGGCTTCCCTGTTTTGAGCCTTATGGAGCGTTTTATATTTTCCCCTGCATTAAGGAGTTTGGGATGACCTCCGAGGAGTTTGCGGAAAAGCTTTTGGCGGCAAAAAAAGTGGCGGTTGTTCCGGGCAGCGCTTTTGGAGCCTGCGGAGAAGGCTTTTTGCGGATTTCCTATGCCTATTCACTGGATGAATTAAAGGTTGCAATCGGACGGGTAAGGGAATTTATCCAGGAGTTAAGGTAAGCGGCTGTCCGAATAGCGGTATGGCAGGGAGGAGAAAATGATTAATATTGTATTACATGAACCGGAAATGCCGGCAAATACCGGAAATATCGGAAGAACCTGCGTTGCTACCGGGGTGAGGCTTCATCTGATAGAACCCCTGGGATTCCGGATTAATGATAAAATGGTTAAGCGTGCGGGGATGGATTACTGGGACAAGCTGGATGTGACGACATATCTGAGCTATCAGGATTTTTTGGAAAAGAATCCGGGAGCAAAGATTTATATGGCAACGACGAAATCCAGACAGACCTATACGGATGTGCATTATGAGGATAACTGCTATATTATGTTTGGAAAAGAGAGCGCAGGGATTCCGGAGGAAATTTTACTGGAAAATAAGGACACCTGTGTAAGGATACCGATGTTAGACGATATCCGTTCCTTAAATCTGTCTAATTCCGTAGCAATTATTCTCTATGAGGCGCTCAGACAGAATGCGTTTCATCATTTTCAACTGGAGGGACAGCTTCATCGGTATGAGTGGTAAACGGATTGCCGTAGCAGCTGTCTTTTATTTTTGGCTGGTCTGTGGTAAAATAGAACTATCTGTGCAGGGATATGGGCTTGGAGCAGGAAAGGGTACGTCATGAACAAACGGACATTACGGGTATTGGAATATTATAAAATCATAGAACAGCTGACCGGTTTTGCTACCTGTCCGGAGGGGAAACGGATGTGCGGGAAATTAAAACCGTCGACAGACCGGACAGAGATTCAGAAAAATCAGGAGGAAACCAGGGATGCACTGGCGAGGGTGTATCAGCAGGGAAGCATTTCCTTTTCCGGCGTCTATCCCATCGGGGAAGCGATGAAACGGGTGGCGGTAGGGGCATCCCTTTCCGCTAACGAGCTGCTTGACGTGGCAAAGCTTTTGCGGGTGGCGGAAAACGCAAAGCAATATGGCGAACAGGTGCAGGATAAGGACGATTCGGGAATGAAGGGCAGAAAGGATTCCCTGAGCGGATATTTTGAAAGTCTGGTTCCCCTGGAGCATTTGCAAAGAGAGATTAACCGGTGTATTTTAGCGGAGGATGAAATTGCAGATGATGCGTCGTCTGCCCTTAAGGATATCCGGCGGCAGATAAAGACAGTTAACGAAAAGGTACATGGCGTGTTAAACGGGATGGTGACCAGCCAGACCAATCAGACTATGCTGCAGGATTCCATTGTAACCATGCGCAATGGCAGATACTGCATTCCGGTTAAATCGGAATATAAGGGGCAGTTTCCCGGTATGGTGCATGACCAGTCCGCTACAGGCTCCACCTTTTTTATTGAGCCGATGGCGGTGGTGAACCTCAATAATGAGCTGAAGGAACTGGCGGCAAAGGAAGTAATGGAGATTGAGAAGATTCTTGCCGGATTAAGCGAGCAGGTGGCGTTATCCAGAGAGAGCATTGAAGCGGATGTGGAGCTGCTTATCCGCCTCGACTTTATTTTTGCAAAAGCCTCATTTGCCAAATCCTATGACGGTACGGAGCCGGAGTTTAACGATAAAGGGATTATTGAAATTAAGCAGGGACGGCACCCATTGCTGGAGAAGCATTCCGTAGTGCCGGTGGATATCCGGCTGGGGGATGATTTTACGATGCTGATTATTACCGGACCAAATACCGGCGGCAAAACCGTATCCCTGAAAACATTGGGACTGTTTACCCTGATGGGACAGTCGGGACTGCATATTCCTGCATTTCAAGGCTCTAAGCTGTCTGTATTCCGAGACGTTTTTGCGGATATTGGTGACGAACAGAGTATTGAGCAGAGCCTCAGTACCTTTTCCTCCCATATGACGAATATTGTATATATCATGAAGCATGCGGCAAAAGACACATTGGTTCTGTTTGATGAGCTGGGCGGTGGAACCGACCCGGTGGAGGGGTCTGCACTTGCTATTTCTATTCTGAATGAATTGCACAGCCAGAATATACGCTGTATGGCGACGACACATTACAGCGAACTGAAAACCTTTGCCATGACAACGGAGGGGATTGAAAATGCCTGCTGTGAATTTGATGTGGAAACCCTTAGTCCCACCTATCATTTACTGATTGGAATACCGGGAAAATCCAATGCCTTTGCCATTGCCAAAAAGCTTGGGCTTGCCGGTCATATCATTGAGCATGCCAGGACGCAGGTGGACAGCGATACGCTGGATATGGAAACGCTGCTTGCGGATTTGGAGAAATCCAAACGGACCATCGAGCAGGAACAGCGGGAGATTGCCGCCAATAAAGAGGAAATCCAAAAGCTTAAAGAGCGTCTGGCTTCAAAGAACGAGCATATTGAACAGCGGAAACAGGATATCCTGCGGAATGCGAGAGAGGAAGCAAGAGAGATACTGGAAGAGGCAAAGGCTTTTGCGGACCAGTCTATACGGAGGTACAACAACTGGGAAAAGAAGCCGCAAAATGCCAGCAACAAGGAAATGGAGGCGGCGCGGGGAGAAATCCGGGAAAAATTAAAAAAGGTAAACAGCAAGCTGGAATATAAAACGGCTGACCGGAAATCCGGGCACAAGCCGGGGGATTTCCATCTCGGGGATGCGGTACACGTCATCAGCCTGAATCTGGAGGGGACGGTGCGCTCCCTGCCAAACCAGAAAGGGGAGATTACCGTGCAGATGGGGATTTTACAGAGCACGGTGAAGATTACTGATGTAGAGATTATTCAGGAGGAGAAAACACAGACGAAGCAGCAGAAAACGGCACAATACCGTGCATCAATAAATAAGTCTGCGACGATTAAACCGGAAATTAATCTTCTGGGTATGACGGTGGACGAGGCGGTTATGGAGCTGGATAAATATCTGGATGACGCATGCCTGTCCCATCTGAACCAGGTCAGAGTAGTACATGGAAAGGGAACCGGAGCGTTAAGAAAGGGAATCCATGAATATCTGAAAAGACAGTCTTATGTGAAATCCTTCCGTCTTGGTGAATTTGGCGAAGGAGACGCCGGAGTGACGATTGTAGAGCTGTAAACGAATAATAAGGACGGCGGAATAGATGCGGTCATTGGAATGGAGGCAGGTATGGACAAACAAAAGGTATTGATTGTTGATGATGATGAAAATATTGCGGAGCTGATATCCCTGTATTTGGTCAAAGAATGCTTTGATACGGAAATTGCGCTGAACGGAGAAGAGGCGTTAAAGCGGTTTAAAGAATATCAGCCGCATTTAATTTTATTGGATATCATGCTTCCGGGAATTGACGGTTATGATGTGTGCCGGGAGATTCGGAAGAGCAGTAATGTCCCCATCATTATGCTGTCGGCGAAGGGAGAGGTTTTCGATAAGGTATTGGGGCTGAAAATCGGTGCCGATGATTACATGGTAAAGCCTTTCGATTCAAATGAACTGGTAGCGAGGGTACAGGCAATTTTAAGGCGGGCAGGCAGTAATGAGGAAAGAAAGGAAACGATAGCGGAGGAACAGGGAGAATGTGTGAAATATGACGGTCTGACGGTGAATCTGACCAGTTATTCCGTGATTTACAACGGAGCTATGGTGGAAATGCCGCCAAAGGAGCTGGAGCTGTTGTATTTTCTGGCGAGCCGCCCGAATCAGGTGTTTACCAGAGAACAGCTTCTGGATAAAATCTGGGGCTATGATTATATTGGAGATACAAGGACGGTGGATGTCCATGTAAAGCGGGTAAGGGAGAAGATTAAGGATATTAGTAATTGGTCTATCGCAACGGTCTGGGGAATCGGATATAAATTTGAAGTAAAGTAATTGGGGTGAGGAAAATTGAAACGCACATTTTTGGATAAGGTCATCTTAGTGATTATTATACTGTTGATTGTGTTGTTTATCATACTTGCCATCTATACGACGCATGCAACGCAGCAGGTAGTCATAAAGGAAAAGCAGGACAGTTTAATTAATGAGGCAACCCTGCTGGCAGAACAGACAATCCTTTCTTATGAGCAGGGAATTACCTCACTGGAATATTTACAGGTTCGGTTTGATGAATTTGAAGATACGATGAAGACGAACCTCTGGTATTTTTCTGTGGACGGAGATTTGATTGTGGCGTCGAATGCCGGTAATCACAGTCGAATACCAAAGAATATTTATAATCTGGACGAAAACATAGATTTGGAAAAGGGATTTACCCAGACAGGTATGTTTTATGATGTCTTTGACGGGACCATGGTCAGCATCGGCATCCCCATTTCCATGCGGGACAAGATGGTGGGATATCTGGTGCTGCATACCTCGTTAAGCGAGCTGGATAATCTTCAGGATGATATGCTAAATATTATGTATATGCCGTTTCTGGTGATTATTCTGGTGGTCGGTATTGTGCTGGCGTACCTGTCCGGAACGGTGCTGCGCCCCATTGCCAAGATTAGTAATACGGCAAAGGAATATGCGAAAGGGAATTTTGAGGCGCGGACCGGGGTAAAACGGCAGGATGAATTAGGAGAGCTTTCCGATTCCATGGAATATATGGCAAGTGAACTGAATAAGCTGGATGAGTACCGGAAAAATTTTATTGCGAATATTTCCCATGATTTCCGTTCGCCGCTCACTTCGATTAAAGGGTATTTGGAGGCTATGCTGGACGGAACGATTCCGATAGAGAAATACGACCGGTATCTGAATATCGTTTTGAATGAAGCAAAGCGTCTGACCAAGCTGACCACCGGATTATTGGAATTAAATGATTTTGACACCTATGGTCCGATATTGAAAAGACAGACCTTTGATATTGTTGATGTCATACGGGAGACCAGAAATACGGTGGAGGGACTTTGTGAGGAGAAGAGAATTGATTTCCGTTTGAACTGCCCGGCAGAGGATACTATCGTATATGCGGATAAGATGAAAATGGGGCAGGTCGTCTATAACTTAATCGACAATGCATTAAAGTTCAGCCCCGAGGGAGGGACGATTACCGTTACCGTATATGATAAAAACGGGAAATTATTTGTTTCTGTAAAGGATGAGGGGCCGGGAATAGAAAAGGACAGCCAGAACAAGATATGGGACCGTTTTTACAAAACGGACAAATCCAGGGGAAAGGATAAACAGGGGAATGGATTAGGACTTGCCATTACCAGGGAGATTATTAAGGCACACGGAGAAACGATTAATCTGATTAGTACGGAGGGTGCAGGATGTGAGTTTGTCTTTACCCTTGGCCGGGAAGCAGGGCAGGAATAAGCGCCTGCTTATGATATTGTCTATATTATACAATCGGGTTTTGAAAATAAGGAGCTTTGCAATTACCTAAATTTTAATATCAGAAAAGGAGAGTGCGGGAGACCGCCGGATAAGAAAATGAGATTTATTAAAGAACTTCAAGAGGGAGACATGATTTCCTCCATTTATCTTTGTAAGGACAAAAGAACCTTACAGACAAAGGCAGGCAAGAATTACTATTCTATGCAGCTGCATGACAAAACGGGTTCGGTGGACGGCAAGGTATGGGATTTGTCCAATGCAATCGAGCATTTTGAATCCATGGACTATATTCAGGTGGATGCGCAGGTTACCAGCTTTCAAGGGACGTTACAGCTGAATATCCGCCGGGTAAGAAAAGCGGCGGAGGGAGAATATAATCCGGTGGATTATATGCCGTGCTCCAAACGTAATCCGGATGAAATGTATGACGAACTGGTGACGATGATACATACGGTGGAGGAACCCCATTTGTTGAAGCTGTTACAGCTGGTTTTTACCGAGGATGCGGATTTTGTCAAGGCATTTAAGCTGCATTCCGCAGCAAAGACGATGCATCATAATTTTGCAGGGGGACTGCTGGAGCACAGCCTTTCCGTTGCAAAGCTCTGTGAATTTTATGCGAAGAGCTATCCGGCAATTAACCGGGATTTACTGATTACGGCGGCGCTGTGCCATGATATCGGGAAAATGAATGAAATTTCCGCTTTTCCGGAAAATGACTATACCGATGAGGGACAGTTAATCGGGCATATTGTGACAGGAACCATTATGCTGGATGAGAAAATTAAGCAGATTGCAGGGTTTCCGGAAAAGCTTGCCAATGAATTGAAGCATTGCATATTATCCCATCATGGGGAGCTGGAATACGGTTCGCCGAAAAAACCGGCGCTCCTTGAGGCGGTGGCATTGGCATTTGCGGACAATACAGACGCCAAGCTGGAAGGTTTTGTGGAGATGCTGGACAGTAACAGCGATAAGGGGGACGAATGGCTGGGATACAGCAGGATGTTTGAGACGAATGTACGGGCGACATCAAAATAAATACGGCTTTAAAATGAAGGAGGAAAAGGAAATGAATAAAAGAGGAACAGGCATAGTATTTTGTCTGCTGGCAGGGCTGTTATTTGCCGCAAGGTATATTACGGCGGCAATATTTATGTCAAATGTCAGTTCATGGGATAAAGAGCTTTTTGCAGCGGGACTGGAATACCAGGGGAATGGATTATTGATTTTTAGCGTTATCAGCCTCCTTGCGGGGATTGCTTATCTTATATGGGCGGAGATTGAGGAAAAAGGAAAACAGTAGGGGCAGGCTTTACTGGGAAGAAGTGTGCTTAAAACAATGGAACTTGTAAAGGAATCATTGGCTTTATTATGAAGAAAGAAGGGCTTGAGATGAAAAGAGAAGAATATATTTCTGATGAAACGGTTATAAAACGAGCAAATGCTGCGGTAAAGATGGAATTGGAGAAAAATAGAGCATTAGGTGTTCCTGCAGTTCTATATGATAGGAAAAGTCAGATTATTTATCGAGAAAATGATGACGGAACTAAGACAGAAGTGGGGCGGAGGATAAGAAAGGGGCGTTATAGTGAGCGAGTTTCAAAAGAATCCTGAAATTATTATTTTTGCCGGTCCGAATGGTTCCGGTAAGAGTACATTTACACAATTGCTAAAACCTCCAATGGACTATATCAATGCTGATGAAATAAAAAAGAACCTAAAATGTTCTGATTTAGAGGCGGCGCAATTAGCGGAAAAACAGCGGGAAGGTTATGTGGAACGAATGGAAGAATTTTGTTTTGAGACAGTGCTTTCAACAGAACGTAATTTGAAACTATTAAGAAAAGCAAAGGAGAAAGGCTATTTTATCCGCTGTTATTATATTTTGACGGCAGACCCTATGATTAATGTCTGGCGTGTGAGGTCGAGAGTAGAATCTGGCGGACATGGTGTGCCAGAAGAAAAGATTATTGCAAGATATGATAAAGCTTTGGGGTTGATTAAGGATTTGATAAGGGTTTGTGATATTTGCCATATATATGACAACTCTGACAGCAGTCCATTCCGTATATTTAAGAAGAGAAAAGAATGTACATATTTTGACGAGTGTGACGATTGGTATTTTGAGGATATTAGAGATTTAACAGGTATTTCTGATATGGAAAAGAAAAACTTGAATTAAATAGAATTTGAGGTGAGGTTGATGAAAGATAGCCGAGATAGCTACTCAGTACAGTTGATTTAAACTGTTAGCAGATTGTACTGAGGATAATGGAACTTGCTGACAGTCACAACTGTACTGATTTGACAAAATGATTGACAGGAAAAGGAGTACAGTTATGCGTTATATGGAAGAAATTTTAAACAATAATAAGAAGTGGGTTATTGTATATCTGGTAATCGGAGTATTTAATGCCTTTATGTTAAATTTTAAGGCAGGCTATTTTCAGAAAATTGTGGACGGACTGACAGAGCGGACAATTTCAGCTTATGGGATTTTGATTTACGGCGTTGTCCTTATTGTGGTTTATGGAATGAATTATGCCGACGAGTATCCGAAAGCAAAGCTGGAAAATAAGATTTATCTGGATTTCAAATTACTGGCATTGCAAAAAATAAGCAGAATAGATTATTGTGAATACCAGAGACTGGGGTGCGGCAGACTGGTACAGCGGATTGAAAATGGTGCCAATGCGGGAAAAGGCGTCCTTTATGACTTCTGGTTCTGTGTTGTCAGAAATTTGCTGCCCACCGTTTTGTTCAGCCTGTGGTTTATCGGGAAAATAGACAGAAAAATAACCTGTTTTCTGATAACGGGATATATCGTCGTTTTTATCGCAGCGAATTTGCTGCTTCGGGGATTATATCAGATAAAAGAAAAGATATTGACCAATGAAGAAGACCTCAATCATTTTCTCGTGCGCGGGTTTATGGAAATGCCGCTTTTCCGGATGAAACGTCAATTCCCCGATGAAATCAAAAAGGCGGTTAATGCCAGGAGAATCATTGTATCGTCAAAAGTAAAAATGACTATGATACATGAAGCGTTTTTTGTTCTGTTTGCAATGTTAGTTGCCTGCCTGGACATAGGGATTTTGATTTACGGGTGGAAAAACAGCCGTCTGTCGGTGGGGGAGGTCGTTGCACTAATCACCTTGCTGGATAATGCGTATATGCCAATCGCCATATTTAATGTTATTTATGTGCAGTACAAATTGAATAAAACGGCATGGCGGCGATTTACAGATTTACTGGATTTAAAGGAGGATGCGCAGTTACGGGCGGGGGTGGCTTTTGCAGGATTTGCAAATGAGGTCCGGGTCAAAAATTTATCGTTTTCCTATGAAAGTAAAAGTGTGCTTCATCATATCAGTATTTCCATGAAAAAAGGCGAGAAGGTGGCATTTGTCGGAGAGTCGGGCTCCGGAAAGTCAACGCTGGCAAAGCTGCTGGTGGGATTGCTTAAGTATGAGCGGGGAAATATTTTTTTTGATGATAAACCGTTAAAAGAATTTTCGTTGGAATCCTTTTATGAAAAAGTATCGTATCTATCACAGGATACCCCTGTTTTTGACGGCACAATCCGGGAAAATCTGGTGTTTGACCAAGATGTTGAGGAATCCGTAATTTGGGAAAGTCTTGAAAAAGCACAGTTGCTGCCAATGGTCGCCACATTGGACAAAGGCTTGGAAACAAAAATCGGTGAAAAAGGAGCCTGCCTATCCGGTGGGGAAAAGCAGCGGCTGGCATTGGCACGGCTTTTGTTTTCCCCCTCGGAGCTTGTCGTGCTGGATGAAGCGACATCGGCTTTGGATAATCTGACGGAGAGCATGGTGATAAAAAATATTATGGAGCAGATGGAAAATGCCACAATTCTGGTGATTGCCCATCATTTGGCGGCGGTTAGCGGATTTGACCGGATAATCGTATTTAGAAACGGAAAAGTTACCGGTAATGGAACCTTTGAGGAATTGCTGGAAAATAACGGCTATTTTAGAGAATTGTACAGAAAGGAAAAAGAGAAAATTTCATCAGAATATGGAGCAGTTTGATTGTTGCGGGTTTATGCAAACGGCATATTCACCGTGAGCGGTCAGACATTAAAGCCGCCTCCTCCTGCACACGGCAGGAAAAGGCGGCTTTAATACGAAAGATGGCTTCTGTTACCGGACTTCATCAATATTGCTGAAGGACCAGGCGTGAATATTGATTTCAATTACCGGAGTGCCGCAGTATTCGCATACTTTGGCGCCAAGAGAAGAAAGGGGGGCGCCGCAGTTGGGACAGTTAACGCCTAATGCATTGTCCAATTCGTTTTCCACCAGGCTGCGGTCCTGGATATAAATTAAATCAACATTGTATTTGGTCTGGTATTTATATTCCTTGGAGCCCTCCTGTACCGCAGAGGAATCGGTAATATAGTGATAGCATTCCAAAGCAGACTGAAAAGTAATCACACATCTTCCCTCTGTTTTTCGGTACTGGCTGATTTCCGTGCGGTGAATCCGGATTTGGTCAAAATGTTCCTGTAAATCCCGGGCGGAAAGCATCTGGATGTGATTTTCCAGCTGAACCTTTAACTCCGTGTTACCGTCCTTTAAGACAGCGGGATTACGCTCAGTAACTGCCCGCAAATAACCAATCAGTACATTTTCTGCACGTTCCTTCATTTCATTATACTGAAAATCCGGAAAATCCGAAACGATTTTCGGCAGCAGCAGACTGGTCATGGCGGAAACGGATTTCGGGGTCGTGGAATATTCCTGTTTCATCTGTTTTGCCGCTTTGGTAATGTCGGATGTACCGAATAAAGCGCGGGACATCTCCTGCGTTTTGTTCCGGATATAAGTTATTCCACAATATATGGCAATGATGATTGCCAGAATCAGGATTAAAATAATGATGATTGGTATATACTTCATAGCTCCTCCGTTTAACTCCATACGCCCAGGTAGTAGAGAATTGCGATAATGACAATAATTCCCACTACGGTAATAATGATTTTAGGAACAGAAAGCGGCGTTTTGCCGGCAACCTTACCAGTTTGTCCGTTTACCATGAACTGATACACCGTATCATTATATTTAAAGTTGGATATCCAGATAGGAAGCAGCAGGTATTTGTAGGTAATGTTATCGTAATTTGTTTCGAATTTCAGCCTGCGCACACGGTCAGCGTGGTGTTCCTTTTGGATTTTATCGGAGATATGGCGGTTTAATTTTTCCTTGATGGAAACGATGGCGGTTGACCAGGCATCCTTTAGTCCGAGAGAATAACGCTCGGCAACGAAACCTGCGATATATTCCGGTTTGTAGGACTTATTGTTTTCGGTATCAAACGGCTCCAGCTTGCGGAGGATGGACATATCATGATTCTTGGAAGCAAGAACCAGTTCATCATCGATAAACTCCTGGTGTGTACCTGAGGTTCTGTGCCAGTCGGTTTCTGTATGGGTTTCCCCTTTACTGTTGGTTTTGGTATGGTCGATACCGTATTCTCCATTGTAGGAAGAAAATGTATCGGTGTCAAAGGTCCAGTATGGTAGATAAATGCCTTTGAAGCGTTTGGGCTTTGCGCTGTCCTTGGCAAGCTTTGGGCAGAACCATCTGCGCTTAATCCATTTCTGGAACAGCTCTGAGGCCTGCTTATCGCTGATGCGGAAAGGGACAACGCCTCCAGGAGCCATAGTATCCTGGTCGTGAGCTTCCATAACCTGGTTGGAGCCGCAGAACGGACAGACCGCAGAGGTCTGTAAGGCATCATAAATAGATTCGGCGCCGCATGCTTTGCAAAGAACGGTTTTGGTTTCAACGCCCCAGTCATGGTTGGCAGTATGCTCGGCGGCATAAAAATCCAGTTCTGCCGCTTTTTTTGGCGTTTCCTCCTGCTGGGAAATCGCTTCTTCATAATCACAGTAAGGACACTTCAGATTGCCGGTAGCCGGATTAAAATCCATAACACCGCCGCATTGGGGACATTTTTTGTCTGTCTCTTCCTTGGTGTCAACGATATGGATATCGTTAAAATCGTCCATTTAGTTTCTCCTCCCTCGGGTAATGCCGGGTATGCTGCAAAACAGACATCCCGGCAAAAATCAGTTAAACGGCATAATTTATCCAATCCTATACCGCTTATTGTATATCATTCTCATCAAAAACATCTCCACATTCCGGACAGAATTTTGGCGGATGCTGTGGGTCTTCCGGCTGCCAGCCGCATTTGTCGCATCGGTATAGCGGTGCGCCGGCAGGTTTCTTTGCTCCGCATTCCTGACAGAATTTGCCTTGATTTACTGCACCACAGGAACAGGTCCAGCCTGCCTGGGAAGCGGGTTTTGGTGTACCGCATTCCACACAGAATTTGCCGGTGTTTACTGCACCGCAGGAGCAGGTCCAGGAATCGGCGGAAGTATTATCAGCCGCAGGCGCTGCCGCCGGGCTCGGAGCTGCAGGCGTCGGATTGGTCGGCGGGGTATTATTTTGCTGCTGTCCCATGGCAAAGAGGGAATTTGCATTCATACCGCCTGCCTGGGTTGCCATATTCATTCCGGCAAATGCCATCATAGGACCGGTAGATGTGTTGGAAGCTGCAGATTTCATTGCTTCTGCCTGTGCACCGACTAAAGTAGCAGCAGCCATGTTTGGATTGCGTAAAACTGCAGTTTTTTGAAGGTCTTTAATCATCTGCTCGTCTTCTTCGGAGGCTTTGATGGTATTTACACCGAAGGAGACAATGCGGATTCCTCTTAATTCGCCCCATTTCTCGGATAATTCTTTATCCAGGGCGTCGGCAACTTCTTTTGTATGTGCAGGAACTGCGCTGTAGCGGATTCCCATTGCAGAAATTTGTGCAAATGCCGGCTGCAGGGCAGTCATTAATTCTGATTTTAACTGGCTGTCAATTTTGTCTCTGGTGTAGTCGTCGGTAACATTACCGCAGACATGGGTATAGAACAGAATCGGGTCAAAAATCTGGTAGGAATATTCACCGTTACAGCGAACGGAAATATCTACATCCAAACCGATATTTTCGTCAACCACACGGAATGGTACAGGGTTGGCAGTACCGTAGCGGTTTCCCATAATTTCCTTTGTGTTAAAGAAATATACACGCTGGTCTTTACCGGTATCACCGCCAAAGGTAAACCGTTTGCCGATGGTTGCAAAGGTTTTTCCGATATTTTCTCCCAAATCGCCGGAGAGCAGGCTTGGCTCGGAAGAGGTATCATATAAGAACTCACCTGCTTCTGCACAAAATTCCACAACTGCACCCTGGTCGACAATAATCATACACTGGCCTTCGTTTACGGCAACGACGGAGCCGTTACTGATGATGTTGTCATTTCCTTTGTTGCCTGTTCCGAATTTACTGTTGTTTCGTCTTTGTCCCTTAACTACCAATACATCATTTTCCATTGCATCACAGTAGAAATACTCTTTCCACTGGTCAGCGGCAACCCCGCGGATTGCGCCTGAAATTGCTTTGATTAATCCCATATTATTCTCCTTTTCTAAAATACATTTCGTGCATTTTGCAATACTGAGCCAATATCCAATCCGGTAAACAGCAAAACCGTTCCTTTATGTATATGTGCGAAAAAACAAAATATTGCAGATAGTATAATTATACCTTTTTGGTCGAAAAATGTCTATCATTATTCCATAATGTGGCAAAGATTCTGTAATACCGGCAGGGATTTTGGGAAAAAGCACCGATTTGCAGCAGTGCGGTTGTAAAATTATGGACAGCAATATGGGGAAATGCTATAATCAATCAAAGTTAAAGGTTAAAGGATTTGCGTCGCCAAATGAGAGGATATGCTTGCTTGGCGGTTTTATCTGTTGCAGGACAAGGCAGGGACGGTATTATGGGTTTGGAAAAAAATCAGGAATATGAAATGGCCATAGAGGATATGGGAAATGACGGGGAGGGTATCGGACACATTGCGGGGATGGCGGTCTTTGTGAAGGATACCGTACCGGGGGATGTGGCGAGAGTGAAAATCATTAAGGTAAAGAAAAATTATGCCTATGGCAGGCTGTTGGAGCTGCGCTATCCGTCAGCGTACCGTGTGGAGCCGATTTGCCCCCATGCCAGGCAATGCGGCGGGTGTACCATTATGCATGTCAGCTATGAAAAACAGCTTGCCTGGAAACAGGATAAGGTGAAAAACTGTTTGCAGCGGATTGGCGGAATCAATGATGCGGAAGAGAAAATGGAGCCGATTATCGGGATGGAAAATTTTGTTTGTGAAGAGGGATTTCCGGCAATACGGTATCGGAACAAGGCGCAGTTTCCCGTCCGGCGGAATAAGGACGGGGGGATTGCCATTGGATTTTATGCGGAAAGAACCCATTTTGTGGTAGATACAGACGTGTGCTACCTGCAGGATAAAGTAAATGATGAGCTGATAAGGCGGATTAGGCGCTTTATGGAGGAATACGGGGTGGAGCCCTATGATGAGGAAAGACATACCGGGCTGGTGCGCCACATTTTAACCCGGGTGGGGAAGAAAACCGGAGAGGTAATGCTTTGTCTGGTTCTCAATGGGGATGAACTGATAGGGAAGACCAGGAATAGTAAAAAAAGCAGGGAGAGTAAGGACGCTGGCCGCAATACGGAAAAATTGATAAATGTAGAGCAGGAGCTGGTGCGAAGGGTGCGGGATATTCCCGGAATTGCCAGCATTTCTATTAATATAAATAAAGAAAAAACAAACCGTATACTGGGAGATACCTGCAGGGTGTTGTGGGGAAAGGACACCATCACGGATTATATCGGGAAGGTAAAATATCAGATAAGCCCGCTGTCGTTTTATCAGGTGAATCCTGAGCAGACGGAAAAGCTGTATCGGAAAGCATTGGAGTATGCGGATTTGCAGGGAGACGAGACGGTCTGGGACCTTTATTGTGGAATCGGAACGATTTCCCTGTTTCTGGCGCAAAGGGCAAAGCAGGTTTATGGTGTGGAAGTTATTCCTGACGCTATTGCAGATGCCAGGAAAAATGCAGAGATGAACGGGATGAATAATGTGCAGTTCTTTGTGGGAAAGGCAGAGGAGGTCTTACCGGAGCAATATGAAAAATATGGAGTATATGCAGATGTGATTGTTGTAGACCCGCCAAGAAAGGGCTGCGATGGGATGGCGCTTCAGACGATGGTGAAAATGGCGCCAAAGCGGATTGTTTATGTGAGCTGTGACCCGGCAACGCTGGCAAGGGATGTGAAGGTACTGGTGGCAGCGGGATATGAGGTGCAGAAGATTTGTGCGGTTGACCAGTTTGGACATGGCGGGCATGTGGAAAGTATCGTGTTGCTTTCCAAATTTCGTGCAAAGCAGAAGATAGAAGTGGAATTAAAGATGGGTGAGATGGATTTGACGGCGGCGGAGAGTAAGGCGACTTATGAGGAGATTAAGGCATTTTAAGATGATTTCATAAAACAATTGTTCCTCTTTTATTCAGAATCATGAACGATTATGAAGACAAGAATATTGATGGGGAAATTCTTTGTAAAGTGGTGTAATAATGTAAATATCATATATGAGAAGATTGCTGCCAACTGTTTTGACTATGAATGAGAAAAGGACATGTAGATGTACAGAATATAAAAAGGTAAAAGGCGGAAGGGAGAAAAGTGCAATTGGATAAGTATGGAGAAATTTTGATATATCAGTCAGAGGATGGATTAACTAATATAGAAGTCAAGATGCAAGATGAAACAGTATGGTTGTCGCAACAGCAAATGGCAGATTTATTTCAAACGTCAAGAACGAATATTGTGGAACACATAAAACATATTTATGAAGAAGACGAACTTGATGAAGTTTCAACCTGTCGGAAATTCCGACAGGTTCGTACAGAAGGAAATCGTAAAGTATCCAGAGAATTGCCGTATTATAATCTTGATATGATTATTTCTCTTGGGTATAGAGTAAAATCTAAAATTGCCACAAAGGGAATTACAGAATTTGAAAGGGGATTTGAATATTCAGGCAAGAGATATCTAAGCTTTTTAACACAGAATAATATGAACGTTGGGAACGAAAAAGAGACGAGTTTATCAAGCAGATTCAGAAATTGAAAATAGATTTTATAGAAACAAAAGCAGAGATATGCTCTATTGTTATTTTTATTGATGAGATGGACATGAGTTATCAATATGAAGCTGACAAGAAATTAGTTTTTGATTTAAAAGCCACAGATACAATAAGCAGTATAGATGTGGAGTGCAGACTAAGAAATAGAAATGTTTGCAAGACAGTGGTGACATCATCAGACTGGGAAAATTATAGCATACCATTGTCTGAGTTCGGTGGCGGAGCATCTGAATGGAAATCTCTAAAAGAAATTAAATTTCTGCTAAGAAGGAAGGAAACTTCTGGTGGAAATGTTGAAATAAAAAACATGATGATAAAATAATTTCGTATACGATGAAAAATTGTTTTGGAGGAACATGATGGAAAAAAAGAAAGATGAGATAGCCATTCACAGCTCGGCGGCAGAATATCTGACATATGTTGCAGCTGTTGGCGATAATGCTGAGAGTATGGAAATGCGTTATGAGGATGAGAACATATGGCTTACGCAGAGAATGATGGCGCAGCTTTATGATGTGAGTTTGTCGACTATAAATGAGCATATTAAAAAGATATATGGAGATGGTGAGCTTATAGAGGATGCAACTATTCGGAAATTCCGAATAGTTCAAGCGGAAGGTAAAAGACAAGTGAAGCGTGAAGTAATCCATTATAATTTGCAGATGATTATTGCTGTTGGATTTAAGGTTAATAATGACCGGGCGGTTCGTTTTCGGAAATGGTCAGGACAAATCGTTAAAGATTATACTATTCAGGGATGGACAATGGATAAAGAACGTTTAAAAAAAGGTCATATGTTCACAGATGAGTATTTTGAGCGGCAGTTAGAGAACATCCGTGAGATAAGGCTTTCAGAGCGTAAATTTTACCAAAAGATTACTGACCTATATGCAACCGCTTTTGATTATGATAAAGACGCAAAAACTACCAGACGATTTTTCCAGACCGTACAAAACAAAATGCATTGGGCTGTTCACAGACATACGGCAGCAGAACTTATTGTTGAACGGGCTAATGCGGAGAAGGAACATATGGGATTGTCTACATGGGAAGCAGCTCCAAATGGAAAAATTGTAAAAGCTGATGTGTCAATCGCAAAAAATTATTTGAGTGACAAAGAAATGTCCTATATGGAAAGGATTGTATCTTTATATCTTGATTATGCAGAGTTGCAGGCAGAACGTCACATTCCGATGAGCATGGAAGATTGGGCAAAAAGGTTGGATGGTTTTCTGGAATTTAACGGAAACGAGATACTTACAGGTGCTGGAAAGATTAGTGCAGAACAGGCAAAGCTCTATGCAGAAACAGAATTTGAAAAATATCGTATTGTACAAGATAGACTATTTATGTCTGATTATGATAAGTTCTTGATAGAATTAGAAGAAAAAGGAAACGAAAATTTGTTTCGATGATTTATGATTTGCTGAGAACAGGATTTGCAAAACCGATATATGGAAAAATTGGATATAGCATTATAAAAACTAAGAAAAGTATAGATAAGCATTTTTATGAAATAAACGATTGCGAATACTATTATGATGACGGTAACGTTGCAAGGAAATCGTCTATAAAAAATCAAATAGAGGCTTTAAATTACTATATTTTAGAAGATGCCTTTGATAATTACGTAGAGAAAAACTGGGAAAGCATATATAACTCTTTTATTGATGCGGTTCATAAAGGAGTTCCAGTCGCAATAGGTCAAAGTGAAAGAGTTATCCCAGAAGAAGTAGCACTTGATATGTTATCATCATTTTTTATCATAGTACAGTTGCAACAGCATTAGTAGGTTGTCAAATGATATTATTTGAAACTTACGATAATCCTGCTTTTGAAAATAAAAGTGTTGTAGAAGTGAACAATTCAAATGGAATTATATTCCCTTTGTCTCAAAAAACTATAAAATACTTCAATCGGATGATTGCTCGATATAAAAATGAGACATTGATTTTGTTAACAAAAAGTCTCAATGATAGTTTATGATTCGCAAAATTTACAAAGCTTTTTATGAATAAGCGATAGGGGGCATTACAATAAATGCAATATGTAATAATTGGTATATGCGTTGTAGCTGCGATAGCAGTGGGAGTTGTACTATACCTAAAAACCAAACAAAGCAATGATGAATCGGCGAATACATCGGTTGTTGCAAGTAAACCATCAAGCGATGGATTGCAAACAACCGAAGCTGTAAATGAGCTTGTAATTCAGATGGAGCTCCTCCCGGTAGAAGCAATTCCAGATGAAATTAAACTTGTGGAGATTACGGATAGTAAGGTACTTGCTCATGTAAATAATTTTGTTTTGGGATTGGCACAAGCTGGAAATACAGTAAACAATGCTGCACAGGCTGCTAAGGCTAATGGCGAGGTTTTGTATCGAGCTATTATTCCGGCAGGCGCTAAACTTACAGATTCCAAAGCGATGGAAGGTGCTGTCCGTGGAATTTATCATGGAGCAGATGGAATTAAAGGTCATGCTAATTTGGTGGCAGTTGAGGCACAAAAAGGTACAGCTGTTGTGGCAAATACAGCGGCAGCAGCAATGGGTGTTGCATCAATGGTTGTAGGTCAGTATTATATGACGCAGATTAATGCTGAACTTGGAGTGATTAGTGATGGTATCTCTCAGATACAGGATTTTCAGGATAACGAATATCGAAGTAGGGTATTTTCGCTGGTAGCTCATGTTAAAAAGATTGCTGATTTCCAGACAGAGATTTTGGAAAATGATGAGCTTCGACTTTCAAAGATTTCTCAACTTGATAGCTTAGAGGAAGAGTGTACTCAGCTTCTGGGACAAGCTAATCTTACTTTGGCTGGATTTGCAAAGAAATCAGACCTTGACTATGAAAGCTATGAAAAAGCTGTAGGAAATGCACAAGATTGGTTTATGTATCAACAATCACTGCTGGATGTTCTATATAAGATTTCTGATTTGAGATATACTTTGCATCTTGGGGCAGTTTCAAGAGAACAGTGTGTTGCGTTATTACCTACATACTCAAAGCAGGTATCGGATACGCTGGTACGACTTGCTGCTTGGCATGAAGGTACCGTTGAGCGATTAGGAATAGAAACTGATGAATCTCGAAGAAAGAGAGATGGCTTTGATGGAGTAATTCATTTCATACCGGGACTGTTCAATGATGATTTGAATTTCAGAGGAATAGAAGAAAGAACTGCAAACATGATTATAGCTCAGAAAACTGGACATGATAATGCTCATAAAATGGATAAATCTGAATTATATGCTGAGGATGTCCAGCTAATATCAAAAGAAGGAAAAATTTATTATTTGCCCATAAGTAAAGCAGAGTAATAACAAAAAGAATGGTGCTGTTCGAACTATATACCCGTGTAATGTATGCATGAAGATTATGAGAAATCTAAGAATATTATGGGAAGAAGATTTTTTTTTAAGAGGGAAGGAGGATAATAATGGCAGTATCAACAATCAAAGCTGAATTTGAGTGTGATATCGAAAAGGTATGGGAATTAGTCACATCATTGGATAACTATTCCTGGAGAAGTGATTTGGATAAAATTGTGGTGACAGTACCTGAAAAAGAGTTCGAGGAACATACGAAGGATGGTTATGTTACAAAGTTTAAAATTATTGCTTTTGATGAATATAAGCGTTATGAATTTGATATGGAAAATGGCAATATGCAAGGACATTGGACTGGTAAATTTTTCCATAAGTATGGTATTACGTTGATTGAGTTTACAGAGGATGTAACCGCTAAAAAGCTGGTTATGAAACCTTTTGTGGGGATGTATTTAAAGAAACAGCAGGCTAAATATATTCAGGATTTGAGGGAAGCATTGGAGACAAAAAGATGACTTGTGATGAGATTATAGAAGAGTTAAAAGCAAATGTTTCTGAAAAATGCAAATGTCGTGAAAATGGGTATTCCAGCGGAATATAGTATAGGTGTTTCGATAGCGGTTGTTCGTGCGATAGCAAAAAAAGCGGGAAAATCAAACGAACTGGCAAGAGAATTGTGGAGCTCCGGTTACCATGAGGCAAAATTATTAGCAGTATTGATTTTTGATAAAAAGACAATATCGCATGATGAGATAGAGAAACTTATATGTGATGTTCAATCGTGGGCATTAATGGAAAGGTTTAGTGATGAATCAAAAGAAAGTGTTGGTTTTTTTGCATAGGTAGCAGATGGTAATGTTTACATAGAAATTGCAGGTGATAGTTGTGAATATAGAAGCATATGATGCGGAATCTTTAAGAAAGCTCGTCAGACTTCTTGAATATGAGAACAGGCTGTTAAAAGAGAAGCTGAAAAAGGAAAATATTCCATATGATGAGGTCAATTCTTTTGAAGAGACGATAGATAATGTGGAAGAATATGACCCGGACCAGGGGGAACGTATCGTTAATCCGCAGTATATAACAGAGGAAATGGCAACACACTTCTTTTCCATGTTTTGGGGACGAGAAGATGTGTATGCCAAACGTGGTAAAAATGGTGGCTATTTTCCGCAATGTGATAACAGATGGGATACTAGACTTTGTCCAAAACAGCGAGGAGAAAAAGTGTTCTGTGATGAATGCGAAAATACCAAATGGACAAAGCTGGATGTAAAGAAAATTATTGCACATTTGTTAGGCTATAAAGAGGATGGTTCAGATGTAATCGGTGTATATCCGCTATTGCCCGATGGAATGTGTAGATTTATTGTGTTTGATTTTGATAATCATGAAAAAGGTGCAGAGGCAACGGATTTTGCTAATATGGATAATGAGTGGCATAAGGAAGTAGATGCTCTTAGAAAAATGTGCGAAATAAATGATATTAAGCCATTGGTAGAACGTTCTCGTTCAGGTAAAGGTGCTCATGTATGGATTTTTTTAAGAAAGCCATACCAGCTTCAGTAGCCAGAAATTTTGGCTTTCTGTTACTGGATAAAGGGTCTGCATCCATCAATCTAAAATCATTCCATTATTATGACAGAATGTATCCATCTCAGGATGTGGCGAGTAGTATCGGAAATCTGATTGCGTTACCATTGCAAGGGCAGGCTCTTAAAAAAGGAAACAGCGCATTTGTGGATGAAAACTGGAATGCATGATTTAGTAGTTAAGATTGCCGATGATTTCAAAGGAATCAACAGCTATAGATATCTATCTCAACCAAATTGAAGTAAAAACAGGCATATAACAGCGGCGAACTTATAAAAATATGGATAACGGGTGTTAACAGATAACGTTTGTTATCCGATATAAAGAATAGAAGAATAATCAGTTAAGGTGTGCGGCGAAAAAACGTCTCGCCACCGGATAAGTGAGCCAATGAAAGGAGAGAAATCTTATGTCAGTTAACATTTCAGCTTGTGCAGCGGGGACATCCTCCGTGCCAAGCAGCACAAAAACGGCAGCGTCAGACAAGCCGGTATGGAACCAGAGTAAAGCATATCAATATCTGGAGGATATGAATGAAGCCGGTTTGCGATACGGCCGTCAGGCGGTCGGCTATTATTCTGCAAAAATCAGCCAGAGTGGGCAGAACGGGGAGATTTCCGTAGATGAATTAAAGCAGCAGATAAAAGAGTGGTTTCCGGATTATACCCTGACCGATAGCGAGCCGAAGAATGTGGTGAGTGGGAAGCATTATTTATACATTGATGAATCACAGTTAAGAAAGATGGCGGCAGACCCTGCTTACCGGGCGAAGGTTTACGGATTGATGGACCGTGAGCTTGAGACGGGAAGAGGTTACACACTAAAATACAGTGACGGCCGCAATGTGACCGCCCATATTACAGGAAGCATTTTTTCCCTCAGTGAGAAAAACAGAAAGTATGCCGGAGCGGACGGGATTCCTTACCGTGGAAGCGGGCAGTCGGACCATCCGTGGTCGTCATCGGATTCCCATGCACAGGTGAGAAGTCAAAGTTTTCTCTATAATAATCTGGACCCGGCAAAATCTGCGGCTAATGAGAGAAAAACAGCGGCGGCAGCAGCGGCGAAGAAAGCGGCAAAGAAAGCAGCTGAGAAAAAGGCGGCAAAGAAAGCGTCGCAGGAAAAACTGGAAGAGAAAAGGATAGAGCGCAGGAAAGAGGAAGAACTCCGGATGGAGGAATTGCGGGAGAGTATCAGGGACGGTAAATCCGGTCATTATTTTGATATTCAGGCATAACATTTTTATGCAGTTAGTATTTTTTTCCGTTATCTGCACATATTATGGATGAGGTGATAAGTATATTTCACAGATATTACAAGTCGGAATCACTTCGTAAAATAAAGTGGCAGAATGGAGGAACAGATGAGTATTTTGAACAATGACGAGATACCGGTAGGATTGAGTATGGCGCTTGCCGAAAACCTGCATGCTATGGAAAAATTTGGTAGCATGAGCGAGCAGGAGCGGAAAGAGTTTATTAACCGTTCCCGTGCGGTAAATTCCAAACAGGAGATGAGAAGCCTGGTTTATGGTCTGGACCGCATGAACTAGGGAACGACAGTCCGAATATTCGAATAAGACTGCCGGATAACGCATGCCGGTAAAAAGAGAATTGCTTTGAAAAGGGGCAGTTCTTTTTTTACGTCCAAATCATAGACGGTTTATTCCCAGGGGATAACGGATATTGCGGACTGTCTGCCGTTGCTGCACTGATAGATATAATAGAATTCAAGCCGGTCCGCCGAAGGAGAGGCGGACAGTTTATCCAGCTCCTTAAAGGTCATTACGCCGCCGTTTCCCACGACCATGGCATAGACGTAAAAGTAATCCGGATTTTCCAGTGCCGTATAATCGTATGTCGGGATATCGGCGTAATCGTTGGCTTTTAAAAAGGAAACGGCAATGGAATCCTGCTCGTATTTATTCCGGTAGTAGGACAGGGCAGTCTGGGTGGTGCTGCCGTTTTCCGGTAGAGGCTGGTTAGTGCGCACGCTGAGGAAGGTCCCATTTTCGCTAATCAGAACCTCGTGGATTTCGTCCGAGTTGTATTTATAAAAGGTGACCAGCCAGCAATAGGCGGTATACGTATGAAAAGAGGTTTCCGTACATTGATACAGGGAAACGTCCCAGCTGTACCAGTTGCCATAGGAAGATGCGAAATGATAGGGGTACAGATGCTTAAGGTATAACTCTTCAATCGCAGCTCTGGCAAAATTGACGGCCTCAATTTCCGAAATTTCTGAGCGGGCGGAGTCTGCCGGTTTATGTGTACTGTCCCATGCGCTGGAAATCAATTTGATTTTTTCATATTCGGTAAGCTTTGCCGATGCATTTTTGGCAATAATGGAATCGGTAGAATAATATTTTTCCGGAGCCGGTTTTACCGTTCCCAGGTGGGCTTCGAAAATATTGCGCAGTAAAATACCGGGAAGCAGAATACCAATCAGTGTAATGGTGAGAAATAATGCAATAGTAAATTTAGTATAGTTTAATTTTTGCATGGGATACCTCCATCTTTGCGGCTTAACGCTCATTTTCCGCCGGTAAACCGGCAAATTCGGGAAAGGAAACGGAGACCGTGGTTCCTTTTCCCACTGTACTGTCAATATTCATGGATGCCCCGTGCTTGGCAAGAATAATGGCGACAAGGGACATGCCAAGTCCGGCGCCCCCCTCTTTGCGGGCACGGGATTTATCCGCCATATAAAATTCATCGCAGATGTGTCGGATGGTTTCGTCATCCATGCCGCAGCCGCTATCCGTTATCTGAAAAAGATAGCCGTCGGTTCCGGCAAATCCCCGGAGCGTAACAATCGAATTTTCTTCCGATGCCTTTCGGGCATTATCAATCAGATTGATAAAGACGGTTTTCAAAAGCTCCGCATCTCCAAAAACCACTGCGGGCTCTGCCTCGGCGGTAAAACGGATGTTTTTTCTGTTTAAAATCGGCTGCATACTTTCAGTAATTTGTCCGACCAGTGTCGAAACGGAAATTTCACTTTTGACGATGTCATGCTCTTTTAAATAAATGAGGTCAAAAAGCTTCATGGACATGGCCTCCAGCCGCTTTCCTTCGCTGTAAATATATTGGTAGGCAAGGTTTTGCCGTTCCAGGCTGAGGTTTTTTGTGCGCAGAGTATCGGCATAGCCGATAATGGTGGTCATTGGCGTTTTGATTTCATGGGTAAAATCTGCGACGAACTGCTCATGCTGCTTAACCATCAGATTAAGCTCCTCAATATGCTCTGATACGGATAATGCCATATCGTTAAATTTTTTTGCCAGCATGCCGATTTCGTCGTTGGTAGTAATCCTGGCACGGACATGATAATTTCCCCTTGCAAAATGTTCAGTGACGACATTCAGCTGTTCTATCGGATTGGTTAAATGTCTGCTTAAAAAGTACAGGAAAAATGAGCAGACGATTAACACGGTCAGCATCAGAATAAAGAAATATTGTATCTGGTCATAGAGCAGCAAAAAAGTGTCGTCCGCCTCTCTTTTTGTCACAATATACAAATCGGTATTGTCGATGATATTTTTGGAGGCAACATAGATATAGTGCTGCTGGTTTTCCCGGTTAATCAGATATTTTTTTTCGCCTAAGCGCAGGGAGGATAAAAGCTTGTCCGGAAGAGCGGTATTGTCTGCATCCACTGCGGGGTCATTGCGGTAAAGTAGTTGATTATCATATACAATATAGAAATAAGAAAACTGCGAAATCATACTATTGTTTGTTGTCTGTCCGATATCCGGCAGGCTGTTTTTTATATTTGAATAGTTTGTGTTGATGACATTTAGCAGCTGGTACTCCACGGACGATTGAATCAGGTTATTTTCCTCTATGGCATAGGAGGTCTGTAAATCCAATGCCTGATTGAAATTCCGATAAATGATAACAAAACCCAGAACCCCAAGGGCGACGGAAAGAAATGCAATATTCATCATAATGACTTTGTGTCGAAAACGCATAGAATGCCTCCTGGTCAAACTTTTATGAATCTAAACGGTAGCCGGATTTGTACAGGGTTTTTAAATGATGTTCAAGTCCTGTTTTTTTTCGGAGCCGCTGGATGTGGAGTTCAAGGGTTCTGGTATTTCCGTCATATTCGGTCTCCCAAATAGCTTCATAGATAGCATCGCGGTAAAGAACCATATCTTTATTCCGGATAAAATAAACAAGTAAATCAAATTCTTTCGGGGTGAGGTCAATAAACTGTCCGTTCCGGTGAACGGTTTTCTTTTCCAAATCAATGACCAAATCATGGAAAGCAAGAACCTTTTCGCTTTTGTGGAACCGCCGCAGGACAACCTTAACCCGGGCTAATAATTCCGCAATTTCAAAGGGCTTGACAATATAGTCCTCTGCGCCCAGATTAAGTCCCCGTACCCTGTCCTTCAGCGCAGCTTTAGCAGTCAGAAAAATTACGGGAATATGCAGCGGTTTAATGTATTCAAATAATTCATATCCGTCAATCTGTGGAAGCATGATATCTAATAAAATCAAGTCGAAGGTGCGGTTTTCCAGAATATCGGCGGCAGTCATGCCGTCATAGGCACAGGTGCACTGATAGCCCTCGTCCTCGAGATTCATTTTGATTAAATCGGATATCGGCTGTTCATCTTCTACAATCAGTATTTTAAGCATATAGAATATCCTTTCCCGAAAATGATATAATAAGTAACTGCAAAACGATAAACTCATTTATTGCGCATTTTTATTATTACTTAAATAAAGAAAGTATATAACAGGATTGTATCAGAAATGCATAGATTGTAAAAGGATATTTTTTCCGGAAAAATATATGGTTACGGATGAAAATTTGATGCAGGTACATAGTAGACTGAGAATAACCGAGGTAAGGTTAACACAGTCAGGAAATAAAAGGAGTGGATAGGAAATGAAAAAGAAAAGGTTATGTATATTGATTTTTGCGCTGGCAATGCTTACCGCCTGTGGAAAGGAGAAAGCGGTCTACGAGCAGGAGGCCGATGTATCCGGTGAGGTGGAAATCAGTGAGGAAAAGGAAGAAAGTACAGAGCAGGCTTCCTCAGGTGACGAGAGCAGTTGGACGGAGACGGTTAGTACGGACAAAGGGAGGAATATCAAAATCCAGGCGGAAATTACCAGACCGGAAACGGCGGATTTATCCGTAATGGAGGTTTTGGAATATTATTATACACCGGAGGATAAAAAGAAGATAGCGGAGACGCTGTTTGACAGCGGAAGCCAGACCGTAGATACGGAAAAGGTTCTGTCGAAGGAACGGCTGCAAAAGGAGATTGGCGAATGGGATGAGATAATCAATCTGTTATCGGAGGGAGGAAGAGAAGAAGATGGGCTGTCCGAGGAGACAGCGGCAAAGGAAAGGACTATAGCGGAAAACGAGAAGAGGCGCCTGGAGGATGGAATTGCCGAGGCGCCGGAGTTAAGTGCAATAGCCGAGGATGTGGGAGATTACAGCCAGGATTACTATAAAGGAACAAGGGACGGTTTTGCCTGTTATCTTTCCTTTGATATGGATGAAGAGAGAAACCGGTCGTCATGGGTTTTTGAAGTGAAGGAAGATATGCCCAAGCTCAACCAGGCGGGTTCAGAAGAATATATTGATGCGGCATTGGTGACCAATACCAGCAGCATGACAAAAGAGGAGGCGGAGCAAAAAGCGGTTGCACTCTGTGAGGAAATGGGGATTTCCAATATGGTGCCGGTGATGACGGGAAGTCTGAAATGGATTGGGGATAATCCGAATGATTCTGCGTTTGAGGGTTACAGCATCACACTGACCAGAGGGATAAACGGAGTGCCGGCAGACCCGGATAATTATACCGGAGATTTGTATACCGGAAATTTATCAGACTATGTTTATCTCGATTCGGAGCAGAGCATTCCGCCATATGATGAGGAAAGCATGGTCATTAAATTGACTGACAGCGGTATTGTCTATATGAAATATACGGGAATCTTGTCGGAGGGAAAGACGGAGAGCGAGGTTAAGGTGTTGAGCCTTGAGCAGATTAAAGACAGCTTCCGTGAACAGCTTAAAGGGATAGACAGCGAATTACAGCCCTTTACCAGTATGGATTTAATTTATCTGCGGATAAAAAATGAGCAGGATGAGAACAGCTACAGCTATATTCCGGTCTGGCGGCTGGACTGTAATAACAGCTACAGCGGGTTTGGTGTTTCGACACGGTGGAGTGCATTAATGATAAATGCGATGGACGGAAGCCTTATCAATCCGATGGAGCAGGACTTGTTCTTTTATACAAAACCGGAAAGCTTGAAAACATTTTACGCCGACTAGAGTAAAAGGGCTGTCGGTAAAGAATGAGCGGCAGTATGCAAGAGAGGATGAGTACAATGCATGGATGGAAAAGAGGCTTCTCCGTATGGATGGGACTGTTTACCCTTGTTCTGCTCTCCGGCTGCGGCGGAGCGCAGCAGGGGACGGAAGAGGATATTGCGGTAAGCATTACCGATTATCAGAAAAACAGTTTTCAGACCGTAACGGTGAAGCAGGGAACCATAGAGCCTGTGCTGACCATGAAGCTGAAACCGGATGCCTTTGAGAGCGTTACCTACTCCATTAAACAGGAGATGCTGGAGGTGGATGAGGTGCTGGTGGAAAAGGGAACACAGGTGAAAGCGGGAGAGGTAATGGTAACCTTTAAATCAGGGGATACCCAGAAGAATATTGAAGAATATGAGGAGAGGAAGGCTGAGGATGAGCTGCTGATTGAGCATTATCGAAAGCTGATGTCTATCAGCAGTGAAGAGGATTATACGGCGGAGATAAAAAAGCTGGAAAATGATTTGAATGTGGCAAGCCTGTATATCGCAGAACAGAAGGCGAAGCTGTCCCAGTACCGGCTTGTGGCGGACAAGGACGGGGCGGTAACCAGTGTACATGAGGATTTGCTTAAGGGATATGCTACCAGTGGAAAAGCGCTGGTTACGGTGGCATCCGGTTCGTCCAATTATACTGCGGCTACAACGGACGATTATGCGTTCAAAACCGGGGATGTTTATAAAGCGAAGCTGAATATGGTCGAATATGAGATGAGGGTTATCTCTGCGGAGAAAAAGGGTGAGCAGACGATAATCAGCTTTGAGCCGGTGTCGGATATGGCGGGGGTTCTGGAAAGTGATGAGCTGCTGATGACCATTGAAAAGGGAAAGATTCCCGACGCACTTTACGTAGAAACCTCTGCGGTAAAAAATGTGGAAGAAAGCCCCTATGTATACCGGATGGATGAACAGGGCTTCCGGGAGGTGGTGCCGGTAACAGTAGGGGAAACGGTAGACCAGTATACGGTGATTAAGAAAGGATTAGCGAAAGGGGAACAGGTGGTGGTAAATTGAAGAATGTGAATTTGCAAGGGAGAAAATACCTGTCAGGGTTGATGATTTGCCTGCTGTTGCTCTGTTCAGGCTGTGGAGCTTCAACGGAGGTTCCCGAGCTGTTGGAACCGGTGGTGAATAACCAGTCTTTCCGCCCGGTGGAAAGAGGGCGTGTCGGTAATTCGGCGGTACAGATTGCTGATGTTGTTCCGGAAGAATATTGCCATTTTTCAAAGCTGGCGACGAATATATCCGAGGTGAAAGTAGACTTAGGGGATTATGTGGAGGAAGGAACGGTACTGGCGTCCATTGATACCAGTGAATTTACAGAGGAAAAGAAAAAGCTGGAGGCGGAGCTTGCTTTTCGGAACCGGGAGTATACGTTAAAGAAGCAGATTAGCGGACAGCAGATGACTGAGCAGCAATTAAGGCTTGAGGAATGTAAAAAGGTGGGAAATGCCGAGGAGGAAGCGCGCTGCATGACGCAGCTTTCCATGATTGAGGAAAACAGCCGGTATGACGAGTTGTATTATGCATACCAGAACAGGGTGATTTCCGAGAAAGTGAAAGAGATTGACGACACAATCAAGGAGGGGACGATTACGGCAAGGCATGCAGGCTACGTTACCTATATTAAGGATTTGACGGAGGGAAGCAATGTAAACAGCATGGAAAATATTGTAATCGTATCAGATTACGATAAGTTGCATCTGGAGCTGGAAGAAGATATTTCCTCCCGGTTTTATGAACAGATTATCTATATCTATGAGGAAGAATATCTTCTGGTCGGCGGGAAGCAGTATAAGGTGGAGCCCTATGAATATTCCAACGAACAGCTGATTGCGATTCAGAGCAATACGGCGAGTCCGAAAATCCGTCTTGAGATAACGGATAAGATTCCGTCGCTGAACCCCGGAGATAAAATGCCGGTATATTTTTCCTCCAATCTGAGGACAGATGTATTAAAAGTCGGTACTGATTCGTTGAACCAGGAGGGCGAGCAGTATTTTGTCTATGTGAAAAACGGTATGGATATGGAGCGGCGGGATATTGAGGTAGGGCTTGCTGACGCAACCAGCGTGGAGGTGTTAAAAGGACTGGAAGAGGGAGAGTGGGTGTATTATACCTCGACGGCATCTCTTCCACAGACATACGATACATATCAGGTGAAAAAAGGAGAATTTACTTCGGAAAATATGAATCGGGACCTCAGGTATTTTCATGCTTATTCCAAGGTTTATTCCTATATGCAGAGCATAGATTCAACGGTGGAAAGCCTCAACGTAAAAAAGGGCGATGCGGTAAAAAAAGGCGATTTACTCTGCGTTCTGGATACCGGTCAGGGAAGTGCGCAAATTAAAGAGGCGGCTGCCGCATTAAATAATCTGCAAATTGATTACGAAAAAAATGCAGGCGGTTATGACAAGGAGATTGCAGCGCTGAATCAACGGATTGCAGAGAAAAAGGCGGAAGAAGAACAGATAGCGGCTGAGCCGGAGCCGGGGACGGAAAAGCCGGGAGAGGAGACACCGACGGAAGAACCCGTCACGGAAGAGCCGGTATCCGAAGAGCCCGCAACAGAAGAAACACCGGAAGAAGAGCCGGTCACGGAGGAAACCTCCACCGAAGCGCCGTCAGCAGAGGAAGCGGGAGAGATGCCCTTAACTGAAACGCAGCCTGTGGAGCTGGAGCAGCCCACGGGGAATGGAATCACCGCTTCACCCGAAATCGCAGTAACAGAGACATCTGCCATGCTGGAGTGCCAGAGAAATGTGATGATTTATCAGAAGGATATTGTAGAGGCAGAATATCAGTATAACCGGGCGCTTTTGCAGCAGGATTACGATAAAGCTGCCAGGGAAAACGACGGAAGCGGAAAACGGGAAATTTACGCAGAGCAGGACGGAATCGTGGGAAACCTTAATATTTATGCGGGAAAGCAGATTGTCGCAAAAGAGGACGGAAATTTATTTCAGATTTTTGATGCCGCCAGCCCCAAGCTGATGATTGATACCGGAGATAATTTAGTAGGCGCAGGAAATACCGTAGTATTTACGCCAAAGTCGGGAGATGCCAGGGAATATACGGGAAAGGTAGTAGGCAATTCCGCAGTAGCCGGAAAGGTTTATCTTTCCAATCTGGAAGACAAAGTGTATGTGACAACCAGTGTGGCGGGGCAAAAGAGAAATCAGTCTTATATTGCGATGGACGATAAGAGCTTTTACGAGAATCAGACAGATTGTAAGATATCCTATGCAAATGCGAGAATACAGGATTCCATCGTTTTACCGGCGGACATGCTGAATGCCGAGGTGAATAAGCAGGATGCGCAGACCTATTATTTTGTGTGGAAGCTGGTGGATGATGCACTGGTAAAGCAGTATGTAAAGGTGAACGAAACACTGATGACGGAAACGGAGGTCTGTATTTTAGACGGATTGAAGGACGGAGATTTAGTGGCAAAGTTGAAGGTTGAGGAATAAGGAGGCAGTATGTTTACATTAATTCAGCGGAAATTACAGAATAAAAAGGTGTTAAATGGCTGTCTTTTGCTGGGAATTACGTTATTTATTGCTGTGGCTGCCTGTACTCCCATGTTTAAAAAGGGCTCGTTAAACAGGCTGCTGCAGAGCAAATTTATCACCTATATTGAACAGAATAACGAGTATCCCGCCGTTGTGGGCAGGTCCGGTTCCTGTAAAACGAAAGAGAATAAGGATATGGAAAGCATTGAACATAAAATCTACAGCTACGGGACTTCATGGCAGAAATACATAGGGCTTCCGACGGAGACAGTGGAGACCCATATCTGGCTGAAAGGAAACCGGATGAATCAGCAGTACAGTAAAAAAGGAGGATGGTGTAATATTGCCTGTATGCCGGAGCTTGGCGAGCATACAGCGGTTTTAAAGGGCGAGAGCCTGGAGCAGGCAAAGACAGAGAAAAAGATATATCCTTGTGTGCTGACGGAACGGCGCATGGATGAGCTGGATGTTGTGGTCGGGGAAATCCTTACCTTTGAAAGCATCAAGGACAGTGGCGGAAAACCGCTTACCGTACAGGTGGCAGGGATTATTGATGAAAAAGAGAAAACCGATTTGTACTGGCATAAGGAGGCGGATGAATTTGACAGAGAGCTGTATGTGAGCGCCGCCTCACTGGAAGAGATTATGGCAGAGTATGGTTTTGACACGGTATATTATGATTACTATATGCTGTTTAAGTATTCGGATATCCATACGGGTAATGTGGCGGATGTGCAGGATTATTTGCAGCAGTTCCATGAGATGGACGGTCAGTTTGTCGATAATTTTACGGCGTTACTGGAAGAGTACCAGACGGATAAATCCTCGGTAAATACGATATTCTGGGTGTTGGAGCTTCCGGTTTTTGTTCTTCTTCTCGCCTTTGTTTATATGGTATCCGGGCAGATTCTGGCTATGGAGTCCGGCGAAATGGCAATGTTTAAAAGCCGGGGTTTTTCGAGAAAGCAGATTGTGTTTATCTATATGTGCCAATCGGGGATTCTGGCAGGCTTCGGCATTGTTCTCGGTATTCCGTCAGGCTGGCTTCTCTGTAAGCTGGCGGCATCCACTAATGCGTTTCTGGAATTTAGCGGAAAATCCACGGCAATTTATCGGTTAACGCCGGGAATGCTCTTGTATGCATTGCTTGCGGCACTGCTCACTATGGCGTTTATGACTTTTCCGGTTATTGTGTATTCCAGATATTCTATTGTGCAGCAGAAGAGCAAGCAGGCGGAAATAAAAAAGGAAAGCGCTGTGGAAAAATATTTTATTGATGTGATTCTGTTGGGGATTTCTGCCTATCTAATCTATAACTATCATCGGCAGATAACCACGCTGGCATGGGATGTTTTGACTGGAAAAAGGCTGGACCCGATGGTTTTCTTAAATGTATCCCTATTTATTTTTGCCTGCGGGCTTGTGGGAATCAGGCTGATACATTATCTGGTGCGTTTTGTCTATTATCTGGGAAAGGACAAATGGAAACCGCATATGTACGCATCGTTTTTACAGATTATGCGCACGGCGGGAAAACAGAAATTTATCTCCGTATTTTTAGTGCTTACCATTGCAATGGGGATTTTTAATTCCAATATGGCGGGAACCATCAATACCAATAACGAACAGCGTACCCGTTATGATATCGGAGCGGATGTGGTGGTTGCAGAGCGTTGGCTTATGGAGAATTTCATCAACAGCAGCGGAGAAGCGGACTGGCTTTATCATGAACCGGATTATGAGCGGTATCAGGGACTGTTGGCGGATACGGTAAAGGGGATGACCAGGGTTATCCGGGACGATAATATAAAGATTGCCGGCGGGGAAAAACAGATGGAGGGCTGCAGCATGATGGCGATACACTCTAAGGAATTTGGAGAGAATGTAACGCTTCAGGATGGAGTTACCCAGGAGCATTGGTACAATTATCTGAATGCGCTGGCGAAGAATCCTTCGGGAGTTTTGATTTCCGCCAATCTGGCGGAGGAGTTTAACCTGAAGGTGGGTGACAGTATCCGGTATTCCAGATATGAGCCGGTTACCTATAAGCAGGGAGAAACGATTGCGGATTGTCCGGGAGTGGTTTGCGGAATCTTTGACGCATGGCCGGGATATGGACAGTATTCCTACGAATATAATGAGAAAGAAGAAATGAAGGAAAAACAGCGGTACATGATTGTGGTGAATTACGCTGCCGAGGTGAATACCTTCGGGACAATGCCCTACGAAATATGGATGAGCCTTAAGCCGGGCAAAACGGTAGAAGAGGTAAGAACTTACCTGGATGAAAAGAAAATCGTTACCGATAAGGTGGTGGGGACGGAGGAAACCATCCAGGAAGTCCGGGATACGGCAATGATTCAGATAACGAACGGATTATTTACCCTGAGTTTTCTGGTGACCCTGATTCTTTGTACGGTTGGATTTTTGATTTACTGGGTAACCTCCATGAAGCAGAGAGAGCTGTTGTTTGGTATTTACCGGGCGATGGGGATGAGCATGAAGGAAATTAACAGAATGCTAATGAACGAGCAGATATTTTCATCGCTGCTGGCGGGCGCCTTAGCGGGGCTTACCGGCTTTGGAACGACAATGCTGTTTGCGAAGATAGTTGCTGTCGTATATATGCCGGAAAGCCATAATATTCCGCTGAAAATTTTTATTGATGTAGTGGATATGGGCAGGCTGGGAATCGTTATCCTGGCGATGATTGTACTCTGCCTGATGGTGCTTCGCTATATACTGAGAAAATCCAATATTACGCAGGCAATTAAGATGGGTGAGGATTAGGAACAGAGTAACAGGTGGGACGACCGGAAAGGAAAAAACGGATGGAATATGCGATTCAGGCATCAGGAATTGTAAGGGCTTTTCCTGTGGCAGACGGTAAAGAATTTTATGCATTAAAGGGAATTGATATGGACATTCCCAGGGGCAGGCTTACCATTTTAAAGGGACGTTCCGGCTCCGGGAAAACGACGCTGTTAAACATATTAAGTGCGTTGGATTTGCCCAGCGAGGGAGAGGTGTTGTTCGGCGAAAGGGAGATTAGCAGCCTCAGTGAGCGGGACAGAGAGCTTCTCCGCCGCTATGAGATTGGCTTTGTGTTTCAGTCGGTGGCGCTGATTCCGATTATGAATGCCTATGAAAATGTGGACTATGGTCTTCGGCTTGCCGATTACCAGGAGGAACGGGATTCACGGATTAAGCAGGTCCTAAATATGGTGGGACTTGGAGGCAGGCTGTATCATATGCCGATGCAGATGTCCGGCGGCGAGCAGCAGCGTGTTGCCATAGCAAGAGCCGTGGCACATAAACCCGGTATTTTATTTGCAGACGAGCCCACCGGGGCGCTGGATACGGCTTCCGGACTGGCGGTGATGAAGCTGTTTAAGGAGCTTGTGGAGCAGGAAGGGATTACCATTGTAATGACAACCCATGACCCGGGGCTGATGGAGCTGGGGGATGTGGTGTATGAATTGGAGGACGGTGAAATTATTGGACGAGAAGAACATAGAGGAACAGGAAGTATTTGAGGATGAGCCGCTAATCCGCTGTGACAGTCTGGTGAAGATTTATAAGACGGAAGAGGTGGAGGTAATGGCGCTTCAGGGTCTGGATTTGGAGATTGAAAAGGGGGAGCTGATGGCGGTCATCGGAAAAAGCGGCAGCGGAAAATCGACCTTGATGAATATGATTGGCGGGCTGGAGCACCCTACTGCGGGAAGATTGTATATTAACGGTAAGGACTTGTTTGGTCTGGACGACGGGGAAATGATTGAGTACCGGAATAAAACCGTAGGGTTTGTATGGCAGAAAAGTGCAAGGAATCTGCTGCCGTATCTGACCTCGGTAGAAAATATCGAGGTGCCGATGTATTACAGCGGAAAAAGCGCAAAGACCATGCGTGAAAGAGCCCTGGAGCTGCTGGAAAAGGTGGGAATGATGCATAAAAAGGATTCCTATCCCGGACAGATGTCCGGCGGCGAGCAGCAGCGTATTGCGATTGCGGTGGCGCTGGCAAATGAACCGGAAATTCTGCTGGCGGATGAGCCCACCGGAGCAGTTGATACGAAAACCTCTAATCAGATACAGGATTTATTCCGCAGTCTGAATAAAGAATTAAACCTTACTATTATCATTGTAACCCATGATTTGAGCCTTGCTAATAAGGTGGGAAGAGTGGTGATGATTTCCGACGGAAAAATCAGTACGGAAAAAATTATGAAGGAGGAATACCTTCAGGTGCTGAATCAGCTGGAGAACGGGACGCTTGCGACGGAGACCCATGAAGAGTATTCCGTGCTGGATAAGGCAAGAAGACTGCAGTTAAATGAGGAAATGCTGGAGGCAGCGGGAATTGACGGGAATAAAGTAAAAGTGCAAGTCGTTGACGGAAAAGTGGTAATTTCAAAAGAATGAAAATTTCTTGAGATACGGAAGAGAGTGTGATAAGATAAGCGTATGAGTTAAAAATCGAATACGGAAGGAGTACTGACAATGAATATTTGGCATGATATTGATGAAGAAAGAATTTTTCCGACGGATTTTATTGCGGTCATTGAGATTAGTAAGGGCAGCAAGAAGAAGTATGAGCTGGATAAGAAAACCGGTATGCTGATTCTGGACAGAATTTTATATACCTCAACCCATTATCCGGCGAATTATGGATTTATTCCGAGAACCTATGGCGATGACAAAGACCCATTGGATGTACTGGTACTCTGCTCGGAGGATATTGAGCCGATGACATTGGTTCGCTGTTATCCCATCGGGGTGATGAAGATGCTGGATAATGGTATGGGAGATGAGAAAATTATCGCCATTCCGTATAATGACCCCACGTATAACTGCTATACGGATGTCAATGAACTGCCCAAGCATATTTTTGAGGAAATCAAGCATTTCTTCAGTGTGTATAAGGCTCTGGAGGATAAAGAAACCCTTGTGGATGAATTTGATGGAGCCGCAGAGTCCATTCGTATTATTGAACAGTGCATTGAGAATTATAATAACAAATTTGTGAACATATAGGGAGCAACGGTATACTGCTGCCTCGATACGGAATAAGGGAACGGATGCGTTTCTTCGGTTTGGTTGTCGGGGCAGCAGTTTTTTGTATGACAGGGGGCGCAGGCATATGGATGTGAATCAGGTACTACAGGGATTGGATGATTTGTTTGCAGAGGGAAAGCTGAATCAGGTAGAGGAATATTTGCAGACGAATTTGGAGCAGGCAGAGAAAGAAGGGGATTTCGGCGCCGCAGTTTCCATATTGAACGAAATGCTGGGGTTTGCCAGGGAAACCAGCCAGTATGATAAGTGTGAGCGTTACGGAAGCCGGGTGCTGAAGCTGCTGGAGGACAGCCCGTATAAGGGAAGCGTCAGCCATGCCACCACGCTGTTAAATGTGGCAAATGCCATGCGGGCAGCGGGAAAGCTTAAGGAATCACAGGCGTATTATCGGCAGACGGAGGATATTTATTATGCAAAGCTTCCGGAGGGCGATTACGCCTTTGCCAGCCTGTATAACAATGAAGGTCTGCTCTGCGAAGAGCTGGGGGACTATGAGGGGGCGGCGGAAAGCTTTCGGAAGGCAATACAGATTGTTTCGGCATATCCGGGCAATGAATACTATCAGGCGGTTTCTTATGCGAATCTGGCAAATGCCGAGGTGATGCTTAAGGAATATGCCGAAGCCAAGACGCATGCAGAGAAGGCATTGGAGCTGTTTGCACCGCTGCAGGTGGAGGATTCCCACAAAGGGGCGGCACTGGCGGCGTTGGGAGAGATTGAAGCGGCGGCAGGGAATACAGAAAAAGCGGTGGGCTGTTACCGGCAGGCGGAAAGCTGTATTTTGCACCATATCGGGAAAAATGCGGCGTATTACCGTGTGCATGAAAGACTGAACAATCTGCTGGAACAGTGCGGCGGAAGGCTTACCGGAAAAGAGCTGTGCCGGGAATATTATGAGACCTTTGGGGCACCGATGCTGGAAAAGGAATTTCCGGAGTATCTGTCCCGGATTGCGGTGGGACATGTGGGAGAAGGCTCGGACTGTTTTGGATTTGACGATGCCCTTTCCGAGGACCATGATTTTGGACCGGGCTTCAGTTTGTGGATAACTAAAGGGACTGCTGAGGAGATTGGGGAACAGCTGCAGGCAGCATATCTGTCGCTGCCGGCGGAATTTAAAGGGTACCGGCGGGTGGAGAGCGCCCATGGGGCGGAGCGGTTTGGAGTCTGTATAATTGATGATTTTTATGAGCGGGTGCTGAGTGGAGGGCATCTGCCGCAAGCGGACAGAGACTATCTTCTTTTGGAGGACTGCTATCTGGCATGTGCGGTAAACGGCGAGGTGTACCGGGATGATGAAGGAATTTTTACCGGTATCCGGAATAAGCTTAAACAGGGGTATCCGGAGGGGGTAAAGCTGTTAAAAATTGCACAGAAAGCGGCGCTGATGGGACAGAATCTTCAGTATAATTACCGCAGATGCGCAGAGCGCGGGGAATGGACGGCGGCGTTGCTGGCAAAGGCGGATGGAATCAGGCAGGGAATGCAGCTAATCTATTTGTTAAATGACAGCTATGCACCCCATGACAAGTGGCTGCACCGGGGGCTTAAGGAGATGGATGCGGAGGCCTTTCAACTGGTGGAGAAACTGACTGCCTGCGATGAAACGGAGGAGCAGAATAACCCGCTGATGGAGCAATTTGCCGGCTTGATATTAAAGCACCTCCGGGAGCATTTTTATGTGACCACAGCGGAGAAATTTCTGCCAGATGCCGCCGTGGAGGTTGGCAGAAAAGGCCAGCTTTTTCTGCTGACGAAGGAAGAGCTGGTAAAGGCCCTGCAGAGGCTGAAAGCGGAAAGAGGGGAAACGGCGGCAGGAGAACAGTATATCGTATGGAATAAACTGCTTTTGGTTCAATACTGTATGGATTTGGAGAACCTGCCGCAGGAAAGAACGATGGAGGAAAATATTCCGGAGCAAAAACGTGCGATTATGGAGACAATTATCTCGATTCAGCAGCAATGGAGGGAAGAGTTTATCCAGGCGCATAAGGAGGAAAAAACAGAGGGAAAGGAGGATGCCTTTCAAGAGAAACTAAGAAATGAGCTTTCCGGTTTTTCCGATGTTATGCTGGCATTATACGGAAGATTTATCGTGGAAATTTCCGGCAAGGGGATAAATTTGGAAGAACAAAAGGCAGAGGCAGAAGGGGCTGTCTCTGGGCAATAAGACAGGATAGCTGTTTCACGGAAACAATCAATAGAGAACAGGGGGATAAATGATGTTGTTATTGAAAGAAATGAGACAGATTGAGGGATTGACGGAAAGGGAACAGGATATCTGTAATTATATTCTGAAACATCCGGAGCAGGTGGCGGTGCTGTCCTCCAGAGAACTGGGACATGCGACATTTACCAGCGCAGCTTCCGTTACCCGGTTTTGCCAGAAGATGGGGTGTAAGGGATATCCGGATTTTCGTCTCCGTTTTGTCAGTGAATTAAAGCTTTGGGATGCACAGGAAGAGGAGAAGATTCAGATTGAGGAGAGGGAAAGTATCGTGTCTCTGGTGAAAAAAATCAGTGAACTGGAGAGGAAAGCAGTGGATGAAACCAGAAAGGCGTTATCCCTGGAACAGATGCTGCGGATTGGAAAGTGGATTCATCAGGCAGAATGCGTTGATTTTTATGTCTATGATTTGAATGTTCACCTGGCGCAATACGGCTGCAACCAGCTTTTGCATGCCGGGAAAATGGCATATACGCATATCGCCACCAATGCGCAGCAGCTCCATGCAATGATACCAAAGGAAAACCACGTGGCAATCGTCATCAGCCATACCGGAGAAAATTCAAGGTTAGGGGAAATTATTAAAACCCTGAAAAAGAAGAAAACCAGGGTGATTGTTATTTCCGCAAATAAAAACCGGATGCTTCCCCGGCTTGGAGATGAATTTATCTATGCAGCGGGGACGGAAAGATTTGATGAATTTTGGACGGCAATGTTTTTTTCTTCGGTAAAATATCTGCTGGATATCCTGTTTGGCATGGAGTTTAGCGCCAATTATGAAAGGAATATAAAGCTGAATGCGGATTACGAAAGGATTGGCGCCGAGAAATTATGGGCATTGTCCAATGAGCTGTAGGGGTGTTTTTTGAAACATTGTTTCAAAAAATGGAAAAAACAGAAAAGTATTTTTGAAACAAATTACCAGAGTTTGGTAAATTGGGTACAAATCCGTTATTTTTTTGCTATATTGGTAACACTAAGGAATAAGTGAGGGCTTTTTAAAGTGCGCAAAAAGAACTCATAAAACGAAAGGAGTGTTTATCATGGCACAGGTGAGAGATTATGAAAAGCTGGCAGGTGACATTATCAATGCGGTCGGTGGGGAAGGCAACATTAGTAATGTCACACATTGCGCAACAAGGCTGAGACTGGTGTTGAAGGAGACACCGAAGGATGCAAATGCAAAGATTTCAGAGATGCCGGGGGTTATTACGGTAGTGGAAAACGGCGGGCAGTTCCAGGTGGTTATTGGAACCCATGCAAAGGATGTATACGGTTACGCCGCCCAGATTTTGAATTTAGGTGAAAATGGCGGTGATGAGGACGCACCGAAGCAGAGTCTGCTTAACCGGGTTATCGCCACAATGTCGGCAGTATTTGCCCCATTTGTTTATGTGCTGGCGGCTGCCGGTATCCTGCAGGGCTGTTTGATTATTATCAATCTTTTTGCACCGACCTTTGCCGAAACCGGTACTTATGAGGTGCTAAGCTTAATGTCCTGGGCGCCCTTTACCTTTTTGCCAATTCTAATTGCGGTAACGGCGTCAAAACATTTTAAGTGTAATACGTATGTCGCACTGGCATGCTGCGGTGCGCTGGTAAGCTCGTCATTAACCGATATTGCAACGAGAGTAGCGGAAGGAGAGACGATTAAGTTTCTGGGCATATCCTTATCGGAAACTACCTATACCTCTTCTGTATTGCCGCCGTTGTTTTTGGTATTGGTATTATCCTATCTGGAGAAATTTTTAGAAAAGCGTCTGCCGGACGCAGTAAAGGCATTATTTACTCCGTTTCTTTGTATTTTGATTATGGTTCCGCTTACGGTTCTTCTTATCGGACCAATTTCCACTGGAGTGGCCGGAGCTATTGCAGAGGGATATAATGCATTGGTAAAGGTTGCACCGCCGGTTGCAGCGGCAATCGTCGGCGGTATCTGGCAGGTTATCGTTATTTTCGGTGTGCATTGGGGCGTCACCCCGATGGTTCTGGCAAACTTTGCCAACCAGGGATATGATTCATTCCAGGCATTCCAGACCTGCGCAGTCTGTGCACAGATGGCAGCGGCAATCGGTGTATTCATTAAGACAAAAAACAAAGAGATGAAGGGCGTTGCATTATCCGCAGGAATTACCGGTATCTTTGGTATTACGGAGCCGGCTATTTACGGTGTAACCTTAAGATTCAAGAAGCCGTTTATCTGCGGCTGCATTGCCGGCGGTATCGGTGCAGTTGTGGCAAGCTTTTTTAATTCAGTATATTATGTATATGCAGGTCTGCCGGGTCTGCTGACGGTGGTAAATTCCATTAACAGTGAAAATATGACACCGTTTATCGGCGAGGTAATTGGTCTTGCTATTTCCATTATCGGTTCTATCGTGCTGGTTCAGATTGTCGGATTTGACGACCCGGGAATGAAGACGGTGGAGGCGGCAGAGGCTGCTACGACGCCAAGCGAGGCTGCCACAAAGGCAGCAGGTGTAACAAGCCCGCTTACCGGTTCTGTTGTTGCATTGACGGAGGTAGAGGACGAGGTATTCTCCAGTGAAGCAATGGGAAAAGGCGTTGCTATTGAACCCAGTGAAGGAAAGGTTGTGGCTCCCTTTGACGGAAAGATTGTCAGTCTGCTTGACAGTCATCATGCCGTGGGTATTGAAGGAGATAATCAGGTGGAGATTTTAATTCATGTGGGTATGGATACCGTGAAATTGGAGGGTAAGCATTTTATTCCGCATGTTAAAGAGGGAGATACCGTGAAAAAGGGCGACCTGCTGATTGAATTTGATATCCAGGGAATCAAGGATGCGGGTTATCCGGTTACCACTCCGGTTGTTGTGACCAATACGGATGAGTTTGACGATGTGGCTGCTGTCGTATCCGGAGAGGTGAAGGCAGGAGAAGAGCTGTTGAAATTGTCTTAATACGGCGGCAGAAATCAGGAGGTGCTTTGATGGCAGATACAGGATTACCAAAGGATTTTTTATGGGGCGGCGCAGTAGCCGCCCATCAGTTAGAGGGAGGTTGGAATGCCGGAGGAAAGGGAGCCAGCGTATCGGATGTGCTGACCGCCGGAACCCATGAGGTGCTGAGAAGAATTACCGACGGCGTGCTGGAGGGAGAAAATTATCCGAATCACGAGGCTATTGATTTTTACCACAGATACAAAGAGGATGTGGCGTTGTTTGCGGAGATGGGGTTTAAATGCTTCCGCACCAGTATTGCCTGGACGAGAATTTTTCCGAAGGGTGACGAGGATACGCCGAATGAAGAGGGGCTTCAATTTTATGATGATTTATTTGACGAATTGTTAAAGTACAATATCCAGCCGGTGATTACGTTAAGCCACTTTGAGATGCCGTATCATCTGGCAAAGGAGTACGGCGGATGGACTAATCGGAAAGTGATTGATTTCTTTGTAAAATATGCGGTTACCGTGATGGAACGCTATAAGGACAAGGTAAAATACTGGATGACCTTTAACGAGATTAATAACCAGAGCAACACAAAGGCGGACATTTTCGGATGGACCTGTTCCGGAGTAAAATTTTCGGAATATGATAATCCGGAGGAAATTATGTACCAGTGTGCGCATCATGAACTGGTGGCAAGCGCATTGGTCGTAAAGAAGGGACATGAAATCAATCCGGATTTCAAGATTGGCTGTATGTGCTCCTTTGTACCGTTTTATCCGTATTCCTGCAATCCGGATGATATCATGACTGCGGTAGAGTCCATGCATGAGCGGTATCATTTTTCAGATGTTCATGTCAGAGGACATTATCCGGCCTTTACGAAGAAAAATTGGGAGCGCAAGGGGTATCACATTGCAATGGAGCCGGAGGACGAGAAGATTCTTTCCGAGGGCAGGGTAGATTATCTTGGCTTCAGCTATTATATGACGAATACGGTAAAGGCGGATGCTAATACGGATACCACAACGACGCTGGATGGAAGCTCCGGAAATTCCGTTGCCAATCCGTATATCAAGGTAAGCGACTGGGGCTGGGCAATCGACCCTGTGGGGCTTCGATATGCGTTAAACAGCTTGTACGAGCGTTACGAGATTCCGCTGTTTATTGTGGAGAACGGATTCGGCGCCATTGATGTGAAAGAAGAGGACGGAAGCTGTAACGATGATTACCGCATTGCTTATCTGAAGGCGCATATCCAGGAGATGAAAAAAGCGGTTATTCATGATGGAGTGGATTTGCTGGGGTATACGCCATGGGGCTGCATTGATTTGGTATCCTTTACCACCGGCGAGATGAAGAAGCGTTACGGATTTATCTATGTGGATAAAAATAACGACGGAAGCGGAACACTGGAACGCAGTAAGAAGAAATCCTTTGACTGGTACAAAAAAGTGATTGCCAGCAACGGTGAGGATTTGGATTAAGGCATATTGAGTGAAAATGGGACTGTGGCACAAAAATTTATTTTTCCTGTGTCACGGTCCCGTTTTGGGTGAAACGGTTTTGCGGTATTTGCTGGGAGTGCAGCCGTATTGCTGAAGAAACAGTTTTGAATAGTAGCTGAGGTGGTTTTTTTAAAAAATTTTGTTGATGTGGGAGGAAAATATGAAAATTGAGCACACGCGCTTTATGTATTGAGAGGAAACAGATAGGAGGTAAACCGGGTTATGGGAAAAATTATTTTTTTGGATGTAGACGGTACATTGGTAGACTATGAAAATCAGATTCCAGATTCGGCAGTTCGGGCAATCCGCGCGGCGAGGGAAAACGGGCATAAGGTATATGTCTGTACCGGCAGGAGCAGGGCGGAAATGCAGCAGAAGTTGTGGGATATCGGGTTAGACGGAATGATAGGCGGAAACGGAAGCTATGTGGAGGACAATGGACATGTGGTAATGCATCAGCTGATTACGCAGGAGCAGTGCACCGCTATTGTAGACTGGCTCCATGAAAGAGGACTGGAATTTTATCTGGAAAGCAATAATGGTCTGTTCGCCAGTGAACAGTTTGAAACAAGGGGCGAGCCGGTGGTGAAAGAATACCAGAAGAGAAAAGGCAAGCCGGACGCAAAGCAGGCAACCGTTCGCAATTCTTTCGTGGGAATCCGCTTTGGAGAACCGCTTTACCGTGATGATGTAAATAAAATCAGCTATATTTTAGAAAGCTATCAGGATTTTCTGGATACAAAAGAAAAGTTCCCTTACATGCAGAACGGAACGTGGGGAGGAAAAGGGGAGACGGCATTGTTCGGCGACCTTGGTGTGCCGAATATCACGAAAGCGCATGCGATTGATGAGCTGTTAAATTATCTTGGTGCAGATAAGGCAGAGACTATTGCTTTTGGAGATGCCAAGGTGGATATTCCTATGCTGGAATACTGCGCTGTCGGTGTCGCTATGGGAAACGGCGGCGTTGAGATTAAGGAGATGGCGGATTACATTACGGGTGATGTGGATAATGACGGACTTTACCAGGCGTTTGAAAAGCTTGGGCTGTTGTAAAATACTGATTGCTGGCATGGTGGGGTTATTGACATTTTCATAGATTGTATATATACTAAGCCTATCAAAAAGGTATGTAATAAAAGACCGAATTTTGCACGGAAGATAGTAAAGAATTGGGGAGAGGATAATGACATTAACACAGTTAAGATATGCAATTACCGTGGCAGGCGCAGATTCCATGAGTGAAGCGGCAAGGATTTTGTTTATCTCTCAGCCGAGTCTTTCGGCGGCAATTAAAGAATTAGAAGAGGAAATTGGAATTGAATTGCTGCGGCGGACAAACCGGGGTGTTTCATTAACGCCAGAGGGAGAAGAATTTATTGGGTATGCCAGACAGGTAGTCGAGCAGTATGAATTGATGGAATCCAAGTATGTTGAAAAACAAAGGGTCAAAAAGAAATTCAGTGTTTCCATGCAGCATTATACTTTTGCGGTGAACGCTTTTGTAGAAATGGTCAAGCAGTTTGGCATGGACGAATATGAATTTGCGGTGAGAGAGACAAAGACTTATGATGTGATTGATGATGTGAAAAATTTTAAAAGTGAGATTGGAATATTGTATATCAATGATTTCAACCGGAAGGTGCTGGAAAAGCTTTTTCGTGACAGTAATCTGGAGTTTCATGAAATATTACAGTGTCACATTTATGTTTATCTCTGGAAAAAGCATCCCCTTGCTGCCCAAAAGGCGATTACGCTGAAGGAATTGGAGGAATATCCGTGTCTGTCCTTTGACCAGGGAGCGAACAATTCTTTTTATTTTGCAGAAGAGGTATTAAGCACTTATGAATATAAACAGTTGATTAAAGCAAATGACCGGGCTACGATGTTGAATTTAATGGTAGGGCTTAACGGATATACGCTTTGTTCCGGCATCATATGTGAAGAGTTAAATGGTCCTGAATATTGTGCGGTAAAGTTGGAATCGGATGAGGTAATGACTATCGGATATCTGGCAAGAAAGGGGATTGCAATCAGTCCGTTGGGGAAAAAATATTTGGAGGAGCTTGCAAAATTCAGGGATAAGGTTTTGGAATAAGATTGTGGCAATGAAAAAAGTCCTTGACAAAGATATTTACCGGTTCTATAATTAAAAGCATATAATTCCTACTTGATAAATAGGAAAATAAGAATTACCGGAAACAGGAGGAAAAAACAATGAGCCAGATTAAACAGAGTGCATTAGAATTGATTGGAGGAACTCCGATATTAAAGTTAAACCGTTATATGGCAAATGCAGGACTTGAAAATGCAACGCTTTTGGCAAAGCTGGAATATTTGAATCCGGCAGGTTCGGTTAAAGACCGTATAGCACTTGCGATGATTGAGGATGCAGAGAAGAAAGGCGAACTGACGCCGGGAGCGACAATTATTGAACCGACATCGGGAAATACCGGAATCGGGCTGGCGGCGGTAGCGGCGGCTAAGGGATATAAGGCAATCCTTACTCTGCCGGATACCATGAGCGTAGAGCGCCGCAATTTATTAAAGGCATATGGTGCAGAATTAGTATTGACAGAGGGTGCCCAGGGAATGAAAGGCGCTATTGCAAAGGCTGAAGAATTAAAGGAATCTATTCCGGGGGCAATTATTCTCGGACAGTTTGTCAATCCGGCGAACCCGGAGATTCACAAGGCGACAACAGGTCCGGAGATTTGGGAACAAACAGACGGCAAGGTGGATATCTTTGTTGCAGGCGTTGGTACCGGCGGCACTGTTACCGGAGTGGGCGAGTATTTGAAGTCAAAAAATTCAGAGATAAAGGTGGTTGCAGTAGAGCCGGCTGCAAGTGCCGTATTATCAAAGGGGACTCCCGGACCTCATAAAATTCAGGGAATCGGGGCAGGATTTGTTCCGGATATATTAAATACAAAAGTGTACGATGAAATAATTACGGTAGAAAACGATGATGCGTTTGCAGAGGGCAGGGCGTTTGCGGTAAGCGAAGGGATTCTTGTCGGTATTTCTTCCGGTGCAGCATTAAAGGCAGCTTCCGTTCTGGCGGCGAGGCCGGAGAATAAGGATAAGAACATTGTGGTATTACTGCCGGATTCCGGAGACCGATATCTGTCTACGCCATTATTTAACAACTGATTTTGACTTGTAATTATTTAAGATGTCTCTAAGAGACGGTGCTGCCATCTCTTGGAGACTTTTTTCTTGAAAAACACTGTTTCCTTGTGGTAAAGTAGGTTATATGGAGGTGGCGTGTATGAAGATTTCAACCAGAGGACGTTATGCGATACGGGTGATGATAGATTTAGCGGAGCATAATACAGGAGAATATATACCATTGATGGATATTGCGAAAAGGCAGGAAATATCTGAAAAATATCTGGAAGCGATTGTGGGCTCCCTTAGTAAAAACGGATTCCTTGTTTCTCTTCGGGGAAAACGGGGCGGTTACCGTCTGGTAAAGCCGCCAGAGGAATATACTATCGGAAGTATCCTTAAGATAACGGAGGGACCGTTTACTCCGGTGGCCTGTTTAGAGCAGACCCCGAATTCCTGTGAGCGGGCTGCATATTGTAAGACATTGGACATGTGGAAGGGCCTACAGAAGCTGCTTGAGGATTATTTTGAGGGAATTACTTTGCAGGATTTATTAAATGGCGGTTCGGGAGCAGATGACTATGTAATCTGACCGGATGAATGTTGATTTTTTATTGATGAATAGGTTTATAAAAGGAACTGTTGTACGAGAGAGATTATCTTAGTATGGCAGTTCTTTGTTTTTTGCAAAATTTCACATGGTTGTATGACGGACCTGGCGGGTTGAGGAAATTCCTAAAAACATATTGACAAAGTAGGTAAGTGTGTTTATGATAAGAGGGACATATACGGATAGCATGCTGCTTAAGATAGGATATTCGAGAATCTACAAAAAGCAATGTAGTTGACATAATGTGGAACTGTAAAAGTAACTTAATAAAATAAGAAGTGTAAATGGTGGTAGAAATGGAGATAAGCTTTAAATTTAGTAGAAATTTAATTAAACGGAATCTGAAAAAGGGAGAATTTGGCTTAGAGAAAGAAAGTCTCCGGGTAGACGGTGATGGGTTTCTTTCCCATACAAAACACCCTTTTGAAGAGCAGAACAACATTACAAGAGATTTTTGCGAGAACCAAATTGAGTTGATTACAGATGTGTTTGATAATGTACATAGTATGATGCAGCATTTAGAGCAATTACAGATAAGGGTTTTAGAGACGTTACAGAAGTTAGAGACAGGAAAAGAATATTTGTGGCCATTTTCCAATCCGCCGTATGTGAGAGGGGATTGGGATATCCCCATTGCACAGTTTAAAGGGGAATTGAAGAAAAAGACACAATACCGTAACTATCTGGCAGAAAAATATGGTAAAGGAATTATGCTGTTTTCCGGTATTCATCTGAACTATTCGTTTGCAGATGAAATGTTAAGAGAGGGCTATCTGGAGGTCTTGTCCGGAGCGGGTAAAAAACGGTTACGGGAAGAGGAATTTACCTATTCAATGTATAAAAATCAGGTATATCTGCAACTGGCACAAAAGGTGCTTCAATATAGCTGGTTTATTGTGTATCTGACTGCCGCAAGTCCGGTTATGGATATTTCCATTCTGGATGGGGGAAAAAATTTTACCGGAAGAGGAAATGAGCGGAATGTGGAAAATGTTCATAACATATCAAAACAGAAAGCATGGAAAAAAGAAGATTTGGTAAAATATGCGTCGGTAAGGTGTGGAGAACAGGGATATTGGAATGATTTTACTCCGGTATTGGATTATCAGAATCTGGAGAATTATCTTCAGAGTATTGAAGCCTATGTACAAAAAGGAAAACTACAGTCGGCATCAGAGTTATATTATCCGGTCAGGGTAAAACCCCGTGGAGAAAATTCACTAATGCGGTTGAGAAAAAGGGGGATTAATCATATTGAGCTTCGGATGCTGGATGTAAACCCGCTTTCACCGGTGGGATTAATGGAGGAGGATGTAGAATTTCTTCACTATTTTCTGTTGTATTTAATGCATACAGATGATGTTTTGCTGACAAAAGAGGAACAGGTAGAGGCAATCATGAATGAGCAGCAGGCGGCAAAGTTCGACGATTCCCGGATTACCATTAAAAAGTCTGATGGAGGAAGTCAGCAGATTCGGAAAGCGGCGTTGGAAATCTTAAAGGATATGGAAGAATTTTATGCATTGTTTGATAAACCAAGATGTTTAAAAAGTATCGGGTATCAGCGGGAAAAGCTTTTGATACCGGACAATCGCTATGCAGACCGGATTCGTAAGGAATATGAGGTGGATTATGTGATGCGGGGAATTGCCCTGGCGGATGAGTATGCCGGGGAGCTGCTGGCAAAGCAGAATGTTAATGAGCTGCTGAGAAAGCGGTGTGTGTAGAAGGGAATGTCCGAAAAGAGGATAGGAGAAGTAAGATGTGTGAATTATTTGGCTTTTCGTCGGAAAAAAGAATCGTAATCAATGAATATCTCAGGGAGTTTTATTCGCATAGTGACATGCATCCGCACGGATGGGGGCTGGCTTGTCTGGAAGGAAACGAGGCGGTGATTGAGAAAGAACCGGTACAGGCGGCAAAGAGCAGATATTTACGGGAACGCTTAACTGTGCCTGTTGAAAATAGGAATGTGTTTGCACATATCCGCTATGCTACCGTGGGAAATGTGGATTACCGGAACTGTCACCCATATACTGGAAAGGATGCAAAGGGAAGACGTTGGACGCTGGTTCACAATGGTACGATTTTCGATTATTGGCAGTTGAATAAGTATGCTAAGCTGCAAAGCGGTGATACGGACAGTGAGAGAATAGCGATGTATCTGGTGGATAAGGTAAATGAGAATATACAGAAATTGGGAAGAGAGTTAAATGCGAAGGAGCGATTTTCACTTTTGGACGGTATTGTGTCAGACATGGCTAGGGAGAATAAACTGAATCTGCTTTTGTTTGATGGAGAAATAACCTATGTGCATACCAATTACAGGAATTCCCTTTACTATCTGGAAAAGGAGGACAGCGTGTTGTTTTCTACTCAGCCGTTAAGCAAAGAAGAATGGAATCCGGTGCCGTTTACCACGCTGCTGGCATATCGCAATGGAAAATTGCTGTTTACCGGAACGGAGCACGGGAATGAATATGTGGATAATGAGGAAAATTTGAAATTCCTTTATCAGGCATTTTCAAATTTGTAAAAAGGAGAACCGCTATGATAGAAAGGGCATTGATTCGGGAAAAATTATATCAAAAATATATTGAGCCGACAAGAAAAAAGCGGCAGGAATATATCGGGATAGAGGTGGAAATGCCGGTTGTCAATTTAGATAAACAGGCAGTAGATTTTGAGCAGATACATAAGCTGACGAACCGCTTTATGAGCCGTTTTCAATTTGAGGTGATGAGCCGTGATGATGACGGCAATATAAATGCAGTAAACCATCCTGGAAACGGAGACATTTTATCTTATGACTGCTCCTATAATAATCTGGAGTTATCTTTAGGAAGAGAGAAAACATTGCAGGTATTATATCAGCGTTTTTCCGAGTACTATACGTACATTCAGCAGGAATTGAAGAAGTGCCACTACACACTGACCGGAATGGGGGTAAATCCTTATCGGAATTATAATCAGAATATTCCGATTCCCAATGGCCGTTACCGGATGTTGTTTCATCATTTGAATTCCTACCCCCAATATCGGAATCTGCCTTTATATTTTCATGAGTATCCGGATTACGGGCTGTTTTCCAGTGCATCCCAGGTGCAGCTGGATGTGGACTATGAGGAGCTTCCGATGATGATTCGGGCATTCTCAAGGGTAGAACCGATAAAAGCGCTGCTGTTTAATAATTCAATTCTGATTGGAGAGCATGAGGAACTTGCATGCTGCCGGGATATGTTTTGGGAAAACAGTACCCACGGAATTAATCCGCATAACATCGGGATGTTTGACTGTGAGATTGAAAATGTGGAGGATTTGCTGGCATATATTGAATCCGCCAGTATGTATTGTGTAGAACGGGGAGAAAAATATATTAACTTTTCGCCTGTTCCGGTGATGGAATATTTTGAGCAGGATGCCATTACCGGGGAATATTATGATAACGGCGCCTATCATGAGATATCCTTTTCGCCGGAGATTGAAGACCTGGAATATCTGCGCACGTTCAAATTTGAGGATTTAACCTTTCGGGGAACGATAGAATTTCGGAGTGTATGCTGTCAGCCGATTGCAGAGGTCATGACGGTATCGGCATTTCATTTGGGCTTAAAAGAACAACTGCGAGAATTGGATAAACTGTTACAGACGGACCACGTATTATATCATCACGGATTTTCGGCAACGGAATTGCGGAGGATGTTTGTCAGGCAGGAGCTTCCGGCTTTTGTGGAGAAAACGGAGCTGTATGAATTGGCAGGACAGATAGTTGGTTTGGCGAAGAAAGGGCTGGAGAAGCGTGGATATGGTGAGGAGATTTATTTGAGTCCACTGGATAAACGCATCAGGCAGAGAATGAATCCGGCACAGAAAATGTACCGCCAGATAAAAGAGGAGAAGAAGATAGAGGATATCATAATGGAGTATGGTTGTTTGAATTAAAAATATACGGGATTTCCGGTATAAGGTGAAATAGCTGGCTATAGAGAAAAACTATAGCCAGCTATTTGTATTTCATACTAGACAACTAGGAAATGTAATGGTAATATAATCCTTGTAAACAGATAGGAATTAAGTGCAACACAATAAAAGATGAAAAAGCGGAAGGTTTCGCAGAAAAGAGGTAGAATTATGGCAAAGAAAACAAGAGCAGAGAGAGCATTAAAATTTGAAACATTGCAGTTACATGTAGGACAGGAGCAGCCGGACCCGGTTACCGATGCGAGAGCAGTTCCAATTTATCAGACATCCTCCTTTGTATTTAAAAATAGCGAGCATGCAGCCGCCAGATTTAATTTAAGCGATGCAGGCAATATTTACGGACGGCTGACAAATCCTACGGAAGATATATTTGAACAAAGGATTGCGGCATTAGAGGGTGGAGCTGCAGCGCTGGCTGTTGCGTCTGGTGCGGCAGCGATTACTTATACTTTTGAGAATCTGGCGCAAAACGGTGACCATATTGTATCGGCTAAGAATATTTATGGCGGTACATATAACCTGTTGGCGCATACACTGCCGGCTTATGGAATAACGACAACCTTTGTAGACCCATTTAATGATGAGGAAGTTGAAAATGCGGTAAAAGAGAATACAAAAGCAATTTTTATTGAGACATTGGGTAATCCCAATTCTGATGTTGTTGATATTGAGAAGCTTGCAAATATTGCCCATGCACATAAGATTCCTTTGGTTATTGACAATACTTTTGCAACCCCTTATCTTGTGCGCCCGATTGAGTATGGTGCAGATATTGTTGTACACTCTGCCACTAAATTTATTGGCGGACACGGAACGACGATTGGCGGCGTAATTGTTGACAGTGGTAAATTTGACTGGGAGGCAAGCGGGAAGTTCCCGTCCCTGACCGAGCCAAATCCAAGTTATCATGGTATCAGCTTCACAAAAGCAGTCGGTGCGGCGGCATTTGTAACTAAGATTCGTGCGATTCTGCTTCGGGATACCGGTGCAACACTTTCACCGTTTCATGCGTTTTTCTTCCTGCAGGGACTGGAAACGTTATCGCTGCGTGTGGAACGGCATGTGCAGAATGCATTAAAGGTAGTGGAATATCTGAATAAGCATCCACAGGTAGAAGCTGTGCATCACCCGTCCGTAACGGACGATAAGGAGCAGCAGGCGCTTTATCAGAAATATTTTCCGAATGGCGGAGGTTCTATTTTTACTTTTGAAATTAAGGGCGATGCCAAGAAGGCAAAGGATTTCATTGACAATCTTGAATTATTTTCACTCCTCGCAAATGTGGCGGATGTAAAATCGCTGGTAATCCATCCGGCATCCACGACACATTCCCAGTTAAATGAAGCGGAACTGGCGGAGCAGGGGATAAAGCCGAATACTGTCAGGCTATCCATCGGTACAGAGAATATTGCGGATATTATAGAGGATTTGGACGAGGCATTTAAGGCGGTAGAATAGCTGACTGCGTGTTTTTTGACTAATAAAGCGAAGAAATGCACAAATTTACGGAGATATTTTGAAAACCGGAGAATTTGTGCATTTTTTTCATGTGTGTCAGGCATAGCCTTATCCTATGACCAGATATAATATTTACGTATTTTACATATACCTACTAAAATGCTATGCTATAAACCGTTAAGAGATACGGGAGAAGCAATACCCGGGAAAGGAGCAGTTATGTCAGAGATTGTAATTGAAAATTTGTCAAAAAACTTTACCGTGAAAGACGGAACGGTTGAAGCTTTAAAAAACGTCAACATATCCATTGGCAAAGGTGACATCTACGGTATTATCGGAATGTCTGGCGCAGGTAAAAGTACATTGGTCCGATGTATGAACTTCTTGGAGCAGCCGACTGAGGGCCGGGTTCTGATTGAGGGAAAATCCTTAGGGGACTGCTCTAAGAAGGAATTACAAAAACAGAGGGAAAGTATTGCGATGATATTTCAGCATTTTAATCTGCTGATGCAGAAATCCGTTTTGGAAAATGTATGTTTTCCGCTATATATCAAAAAAATGAAGAAAAGGGATGCAAGGAAAAGGGCTTTGGAGCTTTTGGAGATTGTAGGACTTGCGGATAAGAGAAATGCATTTCCCGCCCAACTATCCGGAGGGCAGAAGCAGAGGGTAGCCATTGCAAGAGCACTTGCCGGCGACCCGAAAATTTTACTTTGCGATGAGGCGACCAGTGCATTGGACCCTCAGACGACGTCTTCTATTTTGGAGCTTCTGAAGGATATCAATAAGCAGTTTGGAATTACCATTGTGATTATTACGCATCAGATGTCGGTAGTTCGGGAGATATGCTCCCATGTGGCGATTATGAAGGAGGGTGAAGTGGTAGAAAACGGATTGGTGACGGACATATTCAGTCATCCGAAGTCGAAGGTTGCAAGGGAGCTTATGCTGAAGGACACCGATGTACAAATCGATGAAAAGCTGCTTGCAACAGAGGACAGAATTAAGCATGGAGAGCGTATCCGGATTACCTTTTCGGAAAATTCTGCATTTGAGCCGGTTATTGCAAATTTGGTATTGACCTTTGAAGAACCAATCAACATTTTAAAAGCATCGACTAAAAATGTGGGAGGTGTTGCTAAAGGAGACATGTTATTGGAATTTAAGAAGGATAGTGCAAAAAAAGAAGCAATGAAGGTTTACCTGAGGGAGCACGGGGTTGAACTGGAGGAGGTGATGCATTATGTGGACAGCTGAGGTAACCGGGATGATAGTAAAGGGAATCGGCGAAACCCTGTATATGACACTCGTATCCACGATATTTGGCTATCTGTTTGGACTTCCCATGGGTGTTTTATTAGCAGTATCGGATAAAGAGGGGCTGTCGCCGAATCCGGTTTTATATAAGACAGCAGACGTAATTGCCAATGTTGTCAGAAGTATCCCGTTTTTGATACTGTTGATTTTACTGATACCTTTTACCAGAGCGTTGGTGGGCAAGAGCACTGGCTCTACAGCGACGATTGTTCCGCTGGTTGTGGCGGCAATTCCGTTTATTGCAAGAATGGTAGAATCATCCATTAAAGAAGTGGATGCGGGAGTAATTGAGGCAGCACGCTCGATGGGAGCAGGAAATGGCAGAATTATCATCAGGGTACTGTTGGTGGAGGCGAGAACTTCGCTTATTACAGGAGTTACCATTGCAATCGGAACGATTCTGGGATATTCAGCCATGGCAGGAACGGTGGGAGGCGGAGGTCTTGGCGATATTGCCGTAAGATACGGATATTACAGATGGCAGACCGGAATCATGATTACGACGGTTCTCCTGTTGATTGTACTGGTTCAGATTTTTCAGTCAGTGGGCATGTTTATTGCAGCGAAGCTGGATAAAAGAAAATAGAAAAAGAATAGAGAGGAAAAGAATTATGAAAAAGAAATTATTATCATTATTAGTAGCAGGAGTTTTGGTAACAGGAGCGTTAACGGGATGCGGTGGAGGCACCGGAGAAGATACCGAGGAGAAAACGACTACAGTGGAAGCATCAGAGGATACGTCAGCAGACACACAGGCGCCCCGAAATGAAGATACAGAGAAGGAAGTAATTAAGGTTGCGGCATCACCGACACCTCATGCAGAAATCCTGGCGAAAGCAAAGGAAATCCTGGCAGAGCAGGGATATGATTTACAGGTGACGGAATTTGAGGATTATGTTCAGCCGAATGAAGTGGTTGAGAGTGGGGAGTATGATGCCAATTATTTCCAGCATATACCGTATCTTGATAGTTTTAACGAAGAAAAAGGGACGCATATTGTAAATGCAGGCGGTATTCATTATGAACCCTTTGGCATTTATCCGGGAACGAAAAGCAGTTTAGAGGACATTGCGGATGGAGACAGTATTGCGGTACCTAATGATACAACGAATGAGGCAAGAGCGTTGCTGTTATTGCAGGATAATGGCATTATTACCTTAAAAGAAGGAGCCGGTCTGGAAGCGACAGTAAATGATATCGCTGAGAATCCGCATAATATCAAGATTGTAGAGCTGGAAGCGGCACAGGTAGCAAGGGTCGTAGAGGAAAATGCCTTCGTCGTTTTAAATGGTAATTATGCGCTGGGAGCTGGTTTTTCCGTTGCCAAGGATGCGCTTGCCTATGAAAAATCAGATTCTGAAGCTGCTAAGACTTATGTGAATCTTATCGGAGTAAAAGAGGGAAATGAAGATAATGCGGCAATCAAGGCATTGGTTGAAGTGTTGAAATCAGAAGAGATTAAGACGTATATTAACGATACCTATGATGGTGCGGTTATCCCTTTTGAGGAGTAAGCTTAGAGGTGAGGGCGGCCCTTTATGCCGCAAGTGTTACATAAAAGCCCATACGGATAGTGGATAACGGATTTATAAATACAGAGGTCGGAAGTTTCTCCTTTAAGAGAAATTTCCGGCCTTTTGGCGGAATAAACAGGAATTATAGATTGTCTAAACCGTGCAATGGATTCAAATGAAAATACGCTAAAGATTGTAATCTGCAGCAATTTAGAAGGGTTTGGATATTGTCTAAGGAAGATGAACATAGTATAATGGTCAGGATATGGGGGAAAATAACAATTAACCAGGAAAAGGGCAGTGTGGTTTACGGATAAGGAGTTATCATGGTTCAGAAAACGATAGAGGAATTGGAATTGGACAGCCGGGAAAAGCTGGTGGTGGATTTGCGGAGCGAAGAAGAATATAAGAAGGAAACCTATCCGGGAGCGGTGAATATTTTCTGGGAGGAATTTGAGGAACATATCGAAGAGCTTCCAAAAGATAAACCGATATATCTGTTTTGCTATACCGGACAGACCAGCAATGATTTAGCGATTAAATATAAAGATATGGGCTATGAAATTTACAGTATTGAAAACGGGTATCATGCTTATCTGCGGTTAAAATTAGAACGTATGATGAATGAGGAAGAGGAAAAGCCCATTACGGCGAAGGATGTGGAGCGAAGCCTGATAAAGCGGTTCCGAAAGGAAATCTGGCGTCCCTTTGTCAGGGCGGTCAACGAGTATGAACTGATTCAGGACGGAGATAGGATTGCGGTCTGTATATCCGGCGGCAAGGATTCCATGCTGATGGCAAAGCTTTTTCAGGAATTGGAGCGTCACGGCAGAAAGAACTTTGATGTGGTATTTCTGGTAATGAATCCGGGCTATAATGAGTTGAATTACCGGATGATACTGGATAATGCAAAACGGTTAAATGTGCCCATTACCGTATTTCAGTCGGAGATATTTGATACGGTGGCGAAGGAGGATATTGGCGGCTCGCCCTGTTATCTCTGTGCGAGAATGAGGAGGGGGCATCTGTACAGCAAAGCGCAGGAGCTGGGATGTAATAAGATTGCCCTGGGACACCATTTTGATGATGTAATTGAAACGATAGTTATGGGAATGCTTTACGGAGGACAGATTCAGACGATGATGCCGAAGCTTCACAGCACGAATTTTGAAGGAATGGAGTTAATCCGTCCGTTGTATCTTGTGCGGGAGGATGATATTAAGCATTGGCGGGATTATAATAAACTACACTTTATCCAATGTGCCTGCCGGTTTACGGAAAGCTGTGCTTCCTGCGGGGGGACGGAAAAGGGCTCTAAACGTGCAGAGGTGAAAGAACTCATCAGGGAGCTGAGCAGGAAAAGCGACGTGATTGAAAAGAATATTTTCCGGAGTGTGGAAAATGTAAATCTGAATACGGTAATTGCCTATAAGCAGGACGGGGTAAAGCATCATTTTCTGGACGAATATTAGAATTGGTAAAGGAGAAATGAGATGTTAGATGTATTAGTGGTTGGCAGCGGACCGGCAGGTCTTTCGGCGGCGATTTATGCCGGCAGGGCGAATCTGCAGGTTTTGGTGGTGGAAAAGGCAGGTTACGGTACCGGTCAGATTGCGGAAAGCAGCAGGGTAGACAACTATCCGGGTTTTTTGGGAATCAACGGATATGAGCTGGGGACAAAATTCAGGGAACATGCAGAGAGCTTCGGCATACAATTTAAAGATGGGGAAGCGGAAAGATTTTCTTTTATGGAGGGAATCTGGAGGGTGCGGTTAAAAGACGGTGAAGAGATAGAAGCCGGAACGGTAATTTATGCGGCGGGTGCAGCTCACCGGCATTTGGATATTCCGGGAGAAAATGAATTTATCGGAAAGGGAGTATCCTATTGCGCTACCTGCGACGGAGCATTTTTTCGGGACCGGGTGACTGCCGTAATCGGAGGGGGGGATACGGCATTGGACGATGCGCTGTATTTATCGGATATCAGCAGTAAGGTGTATCTGGTACACCGGAGAAATGAATTTCGTGGTTCGGCAAAGACTGTGGAGAAGCTCAGGGAAAAAGCAAATGTAGAATTTGTACTGGGGGCAGAACCGGCAGAGATTATCGGGGAAGACCGGGTGCAGAAGCTTGTCCTGAAAGACGGGCGGGCGCTGGAGACGGAAGGGGTGTTTATTGCGGCTGGCATGAATCCCATGACCGAAGCGGTGAAAGGCATTGCAGAGCTTGATGTGAACGGATACCTTGTGGCAGACGAGACGGGCAGGACGTCTGCGGAGGGATTTTTTGCGGCAGGAGATGTTCGGACGAAGGCGCTTCGGCAGGTGGTTACGGCGGTTTCCGACGGGGCAAATGCGGCGGTGTCAGCGGAGCATTATCTTCAGTTAGCCAGGTGAAAGATACAGGTATTGGCGACAACGAATAATTTGAACAGCAGAGCTTCGCCATTACCTGAATAAAAGATAAACAGGGAGGAAAAACGGATGTCAAAGAAAGTATTTTATGAAAATCAGGCAAATTCCATTATTGCAAAATTAAAAGCAAGGAAGATGGAGGGATACTATTGTCCGGATAAGGAATCGGCAAGAGAAAAGGTGCTGGAGCTGATTGGCGAAAAACCGAAGCTGGTAACCTACGGTGGTTCCATGTCTTTAGGTGAGGCAGGGATATACGAAGCAGTAGAGGCAGCGGGACATAATCTGCTGAAAAGGGAAGCTTACGAAACACCGGAAGAGAAAGCGGAATGCTATGCAAAGCAGGTAATGGCAGACGTTTATTTGATGAGTACCAATGCCATCACACTGGACGGTGAGCTGGTAAACATTGATGGTGCAGGAAATCGGGTGGCATGTCTGATTTTTGGTCCCAAGGAGGTTATTGTATTGGCGGGAATGAACAAGGTGGTTACAAACGTGGAGGAGGGAATCAGCCGGACACGGAATTTTGCGGCGCCGCCGAACACCGTGCGGTTAAGCTGCGATACCCCCTGCGCAAAAACCGGTCAGTGTGGAAATTGCCTGAATGACACGATTTGCTGTCAGACTGTGATTACCAGAGCATCAAGGATTCCCGGGCGAATCAAGGTTATTCTGGTGGGAGAGGAATTAGGCTATTAGGGTGTTCCGGTGAAGATTTTGAAAACAGACGGTAATGGATAAAAAAGGCTTGCAATATACCCCTGTGGGGTATATAATGAATTGCGGAAAGAAAAGTTCGTTGCCGGATAAATAACGGAAGAACGAGGGAAAATAATGAAAGAAGAAAAAGAATGCTGCGGTAACAGAAAAACGGAGCGTACTGCGGATGAGTATAAGAAATTGATTCACCGGCTGAACCGGATTGAAGGGCAGATTCGCGGCATACGGCGGATGGTAGAAGAGGATGCATACTGCAATGATATTTTGATTCAGTCCTCCGCAGTCAGTGCGGCAATGAATGCATTTAACAGGGAATTACTTGCCAGCCATATCAAAGGCTGCGTCGCACAGGATATCCGGGAGGGGAAGGATGAAACGATAGACGAGTTGGTGGCAGTTTTGCAGAAATTGATGAAATAGTTATGGATTTAACCGGCAGCAGAAAAGGAGGAAATGGTGGAGCAATATAATGTAACAGGAATGAGCTGCGCCGCATGCAGCGCCAGAGTGGAAAAGGCGGTTGCTAAAGTAGAGGGAGTGACGGCATGCTCGGTAAGCCTGCTGACCAATTCCATGGGAGTGGAAGGAAATGCCGGTTCCGCGGCAATTATCAAGGCGGTAGAGGATGCGGGTTATGGGGCATCCTTAAAGGGAAAGAAAGAGAACAGGGCAGATTCAGGAGTGCAGGATTATGAGGATGCGCTAAGAGACAGGGAGACCCCGATGCTAAAAAGGCGGTTGTGGAGCTCCGTTGTATTTTTGCTGGTGTTAATGTATATTTCCATGGGGCATATGATGTGGAACTGGCCGCTGCCGGCATTTTTGGAAAACAATCCTGTTGCCATGGGATTAACGCAGCTTCTGCTTACGGTCGTGATTATGGTGATTAATCAGAAATTTTTTATCAACGGCTTTAAGGGTCTGGTACATTTTGCACCGAATATGGATGCGCTGGTTGCATTGGGCGCAGGAGCGGCTTTTATCTACAGTACCTATGCGCTGTTTGCTATGACGGATGCACAGATGCAGGGGAATCCGGACAGGGTGATGGCGTATATGCATGAACTTTATTTTGAGTCGGCGGCAACAATTTTGACCCTGATTACGGTGGGAAAGATGCTGGAAGCCCGTTCCAAGGGAAAAACGACGGATGCTTTAAAAGGGCTGATGAAATTATCGCCTAAAACGGCGGTGGTGCTGAAAGAGGGAAAAGAGTGCGAGGTATCGATAGAGCAGGTAAATAAAGGGGATATTTTTATTGTCCGTCCGGGAGAGAATATTCCGGTGGACGGTATGGTATTGGAGGGCAGCAGCGCAGTTAACGAAGCTGCCCTGACGGGGGAAAGTATTCCGGTAGATAAAACGGAAGGCGACCAGGTGTCGGCAGCTACGGTGAATCAGTCCGGATTTTTAAAATGCGAGGCGGTCAGAGTGGGAGAAGACACTACATTATCCCAGATTATTCAGATGGTCAGCGATGCAGCGGCGACAAAAGCCCCTATTGCCAAGGTTGCGGATAAGGTATCCGGAGTATTTGTTCCGGCGGTAATTGCTATTGCGGCGGTTACCATGATTGTCTGGCTGTTTGTCGGAGAAAGCGTGGGCTTTGCGCTGGCAAGAGGAATTTCCGTTCTGGTTATCAGTTGTCCCTGCGCATTGGGACTGGCAACACCGGTGGCAATTATGGTGGGAAACGGGATGGGCGCAAAAAACGGTATTATGTTTAAAACAGCGGCATCTCTGGAAGCAGCGGGAAAAATGCAGATTGTGGCATTGGATAAGACGGGTACCATTACCAGCGGGGAGCCTAAGGTGACGGATATCCTGCCTAACGGGGTAACCGAGGAGGAGCTGCTGACCATTGCTTATTTTTTGGAGAGCAAAAGTGAACATCCGCTATCAAAGGCAATTATCAGCTATGTGGAAACGGAGTATGAAATGCAGCAGGCGGAGGAGGTATCCGAATTTAAGGCTCTGCCGGGAAACGGACTTACTGCGGTATGGAATGGAAACAGACTGACCGGCGGTAATTATTCATTTATCTGCAAAGAGGCGGAGATTACGGAAAAAATGAAGATACAGTCCGAAAAGCTGTCGGAAGAAGGAAAGACACCGTTGTTTTTTGCAATGGATGGCAGATTTATCGGAGTGATTGCCGTTGCAGATGTCATAAAGGAAGAGAGTCCGCAGGCGGTGAACGAGTTAAAGAATATGGGGATTCATGTTGTGATGCTTACCGGCGATAATGAGCGGACGGCGAAAGCCATTGGCAGACAGGCAGGGGTGGATGAGGTGATTGCCGGCGTACTCCCGGACGGGAAAGAAACGGTAATTCGAAGACTAAAGGAAAAAGGAAAGGTTGCCATGGTGGGAGACGGAATCAATGACGCACCGGCGCTTACGAGAGCGGATATTGGAATTGCTATCGGCGCAGGAACCGATATTGCCATAGATGCGGCGGATGTGGTGCTGATGAAGAGCAGGCTCAGCGATGTTCCCGCAGCTATCCGGTTAAGCCGGGCGACCCTTAGAAATATCCACGAGAATCTGTTCTGGGCATTTATTTATAATATTATTGGTATTCCGTTAGCAGCGGGAGTATGGATTCCGTTATTTGGCTGGCAGTTAAATCCGATGTTCGGCGCGGCGGCAATGAGCTTGTCCAGTTTCTGTGTAGTGACAAATGCATTACGATTAAACTGGTGTAAGGTGCACGATGCCCGCAGAGATAAGAAAATAAAACAAAATAATAAGAAAATGGAGGACATGAAAATGGAGAAGACATTGAAAATTGAAGGGATGATGTGTGGTCACTGTGAGGCGGCAGTAAAGAAAGCGTTGGAAGAGTTAGATGGGGTGACACAGGCAGAGGTTAGTCATGAAGCAGGTACGGCAGTAGTGAAATTATGCGCCGATATTGCCAATGATGTGTTGAAAAAAGCGGTGGAGGATAAAGACTATACGGTTGTTTCCGTCGAGTAACCGCTTATAAAATTTCTGAAAATTGGGGTTTTTGCTATACAGGTTTAACGAAGATAAAATAATAATTAAAAAGTCTTTGTTAAGCCGTATGGCAGAGTGTGTGAAGAAAAGTCTGTAAATACTAATCTTCTATGATAATGTTTGGGCG
>JAMPFJ010000009.1 GCA_023664535.1 Bacteroidales bacterium
TCAAGACCTTGGAGAGGGTCTATAAACACTACTACTATATAATACGAGTAGGTGAGAAAATGAGTCCACGGACAGGTAGACCTAAGGTAGATGCGCCAAAAGCTATAGAGGCAAAAGCGAGGTTGACTGAAGATGAAAATCAGAAATTACTTGCTTATTGCAAGCAAAACGGCATGACAAGAAGTGACGCTATTAGAAAAGCATTATATTTACTTTGGGACAAATAAAAATGGCTGCCACCGACGAAAGTAAACAGCCATTTTACATAACCAGAGGTTACCCTACTGATAAATCTATCATATCATTCAGGGCAGCTTCTTTCAAGAAAAATTTTATAAATTGGAGGAAATGCATATGCTGGATATAATGAATCTGGATATCGAAAAACTGTTGATGCAGACGGACATGATTGCTTTTTTAGAGGATGCCACCTGCAGGAAATCTTCTTCTATCTTCGGCACAGGTGAATCGCCGGAAGAGAAAAAGGTATTTGAGGAAATTGAAGAGGTACTTTTTAACGTGCGGGGTGGAGAGACGGAAGCTTATCTGGAACTGGGGGAGGTACTGGATGAATTATCCCAAATCAGTGAAACAGAGGGATTCCGCAGAGGGTTCTGCGTTGCGCTTAGGATGATGATAAGCGGCTTAAATACAGGAAACAGCAATTAACTGCATGCAGATATGGAGGCGATGATATGATGAATAGAGAAAGAATAATGGCAGAAACGGATATACTCCGGTACATGGATAATGTGTTCTGTATGGCGGGGGCGTTTGGTTTCGGAACTAAGGAGAGCCACGGACAACGGACAGCGAGAGCAGATGTAGATAAATGTCTGGGGATAATGAAATTGAATGACAGGCAGCAGGCAGACATGGAGACGCTGGTGAATAAACTGATGGCGGAGAGCGAAACAACCGGATTTAAAAAAGGTTTCTGCATTGCACTCCGGATTATAGTGGAGGGGCTGCAAAAACCTGCTGAATAATCATTAAATTAGTTGATAAATACAGGCGGGTGTGGTATAATAAAAGTAAGAAATTCTTATGAAAATCAAGGGTTTACAGGAAGTTTGATATGGATTTTTAACTGAAAACTGTTAGAAATAATCATTGGTAAAAGGAGGAAGCTGCGATGAAGAAAAAGAGTTTGTATATTTTGTTTTTTATCTTACTGGCAGGAATGCTGCTGCCATCCGGAACAGTGGAAGCTGCCGGGAAAGTAAAGCTGAATAAAACATCCGTTACGCTGGTTAAGGAGAAAACGGCAACCATTAAGCTTGTCAATGCACCGAAGCTGGCTAAGATGAGCAAAAAGGATAAGAAAAACCTTAAGTGGACGACCTCCAATGCCAGGGTGGTAAAGATTACGACCGGCAGCAAATCGGTTAAACAGGTAAAAGTAAAGGCGTTAAAAGCCGGAAAAGCCACCATTAAGGCAAAATATAAGGGAAAGACATATAAATGTAAGGTGACGGTGAAAAAAGCGGATAATGGGGCGTCTAAGAAGCCGGAAAGCACGACAGAAGATACTTCCGGGAACGATGAGACGACAGAGGCATCCAATAAGGCAGTTCCGGTACCAGACCAGCCGACGGATAAGGTTTTGACTGTATATGCAGGCGAGAAAGCAAAGTTAAGCTTTCATCTTTCTGATGGTGATAAGTCAGCCTATATGAAATCAAATGGTTCAGTATTATTAAGTTTTGGATGGTGTACAGTTGCAGATGAAACCGTTGTAACATCTGTATATATTAGTGGCTATGAAGATGACTGTAAAGGCTATTTTGAAGCATTAAAGCCGGGAACAACCACAATAACGGCGAAAGATAAAGTTAGCGGACTTACTTTCACCTGGACAGTAAAAGTAGTGGAAAGCCCGTATAAACAGAAGTATACCTACAGTTCTTATGTGCTGGGACCATTATATAGAGTCCAGATGCATTCTGGTCAAGTAATAACGAGCCGTGCGAGGGTATACATTCGCACCGATAATCCGGGAGACGGGGAAAGAAAAATGGTATTAGTCTTTATGAATGGCGGAGGTAAGGTTGAGTATACATGGACAGAGATTACACAGGAAAACGCAGCTTCAAGGCGGTACTTTTCCAAAGGAGTTACGGGAGGGTATCTGATTGAAGTGAATGATACTCACCAGTATGGAGACTGGTATATCCGGGAGTATGATGTGGACGGCAAGCATTATTATGACACGCCGCTTTGTGCGGTACAGTGGGAGAACTGCAATGAGCAGTATGACCAATGGCTGGAGGATACCATTGCCCGGGCAGGCATAAAGGATTCCATGACGGTTCCGGAAAAAGTGGAGATGCTGGCTAGGTATGTTAATGACAACTTCTACTATGGCTTTATCGGGAAAACCTATGAGGAAAATCAGAAAATGGGATTCATGATGAACCAGGCAGATTCTTTTGACGGTCCGTTGATTGTAAAAGATATGGCGCAGAAGCTTGGGATTACGGTAAGGAGCATGTACGGAGATTTTCTTGCCGGTACAGATGAATGGAAGGAATGGCATTATAAAGTAGAGCTGGATTACAATGGAACAAAGTATTATTATGACTGCTGCCCGCCGGCAGCCAGAGTTTATAACAAAGAAGCCATATGCGAAGATGTAGATTTGAGTAAGTACAAATAAAACAAAAATAAACCTGCCCGTAACTTTGGAGAGGTTCGGCAGGTTTATCATAAAACAACGGCTTACCACTGATAAAGTGGCTGCGTTCTCGTTTCCAACAATAACACAGGAAACCGCATAAGTCAATGTGAAAAAAACATCAGTTTTAAAAACTGGTGTTTTTTTTGTAGACAAATATGTGCGGGAAAGGAGCGCAGTAAAGTGAAAATAATATTTGGACAAAGGGAAAGACCACCTAATGCAGGCAAAAAAATAAGAATAAGCAAAAATATGATTGATAGGAGGACATAAAAGTGAAGAATAAGAGACAACGATGGACAGCACTATTGCTTGCAGTGGTTCTGGCGTTCAATTTATTTTCCCATACTGCGGTAACGGTATCCGCAGCAGAGATAGAGAACACGGAAGAGATAAGTACAGAAGTATATACCGAGAATACGGAAGAGATGAATAACGAGGCAGCAACCGAAGCCTTAACGGCAGAGAGTACAGAGGAACAACCGGAAGAGGCGGGTACAGAGACGGTGGCGGAAGAGCTGGAAGAAGAACCGGCGGAAGAGTCAGCGTCAGAAGAAGCAGTGACTGAAGCTTCCACGGAAACCGTAATCACAGAGGAAGAACCGGCAGAAAAACCGGGGCTGATAATAAACGAACTGGAAGCAGATGACCGGAAGGATAAAAAAGAGGAGATGGAGGCGCTGGTGGATGAATCCCTGCTTTCCCCGATGTTATCCGGAGGAAAGCCAATCTATTCCAGCGGTCAGTGGTCGTATGGCGGGCAGTCCGGGAATATCTGGTATACCTATGATGACTACGGAAACACCGTTGCCATCTTCTGTTTAAACCACGGGGCATCCATGAGCAATGGGGTGACCGGGGAACTGGTTGCCTCTGCCGGAGGGAATTTCAGCGCCTATGCGGTATCGGCGGCAATGAATTACTATTCCTCCCACCGGGGGAATGCCAGTGCCTATGCCGTGGCACAGCTTCTCATCTGGAACATGTGGAACGTGTCGGAGGAAACAAGAAGCCTGTATAATGAGATAACCTATGGCTGGTCACTGGTGGAAGCAAACGGGGGGAGAGCCCCGGGCGGGAACTCCTATTCCTCCAGGCTGACGGCAGTTTCTTCCGGTGAAATCCGGAATAAGAAGGCAGCGTTTGCCGGTGCCGTTAAGAATAATGCAAAAGTGACGAAACTGCCCGGGGCGGATGCCGGGAAATATGAGTATTCGTCAAACTATAACTTTACCGGAACGGCATGGCGGTATTTTGCCCAAGCCGGGTATATCTCGGCAGAGCCGGCATTGTATACACTGGATGGGGAAAAATACGGGAAAAGCAGTGTGGTCAGGCAGAACAACGGAAGCTTTACCATCAGCACCGACATAACGGCAGGCGAGGCAGGAAGCAGTGAGGATAACCCCCTGTTTGCTGTCTTTCATTTAACCTATGGGGCGCTGGGCTCATATAACTACGGATACCTGGCGACCAGCGGGAACAAACAGAACATGACCTACAGCGCCGGGACACCTTCCACCGGATACTGGATTATGCCGGTATACCATGAAGAGACGCCGGCGCCGGACGGTTCGCCGGTATATGTCATCAAACGGGATGAGTTCGGTAAGGTGCTGGAAGGGGTTACCCTGAAGCTGACGGGAGAGAGCGGGGAAGCCGCACAGTATAAATATGCCAATAAGCACAGCTCCGGCACCCCCAGGCAGGATGCCCTGTGGATGATAAAGCGTGAGGGGACGTTCAGGCTGGAGGAGGTCAGACCGAACAGCAGCCAGTTCTCCACCATAGCTGAATCAGATAAGAAATGGATAAGGTTCAGGGTAACCAAAGACAATGACGGCAAATACCATATCAATGTAACACAGAAGAACGGCATGACGGTATCCGTAACCCAGGTGGAATCCGGTGACAATAAAGGATGCGACAAGCTGGTATGGGAAGTGGAAAATACTGCCGCAGAGGGCGGCGTGGCTATCCATAAGGTCGGGAAGGTGCTGTCCGGATATAACCGCAGTACCGGCGAATTTACTTATACCACTGCGGAGATGAATGTCAATCTGGAAGGGGTTACTTTCCAGTTTTATGCGGCGGAGGATATCAACATCAACGGAACGGCAGTATTTAAGAAAGATGAGAATATACCAATAGGGGCATCATGGGGAAAAGGACATGAGGTTGAAAGAATTAAAGGTGATTTGCTCAAAGATGATAAAACAGGTATTGTAACTGGAACTGATGGAGTAGTTGAAGTCTGGGGGCTTCCGGTCGGCAACTATTATGTAAAAGAAATCCGGAAGAATGTCGAAGGGTTTACCGATACTACGGCTTCAGATACGATAACCGTACCGTTCACGGTGACCAGGGATGCCACAGCGGCGGTTTCCTTTAATGATACCACGGGAACATATTTTGCAAACCAGCAGAAAAATATCAATGTTTATGTGGAGAAAGTTGACCTTTATACAGGTAAAATAAAAAAGCTGCCAGGAGCAGAGTTTACGCTGTATGCTGACGTCAATAATGTCAACTACTTTAAGCAGCCTATTTTTACCAGGGAACAGACTGTTCCCGCAGTAGTGGGAAGGGATTTGGATAAAAAGACAGAGAAGACAGAATCCGGTACATGGGTGCCCATCCGGAAAGTCATAACATCTGATGATGGAAACGGTCTGTTTGACAACCTGCCGTATGGCACTTATCTTCTGGTGGAAACCAGGGCGCCGCTTAAGGATGACGGGACACGCTATGAACTGGCGGAAAGTTCGGTCAAATTTACGTTTTCCCTTGACGGCGGTGCAGCGGATGTGGTCAAGCAGTATACGAACAAAGAAGAGGAAGGAGATAAAGTAGAAGAGGGAGACACGGGCTTTGAGATAAGCTACGAGATGTGGGATATTGAGGAACACCATCCGCAAATCAGGAAGAACATCGAGACGGCAGAACCGTTAAACCCGGATGAACCCAACATGCCGTTATACCTGTATGAGGATGTACCCGGCGCCGGGGCAGTCTTTGGCATTTATGCGGCAGAGGACATCAAAAATACCAGGGATGAGGTGGTGTACCATACCGGTGATGAGATCGGGACCTGTACCACGGATGAGACGGGCACAGCCACCTATGACGGGGTAATGTACCAGGGCAGCTATTACTTTAAGGAGCTGAAGACGCCGGATGACACGAGGTATAAGCTGGATACGGCACAATATCCTTTCACGGTATCCTATAACAGCAGTGACGTCTTAAATGAAGAGCCGGTCATCAATACCCTGTATAAGGGTTCCCTTAAGGTGCTTAAGACAGACGGGGAAAGCGGACGTCCCCTGCCCGGCGTAGAGTTTGTGCTGCTGGATGAAAAAGCAGAGGTACTGGGAAGCTTTGTGACGGACGATAAAGGGGAAATCCGGATAGAGAACCTTCCGGTGGGAACCTATTACCTGAGGGAAACCAAAACATTGGAAGATTACCTGCTGGACAGCACGGAAAGAAAGATAGAACTGACCGCAGAGGATTTAGACCAGGTAGAAGAGGTTAAGAATTATCGGCTGAAAACCGTGGCACTGGCGAAGGATACCGGGGAGCACATCACCATGGCGGGAGAGCATGTGGAGATTACGGATACGGTAACCTATAACGGTCTGCCCATGGGGAAGCTTAAGTTTGTTACTTCCCTTAAGACAAAGGATGCCGGCGGCAGTGTGACAGGGGTAACCGGGAAAGACGGCAAGCCGGTCATGACAGAAAACATTGTGGAGATAACCCGGAAAGCGGGGGAAATTACCGTGGACCTGCCGGCATTTGATGCCAGACCGTATGCGGGAAAAACAGTAACGGTGTACCAGGATATTTATACCATGGCAGGGGAACGCATCGGCGGGCACACGGATATAGACAGTGAAGAACAGTCAATCCATTTTCCGAGAATCAGCACCACCGCAGCGGATAAAGACGGCGGAAAAACAGTCAGGGCAGGCGGTGAAGTTACGCTGGTGGACAAGATACGCTACGAAAATCTCCTGCCGGGACGGAAGTATACGGTATCCGGCGTGGTAATGGATAAAACAACCGGTTCCCCGCTTCTGGTCAATGGAAAGAAAGTAACGGCTTCGGCAGAATTTACGCCCTCCAAAGGGGACGGGGAAACGGAAGCCAGCTTTACCTTTTCCACAAAGGGGCTGGGAAACCGGGAGCTGGTGGTATTTGAGACGTTAAAGCTTTACGGAGCGGTGGTCGCCGTGCATCAGGATATGGAAGATGAGGGGCAGACGGTAAAGGTGCTTGGCGGCACCAGCATTTCCATCCGGACAAATTCCAGGATAACCGGGCATGGCGGGGTAAAGACCGGGGACGGGTTCATCCTGATGCTAACCCTGCTGTTTATGCTGGCGGCAGCCGTGCCTGCCATGATGCACTGCATAGAATGCTGGCAGAAGCTGAAGCCTGCCGGACATGCCGGCAGAAGAAAGCCGAAGGGAGGAAAGAAGAAAAAGAAAGGAAGCAGCCGCCGGGCAGGGTATATCCTGCTGCTGGGCTTAGCCGTGGTTCTCGGCGCAGCAGGCATAACCGGCTATGCAGCAGGAAAAATAAAAGATTTACCGGAAAAGGAGCTTCAGGATACGGAATATAAGGGAAAGGTTTATACCTATGCCCTGCAGAAAAAGTATGAGACGGATAATCCGGAGGAAGAGATAACCTTTGAGGAGAAAAAGGGAATGAAGCTTCAGGAGGTGGATTACCAGGTAATAAAGACGGTTCCGCAGACAAAGGAGGTGGAAGAGACAAGGGATTACCGGAAGCTGAAAGCAAAGGATGAATCAAAGATAAAAGATGCCATTACCATAGACGGGCAGGCTTATCAGCTAAAGGAGGTCAAATGGGAAGAAATACCAAACAGGGAAACCGTATCCTATACGCTGGATTTAGGGTATGCCGGTTCGGCACCGGATTATCCGGAAACCTATGAATACACGTATACCTCGCCGGCAACCAGAAAGGAAACAACGGTGCAGCTGCCCTTTAAGCGGCTGGAGACCGGAGCCTGCCGCTGGGTGGATGGATTTTCCGCCACAGCGACGTTCCATAACCTGGAGGGGGAGGTATTCTGCCTGGGAAACCATGCGTTTTCCTATAATGCTGATTCCCTTTCCCTGACCGGGGAAGACTATGCCGAGCTTGTCCGGATGTTAGGCTACGACACGGCAAAGTACCGTCTGGACAGTGCGGCATGGAGCGGTGAACCGTACCAGACGGAAACCGGGGAATGGTGCAGGAATGCGGTGGTCAGCGGACAGCAGTATGCGGCATCTTATCAGGCGGTTTATGAAGATGAAGTGGAAAACGGGAAGCTTTATACTGCCCATGCAGTGTATTCCACAGAAGTGGAGCTGCCACCGGAGGAAGCGCCTCCGGTTTATGTGATGCAGGCGACCGGGTATTACAAAGAGACCGGAGTATGGACCAATATAATCACTTTTGTAACGCAGCATAAGGCAGCATCAGTAGGGATAGCCATTTCTTTGGTGGCTGTTTTAGCGGTGGCAGTCATGGTTATTATGGTTTTAAGGCGCAGGAAGGCAATTAAAGGGGGTGATGAGGAAAGTAATTAAGGGAAGCGGAGCAGGATGTTAAGACAGGTTAAAAGGTATAGGAAAAAAGGGAAGTGTAGAGACGCTTCCCTTTTTTGCGGTAAGGAGGTGAATCTGTATGTTAAAACAATATCTGAGGAAAAGGAGGGCGGACAAGGAAAAAGCCAGAGAATATCAGCCAATACAAAGTGAATGGATAGGTTATGAGGCGGAAAAGCTGGTTAAAATAATCTACAAAGCACAAAAGGATAAGCGGAAAATGTCTGAATGGAGGGAGGTGTTAGAGAAAATTTTGTTTACATTATCACCATATTATGATAGTCTGACGGATATACAGCATAGAAGTGTGTACAAGCGAAACAAAATGCTTACGCCTATGTTGTCAATACGGCAGATGTCAACTTATTATGCTGTGATTTCTGAATTACTACATGGGAATAGTTTTGCTGCTTTGCACGAATGGATAGATTTTATTTTGGATTATGGAAAATACAAAGGAAAGGAGCTTTCAGAAATTGAGACCTATTTAATCTATGTGTCCGGTCAGCAGATAGTGGAGTTGATTCGTTTGGAGGAGAAAGAGTAATGATTTATGTATGTGCAAAACTTAGGATTCCTATGAAAATACTTCATGGGGAAAGTGATTTGGAATGTTATATCTGTAAAATAAGAAAAGGGAATGTGAAGAAAAAGATATCTTACTTATTATTAAGAGAAAAAGAGTTTTTGATGAAGCTATAACCAGAGGACGTTCAGTATGGACGTCTTTTTAAGTTGTGTACAAACGAAAAAAGTGGTAAAATAGGAGGTGAAAGGAATGTATGATTTTTTACTACAGGAGGAATGGTGGATGGAGACGATTATCGCAGCAAGTATTACGGCGGGTGTCACGCTATTGATTTCTTTTTTGACCTATGTGGGTGAGATAAAAGGAATTAAGGAAAGATTAGACAGGCTGCTGGGCGAAAAGCATGACAAGCTGTCCGGCGAACATGGCAAGCTGTCCGGCGAACATGGCAAGCTGTCCGGCGAACATGGCAAGCTGTCCGATGAACATGACAAGCTGTCCGATGAGCATGGCAAGCTGTCCGATGAGCATGGCAGGTTAAAGGATGAGATAAACCGGGTAATTTTATATCAGGAAGGAGAAAAGGCAGCACGGGAAACAATGGCACGTAACCTGCCCAATGAAAAAGGGCTTATGGATATGGTCAGTATGGTTTACGGTAATCATGAAAAGCTGTTAACCCAGATTATGCAGTTAACGGAAAAAGTAGCCACTCTTCAGATAGAAAACAAAAATCTTCAACAAAGACTGCAGCGCATGGAAATAAGCAGGGAGAAAGAGGATTTTACCATTGATGACGATGCATATATTACAGAAGAAGCTGAAGAGGATGAATGGGAGCGATAGTAAAATGAAACAGGCAACAGAGCAGAGGACGTTCGGTATGGACGTCTTTTTTGATTGGAGGAATGTATATGAATAAAGTGATTTTAATGGGACGTTTAACCAGAGACCCGGAGATAAGATACAGCCAGGGAGAAAATGCGCTGGCGATTGCCAGATATACGCTGGCAGTTGACCGCCGGTACCAGAAAAACGGTGAACAGGGTGCGGATTTCATTTCCTGCGTTGCGTTCGGGAAAAGTGCGGAATTTGCAGAGAAATATCTGCATCAGGGAATAAAGATAGCGCTTGCCGGCAGAATCCAGACAGGCAGTTATACGAATAAGGATGGCGTGAAAATATATACTACCGATGTGGTTGTGGAAGAGCAGGAGTTTGCGGAAAGCAAGAAAGCCCAGGCAGAGCATGGGGGCAGTCCGGCAGCGGCAGATAGTGACGGTTTTATGAGAATACCGGAAGGCGTGGAGGATGAACTGCCATTTGCCTGAAAACAGGCTGATAACATGAAAGGGAAAGGACATTACCGGGTTTCCGGGAAGTGTCCTTTTTCCTGGTTTGGAGGGAAAAATATGGATAGCAGATTTAGAATAGGAGGACAACTGTATACTCCGGAAGAATTAGGTTTGGAGCGGTTGACGATAGAAGGGCATTCCTATATTGATATGACACCCTTCTGGCTGGATTCCCGAAAATCGGATGAGGTACGGAAGCGGATAGAGGAGCTGCGGGAACTGTCCAGGCTAAAGGAAATTGAAGAAAGAAGGAGTGGTAGAAAATGATAATTCCGATTGTGATTATTGTTGTGTGTATGGCAGGGCTTCTTTTTCTTTCACAGTCCGGAAAGAAAAAGAATACCGGAAAGGACAGCGGCGTGTCAGTCGCCGCACAGGATTTTGTGAATGTCAGGGAAATTACAGACCATGTGCTGTATACCAGGGATAATTATTGTATTTCCTATGTCCGGCTGCAGCCGCCAATGTCTTCGCTGTGGTCAAAGCGTGAAAAACGGATGAAGACAAATACCCTGGTTGCGGAAGTGTCGAAGGACCGGCTTCCCTGGACGCTGACGGCGGTATCCCGTCCGATGGATATCTCCCAGCTCATCAGCCAGTACCGGCAGATGCGGGAGGAAACAGACGACCCGGTAAGGAAGAAGCTGTTAAAACAGGAAATGAATGAACTGCAAAAAAAGGTAGGCGGCGGTGAAGCGGTAGAACGGCAGTTTTACATTAAGATATGGACAGTATTTAAGGATGGGGCAGAAATGGAATTAAAAGAAAGAGCAGGGCAGATTCTTTCGTATTACGAATCCATTGGGGTGACCGGACAGCTGCTAAAGAAGCCGGATATCATCCGGTTCTGTAACCTTGTCCATAACCCGGCATACATCAACGTAGAGGATGCATCGGCAGAACCCAGCTTTCCCATGATACTGGAAATGGAGGAGGACGAATGAGAAAAGAAGATAAAACGATAAATAACGCATTATTAAATATGATTTCTCCTATGGGGTTCCGGTTATATAAAAGCAAGCTGACGATTGGGGAGAATATGGCGAAGGTTTATGGAATTACCCGGTTTAATGAGAATCTGGATTACGGCTGGCTGGAATCCTTGATGAATATTCCCGGTACTATCGCTGAATTATCCTACGAGCCGCTTCCGGAAGCGGATTCCATGGATGTCATCAATAACAACCTTAAGGTGCTGACCCGTAAGAAGAATGAAACCACGGACCCCCTGCAGGAGAAGAAGCTGCAGATTGCGATTGATAATTCCGACCAGATGCTGGAGGATTTATGCCGAAAAGAAGAGAGTGTAGGGGCATTATCGGCTACCGTAATGACTGTTGCCACGGAAGAATATATGGAGAAGGCAGATTCCAGGCTAAAAGGTGAGGTAAAAAAGGGGAAACACCGTTTCCGGCTGTTATCGGATATGCAGAAAGAGGGCTATCAGCATATGTCGCCGAGCTATATTAAAAATAAGGATATCAGCAGCATGCTGGACAGACCTGCGCCCCTGCGCACGGTTCTTGGCGGATTTCCCTTTGCCTCTTCCGGATTTAACGACGGTTCCGGGTATTTGTTCGGAAGCCTGAAAAGCGGTAATAATTCAGCCGGTTCAAACATGATTTTAGACCCATGGAAGAGAGGGCAGGACCGGAATAATTCGCATATGGTAATCATGGGGCATCCCGGAGTAGGAAAGTCAACCAAAGTTAAGGATATTATTACAATGGAATATGCCAGGGGAACCCGCCTGTTAGTCATTGACCCGGAAAGAGAGTATAAAACCCTGTGTAAAAGGCTCGGGGGGACATGGATAAATGCCGGAGGCGGAGCCGGTAAAATCAATCCCCTCCAAATCCGGGTTCTGCCGGGAGACCCGGATGAGGACGGCAGATACAGGGAAGAAAGGGGACTGCCGGATTTGGCGGCATATTTGATGCATTTGAAGTCGTGGTTTGAAATGGCATGTCCGGGAATAACCATTGCCCAGTTAAATGAGATGGAAACGATTCTGATTAAAACATATGAACGTTTTGGGATGCAGTGGTCAACGGATTTTACCAGGTTAAAAAATGAAGATTATCCGATTATGTCGGATGTATATGAGGAGATTGAAAAGGAATTGGAGAAAACGCTTGGTACGGGAACCCAGCGGGAGGAGGATTTACTTGCCTTGAAAGGGTTTATCAGCAATATGGTAACCGGCTCCCTGCAGTTTCTGTGGAACGGGCATACCACTATTGACCTGCATTCCAATATGGTCGTGATTGATACCCATGACCTGCAGAATAATGCTCCGGATTACATTAAGGGAGCGCAGTATTACAATATTCTGACCTGGATGTGGATAGAGGCTTCCAAAGACAGGAGGGAACGGACAATGATTGTAGCGGATGAAGCCTATCTGATGATTGACCGGAAGATACCCCAGGCGCTGGTCTTTCTCCGGAACGGCTTGAAGCGTGGGCGGAAATATGAGATATCCTTTGTTCTGGTGTCCCATTCCGTTGTCGATTTTCTGGATGATTCCGTCAAAATATATGGACAGGCGATACTGGATTCTGCTGCAATTAAGATACTGATGGGATGTGACGGGCAGAATTTAAAGGATACGGTCGAGTTATATAACCTGACCGAGGCAGAGGAGGAAACCCTTGAACTGATGCAGAAAGGGCTTGCCCTGATGATTATCGGACATATGCATATGAAGGTTATGTTTGAAGTGGCAGATTACAAGTGGGATTACTTCGGTTCTGCCGGAGGAAGGTAATGAACAGGGGAATTGCCTGGGCAATAGGAGGAGCAATGCTGTTCCTTCTGCTGTTCAGTGTAATATTAGGCGCAGAATATACAGAAAGCGAAAATAACGGGTACTATTACGGCACCAATGAATGGATGTGGGTTGTTCCGGACTGCAGGAAGATATCCTCTTATTTTGGGAAAAGGAAATCGCCGGCAGCCGGGGCATCTGCTGACCATAAGGGCATTGATATCCCCTGTGCAGAGGGTACAAATGTGGTTGCATCAAAGAGTGGAACCGTAACTGTGGCAGAAAGTTCCTCTTCTGAAGGGAACTGGATAGCGGTACAGCATGACGAGCATTTTACCTCTTACTATATGCACAACAGTACGCTGCTTGTGAAAGCCGGGGATACGGTTGCCAAGGGTCAGGTCATTGCGCTGTCTGGGAACACAGGTATTTCTACCGGGGCACATTGCCATTTTGCGATATTGAAAGACGGAAAATATGTAAATCCCCTGGATTACGTGGATAAGGATGAAGAAATCCGCTATACCACAACAGCTTCCACCGGTCTGCGAAATGATATGGTTGCCTATGCAAAACAGTTTATCGGGAATCCGTATGTATATGGAGGAACAAGCCTGACCAGCGGTGCAGACTGTTCCGGATATACCATGCGGATATATGAACATTTTGGGATAACCATACCACGGACTGCACAGGCGCAGTATAACGCATCGGAAAAGATAAACCGGGAAGACCTGCTGCCGGGGGATTTGCTGTTCTATGGCGGCAGTATAAATAATGTCAGCCATGTTACCATGTACATAGGAAATAACCAGGTAATCCATGCCAGTAATTCCAAACCGTATCCGGAGGGAGGGATTAAGATATCGGATATTGGTTACAGGCAGCCCTGCGGTTATGGCAGGTTTATCCAGGCGTCCTATTCCGAGGAAGATTTGCGGTATATGGCAGCCTGTATTGCCGCTGAAGCGCTTTCCAGCAGTAAAGAGGGGCAATATGCGGTAGGTTATGTGGTGGCAAACCGGGTAAATGCCAAAGGATTCGGGAAAACGGTGAAAGAAGTGGTTACCGCACCGGGACAGTTTACCAGCCCATGGAACCAGTATGTAAACAATCCGCCTTCCTGGGCGCTGGAATCGGCAAGGGCGGTGCTGGAAGGGACGGCGACAAACCCTATCGGCGGAAAGTGCTATTTTATATCATCCGCTTATGCGAAGAAGCTGGGGATTGAAACAAAAGGGGTGAATGTCGGCGATAATGTGTTCTATGATGAATGCTTGTGGTGAATGAAAGAAAGTTCCGATTGATTTGGCAGGATTTTTATTTTCGCTTGTTATTCCGTTGATGAGAAATTAGGGATTATGGAAAAAGAGTACAGCATTTCAGTAGATGATAGAATAAGAGAGGATATGGGTGCCATGTGTAATTTGTCACAAGGAATTAGAGATGATGCAAATGAAAAAGTGATTATGAATATGTACAGGAAAGGTTATACATTAAAGCAGATAGCAGAAATTGTGGAAAAGAGTGTTGAGGAAGTAGAGGCTATCATTGAGAAAACAGAGCCGATACTGGCATAATCAGGGAAACGGAATAACAAGCGAAAATAAATAAGCTCACCCTGTACTTGGCTGAGTAGGTGAGCTTATTTCACACATGAGGGTAACCACTTTTGGGCGGTTGCCCTTTGTTGGGATGACAAATATGCTATCTGCCACCAATAAACTGTAAAGTTAAGATAGCATAATTATGAAATGAATGCAAGACCAAAAATACAAATATACAAAAAATTCAGGCTTCGGATTATCCGGAGCTTTTTTGATGAGGAGAAATAATTATGCAGAGATTTGAAAACAAATATGATTTATTAAATGCAGCCTATAAAGATGCAGAACTGAAAAAAGGAGCGATAGCGTTGTTACAGTATCTGGTACATAAATCCAATAAGGAGCAATGCTTTCCGGCAGTAGAAACAATCGCAAAATCTCTTGGCGTCTGTAAACGTACTGTCCAGTATAATATGCGTAAACTGGAAAAAGCGGGATACATTACGAGGGTAGACCGCTGGTATAACCACCAGCAGCTTAGCAACCAGTATGTATTTAATTTTGGAATTACTGAAGAGAAAGCCCGGCAGATAAGGTTTACCGATGCGGAATATGAGAAAATCAACGGTTTATCTTTCAACATCCCGGAAAAGCATGTAAGGAAAATAAGCGAAATCCAAAAGATATATGCAATGAAAGGTTTGACAGCCAGAGAGAGAATGGTACTGGTTTATCTTTACCACCGGGCGGATAAGAAAGGGATGCTTTATGACACCCCGGAAGTCTTTATGCGGGCAGTAGGCATAAGAAAGAGGGTATTTATGCAGATATTGGACGCTTTACGCCGTAAAGGGATGTTACGGATAAAGCTGCTCGTGATAAGGAAAAAAGAATATCTGGTTATGCAGCTTACCGGAAATACGGCGGCAGAGGAGAAACGGACTGTTTCTGATGAAAGGGAAGGGTTATCCATGACGCCGGTACCAGGTAATAATTTTGATGAGACCCAGCCGGTCATTAGAGAGAAAGATACAGGCAGCCGGAAGCATTTTATCAAAAAGTTTGTACAAAATGTAAAAGACTGGAAGGAGGGATGGAAGATGAAGATATACAAAATTTTACATTTATGCCGGAGAAAAATAGCCTTCTCATGGGGAAAACTCCGGAAAATCCTCCGGCTTTGATGCTTCTGTGTCGAAAATTGCACCCTATCTATACTATAGGGCTAATGAAAAAGAAGTATATTGATTATGTTTAAGTAATCTTATACCAGGGGGAGTCTTGCAGGGGAGCTTCAGAAGGGGAGTTGGCAGTATAATAGGCAACAGAATAAGACTAAGCGGGGAGGAAGAAATTTAACGTGAATTTTATTGTAAACAGGAACTTTTTTCTGTATAATTAAGGTGTGTTAGGAGTAGTCGATATTATCTGCTGTCATAGATTTTAAGAAATACGAGGTGATAAGGTGCAGGATGATACAAAGCAGGCACAGGTGATTAAGGCAAAACGTACCGCAAAAAACAGTGTATTTAGACCTTTTTCAAGATAAAAGAATTTACTTGCACTATATAAAACATTACACCCAGAAGATAAAACAGTATCTAAGCAGCAAGGAAACGTAAAATAGCAATAACATATTTAACCGGGTAGCCGGGGGACGTGTTCCCATCCGTTCTGAGCCTTACGGAAGGGGTGGTGCTTATGAGTACATACGAAGAATTCATGACTATATTAACAGTAGCACTGCTAATTGTCTCTATTCTAAACATGAAAAATAAGAAATAGCCGTCCTGCTCTCTGGTAAAGTTTAGGACAGCTATTTCTTAGCCTAATAAATTCGCCGGGACGGGTGAGGTACATTCACCTTCCGACTGCCTTGTTAAATGTATTATACATATATTGTCGAATTTTGTCAATTTCCTGATGAGAAATTCTACATTTTCGCATTAGTCGGAAAATGTTCTTTCGTGTTATACTAACGGATTTACGTTAAATTATTTTTGTTTTCAAGATTTATTGAAAGCAGTCTCTTTTCCACATCTTCAGAATTGTCCAGATTGGACGTTGTACTAAGCCATATTTTGACTTTATCGAAGCAACCAGGGATGTCCTTGAGTTCTTCGTCGGTAAAGGTTATAAGAGAAATTTCATACCGACTGAAAAAGTCATTTCGCTTATCGTTTTCATGAATCCATTGTTTTCTGGTATTCTTTCCGTTAAGAATATGACTGCTTGAAGGACTGAGTTCAATTCCAATAAACTTTTGTAAATAATAAATTGAGTATAAGAAAATCTAATCGATAAGAATGCCTTTTGTTTATCCCATCATAACGAAATTCAGGTATAAGTAGTGGAATTTCTTTTTTATTTGGTTGTTGCTCAAGAAATTGAAGGTAGCACTCGATAAAGCTTTTCTCGTAGCATGAGCGGGAAAGATTTTTAGCCCTTTCATAAAAAGAATTATAATTCTTTATTGGAATATGCGTCCAATGGTCAGTATCAACATTTTTAAATATCCCTGTGTTAAGCAGGTGAGAGATTGTATAATAATTATAGGCGGCTTTTGGAGTCGTAATAGTACAATTTTCGTAAATTTCGCTACCGGAACGTTTTTTGGGGATTAGAAAGTAAAGCGATTGAGAGGGCAGAAAAATTTTGCAATGCTGGAAAGGTAGAATTTCTGCAATGCGATGTCAGAGAACTACCGTATCAGGAGATGTTTGATATCGTGACTGCCATACAGGTCAATCATTATTTTAAGAAGAAGGAGCATATTGCAGCCATAAAAAATTATTATGATGCTTTAGAAGAAAATGGGGTATATATTTCCTTTGAGAATTTTGCCCCGGATAGTGAGGAGGGCAAAAGATTGTATTTAGAGCGTTGGAAACAGTTTCAGATTGCACATGGAAAAACAGAGCGAGAAACAGATTTGCATATCAAGCGGTATGGAAAGGACTATTTTCCTATGTCGATTGCAGAGCTCATTGAGATTATGAAAGACTGTAGTTTCCGCATGGAGGAGATTTTGTGGGTGTCTTATATGCAGATAGGAATATTGGTAAGGAAATAGAGGATATGCATGGTGGTTGGTTAAAAAGATAGTTATGCAAATTAAGGTAGGAAATGCCAGATAAGGGATTTTGATTCATAAAAGGATAGATTTTTGTGAGAATATTTGATATAATGAAATTGAAAAATTGTATTTGAAGGATGTTAGAATATGTATATACATACAGATTATATGGAAAAATACGGAAGAATAATGCAATTCAATAAAAATAAACAGGAGCCTATACATAGATGGTATTCATTTGTTGAAGGATACTCAAAAGAGTTTATTCAATCAATTATATCAGAAATGGGTAGGTCTGATTTGGTATGTCTTGAACCATTTTCTGGCAGTGGAACGACAGCCTTAGAATTACAGAATAATAATATACCTTGTTACTCCTTTGAGGTAAATCCGTTAATGTATTTAATTGCTAAAGCCAAGTTGGAGAATTCGTATGATTTGCATAAATTTGATTATTGGTACAGAAATATTAAAAAAAGAAGAGGGAATATAGAGGTGACATTAAACACGGAATATACAACTCTTTATGAGGATAAAGATATGGAAAAGTGGAATTATAATACAGAGGTCGGAATTGCAGTTGAGAAATTGAGAACATTGATTGATGGAATTAAAGAGGATATTTATAGAGATATTTTTAAGGTGGCTTTAGCAGCAATATTATTAGATGTAAGTAATTTATATAGAAATGGAAAGTGCTTATCATATAAAAAGGATTGGAAGAATAAAAAAAATTCTGAATTAGATGTTTTTAAAAAATTTGATGATAAAATTATGGAAATAAGAGATGATATTGCAAAATCAATGAGACAAAGTGTTCAGAATAATAAATTATTATTATTTAATGAGGATTGTAGACAAGGAATAGAGAAAAAAGTAAAAGATGGTACCATTGATTTGGTTATTACTTCTCCACCGTATTTAAATTCGCGTGATTATACGGATACATATATGTTAGAATTAAAAACTTTGGGTTTTACAAAAACTAAAGAGGAAATCAGACAACTAAGAGAAAGAACATTTAGATCACATGTTCAAATAAAGTGGAATGATAGTTCTTCAATTAATAATAGATTACTAAAGGACACATTGAAAGAACTAGAACAGGCGTCCTCTAATATTGAAAAATGGAATGATTCAATAATAGATATGGTGCGGTTGTATTTTGTTGACATGCAGAATGTTTTTCGAGTTTTATTTAAAAAATTAAAATCCAAAGGAAGAGTTTATTTTAATGTTTCAAATTCTGCATATTTTAATGTCCTTATTAACACGCTAGAGATATGTGCATCAATTGCGGAACAAGAGGGGTTTAAAGTGATAGAAGTAAGGGATGCAAGAAAATTAAAGACTAGCCCTCAGCAAAAAGAAAAAATTGATAAATTATTAGAGGGAGTTATTGTATTGGAGAGATAAGATGATGAAAAATAAGTATTTTTTGCCTAAAATTACAGAATTGCATATAGATGATTATGATTTATATAAATGTCCGTTTGACATTAATTTTTCAGAGAAGCTTAATTTGATATTCGGTACGAATGGATTAGGCAAAACCACTTTTCTAAATATCTTGCAATACTCCATTATAGGTCCATATACCGGAAAGATTACATTTCGTAATTGGAAGGATCAGCAAAAACTGAGGAGACCTATGTTAGACAAGAAATATTTTAGAAGTCGTATGAATAATGTCAAGGAAAGTGCGATGGTTAAGGTTACTTTTTTTCTTGGCAAGGATCAGTATGAAGTATGGCACAATTTGTATGAATTTAAGATAGATAAATTAGTGATTAATGGAAAAGAAATATTAGGAGAAATATATAACTATGAAAATTATGAAAAAAAATATTTTGGAAAAAACGATGAAGATTTATCGTGTTATTTAATCAATAGATATCATAGTAATATTGTCGAATCTTCTGCATTCCCTGATATTAACTCTTTTATTTTAATGATTACTGAAGTTATGTTTTTTTCTGAAGTAAGAGATTTTGTGTTTTGGGATCAAAATATGTGCAAATCTATATTAAGTAAGTTCCTGCCTCAAAATAAATATTTTGAATATGATGAAGTACAAAAATTAGTTAAAAAATTTGATAGTCAGGCAAGATTAACGTCGTATAAAATGTCAATGATAAAAGATTTCTTGGGAGAAGATTTTCTTGAAGAGGCCGGAGAAGAAACAAAGTATACATTAAAGGATTTGCAAAAAATTAATGAGGAAATTGAAAGCGTACAATTGAGAATTGAAAGATGCGAAAAGGAACTTGGTCAGAACGATAGGGAAAAAACACAAAATCGTGTTGGATATGAGCAAATTAGTAAAAAACTTTTGGAAATAGAAAAGCAGTGGTATGAAAATATTTTTCCTGATACGTACCAAGATATGTATAATAGATATGTCCCATTTATTTTGTCTGGGAAATGCCCATTTTGTGGTGAAGAACATCTAGATGTAAAATTGCATATCGAAGATTGTTTTTATTGCAAAAAACCAATACGTATTAGGAAGAAAGTTGATTTGAGTGATTTAGAAATTAAACGAAGAAATTTGGAAAACGAAAGGAAGAGATTACAAAATAATCTTGAGTTATTAAAGAAAGAAGCTTCTAAAGTGAGAAGTAATTTAAGAGAGGAAGAAAAAGAATTACAGAAATTGATTGACGTCCAACAAAAGATTAAGAAAGAATTAGATGTTGTCGAGAATGATAATGTTGCTAAGTATAGAAAATTAGAATTATTAAAGAAACAGTATATAGCTGATTTGGAGGATGCTAAGAAAAAAGAAAGAGAGTTGGCATTAGAGATTGATGAAATTATCAATGAGGTGTTTGCAGAATATAAAAAGGCATTTAAGAAGTATGCTTATTCTTTTTTGGGGAATGATAAAACTATAGATTTTGAACTTGTTGGCAAGGCTGAAGATTCTTTTTTTAGATTTTATCTTAATGGAACGGAAAGGGAGACGGAAACTGCTCTTTCTGAGTCTCAGAGAATTTTTGTTGATATGGCATATAGATTGGCTACATTAGAATTTTTTCATAAAGATTCATATTTTATAAGTGAGACACCAGATAGTACCTTGGACTATTTGTTTGAAGAGAATGCTGTAAATACATTTAGCTATTTTATTGATTCTGGAAACACTGTTTTTATGTCAGCAAATGCTAGAAACAGTCGATTAATTAATGAACTTGCTAAAAAGTATAAGGGAGATTTTGAATTGATTAATTTGTTAGAAAAATCAAATTTGGCGAGTGAAAGATTTAAGGAAGTACGACAGCTGGAATTATATGGTTTTTTGGAGGTGGAAAAATGAAAAATAAACTAGAATATTTTATATGTTTATTTTTATATGCATTAAAAGGTAATACTGTATCAAAAAACACATTGTTCAGATATGTTTATATATTTGATGTAGTAAATGAATATTTTGGAAATTTTGATAGGATAAATGAAGAAATAATTATTGATAAGGATATGGGGGTGGGAAATATTATTGAGTTGACAAATGCCCTTAACGAGATAGCTAGAAGAAATTATATTACAATAAAGGGTGCTTTTATTTATATGGAAGCAGATTTGATTACTTATATAGACAGTATTAAAAATAGGGATAAAGTAAAAGAAGATTTGAATAAAATAATGTATTTTGTAGGCATTGTTTTGTCATATTCGGAAGATGTTATTTTATCAGCTTTTTTTAATGAACCCAATGTTGAAAATACAATAAGTAGAGGGAAAAATAAAATAGAATTATCAAATAATAAGTTGAAAAATTTATTAGAAGAATTTGAACAACAGGCGAATGATGCAAGAGAAAATAAGCTTGATAAATATGATGTTTTTTCTAGTTGGTTAGATTTTGTATTTGAGGAATATTTACAGGAGAAGAGCAATGAATAAAGAAGCATTTCTAGCAAAAGCAAATGAGAGTAGTTCATTTATAAGTGAGAGTAAAGTATTATCACAATTAGCAATATTAGATAAAGCGGTAATGATTAGTATGGACAGGCTAGATTTTTTTAGTACTCATTATATGAAGCTAAAAGATGAAATAGAATTATTAAAAAAATCAAGATTTTATCATGTGAAATTACAAGCGAATGGTCAATGCTTAATTGAGGATTGTGGTGATAGAAATATAAATGAAGCAGGAATTATCAATATGGTACAAAAAAAGTTTCAAGATTATAAGGGTTATTGTTTTATTGTAAATGCTGGTATGCAATATTTATATGCTGGTGGAAAGATGGAAGAGAGCATTCAAAGCTGTTTACAGAAAACTAAATCTATGCAAAAACAGTTGGAAGTTTTAAAGCCAGTATCTAGAATTAAAGAAGTTTTTGCACATTTTAAAGTAGAATGTGATTATACATATGATTACTACAAACTATGTTTTGACAAATCGAGTAAGAAGATTAAAAGGGAAATTTTGGAGCAAGATTTACGGAATTATTTAATGAAGTATTTGAAGAAAAATATGCAGGGAGATGTTATGGTTGAATTCTGTACGGACTACGTAAATGATGAGGAGTCGGTTGATATATATGTAAATGATGGAAATCAAAGGGCGATAATAGAGGTTAAATTTTCTTTGGCGAAAAAATATTACGAAGGTGTAACGAATTATGGGATTGCAGATAGGGTTGCTAAGGGGGTAGAACAACTTAATAAGTATGCAATACATTTAGCTAAGGATGCCAGATTAGTTGATTATGGTTATGTATATATGTTTTACATAAGTGATTTGAAGAAGGAAACCATTTTAGATAGGATTGAGAAAAAACTTGAAACGGTAATGAAAAATGTTTCTAATGACTTAGTTTCTATCTATTCTGGATACGTGTTGAATGATATGAAGTCATGGGGGACGGAAGCATGATTGGCTCTAAAATGGCTCTAATAATTTTTACAGAGTCAAAGAACAGATGTAAAAATATGATTTTGAAGTGAAAATAAGTACACAAATGTGTTAGAAAACACAGGGATTACATTATCCGAGCAAGAGTTCAAGTTATCTCCTAAATATAGAGTTTGGAGGTTCTCGGGAATCTTATATCGTTCACGTGCAAATGCTTGTTCGTAATAATTTTTAAAAAGTTGGCATAATCAATTATATCAATCCTAAACATGAAAAATAAGAAATAGCCGTCCTGCTCTCTGGTAAAGTTTAGGACAGCTATTTCTTAGCCTAATAAATTTGCCGGGACAGGTGAGGTACATTCACCCGTATCAGAAGCTGTTCTATTTTGCTGATTTTCGCCTGTTACAATTCTTGCATAACATCTGTAAATTATCAGATGTTGTATGACCACCTTCGGACCAAGGTGTGATGTGATCTCCCTCCATTTCCTTCAGTTCATAGTGTTGCCGGCATTTAGGACAGATACCGCATTGCTTTTCATACTGTGTCCGCATCTGAGATGCTGTAAATGCCCGGATAGAAAGGTGCTTTTCTTCTCCGTCAATGAGATATTCATAAATTCCTGACTTTTTTGTTACATCATCATCCATCATAAGTTGCGTTACCTCTTCTTCGAGTTCCATAGGGGTAAAGCTCTTGTCTTTAAATTGGTTATAATATAATCCCCATTGTATGCCTTTCATTTCTTTTCTGTACTTGGGAAATATTGCCTGCACCCAATCAATAACTGACTTATAGTATAGCCATTCTTCGTGCGCATCAGCATCGTGTTGGTGTTGTGCCATATATTCTTCAAGTGCTATTCCGTCACGGTTTGAAAGCCAAGATAAGACAGTCTGCAAGTAATCTTGCCTGATAGGTGTGCCACTCATATAATTGTTTGCAATCGTGTAGGCGGGACATAGGATTTTACTAAAACGTTTCTTTGCGTCTGCAAGCCAGGTTCCGGTATAGATTGCATTGCGAAGTTCCTGTTCTGTAAGCTGCTCACCTGCTATGTTGATTATTTTAAACCAATCCAGTTTCTCCTTGTCATTTCCCTCGCATATATAAATCATAAGCTTATAATCACGCATTTGCTGTTTTTCACTTTCCGTAAGATTATGAAAATATTGGTAATTGACGGAAAAATCTCCGTTGAGATATTGACATATACTGATCGTCCTTTGCTGTCCGTCCATCAACTCATATCCGTCATCGGTCTTTACCCAATACATTACATTTAACGGAAATCCTTTGCGGACTGTATTAATTACTTCATCACGCTGTTTATCCTTATAGACAAATTCACGTTGAAAAGCGGGGCGTATGTTCAATTTGCCGTGATATCCTATAACACCTTCATCATCATTGTCAATATATCCTGCAAATACTTCACTGATAGAAATTTCGTGCATTTTTATTTCCATTACTTTCTCCTCCTGATTACCAATCTCGCATACTGCGTCTTTTCTTTTCCGTTTATCATCAATTTGAACCGCCCGCCGTCAGAAGTAAAATCTTTGTCAATACCCAGGATGTCAAATTGCTCCGGGTTATGTTTCACCAAAAAAGTAATTGGAACTCCCATTAGACCATAATAGTCCTCTGGAATTTTTTCCGTTCGTGATACTTCTATTGCTTCATAATTTGTATACTGGGGGTATTCTGCTTCCGTATATTGCTTATACAAAGTCATATCTTCGTGCCTTTCGGGATAGTCCATATTAGTATACCAGCATATATTTCCCATACGCCGCCATTTTATGCCGCTTCCATCAATTTTGAAGTCTGTGTTCTTCTCCTCGTACCAATCAGGGACCCTGAACCAGAAATGTCCGCTGTTTCTGCCAAGCCATATTCTATTGTTCATAATCAGCGGTGTTATTTCCTTGTATGTTATATTATTGATATTACCGATTACAATAAAACTCTTTTGATATTCGACAAGCTGGGAAATGTACTCCCGGAATAAACTGAACGGCGGATTGGTCACAACAATATCTGATTCCTTTAACAGTTCTATACATTCGAGACTTCGGAAATCCCCATTCTGTGAAAGTTCTGTCTTAATCACATCATCTTCATTTACATTCCTATTTCCGGCAGCATCTTTTATCAGTTCCAGCTTATAGGTAGGTTTTTGGGCGTCATAATGTGTGGCAATCAGTTTTTTTAGTCCAAGAAATTCAAAATTGATAGCAAAGTATTTCCAGAAGTTAGACCATGCTGGGTCATCGCAATTACAAAAGACAATTTTGTCCTTGAAATGGTTTCTGTAATATTTTAATTCATTTTCTATCATAGAAATCTGTGTATAAAACTCGTCCTGTTTATTCCGTGCGGAATCAGTTAAATTACGGTTTCCTGCCATGCTTGCGCTCCTCTCTGAATTTACGCTTTTTCAATTATCGAAAAAAGCATACTTTTTCAGTCAAGGTCTTCAATTTCAGCATTTTTGTAATTTTATACAATAAATGGATGAATTTAAGCAGGATTTGTGGTACACTATTGTAAATATTATATAAAGATTAATCAAACTGAAAAAGTATGCTTTATCAGTTTGGGAATCATTCTTTTTAATGAGACTTTTCATATTTGACGGCTTTGCTATAAAAAGTTTTTGGCAGCATATTACATTCCTCTGCTGCTTGTTCCATAGAGATTTTGCCTTTTCGCCATTCACTATGTGCCTTATAAAAATTATCGGGTATCGGTACAGGTGGTCTGCCAAATTTTACCCCTCTTGCTTTTGCGGCAGCAATGCCTTCAGCCTGTCTTTGTTTGATATTTATCCGTTCATTTTCCGCAACATAGCTGAGAAGTGCAAGCACAATATCACTGATAAGTGTTCCCAAAAGATTCTTTTCACGTCTTGTATCCAAAATCGGCATATCAATCACAACTATGTCTGCTCCTTTTTCTTTTGTTATAATTCTCCATTGCTCGTTGAGGTCTTTATAATTTCGTCCCAAACGGTCTATTGACTTTACAAATAGTACGGAATTATTATCCAGTTTTTTAATCAGCTTTTGATACTGCGGTCTTTCAAAATTCTTTCCCGACTGCTTATCCATATAAATCTGCGCTTGAGGCACGCCCATTTTAAGCAGGGCAATTCGCTGCCTGTCCTCGTTTTGTTCCCTTGTAGATACACGCATGTAGCCATAAATCTTAGTATTTTTCATATTCTACCTCCCGTAAAAAACATTATTGTGTATAAACAATGGTAATTGTATCAGAGTATATTTTCTATTATATTATTTTTCGTCAATGACTGGCAGAATTGATTTGCAACATTGCCTGATTTTCAATCTGTCCGATGGTAAGTGCGTTATTTGGACGAAAAAAGGACTGCTTTTGCAATCCTCTTTATTCTGATTATTCATTTTTTCGTTACGATAGAGTTAATGAAAAGGAAGTAGAACAATTTTTGTTTATTATCATAATAGAGCAAGTGTCGTTTGGATTACACCAACAGACCTAATAAAGCGGTGACAACATCCAGTCCGGAAGTGGCAGTATTTTTCTTTATATTACCAAGAAGATCTAGCTGTTGATTGAGCGTTGCGGCTTGGTTGGTCTGTAAATATATCATTTTATTTCTGTGAATAGTTTCATCAGCTAGGGCATATGCTAACTTATTTTGATTTAATGAATCATTCACTTGGTTAAGAATTTTAATACTCATAGTAATTAACTCCTTTGCATTTTTAATTTAGTGTAATATCATATTTTACAGGATATCCGCTATTTTGTTTTATTTGAATAGTATAGGTTTCGCCTTGGTTCAATTCAACAGTTTCTTGATTGTTGTTAGAAAATGTGTAAGCAATTTCTTTTTGATTTTCTGTAAAAATAGTGAATGTATAATAATAGTTCACATCACTTATTTGAAATTCAAACGTATATTCACCAGAATATGGTGCAGTGTATTTATAAATATTACATTGGTCTTCATATGTTAATTTCCCGCTTATAGGAAAATCAGTGATTCTTTTTGTCTTTTTGGGAACGCCTATTGTTATTGTATAATTATCTAATAAACCAAGGCTTTCACAAATTTGTATTTCATAGGTTTCATTTTTTGTTAAGTTAAGAGTAGACCCTTTATCCTCGGAAGAGCAACTTGAAATTTCTCTTTTTTTGGAATCGTACATTTTAAATAGAAATGAATTATTAACATTACTGGAATCAAAGTCAAATCGGTATGTACCAGTACGAGGAGCAGTATAATAGAAAAGGTCTATTTGGTCAGCGTAACTAATTGTTCCGCTAAATTGCTTTTCGGTAATTTGAACAGGTTCTTGAGGTACGCCGATAGAGATGGTATAGGCATCTAGTAAACCACTATATTCTTCAATGGTAATAGTATATATTTCATCTTTTTCCAATTTGACAGTAGCGCCATCTAGTGAAGTAGTATCTGCTAAGATTTTTTTTCGTGAATCACTTAAGTAAAATTGAAAAGGATGATTAACATCACTAATATCGAAAGAAAAGTGATAAATTCCGGTAACGGGAGCTTGATAATATTTAATATTTTCCTGATCTTCATACGTAATTGAATCCGAAAAGGAAGTTCCTTCGATGGTAGACGCTGGGGTTGGCTCATTTATTTTAACGGAAAAATTGTCGAGTAAACCGTTATATTCGTCAACACAAATAGTATAAATTTCATCTTCGACTAAATCAGCAGAGATTCCATCGTCATTAGCTACGGATTCAGAAATGGATTCGCCCGATGAGTCAAATATTGAAAAGTAAAAGGGATTGTTTATATCACTATAGTCAAAATCAAAATGATATCGTCCGGTAGTAATAGCTGTATAGGTATATGACAGATGCTCTGATTCATAAGTAATTGCGCCAGATATGATTCCAGTTGTTTCTTTTGCTTTGTCCGAAGAAATTACAAGTTCCTCATCATTTGAAATAACAGGCTCCGTTGTGTATTCTGTGATAGATGGTGCATAAGTGGTAGTCGTTTCAGTAGTTTTGTTTTCGGTATCTGCTCCAGAAAAGGGGAATATATAAAATAAAATGGCAAATATAAAGGGGATTATACTAAATAGTCTACCGGATTCTTTAGCAAAAATTAGGACTAAAAGACCTATGATTGCACAGATTATTATAACAATAGATATCATGGTGTTTTTGCTCCTTGTAAATAGTGTTTTTATTATAGTAGCAATGGCTTATTGCATTTTATCCTGTAATCTTCTGAATGCAGAACTAGTTATAAAAGATACATAATATTTACCACTTACATTTCCATCTCATATGATTCTTCATTACAGGGGGCATTTTCAAGAGCTTCGTCAATAGCCGCATCCAGCTGCTGTTCATAAGCATATCTTGATGGCAATGAAAGCACGTTATCTGTAATATCCTTAGCAGTTTGTTCACTATTGATATTACCGTCAAAATTAATGGTAGCTGATAAAGAAGAGTAAATATAATCCGTAGGGATATCTTTTAATATTTCATGCAATATAGCTATGTTAATAATTGCAGTTAATAAATTGTTGATAATATCGCTATTACTTTTTTTGTATTCATCCAGTTTGATTTCGATTTTCTTTTTTAACTCGGCTTTTTCCTCTTCTGTTAATTCTTGCTTTTCATTCATTTTTTAATCTCTCCTTATGTAGACGATATTTCTTTCTCTTTTGATTATCCGATACGATGCTCTTTTTCCTGGTGAAGTTCCTGTTCTCTAACTAATGCAGACATGTTTCCAATAATAATATCTCTGTTAGATGAATTTAACTTTCTGCCGTAGTATGTAAGTTTGTTAAAAAATTCCTCGTTTTCGTTTTGTAATTCATCTAATCCGAGTAGATAATCAGTGCTTACAGAAAAAAAAGAGGCAAGGCGTTTGAGTATTTCTATATCAGGCTGACTTATTTTTCTTTCGTAGCCCGTAATAGTCTGCCGAGATATGCCAATACTGTTAGCCAATTCTTCCTGTGTGATATGAAATGATTTTCGTAGACTTTTAATTTTGTCTCCAATTATTGAATCCATAATTTTCACCCCGCTTTATTTTAGCATTATCACACATATATAAATTAGAATGCTTAGATATATACATAAAAATGCTTAGATATTTGACATAATGGAAATGATGGTGTAAAATGAAGAAAGTAATATTCCTAAATTCAGTTAGGGTTGGTGATAAAATATAAAAATGATGGATTGATAAATATTGGTACGAGGGAAAGAAATAATGACATATTGTTCTATCAGAGCATTCTCACGCAAGAATCCTCTGATAAGATAATATGCAGTGAAGCTATAGACGGTATAGCAATAGATGTATATTTATAGTGGAAAGTATAGATGTAAATAACATTTATATAAGTAGGCGGGGACCATGATAACTGAATAGTACGATACGGCTGGGCGTTAGTTATTGAAATAAGCGGAGTCAAGCAAAGAGCTGCGGAGATGTGGAGCGATAAGCGAAAGCGGTAATACGGAGCGGTAGTTATAACTAAAGAAACCCACCTACCAGAACCTGGACGCAGATGGGTACTCGGGCACGAAACGCACCGGGAGAGAACAAGAACTGGGAAAGCAGAAATGCTGGCTGTAAAGTACAAGTTATTTTTATTGCTATAGCTGGAACGTAAGTGTGCAGCGTTTGCAGATTTACGTTTTCGCTATGAGTGTTAATATTTTCAGATTATTTCTCATAGACTGGACAAAGAGTATAAAGGCAGGGGGTGATTCCACCGTGAAAAAAAGAAAATTGAATTATACCATACATAATCCTAACACCGTGGAAGAAACCGCTAAAATTTTAATGGATATCCTAATCCAGGCAAATGAGGAAAAGGTGGAAAGGAAATTCAAGGAATTGCAGGAATGCTTTGCCGCCGATGAATTGGAGGGCTGAAAGGCTGCTGCTTAAACAGGCAGTTTTTGTCGCAGGGTAATGACTTGAGTTTCTGCATTTAAATGCGTATAATGAAATGTAATAAATACATTAGCGAAGAAAGGTTTTGTCATGAATATTGCCGCTTATTGCAGAGTTTCGACCGATAAAGCCGACCAGTTGAATAGCCTGGAAGCGCAAAAAGAATTTTTTTCTGAATATACAAAACGTACCGGTGACAATCTTGTCCGTCTGTATGCAGATGAGGGGATATCCGGTACAAAAATTAAAAACCGTAAGGAATTTCTGCGTATGATGTCCGATGCCGAACACGGTCTGTTTGATATGGTAGTGGTCAAGGATATTTCCCGTTTTGCCAGGAATACAGTAGATTTGCTTCAAAATATCCGCAAATTAAAATCTCTCGGTATTGAAACGCAATTCCTTACTGCTAACATGACCAGCATGGGCAACAGTGAGTTTGTTCTGACTATTTTCGGAGCATTGGCGCAGGAGGAAAGCGCAAATACTTCCAAGCGGGTGAAGTTTGGTAAAAAGATGAATGCGGAAAAAGGACGTGTTCCCAATATTGTCTATGGCTATGACAAGACGATTGGGGATTATTTTAATTTAACAATCAATGAAGAAGAAGCGGGTGTTATTCGTCAAATATATCAATGGTATACCAAAGAAGGCTATGGAGCCGCTAAGATTTCCATCATGTTGAATGACAGAGGTTGTAAGACAAAACGAAACTGTAACTGGAGCCAGAATGCAGTCTGCCGTATTTTAACCAATGAATTATACACCGGAAAGATTATTAACGGAAAACAGGAGGTGGCAGATTTTCTAACCGGGCAGCGCAGGGATAAGAATGAAGATGAATGGATAGTGGTGGATAGACCGGACCTGCAGATTATCAAGCCGGAGGTATTTAAAGAGGCACATGCGATTCTTCAGTCACGCAATCAGACATTTCATCATTCCCATCAACGTCAGAGCAATAAATATCTGTTTTCCACACTAATCCGCTGTAAGGACTGCGGGTGGTCTTTCCGGAGAACGGTACGGACATATAAGAATACCTATGTACGCTGGGTGTGTTCCGCACATAATGGACGGGGAGCAGACAGCTGTCCGAATGCGGTTACGGTGGATGAAGACGAACTGATAGAGGTTCTGCAGGAATATTTTACCGAGATTTTGAAGCAAAAGAAGAAAGTAATCAGCCATGTGGTTAACGAATTTCAACGGGTTTATAAAGCAAAGGATGAAAATGCTGCGTATGAAAAAGAATTAAATCTACAGCTGAACAGGTTGCGGAGGTCAAGGCAGAAATACATGGATATGTATACTGATGATTTGATTTCCAGAGAGGAATTAAATGAAAAAATCGGCGGAATGCGCAGGGAAATAGAGCGATTAGAAAATGAATTAAAAATGGTATCTTATCACATGACTAAAGGAGAGCAGCTGGAGAGTATATTAAACAGTACGTTTAAGCAGATTGAGGATATTGCCGATGTGCATGAGATGACAAATGCGCAGCTGAAGAAGCTGATTCAGAAGATAGAAGTAGACAGGGAAGGGAACGTGGAAATATTCTTATGCTTGTTTGGTGATTTGGGATTAGAGGATGTGATACTGATTGGGGATAATCCTGTTGGCAATAGCGTTCCCGATTGTAACAACCATACATAAGGATGTATCAGAGCGGCTGGCATATATCAACCCGGCGCTGGCACAGGAGGTAAGAAAGGTGTTGGATGTGAACAAGGCAGAGCGCCATATCAGAGGGGGGATGGCGACAAAGGAAAAATACCTGCAGGAAAAGACAGGATGAGAAAGAACAATCTTAAAATAATCTGAATATTTTTTTCTTTCCCTTGCCAAACCACTTAAAATGTGAGAAAACTTGTATAAAGTGGGGGCAAGGGATTCCAATTTATCCCAATCTGGCGAAAAAAATATGAAAAATGAGAAGAAAATTTGCACTTATGACCAAAATCTAATATAATAGGAATGTATGTACTTTTATCCGGATACCTTTGCGGTGAAAGTGCAGGGCAGCCAAGCAGAAGCAGGCGGTTACATTTGCGAGAATAAAAAGATAAGAGGCAGGTGCGAAAATGAAATTTATACACATGGCAGACGTCCATTTAGGAATACAGCCGGATAAGGGAAAGCCCTGGAGCCGGGAAAGGGAACAGGAGATAAAGGATACATTCGTAAAGGTGGTGGAGGATGCAGAGGCAAAGCAGGTTGATTTGCTGCTGATTGCCGGTGATTTATTCCATATGCCTCCGTCAGAGGGGATGCTTCGGGATGTGGATTATATTTTGTCCAGACTGACAAAGACGAAAACCATTATGATTGCCGGCAACCATGATTATATGAAGCCGGACAGCCCAATGGCAAATTATAAGTTTTCCTCAAAAACCATCTGCTTGTCAGCGGATAAAATCAGCAATGTATATATGAAAGATTTGAACACCTGTGTAACGGGATTTTCTTATGACAGCAAAGAGAATGAGGATGATATTTTAAACCATATCAAACCGGCAAAGCAGGGCGCTTTTAATATTTTACTGGCGCATGGCGGAGATGCAAAGCATTTGCCTTTCAATAAGAAAAACCTGCGGGAATCCAATTTTGACTATATTGCGCTGGGACATATCCATAAACCGGAAATTATCAAGGAGGATGCTGTGATTATGGCGGGCTCGCTGGAGCCGATTGATTATACGGATACCGGAGCAAGGGGTTATATCTATGGTGTGGAGCAGGACGGCATATTAAAGACAGAATTTGTGCCGGTTGCCAAACGGGCATATATGAATCTGTTAATCAATATTAAACCGGACCATACCCCGCAGATGATTGTAGATTTAGTGGACAGGCAGATTCGGAATCTGGGCACACAGCATATTTACCGCATACTGGTCAAAGGACACAATCATAACCATGATGTATTTGATTTTTCGAGTATCGAGAACAAATATAATATTTATGAGGTGGTTACAGAGGTTGCGGAGGAGTATGACTTAGGAAAGCTTTACGAGGAGAACCGGGACAATCTGGTGGGTAAATTTATTGGACAGCTTTCCGATAATTACTATGGAGATGAGATTTGCAAAAAAGCAATTCACTATGGTCTGGATGTACTACTAAAGACGGGGGAGCAGTAATTATGAGAATTGACAGGTTACACTTACAGGATTTTGGACAATTTCATGAAAAAAATATTACCCTGGCTCCGGGTGTGAATGTGATTTGCGGAGCAAATGAAGCGGGAAAGACGACGGTTAAGGATTTTATCGTGGACATGCTCTACGGTATTGATAAATCAAGGGGAATCGGTGCAAGATTCGACCATTATGAGCAGAAGAAGCCGATTAACGGGTCGGCATTTTCCGGAGCCATGGAGATATCCAATGAAGAGGGGCGTTATCAGATTGAGCGTAATTTTGCCCGTCAGGAAAAGAAAACCGTGGTAAGGAATCTGGACACCGGAAGGGAGCTGGATTTACAGGGCGAAAACGATTTGGCGGGAACAATTCTTCATACGGATAAAAGTACCTACATGAATACGCTTTGCATAAGCCAGGTGGGTGCAGGTACCGATAAAGAAATCGCAGATAAGCTCAATCATTATATTGTCAATATGGCGTCCACCAGAACCGGTGATATTGATGCGGTAACGGCAATTATGGAGCTTAAGAATAAAAAGAAGGCGTTTTCTTCCGACAAGGAATTGGAGCAGCGGGAGCAGGAAATTACGGCAAAGCTTTCTCTGGACAGGGATTTTGATGCGGAGCTTGCTTCAGTGCGGGAGGAATACGCTAAGGTGGAAGCCGGCATGAAGAGCGGAAAAGGCGAGAGGCTGCAGTTTACGCCAATCAATCCGAATACCGACGGGCAGCAAAAGGACGAGCCGGCTGAGGCGGAGCAGGCGAAAAGGGAAACCGGTTCTCCGATGGATAAACGGGAAAAAGAAATGCAGATGCTTCGCAATATGGGACCGAAGAGCGTACTGGATAATGTGATGCTCACTCTTGCTTTGGGTTTGTTGTTTATCGCACTGTTTGTAGGGATTGCCTATCTGGTTCCGTTTAATATCCCCGAGCTGAAAATGGGAATTATGGGCTTTGGAACGGCGCTTGTCCTGCTTACGGAGGTTCAGTTCCTGCTAAAGCGGGCGAAGCTCTACAAAATGCTGGAAGAGATTGAGATTGAACAGGGCTTTGAAGAGGCAAAGAGCGGTGGGTTAAGCAGCGAGGAGCAGCGGGAGCTGGTAAACCGCATGTCGGATTTAAAGGTAAAGGAAGAAAAAATCGTTAATGAGCGAAAAGAGCAGGAGCAGATGATGGAGGAGCTGACTTCCATCAAGGAGAAGAAAGCGGCAAATGCGAAGGAGATTGCGGCAATCGAGCTGGCAATCAATACCATTCAGGATTTATCGGAAGAGATATATGATTCTTTTGGAAGTGTTTTAAATAAAGAGGTTTCCGAAATTGTCGGAAGGATTACCGGAAATAAATATTCGGAAGTGAAAATTGACGACCAGCTGAGAGTGATGGTAAAGAGCGGAAGCTCGTTTATCAGTATGGATTATCTGAGCGCAGGTACGATAGAGCAGATTTATCTGGCTCTCCGCCTCTCTATTGCAGAGGTGCTGGTCAAAGAAGATTTGCCGATTATCATAGATGACATTTTCGGCACCTATGATGAACAAAGATTATATGAAACATTAAGCTGTCTAAGTGAATATCTGAACCGCCAGATGATTATTTTTACTGCGAATCCGGGCATTCAGGAAAAATTCACCGATTTGGGAGTATCCAGTAATTATATTGGGCTGTGACGACAGGCTGACGCGGTTTTCTAAGAAATCTGCTGATTGCCTGTAGTCAGAAATATGCTTCCGGATACTACAGCTGGAAATGAGGGAACAAAATGGCTGATAACAGAAGGTCTACGTCAGATGCAAACAGGAGGGCAGCTGCCTCCTCGAAGAGTACAACAAGGAAAACTGCACAGAATAATTCGCAAAGGACAACAAAACCGGTAGGAAAAGTATCGGCAAATTCAACAACAGCAAAACCGGCGGCGAAAGCGTCGGCAAAAACCACGACCAAGACGCCTGAGGAGATGGAGAGAATCCGAAAAAATAAGGCGAGGAAAGAGCGTAAAAGAAAGAGAAAAAAGGTCAGAAGAATCATCTTGAGTTATCTTCTGGTAATCTTTTTGCTGGTTTTGGTGATAGGTGGTTATACGGCATATGAGAAATTCGGAAAGCAGATTCTGGCTTACCGGGATGAGGCAGTAAAGGTGGTTGCCGATTCTACGGAGAAGACTTTCCGACAGGATGAAACCTCTATCGTGTATGATGCAAACCGAAGGAAAATCCGGGAGGTTACCGGGGAAAAAGAGGTATACTACAAAACCTATGATGAAATTCCCGCCTATTTTGTAGAGGCGATGGTTTCGGTAGAGGACAGAAGATTCTATGAGCATAACGGTGTGGATTATGAAGGTATTGCCAGGGCGGCATATATTTTGTTTAAGAATAACGGAAATATTACGCAGGGGGCGAGTACCATTACCCAGCAGCTGGCAAGGGGAATTTTCCTTACCAATGAGGTCAGCTTTGACCGAAAGTTTAAGGAGATTTTTATCGCCTGGGAATTGGAGAAAAAATATACGAAGCAGCAGATTCTGGAATTTTACTTAAATACCATCTTTTTCTCCAACAGCTATTACGGAATAGGCGCAGCGGCAAAGGGATATTTTGATAAGGATTTGGACGAGTTATCGGTATCGGAAGCAGCGTTTCTGTGTGCGATTCCCAACAGTCCGACGTATTATGACCCCAGAAGGAATTACGACCATACCATTGAACGCCGGGATAAAATACTGAAGGATATGAATGAATTGGGCTATCTGAATGATTTGGAGTTACAGATGGCATTGGAGGAAAAAATTACGCTGGCTCCCCCGAAAGAGGAAAGCCATGATTATGTGGAAACCTATACCAATTTCTGTGCAACCGAAGCGTTGATGGAGGCAAGTGGATTTAACTTCCAGTATAAGTTTGAAACCTTAGAGGAGCAGAGAGAATATAATAAGCTTTACCGGGAGACCTATGATGAGTATTATGCGGCATTGTATACCGGAGGATATCAAATTTATACTTCCATTGATTTAAATAAACAGAAGCTGTTGCAGCAGACCATTGACGAGACGCTGGCGGTGGATGAAGAGAAAAATGCGGAGACGGGGATTTTCAACCTGCAGGGAGCGTCCAGTTGTATTGATAATTCCACGGGCAGGGTGGTCGCCATTGTAGGCGGGCGTACACAGGAAGAAATCAAGGGATATAGCCTGAACCGGGCTTACCAGAGTGCAAGGCAGCCGGGAAGTACCATTAAACCGCTGATTGTCTATACCCCGCAGCTGGAAAGGGGATATACCCCCCAGACAAGAGTGGATGATACTGATTTTGAGAGTGCAAATAAACCTCAAAATTCCGGTTTGTCCTATTCGGGAATGATTTCATTGGCGCAGGCGGTAGCGGCATCGAAAAACGTTGTGGCATACCGTTTGTTTGAACAGCTGACGCCGCAGGTAGGGGCAGACTATCTGCTGAATATGAATTTTAATTATCTTACTATTGAGGACCGCCAGAATATGGCGGCATGTCTGGGCGGATTAACCTATGGCGCAACAACGGTGGAAATGGCGTCAGGTTATGCGACAATAGAAAATGACGGAGAATTTCGTAAGCCAACCTGTATTGTGGAAATTACGGATTCCCAGGGAAATGTTGTTGTGGAGGATAAGATTAAGTCGAAAGCGGTGTATGAGTTAAATGCATCGAGAATGATGACCTCCATGCTGCAGGGCGTATTTACCGGCGGTACCGCCAGCGGACTTGGCATTCCGGGGATGTCCTGTGCAGGAAAGACCGGTACGACGGATAATAATACCGACGGATGGTTCTGTGCATTTACTCCGTACTATACGATGAGTGTGTGGGTGGGGTACGATACCCCCCAGGCGACGAGGGGACTTTGGGGCTCCACCTATCCGGGAAGAATCTGGCATGATTTCATGACGGAGATTCATGACGGATTGACGGATTTGGGATTCCCTGATTATGAATGGGTGCGTTCGACCAAGGACTGGAAAGATACCCGGTCAAGCTCGGAAATTTCGGAGGATACCCAGATTACCGACGTAACGGAGATACCGACAACCAGCGACCGCCACAAACCACCAAGAAAGACGACGGAGAAGACGACAGAGCGGAGGACAAAGCCGCCGACAACGACAGAAAAGACAACGGAACAGGTGACAACTCAGCCGCCGACAACGACAGAGCAGGTAACAACCCTGCCGCCGACAACGACGGAACAGCCGACAACTCAGCCGCCGACCCTGCCGCCGGACAGCCAGGTGCCGGCGGTCGGTAACCGGTATTGGCAGCGGAAATAGACAGATAAAAAGATAAGGAGCTGTGGAGGAAAGATTTATCGAAAGGATAGTTCTTTCCGGCCGCAGCTCCTTTTTTATCGGAAAAAAGCCGATGGCTTCGGGAAAATCAGTAATTTTCCCGAATGGTATGGCTAACCCGGTATTCGTCGATACGGTCCCGAATCCGGTCAAAGGGGTCCAGTATTTCGGAGATAGAGGCGTCATGGTTCAAATGGTCAATCAGCAGGGCAATATACTTGCTCATATCGGCGCTGATATACCAGTCTCTGGACAGCAAATCCGGCGATTGATAGGTCAGATTCGTAGTAATCACTTTTTCAATGGTTCCATTTGCCGTAGCCTCATCAAACGGAGCAAGTCCGTTGGTAAATAAACCAAATGTACATACGCAGAATACTCTTCTTGCCTTGCGCTGTTTTAACTGCTTGGCAACGTCAATCATGCTTTCGCCGGAGGCAATCATGTCGTCAATGATAATAACGTCCTTTCCCTCTACAGAGTCGCCGAGAAATTCATGGGCAACGATGGGATTCCTGCCGTCTACGACGGTGCTGTAGTCTCTCCGCTTATAAAACATACCCATATCAACACCTAAAATATTGGCAAAATAGATTGCACGGTTCATTGCGCCTTCATCGGGACTGATTACCATCAGATGCTCCTTGTCAAGCTCCAAATCATGGGTGGACATCAATAAAGCCTTTAAAAACTGGTAGGTTGGACGGATGTTTTCAAATCCGTGCAGCGGGATTGCATTTTGCACCCTGGGGTCGTGGGCGTCAAAGGTAATGATATTGTCCACGCCGAGATTGACCAGCTCCTGCAGGCAAAGTGCACAGTCCAGGGATTCCCGGCTGCTTCTCTTATGCTGACGGCTTTCGTAAAGGAACGGCATAATGACCGTAATCTTACGCGCCTTTCCACCGCAGGCGGCAATAATACGTTTGATATCCGCATAATGGTCATCCGGTGACATGGGGCAGGCTCTGCCATATAAGGAATATTCAATGCTGTAATTGGTCACATCAACCAGGATGTATAAATCCTTGCCCCGCACGGATTCCAAAAGCTGTCCCTTGGCTTCACCGGAGCCGAAACGTGGACAGGAAGCGCTGACAAGGTAGGATTCTTTCTCATATCCGTTAAATGCAATGGTGGATTTTTCCGCATTGTTCCTTGCAAACCGCCATCTGGACAGGTAGGAATTTACGCGCTGGCCCAGTGTGGTGCAGCTTTGCATGGCAATGATTCCTAAAGGTCCCACAGGAATAGTTGATAATAAATTACTGTCATTTGGCATGATTGGTTTTTCCTCCGTTGTTTCATTTTGTTATTGATTTTCTTCTTTTGGCAAGCCGTATGTTGTCGCCATAGAAGTGATAAACCTTGTATTCCGCAAAAATGCGGGTGGTAATCCGGTCGGAATAGCGCTCGGTCATTTCCTTTAAATTCAGATTGGTAGAAATGAGGGTTGACCGTTTTTCCCGCATCCGCGTATTTAATATATCATAAAGCTCAGAAGAAACAAAGGAATTTGTAAATTCTGTGCCAAGGTCGTCGATAATCAGTAAATCACAGGAATAAAGATAGCGATAGGTTTCCCGGCTTTCCGGATGATTTTCCTTTTTCATAATGACATCGCTTAAGACATTTTCAAACAAGTGAACCGCCGTCTGGTAAAGCACCGTATGCTGCGTGTCCAATAAAGCTTTGGCAATACAGTTGGAAAGGTAGGTTTTCCCCAGCCCGGTTTCCCCGTAGAACAGGAGATTACCTCCGTTTTGGTCAAATTCTTCCACAAAAGATTTGGTTTTATTCAGTATGCTGGACATATTTTCGTAAGGAGTATAGGGATGTGTGCCGTCCGGTTCCCCGGAATAGTAGCTAAGGTCAAAATGTTCAAAATTTTCTACCTGTAATATCTGAGCCAAATTAGACTGCCGGTATAAAAGGGAGATAGCCGCCTGCCGGAAACAGGAGCAGTAACCGTTTCCTGTCCGTCCGGTATCCTGACAAAGGGGGCATGTATAAACGGGCTTTAAATAGTCCTCCGGATAGCCGTGGGTCTTCAGTAAATCCAGCTTCTCCGCAATCAGCGCATGATTGCTCTTTCTGGCAGAATCCGTGGCGTCTGTCCCGCTTTTTAAACGGGAGCGCACCGCATCAATGGAATACGAGGCAATCAATCCGTCGATTTCCGCAATTCTTGGGATTTTTGCATAGATTTCCTCCTTGCGGCTCTGCTCTAAAGCGCGGTTTTCAATTTGCTGTTTAGCGTATGCGTTCATCAGCTCGTCATACTGGGAATTACTAAATGCCATAGGTACACCGGTCTCCTGTTTTATCTATCTGCATTTGGCCACAGATTTTATTGATTGGTTTCCTGTAAAAATAAATGTTCAAATTCATCCACCGTGCTTTCGCTGGTGGAGCTTTGATAGCGGTTAAACTGATTAACCGCAGATGCTCCTGAGGTACTCTTCCGCTTCTTTTCCGCCGCCCATTTTTTATCCAAAGCATCGATGTCGGAAAGCTTATGCACGTTCTGTTTATACCAGCTTTCCAGAATGCCGTTTACATAGTTGAAATTTGCAGACTGCGGTCTGCTGGCAATGGCGCGTTTGCAGGCCTCCAGAATAATATTTTTGTTGAAGGAATAGGTATTGTACCAGGTATCAATAAATGCCGTCTCTGCCGGTGTGGGAACCCTTCTCGGTATGCCTAACTGCTTTAACACGGCAACGTAGACGGAATTATAATTTTTGGATGCCACCTTGGCATCTTCTACGGTGGTTATTCCGTTTTTATACCATTCCAGAGCGACCGCTTCAATATAGCGGCAGCTTTTCTTTCCGATGGAAACGCAATATTCCACCAGATATTCCAGCAAATCGGGATGGAAAGATAATTCTTCATATATGTAAAGTAAACTGTTGACATCCGACTGGGTTAACGGTTTGCCAAAATAGGTTTCGGTCTGATAGAGCAGGTTGCCGAAATCCTCGTCCTCCTTCTTAGCGGCGATAAATGCCGGCTTATAGGATATTTTTTTCGGAACGGTAACGGACTCCTTTATGACCTCTGCCTCCTGTCCGGCTTCCGCGTCCGATTGGTAATCTTCGTGAGGTAACTCATTTTCTACCCCCAGCATGGATAGCAGAGAGGTACGGTTATGGGATGTTGTCCTCGCCGTAAGAGGAAGCATCGTAATCCCGTTGGGAACCCGCTCTTCCGAATAATTAAGCTCCAATACCTTTTGCTCAATCCAGTATTTAATCGCCCGGCAGATATCCTTTTCCGTCAGATTAAAATGGTCTGCAATCTCCGCTACCGTGACTGCCCGGCCGCTGTTCAGCAGGCGCACCAGATATAAGTAAATCTTTACAAACTCCCCGTTCGCCTCCGTCATATAATAATCAATAAAGAAGTTGGAAATGGCAGAATAGGTTTCATGATTTTTTGTTGTAATGGTAATGGTTTCCATGCCGTCCCTCCTCCTTACGGTAATCACCAAATCCCTTACAAGGGGATAAATTTCTTAAGCAAATGGATTATAGCACAGTGTTTTAAAAAAAGAAACAGAACGTCTGTTTCTTCACACCGGATTGGGTGGAATGTGGACAGTGTGGATAGTGTGGAGAAGCGGAACGGAAAAAACAAAAACCGCATGGTTACGTCAATTTACCCTGTTTTTCGCAAAGAAAATATCCACAATCCGTTTCGGAAAACTCCGAAATCGAAAATTGTGGATATTGTGCAAAACTATTTCCCGAGGAGTTCCTCGCCAATTAAATAGACATCTCCGGCTCCCATAGTTATCAACAAATCATTTTTTTTGCAATTTCGTAACAAATAATTTTCAACCGCAGCGAAAGAACTGAAATATCTTGCATCTGTGCCCAGCTCCTTAATTTTGTCCGCCAGCTCCCTTGCGTGGACAAGCCCGGTATCTGCTTCCCTTGCAGCGTAGATATCCACCAGAATGACGTGGTCGAAGCCCTTCAGGGCATCGGCAAATTCGTCAAACAGCGCATGGGTCCTGGTGTAGGTATGGGGCTGAAAGACTACCCACAGCTCATGGTGCGGGGTATGGCTTGCTGAGGAGAGCGTCGCTCTGATTTCCGTCGGGTGATGCGCATAGTCATCAATAACAGTGACATTGCCCAGCGTGCCTTTCTGCTCGAAACGCCTGTGGGCGCCGCCGAAGCAGGCAAGCCCCGCAAGGGAATGCTCCCTGTCAATGCCGAGTAAATCGGCAACGGCGATAACAGCAAGGGAGTTCGCCACATTGTGCATACCGCCGATATTGAGGTGAACCCGTTCGCAGGAAACGCCGTCCACCGTCAGCGTATAGTCCATGTGCCCGTTTTCATCCGCCGTGATGTCGGCGGGACAGTAGCGGTTATGGGATTCAAGCCCAAAGGTCACGATACTGCAGGGCAGCTCTCTTGTAATACGGGGTAAGCAGTCCATGTCACCGTTTACCACAAGGGTTCCCGCTTCGGAAAGATTGGCGGCAAAGGTGTGGAAGCTTTCGATAATCTCGTCAATTCCGCTGAAAAAGTCCAAATGGTCGGCATCGACGTTCAGGATAATGCTGATATAGGGGAAAAAGGCATGATAGCTGTTCGTATATTCACAGGCTTCCGTGACAAAGTAGTCGGATTTGCCTACCCGGACATTGCCGCCGATAGAATCCAGTATCCCGCCTACGGAAACGGTGGGGTCCATATCCGCTTCCAGGAAAACCTGGCTTAACATGGAGGTAGTGGTGGTTTTGCCGTGGGTTCCCGATACCGCTACGGAATACGGGTAATTGTTCATGATTTGACCGAGAAGCTGCGCCCGGGTCAGCATCGGAAGCTGTTTTTCCAGACAGGCGGCAAATTCCGGATTGTCTTCGTGGACGGCGGCGGTATAAACGACCAAATCAATATCATCGGTAATATTTTCCGCACATTGTCCGATATTTACAATAGCCCCCATGGCAATCAGATTATCTACAATATCGGAGCTTTTAGCGTCGGAACCGCTGATATGAAAATGTTCTTTTAATAATATTTCTGCTAATCCGCTCATGCTGATACCACCGATACCGATGAAATGCACATGAATCGGGTTGTTAAAATCAATTTGATACATAGTCAATGCCTTCTTCCTGAAAATTGTTTGCATATGGCGGGTAATCCACGTATGCCTAACTTATTATAGTATAAAGAAGATAGATTTACAAGGTGATTGACGGGTGTTTAATTCCCCAAAATTATTTTTCAAAACGTTTAATTACCGCCGGCTTTCTGGCATTCCCGATAGCATGTGCGTTCCAGGAAATTAAAATGCTTCCAGCTAAACACAGATGTCGGCAGGCTGCGGTCGTAGAGTGCGGCGCTTTCCTCCATGCAGTATTCTCCCCGGGCATCGTAGTCGAAAAAGAGGCGGTCAATCGAAAAATATTCGTCAAGCAGACGGTTATTTTCCTCTCCCAGCTCGGCGCCGCAGGTTTCCCTCAGTTTGGCGAGCGCGGCGGCATACGACTTGGAGTCTTCATAATTATTGGGCAGATAGTACGCCAGATAGGGAAACGTGGTAGTTGTTTCGGCATTCACGGCGGAATGGATATCCTTTTCAAACTGCGCCACATTATATTCGGCAATCCGGCTGTCTATGTCGGAAAATGCAAATACAGTATAGAAACAGGTCAGCACGAATAAGCAGTAGCGGAAGCTGTTCCAGTTTTCCCTGTAGATGGAAATGATGCTTCCCGCCATGAAAAAGGACAGCAGCAGCAAGAACCAGAGGACAAATACCCGGAGGAAGGTCAGATGATAGGCGTGGATATACAGCCGCATCCGATAGGCGGAGGAGGCAATCATCACAAAGGTACAAAGGCAGGTAATCATCATCACAAGCTTAAGTGCCGTTGTCCGGGCAAAATGCCGGTTGCCGTACAGCACCAGAAAAAAATTGATTAGGGCGACAAACAATAATTCAAAAAATCCCTGTCTGGCATATTCCGCATATTCGTGCTCTGCCGGCATTCCGGCGAAGAGAAAAATAAACTGGATGCCGGCAAAAAGGATGTAGACAACATCAATCATCGAAAAAACGGTGATGGCAATGGGGGTGGCATACCGGGAAGGGATGCGCACCTGCTCATTTATCCCGCCCTTGCACAATGCCCCGATGACCAGATAAAGCAGCAGGGTATACAGGATAAATCCGCAGGGGAGCAGGATAATATTCTGTGAAAGATTTTCGCTTAGCCAGTCAAATGAGGCTTCCAGGTTCAATACACTTTCCAGCAGGTCGGAAAAGATTTGGTCTGCGCTGGCCAAAAGAAGCGTGGTAATCGACAGGATAGGAAAACCGATGATAATTCCGATAAAGATATACCGCATGGTGGGGGATGGCTTTCTGTCCGTTTTTTTGTGATGAAAAGCCCAGTCGGAGAACGGGACGGGGATTACCTCCAGCAGTTGAAGCCAATAGGTAAACAGAACACCGGTATATTTGCCGAAATCCCATTCCTTATCACGGTAAAACAGTTTAATGCAGGCAATGGAGAACAGCAAAAAGCTGCCGACATGGTTAAAAAACAGAAAGAAGCCGCTGTCTGTCAGGCAGCTGGAAAAGGAAATCAGCACTGCCGCAGTAAAATAAAGGATGCATTCCCGGGAAACCATAATGGAAAGGGTTTCTCCGTCTGCGGGATTTGCCTGAAGGCGGCGGGCAATCCATAACAAAAAAACGGCGCTGACTGCGGCAAAAATACCGCTGCCGATTCCGTCGGCATTGCGGTAGGCAAACAGAAGATAGCAGATGCCATAGCAAAGGCACAGCTTCCACATGAAAGGAAACTGGTTCCTGAGGGTTTTTAAAGAATTATTCATTATCGTTTTCCTCCTCTTCCACAAATTCTAAAATATCTCCCGGCTGGCAGTTCAACGCTTTGCAGATGGCGGCAAGGGTGGAAAACCGTACAGCCTTCGCCTTATTGTTTTTTAAGATGGAAAGGTTTGCCATGGTAACGTCTACCTTTTCCGACAGCTCGGTAAGCCCCATTTTCCGTTTCGCCATCATAATGTCCAGATTTACAAGGATTTTCATCGGTATGTCCCTCCTTTAGATGGTAAAATCATTTTCCTGCTTGTAGGAAACCGCCTGTGCGAATACCTGCGCCAGCACCAGACTGAATAATCCGGCAATAAAAAACACAAGGATAATGATAAGTGATGCAGGGGTAACGACAAAGAAGAGACGGACAAGCGTAACCAGACTGATGAGGAAGCTGGCGCCGCCCATCCGCTTCAGGGAGGTGACATTTTCTTCCACAAAACAGTTTTCCTCAATTACAGTCTGAAAAATCCGGCGCAGATGATAGATAATCCAGAGCGCCAGCAGCCCGCAGAGCATAAAAATAATGCACATTACAAGGTAGTTGCTGCCAATGTTCGGATAGTAGACGCCGAGTACTTTAAAGGTAACCGGCACGCTTAAGGTAACCAGGATTCCGCAGTAAAACATAAAATCCAGAAAAAACTTGGTAAATTTGCTTAAAAAGTTTGTATTCATTATCCTTTTCCTCCAATATTATCAATTTGATTTTTGGTAAATGCGGTAATTTATATATGCTCACATACTGGTTGTTTTCCTATCATAGGATAAAACATCTTGAAAGTCAATATAAATTTATCGAAAAACGATAAAATAATATTGAAAAAGGGAAAAGGGTAGACAGAAAGAATAATATTTTCAACAAAAAATAAAAAAAGTGCTTGACTTATTATTAAAATGATAGTAAGATACAGGAAACAAATACATATTATCAAAAAGATAATAACAAAAGAGGAGGACAAAGCGATGGGAATTATGTATAAGAAATTTGAGCCGACGGAGTATGTAATGAAAGTGAAGAAAGGCAAGGTGGTACAAAGAGGATTAGGGCTTTCCTTTTTTTACAATACGCTGACCACCAGCATGATGGTATTGCCTGCGACGGCATTTGATGCAGGATTTGCCTTTGACAATATCATGACAGCGGATTTCCAGGGGGTAAGCGTACAGGGAGATATTTCCTATACGATAACCGATTATGAGAAAGCAGCCCGGATGGTGGATTTTTCCTATAAAAATAGTAAGAAGGAAAATGAAGAGGTATTAAACGGGGCAAAACAGAAGATGGCAAAACGGATTCTGAATCTGGCAAAGGTATATGTAACAAAATTTATCAGCGCTAAGAATGTACGCACGGTAATCGTTTCAGGTGATGCATTAGCAGCGGATTTGAAGGAGAAGATGAGGCAGGATGAGACAATGCAGGAATTTGGACTGGAGCTGGTTTCTGTGTCTATTCTTGGTATTCTTGCCAAGCTGGATACACAGAAGGCGTTAGAGGCAGCGACCAGAGAAGAGATTTTAAAACAGCAGGATGATGCAATTTATAAAAGAAGGAATGCCGCTATTGAACAGGAGCGTATGGTAAAAGAAAATGAATTAAACACAGAGATAAAAATTGCAGAAAAAAACAAAGAAAAAAGAGAGAAAGAAATGGAGACAAAGCGTCTTGTGCAGGAGAAACAGGCAGAGCTGGATGCAAAGAAGCTGGAAAACGATATCCGGCTGGAGGAGGAAAACCGCAGATTGGTGGATTTACAGACAGAAAATGAAAAGAAAAAATCCGATGCCAAGGCATATGATTCAGAGGTGCTGTTAAAAACCTTTGCCGGGATTGATACTGAGGTGGTTAAGGCACTGGCGGTCAGTGGCATGGACAGCAGGGCATTGATTGCAAAAGCTTTTGTGGAAATCGGAGATAAAGCAGACAGGATTGGGGTGCTGAATGTATCACCGGATTTGCTGGAGACGTTAACAAATGTTTAAACGCTTAAGGGATAAGGGGAAACAGAAATGGAAAGAGGAATGCATAAGATTGTCATAGTGACCAGAAAAACGAGGCTTCAGGAGCTTGTGTATAAGTATAATACCGTAGACCAGGCAAGATTCTATATTGAGCATATGGGAGTAGATTTTTCGGATTATCTGGCAGAGGATAAGCAGTACCGGAAAGTGCTTAAACAGGTTACGGATATCGCAGAACCTTTGGCAAGGATACAGGTGATTGACCGTGATTTTGTGCCGAATATGATTTTCGGGGAGCAGGATATTGTGATTGCGGTGGGGCAGGATGGACTAATTGCCAATGTGATGAAGTATCTGAATAATCAGCCGCTGGTGGGGGTGAATCCGGATACGGCAAGATGGGACGGGGTGCTGCTTCCCTTTGAAGCAAAACAATTAACGCAGCTTCTTCCACGGATAATAGCAGGACATTATCATGCAAGGCAGATTACTATGGCGGAGGCAGAAACGAAGGATGGGCAGATTATGCTGGCAGTAAATGACCTTTTCATCGGCTGCAAATCCCATACCTCCGCCCGCTATGACATAACGTGGAATGGAAAATGGGAAAACCAGTCCTCCAGTGGGATTATTATTTCTACCGGACTTGGTGCTACAGGCTGGTATAAATCCATTATGGCGCAGGTGGGACGGATGGCGGACATATTTAACTGTGGTCAAATTGAGGAGAAGCCCCTTTCCTGGGAGGATAACCGGCTGACATTTGTTGTACGGGAACCATATCCAAGCCGGGTAACCCAGGCAGGAATTGTATATGGAAAAATAGAAAAAGGGGATGATTTTCGTATGGTTTCCAAAATGCCGGTGAACGGTGTAGTCTTTTCGGATGGAATAGAGGAGGATGCAGTTGCATTTAATGCAGGAACAGAGGTTACGGTAAGGATTGCTGACAGAAAAGGACTGCTTGTGGTATAATGTGAAAAATGACTAAAGCATCTGGAGGTGGAAAATGCAGGTATATCACATGGGCAGGGAAGAGAAGGAATATTTAAGGAAGTATGATATTACCCAGTATGACAGACCATCTATTGCGGCAGATATGGCGGTGTTTTCAATAATGGGCAAGCAGAGTGTCACGGATAAAGAGAAAGTACAGAATACGGATAATTACCGTAAGCTGCCGGAAAAGAATTTGAAGATACTGCTGATTAAACGGGGGACATATCCGTACAGGGACTGCTGGGCGTTGCCGGGTGGATTCTGCCAGAGTAATGAGAGAGTGGATGAAACAGCACGCCGGGAACTGTATGAAGAAACTCAGGTGGATAATGCATATTTAAAGCTTTGCGGAATTTATGGCGATATAGGAAGAGACCCCAGAGGCTGGATTATTTCCCATACCTTTCTCGCTTTAATGGATGGCGGACAGAGTAAATTAAGGGCGGGGACAGATGCATGGGAAGCACGCTGGTTTGATATCGGTTTTGTGAAAAAAGAGATAAGAAAAGAGGTAACGGAGGATTTTGCGAAAATAGAAAATGAATATTGCCTGCAGCTGGACAATACAGATGTCCATGCGACGAATTTGCCGGATAAAACAGATGAGAGGCAGGTTGCTTTATCTGCTGTAATCCGGGAATACAGAGAGTTTAAGAATTATCATGAAACGGTTCAATATGAGATTGTAGAAAATAATGGATTTGCTTTTGACCATGCAAAAATTATTACCGGTGCAATTTTGTCTTTGCGTCAGATGGTAGATACAGACGGGAAAATCGTGTTTGATTTAATGCCGGATGTGTTTACGCTGGCAGAGCTTCAGAATGCATTTGAGATTATTCTGGATAGGAAGCTGCTGGTGCCAAACTTTAGAAGAAAGATGGCGGATTATGTAGTAGAGACGGAGCAAATGATAGAGGGGGCAGGGCACCGTCCGGCAAAGCTGTTTAAACGAAATATAGAGACTTTTTACCGTTAAAAAGAAGGATGGACAGCGGACGGAAAAATCAGTATAATAGGAAGCAGAGATAAGCTGCTCTGCAGGAGAACCACAATCTGCAAAGAGCATGAGGAAAGGTACAGAAAAATTTAAAGGAGGATACAGGTATGTCAAAAACATTAGTTGCTTATTTTAGTTATTCGGGAAATGCAAAGGCGGCAGCGGAGAAGGTGGCAGAGCTTGCCGGAGCGGATTTGTTTGAAATCAAGCCGGCGGAGCCATATTCTACAGATTATCAGGCGTGTGTGGATGAAGCGAGGAAAGAGCTTCAGGAAAATGCGAGACCGAAGCTTGCCGACAAGGTGGAGGATATCAGTGGTTATGACCGGATTATTCTGGGATTTCCGAACTGGTGTAAAACCTGTCCGATGCCGGTATTGTCATTTTTAGAGGAGTATGATTTGAACGGAAAGAAGATTGATTTCTTCGTGACGAACGGAGGCGGAGGAGTCGGAGACAGTACGCAGGATATTAGAAAAAGTGCGGCAGGCGCCGAAGTGTCAGAGGCGATTAACGGAAATGATTTATCCGACGACCGGATAAAAGAATGGCTGAAGCTGTAGGGGAAAAGCCGGGACAGAATAAGCGGGGCTGCTCCATGAAAGACGATTTTCCGGTTTCTTTGTTCATCGGTAACAAGGACGGATATTTTCTTCATGGAACAGCCCCGTTTTTGTCAGTCTAAATCATAATCATGTTCATCGTCCATGTATTCCCGGTTGGTAACCCGTTTTGCATCCCGCTGGACTTCAATAAGCTGGGACAGCTGTTCCTTTACATCCTTTGGATTCTTAACGCTGACGATATCAAAATCTCCCATGGATTTATCGGCAGAACAGCAGTGGATTGTACCGACTCCGAAAAGCCGCTGCCAAAAAGACCGGGACAGCGAAACGTCCATAATCCGGTATAAGCGCACCTCGTCTTCTTTTTTGTTTAAAAAGCCCTGTTCAATGAACAACCGCTCTTCGGAAAGCATATATTTAGTAAAAGATAGCGGTAATCCGAACAGGGTTCTTTTTCTGTCGTTCCATACATAATCCATAATAAATTCTCCCTTCGTATTATATTCACTGTTCTTTATTGTATCAGAAATTTAGAAATTGTATAGTATTTTTTGTTGTTTATGTTAAAATAGGGAGTGGAAAAGGAAAATAACAGGCAGGGGGACGGAGCATGGCAATTGCTGATTTAGTGAAAACGAACTATGATAAGTTAAACGAAAATGACCTCTATATTTGGAACTATATTGATGGGCATCGGGAGGAATGCTGCCAATGTACGATTGAGGAGCTGGCGCAAAACTGTAATGTATCCAGAACGACGATTCTGCGTTTTGCCAAGAAGCTGTCAATGCAGGGATTTTCGGAATTGAAGATTCATCTGAAGCTGGAGCTGGAGAGCCGGATTCCCCGGGTGGATAAGGATACGATAAAGACGGTCTGTGACGATTACCGGAGCAAGATAGACGAAATGGAAAAAGCGGATTATTCGGCTATCTGTAAAATGCTCTATGAGGCGAAACGGGTTTTTGTCTACGGCTCCGGAGCGGTTCAATCCTGTGTGGCAAAGGAATTTAAACGCGCATTTCTGTCCGCCAGGGTATGTATATACCAGGTGGAGGGAACGGAGGCGGAGCAGGAACTGATTGCCAACGTCCTGAAGGAGGGGGATTTGGTGATTATTGTTTCCCTGACGGGAGAATCCAGGAATGTCACCAATTTTGCCAAGCTGTTAAAGACAAAAGGGATTCCCATTATCTCTATGACGAAGCTGAAAAACAATACGCTGGCGAAAATGAGCACGGAGAGTATTTATATCAACACCTCCGATGCAGCCACAGCGCATATTGAAAACTATGAGACGACGACGCTGTTTTTTATGGCGGTGGAGCTTTTGCTGATTAAGTATCTGATTTATCAGGAGGAGCAGTGTGCCGGAAGCGGAGGAAGCGATGACAATTCAAAAACTAAAGGATGATTTTTCCAATGGTAAAAAAACAGGGCGTATAGATTTTCGGTTTCTATATGCCCTGTTGCGGTTATATTTTATTCTGAGTGCTTATGCAGCCTGCCTTAATCATACGGATAGCCATTTTTTGCCTTGTTTAATTCTGCTTTCTGCGCCGCTTCTCTTGCCGCTTCGTTTCTCATATCCTCCAACATCTTACATATGGCTGCAACCCCTTTCTCATCTCTAAATTTTTAGGTAATTGCGAAACTCCCAATTTCCAAAATCCAGTTGTGCAATATAGACAATATCATAAACAAGGCGCTTTGGAGCCGCCAGTGCTTAGCGAGGTTTTTTCGAGCTTAGCACTGTTGCGAGCGACAAGCAGCGCAAGCGTGCCTGTATTGATTTGTCTATATTGTACAACGGACGTCTTGAAAAGCTTAAGTTTCGCAAATACCTGCTTTAAATTTTCACTCCCGGGACCGTTCATAGAGCTCAGTTGGAGTAACCCCGAATACTTCTGCAAAATGCTTCAATTCAATGTCGGTAACAAAACGTTCGCCGGATTCTATACGTTGAATTGCATTTTTATTCAAATCAATTCCTACAAGCTGCATTTTGTCCGCGAGAATCCGCTGTGACATTCCGGTTTGTGCCAGCCGGAGTTTTCTTATGGAAATCCCCACAATATTATTTCTTGAACCGTTTTTATTTTTATACATAAATACTGCCTTTCCTGTCACACGATTGACATTTACTGCTTGTTAATTACTAAATATTATGATAGAATTTGAAATAAAATGACATTTACTAAATGTCAAAATGGAAATTTGCATGGATTGTTTTACGTTCATGAAACAATTTTGAAACTTTTTTATATTATCATTTGTCTAATAAATAGATAGAAAGATATCAAAAACAGGAGGCGAAGAAGAATGAGTCGGGAAAAAATGCGAAATCGGATAGAAGAAGCCGTGTTGGATTCCGGTGAACGGATGTACCGTATGGCAATGGCATTGCTAAGGAATGAGGAAGAGGCGTCCGGGCTTGTGCTAAGAACGGCATATCACGCTGTCCGGAATGCCGGGGAAGTGAAGAATGAGCGGTATATCGAGTCGTGGCTGTGGAAAAATATTATTTATGCCGCCATGGATTTTTTGCGGGAGAACCAGACAGAGATTCCACTGGAGGCATTATTTGCTGTGCATGAGCGGGGAAAGGAAGATGATTGTAAGGAGGCGGAAAAAATATGGTATACGCTGGGTGAACGGGAAAAGGCAGTCATTATTCTTTATTATTTCGAGGGGAAAAGACTGGAGGAAGCAGCAGTTATTTTAAACGCTAATGTGGAGACGGTAAGCATGTTGTTACGCCGTGGGATGAAGAAGCTGAACATAGAAATCATAGAAGCGGAATTTCGGGATGAAAACAGCAGTCTGGAGGGGCTGAAGAAAAATTACAAAGGGGTAGAAATCCCCGAAGCGTTAAGGCCGGGAATAGAAAGAAGCATTAAACAGGCAAAAGCGGATATGATTGGAGAAGAGCAGAAGAAAAAGCAGGTTTCGGTTTTAAATAAAATGGCATCAGTCTTACAATTTTTTACATAAGGCAAACAAAGGTTGCATGGACTGGCAAAAAAAGCTATAATATAACGAGGAAATAAGGCGGAAATGACGATGGTTTCCGCATAGTTAACCGATAACAAAAGTAACAGGAAAAGGAGTACGGGAAAATTGAAGAAATTGAAAAAACTTACTGCATGGATGCTGGTTGCAGTGTTGTTTGGCAGCTCTCTTGTACCGGGACAAAATATACAGGCAAAACAGGATGTAAGCAAAACGGACAGCAGGATAACGAATTACGGTGAGGGTGACGGAACAGACCAGGAAGCGACAGAGCAGCAGACCTCCGAAGAAGCAACAACCGAGCAGCAGACAACGGAGAAGGTGACAACCGAGGAGGCAGCGACAGAACAGCAGACAACGGAAAAAGTGACAACGGAACAGCAGACGACAACCGAGGAGGCGACGACGGAACAACCGACGACGGAGAAGCCGGCAAACAATTTCGTGGTATCCAAGCTTTCGCCGTCCAAGGCGCAGGTTATTGTGCTGGATCCGGGACACTGCGGAATACATACCGGCGCTCATGCCAACGGCCTGAACGAGGAAGATGTGGTTTTGGATATTTCTTACGGGTGTAAGGAATATTTGGATAATTATGGAGACGTAACGGTATACATGACAAGATGGGACCGCGGCTGCTGCCAGCTGCTGGGGCTGGGCGACTGCCTGGCGTCCCGCAATTATTATGCGAAGCAACTTGAGGCGGACTTTTTAATCAGTATGCATATCAATGCAGGAGCAAGCTCCGGCGCAAATGTACTGGCGGCATACCGCTCCGGATATAATGATTCCATCCGGGTAAAGACGCAGGCATTAGGAAAAAAGGTGTTGGAAAGATTAAGCGCTTTCGGCGTGGCAAACAGGGGCTTTCTGCTTAGGACATCGGGGACAGGCAACCGTTATCCCAACGGCAGCCTGGCGGATTATTATTCCATTGTAAGAAAAGGCGTGGAGTTAAAAATACCGAGTATTATCATTGAACACGGCTACGTGACCAATTTATATGACTGCAATATGTTTTTCCGGACACAGGGGCAGAGAAAATCCCTGGGAATAGCCGACGCACAGGCGATAATTTCTTATTACAATCTGAATAAAGAGGTGATTTCCGGAAAATTTGTCCAGACAAAATCCGGCACATACTATAAAAACAGTAAGGGAAAAAAGGTAGTCGGCTGGGTGAAGCATCAAGGGTCGTGGTATTATTTTGATAAGAAAACGGCTAAAATGAAAAAGGGTCTTACCAAGGTTGGGAATTATACCTACTTTTTAAGCCAGGATACCGGAGCGATGCAGGCAGGATGGATTACGGTAAACGGCTCGACGTATTTTGCGAAGGGTAACGGAGTTATTCTCCAGGATACGGTATATACTATCGGAGGATATAATTATCTGTTTAATGCAAAGGGACAGTTGTACAAGAAAGGTATGCATTCGGTTAAGGACGGCACTTACTATGTTGACAGCCAGAACCATGTTATTCCGGGAATGTTCAAAATCAAAGGAAAATATTATGCCTTCAGCGACTATGACTCCAAGCGTCTTTCCGGTTATCAGTACTTCCGCGGAAAATATTATTATTTCAGTACCACTACAGGCGCAATGCTCCGGAAGAGAATTGTAACCATTGACGGCGAGAAATATTACATGGGTTCTTCCGGGACCATGAAGACAGGCTGGATAACCTATAAGAGTAATAAATATTATTTTAACTCCAAAACCGGTAAAATGATGAAGGGATGGGTGAAGATTAAAGGAAAATTCTATTACTTTGACAAGAACACCGGAAAGATGCAGAAAAATAAATGGATAGGAAAATACTATGTAAACCGGAAGGGTGTACGAACGAAAAAAAGATAGGGGTTGTGGAAAACGACAATTTTTGGTAAAATATAAGCGTGTATGGGTTAAACGGCTGTTATAATGGGAAAAATCCCTCTGTGACAGTCTTTGCCCTTGTGCTTTTTGATGTGATGAACAAATGAAAGCATAGATAGAATTTGATAAGAGCAGAAAAACGGCTCTGGTTACAAGGAGGAGAACAAAGAATGGCTAGAAAGTTAGACTTTGATAAAGAGGCTTTTAAAAAAGAGGTTGTCAATAATGTAAAAGCCCTTTATCGTAAGACGATTGATGAGGCTACGCAGCAGCAGGTATTTCAGGCGGTATCCTATGCAATTAAGGATACCATTATCGACCAGTGGATTGCTACACATAAGGAGTATGAAAAGCAGAATGCAAAAACCGTATATTATTTATCCATGGAATTTTTAATGGGTAGAGCATTGGGAAATAATCTGATTAACTTAACGTATTATAATGAAGTGAAGGAAGCATTGGATGAGCTGGGCTTCGATTTAAATGTCATTGAAGACCAGGAGCCGGATGCGGCGTTAGGAAACGGCGGTCTCGGACGTCTGGCAGCATGTTTCCTGGATTCCTTAGCTACGCTTGGCTATCCGGCATATGGCTGTGGTATACGTTACCGTTACGGTATGTTCCGCCAGGAGATTCAGGACGGTTATCAGATTGAGAAGCCGGATGACTGGTTAGCAGACGGCAATCCCTTTGAGGTTCGCCGGTCAGAGTACGCATGCGAGGTTAAATTTGGCGGACATGTCAGAGTTGATTATAAGGACGGTAAGAATCAGTTTATCCAGGAGGGATATTCTTCTATCCGTGCCGTACCCTATGACCTTCCGATTATCGGATACGGAAATAATGTGGTAAATACATTAAGAATCTGGGACGCAGAGGCGATTCAGGATTTTAACCTTGATTCCTTTGATAAGGGTGAATACCAGAAAGCAGTAGAACAGCAGAATCTTGCCAGAACCATTGTAGAGGTGCTTTATCCAAATGATAACCATTATGCCGGTAAGGAATTGAGATTAAAGCAGCAGTATTTCTTTATTTCTGCTTCCATTCAGACGGCAATTAACAAATTTAAAGAAAATAATTCCGATTTACGCGATATTCCGAAGAAAATTACTTTCCAGCTGAACGATACGCATCCGACAGTAACGGTAGCGGAGCTGATGAGGATTCTGGTGGATGAAGAGGGTCTGGAATGGGAGGATGCATGGGACATTACCTGTCATACCTGTGCGTACACGAACCATACCATTATGTCAGAAGCACTTGAGAAATGGCCGATTGAGCTGTTCTCCAGACTGCTTCCCCGTGTATATCAGATTATCGAAGAGATTGACCGGAGATATGTGAACATGATTCGCGAGAAGTATCCGAACAATCCGGAGAAGGTAAAGAGTATGGCGATTCTTTACGACGGGCAGGTTAAGATGGCGCATCTTGCGATAGCAGGCTCTTATTCCGTAAACGGTGTTGCACAGCTTCACACGGAGATTCTGAAGAAGAGAGAGCTTAAGGATTTCTATGAGATGAGACCGGAGCAGTTTAACAATAAGACGAACGGAATTACCCAGAGACGGTTCTTACTGCATGGTAATCCGTTACTGGCAGACTGGATTACCTCCAAGATTGGCGATGAGTGGATTACCGACCTTCCGCATCTGGCAAAATTAAAGGTTTATGTGGATGATGAAAAGTGCCAGCAGGAATTTATGAATATTAAATACCAGAACAAGGTTCGTCTGGCTGCCTATATTAAGGAGCACAACGGCGTGGAGATAGACCCGCGCTCAATCTTTGACGTACAGGTTAAGCGGCTTCATGAGTACAAGAGACAGCTGTTAAATATTTTACATGTTATGCATCTGTATAACGAGATTAAAGAGCATCCGGAAATGGATATTGTACCGCGCACATTTATTTTTGGTGCAAAGGCGGCTGCCGGCTATAAGCGGGCAAAATTAACCATCAAGTTAATTAACTCTGTGGCAGAGGTTATCAATAATGATGAGTCCATTAAGGGTAAAATTAAAGTGGTATTTATCGAGAATTACCGTGTATCCAATGCGGAGCTGATTTTTGCCGCTGCCGATGTTTCCGAGCAGATTTCCACTGCTTCCCGTGAGGCGTCCGGTACCGGTAATATGAAATTTATGTTGAACGGTGCGCCTACTCTTGGTACAATGGATGGTGCAAACGTAGAGATTGTGGAAGAGGTTGGCGAAGAGAATGCATTCATCTTTGGTCTTTCCGCAGATGAGGTTATGGCATATGAGCGGGATAAGAATTACTATCCGGCAGATATCTTTAACAGCAATGCCAATGTCCGCAAGGTAATGACTCAGTTGATTAACGGTTTTTATGACGATGATACGGAGCTGTTCAGGGATATTTATGATTCCCTGCTGAAGGAGGATGTGTACTTTACGTTAAAGGATTTTGATTCTTATTGTGAAGCACATAAGAAAGTGGATGAAGCATACAGAGACGAGAAGAAGTGGGCGAAGATGGCAATGTTAAATACCGCATGCGCCGGCAAGTTCTCTTCCGACAGAACGATTGAGCAGTACGCAAAGGAAATCTGGAAGCTGGATAAGGTTAAGGTGACTATGCCGAAACCGGCTGCAGCGAAAAAGTAATTGCAGAATCCGGCATTTCGATAGAAAAGGGTTGCCCGGGACGGGATGGGAAAGATAATTTTCCTGTTCTGTCCCGTTTTTTTTACCCGGAAAAAGCAATCATAATTGGAACCTCTTCCGCATAAAATGGTGGGAGAGGTTTTTTTCTATGAAAAAATTTATGTTGTACTTTATCCTTATGCTTGCCATTCCCTGCGTGCTGACCCTTGGCTTCAGTGTATTCAGTGAGAATATACAGATTGGGAAGGGCGGAAGCTCCCTGGAAAGCAGGTATATGGGAAAAGAAATTTTAATTGAATTAAATGGGCTGTATAAGAGCATGGACGTGGAGGAATATGTATTGGGCGTGCTGTGTGGAGCCATGCCGCCGGATTATGATATGGAAGCGTTAAAGGTACAGGCAGTATTAATCCGGACAAATGTGTTGAAGGAGATGGAAGAGAAAAATACTGCCGATGCCGCAGATTTGTCCTATCAGTATCTGACCGTGGAAAACCGGATTGAGCTTTGGGGGGACAGGAATTATGAAAAATATGCGGCACGGGTAAAGAAAGCGGTGGCGAGGACTGCCGGTCAGGTGTTAAAAAAGGAAGATGCCCTGATTATGGCACTTTATCATGAGGTCAGTATCGGAAAGACTGCCAGTGCGGAAGAAATACTGGGTGAGGATATCAGTTATCTCCAATCCGTGGAAAGCAGCCAGGATGTTGAGGCAAAGCATTATATGAATATTGTGAATTATACCTGGGAGGAGCTGCGGGAATGTCTGAATAAAACGGTGCGCCGGGAGGAGACCGGAGAGGAAGAGGGGACGGAGGAGGCATCTCCGGCGGAAAATGGGAAGGAGGAACAGCAGAGCAGGGAGGGCGAAACCGTTGAAATCCGGATTGAGGAGAGCAGTGAAAACGGATTTGTCAGGAAAGCTTCGGTGGACGGAACCATTTATACGGGCGAGGAGGCCATGGAGATTTTTTGTTTGGCCTCCACAAATTTTTATGTGGAGGAAATTGACGGAGGGGTGCGGTTTGTCTGCCTGGGCAAGGGGAATTGTCTTGGCGTTTCCCAATATGGGGCAAATTATATGGCGTTGAACGGGAAAAAGATGGAGGAAATTCTGAAATATTATTATACGGATGTCAGTCTGGTAAAGTACGGGAAATAATGGAAAAAAAGAAGCTGAAAATTGCATTACAAAATATAGATTGTATGATATAATGAACGCATAAGTACGAACACCGAGAGGAAGAAACAAATGAAATACAGATTTTTTCTGACCTATGTCCCAATAATGTTTTTGATTAGCCTGATTTTACTGGTGGTGACTGACCAGTATAACGGCAGGGTGAGAATGGTCAGTTATCAGGTAGAAAAGGCGGATTTTGGACAGTACAGCGGAGAACATATCCGGGGTGGCGGAACCGGCGGCGGGGAAAGCCGCCGGACGGAACAGTTTTATAATGGGACGGAGTTAAAGGATAACGGACATCCCTATTGCATTAAAGTGAACAAAGAGAAAAATGTGGTTACCGTATATGCGCTGGGAAGCAGCGGGTATTATAGTGAACCGGTGAAAGCGATGGTTTGCTCTGTAGGTGAGACGGGAAATACGCCGGACGGTATCTATAATCTTGGGAACCGGTCGGAATGGCTCCTGCTGGAGGGGGATGTCTATGGGCAGTATGCCACCAGAATTACCGGGAGTATTCTCTTTCATTCCGTACCCTATTTTACGCAGAATAAGGCGGATTTGGAAATAGAGGAATACAACAAGCTGGGGACGAGCGTATCGGCGGGATGCGTCCGGCTGTCAGTAATTGATGCAAAATGGATTTATGATAACTGTGCCGAGGATACCTATGTGGAAATATTTGAGAGCGCATACGAGGGTCCCCTCGGAAAGCCGGTTTCGGCGGTAATCGGCAGCGGTGGACAGGAGGGGAACTGGGACCCTACGGACCCGGACAGGGATAATCCGTATATGGGAAACGTTCCGGTTATTCTTGGCGCTTATGACCGGGAGATTGAGCGGTATTCGGATTTTGATATTACTTCCGGGGTGACGGCGCTGGATTCTACCGGCAGGGATGTCACCGCAAGCATGGAGATAAAAGGAGAGGTGGACGAAAATACCTGCGGTACGTATAAGATAACCTATTCGGTAACGGACGAGAGAGGGATTACCGGTTCGGCGACGGCAAATATTATTATCAAGGATAAGGAGCCGCCGGTGCTCATTGTCGACCAGAAGGTAACCTCTATTGGGGCATATGACGTTAAGTCGTCCAAGCAGCTGCATGATTTGCTGCTGGAAAATGTGACGGCATATGACGGTAATGTGGAATTGGAGGATAAGGCAATTCTGGTGGACTACTCGGAAATTTTGAAGCAGGGATATGGAAAATGCCATGTTAAGTACCGGGCAAAGGATTCGGAGGGGAACCAGTCGGATGTGGTCGTATTATCTGTGGATGTGGATATGGAACCGCCGACGCTTTCGGTAAAAAATGAGATGCAGGGAGATATCCGTGTATCCAATATGCTGAATGACGATTATATGCTGGGACTGGTTAAGGCGGAGGATAACAGCGGAAAGGTTGAGGTGACCATAAGCCGTCCGTTAACCTATCGGGTTGGAGAGCCTTACGTGATGATGTATTGCGCCAGGGACGATTTTGGCAATGTGACAACGCTGAGCGTTACGTACCAGCTTAAAAATTAAAGGGAAAATCAAAAAATCTGAATAAATCATTTCTTCTGTGGTAAACCTATCCATAGAGGTGATGAAAATGCAAAATCATGGTAAACCATTTGTACAAAAGTTGAAGGACAATGCGTTTTATATCGCATTGGGACTTGGACTGCTGGCTATTCTGGCAGTAATTGCGGTATATACGATGGAGCGGAACGGAAATATTATGGCTGAGAATGATATGGATTTAAATCAGGCATCGGATTATTCCGTCGTGACAACGCAGGAGCGTAAGGTGGAAGTGACTAACGGAAAGACGGCAGACAAAAAAAGCACCACGGAGGAAAAGAAAAGCAGCGATAGAAGCACTGCGGATAAGAAGGAGCAGTCAGGGGATAAAGCCGGCTGTGATGCATTGCAGGAGGAACTGGCAGAGCAGACAACGGAAAAGGCAGTAGAGGAAAAAGCGGCAGAGGATAACGCAGAACAGATACCGGTTACCTCCGACGTCGGGGAATTGAATTTTACCAGTGATAAGGAACTGGCATGGCCGGTAAAGGGAGATGTCATTCTGCCCTATAGTATGGAGACTACCGTATATTTCAAAACACTGGAGCAGTACCAATGCAATCCGGGAATGCTGATTGCAGCGGGAAATGGGACGACGGTCACTAATGCATTTCTGGGCAAGGTGACAAAGGTTACAAGCGATAATACTTATGGGAATATGGTTACCTTGTATCTTGGCAATGATTATAGTATCGTTTACGGACAGTTGGATATGATTTATGTAAAAGAGGGTGATTATGTGAAGACCGGGGCTTCCATCGGAACCGTCGGCACACCCACAGACAGCTTTAAGGAGGAAGGAAGCCATTTGTTTTTCCAGATGTTAGAGGGAGAAAAAACAGTTAATCCGCTGCAGTTTATGCAGGGTTAACGAAAAGAGACAGAAGAAAAGAGACTGTCACATCGGTATGGAAGAAAATATTTTCCGGATGTGACGGTCTTTTGTTGTTTCCAAAAGCTCCGTCAGGAATCCTGTCCGGGAATACAGTTACGGCAGTACCCTTCAAATAACAGGGTGTGACTGGTGATTACACCGTCAAAAGCGGCGCTGGCAGCCAGGTCAAGCTGGTCGGCGTAGGGAATCATCATATCCTTCACGCAGCCGCATTTTCCGCAGATGACATGATAGTGCGGGCGGGTATCTGCATCAAAACGGTCCGCTTTTCCGTCGCAGGTCAGGCGTTGAATTTCTCCCCGCTCCGCCAACTGGGAAAGATTCCGGTAAACCGTTCCCAGACTGATATTGGGAATGATGTCATGGATTGCCTGATAGATTGTATCCGCAGTGGGATGGTCTTTTCTGGTCTGCAAAAAAGCAATAATTGCATCGCGCTGCTTACTGCGCTTCATGGTGGCTTGTTCTGCCATAGCTTACCTCCAACATAAAAACAGGAATTATTATCATTATTCTATTATATATTGCATTATTGTAAAATGTCAAGATTATGGTATAATATAGCACAGGTACATTTTTGTTAAACTGTATGAAGAAAAACCCGCGATTTTCGGTGAAAATGAGGTGAATTATGGAAAAGAATCAGATGGAGGGGCTGGTTTACCAGATTATGGATTTGTCTGAACAGGCAATGTTTGTCTTTTCAAGAGGGGACTTCCGCATTGTCTATGCAAATCCAAAAGCAACAGCAATATTTGGAGAGGGATTTAGTAAGGCAACCTGTTATGAAGGGGTAGAGGCGAAACAACGGCCTTGTCTGAATTGCCCGTTTATGAATCTGGAACCCGGTCAGGAGTATACAGGCGAACGTTATTGGGAGTCCTTTGATATGAGGACTGAGGTAAAAGCAAACGGTTTAATCTGGGAGAATGGCAGTCAGGTTGTACTGTGCACGATTTTAGATTCAAAGAAGCTGCTGCAGGTGAAACGCCAGCAGGACAGGCAGCTTAACGAACCGTATGCAGAGCAGCTGCGGCTTTCCGGCGAGTTGTACCGGACGGTAGTCAGTCAGTTGAAAACAATAGTATTTGAATGTAATTATCAGCAGAAGAAATTTTATGTTTCGCCGCTGTTTTATGAGAAATTTGGAGTTAAGGATATTACGAATATCAATTTTCTGCAGGATAAGAATACCCAGTCTTTAATTTATGAAGAGGACAGGGAGACTTATCAGATGTTATTTGCGCAGCGGGATAATGATTTCCGGGAGGTAACCTGCCGTCTATGTGAGGTGGACGGAAGAATTGTCTGGTATCGTATATGTATTCAGTTTATTTGTGACGAGGCGGGCGAGCTGATTCGGGTGATTGGAACGCTCAAGGATGTGGATGATGTGGCGAAATCACATGAGACCTTAAGATACCAGGCTGATTATGATATTCTGACGGGTATTCCGAATGTGAACCGCTTCTATATCGATGCCGGACGTCTGGTGGAGGAGGATGAGGAGAAGCATTATGCAATCATTTCCTTTGATATTGATAAGTTTAAATTGATTAATGATTTGTTTGGCATGACGACCGGGGACGAGGTGTTAAAGCATGTGGCGGGGGTATTAAAGGAACGGCTTCCGAAGGGAGCGCTGTACTGCCGCGTGCATTCCGATGTGTTCTTCTTCTGTGTGGCGTATACCCGGCGTGGAGATTTGATTAAGCTGATTGAGAAGGTGAGAAAAGGAATAGACCAGAATGAGTATTCCTTTGATGTCAATACTACCTTTGGCATCTATCTGGCGCAGGACGTGTCCACTCCGATTAACCTGATGTGTGACCGGGCTACTCTGGCAGAGAGAACGGTAAAGGGAAATGCCATGAATTTCTGCGCATTTTATGACGAACAGTATAGGGAAGAAATTTTGCGGACTACGGAAATTGAACAGGATATGAATGTGGCTATTTCGGACAAGCAGTTTGTCATGTATCTTCAGCCCAAATATAGCCTGATTACGGGAAAAATTTGCGGGGCGGAGGTTTTGGCAAGATGGCAGCACCCGGTAAAGGGACTGATTCAGCCCAATGACTTTATTCCGTTGTTTGAGCGGAACGGGTTTATTTTGCGGCTGGATGAATATATGTGGGAGGAAGCCTGCCGCACATTGTCGGATTGGCAGAAAAAGGGGAAAAAGCCGATTCCGCTGTCGGTAAATATTTCCCGCTATCACATTAAAAACAATGATTTGGTGCGGGTATGGAAACGCTTAATCAAGCAGTATGGAATACCGACCTCCTCTCTGACCTTGGAGATTACCGAGACTTTCTTTTATGATTCTGCGGATTTATATGATGTTTTAGTACAGCTTCAGGGGTTGGGCTTCCGGTTGGAGATTGATGATTTTGGCGCAGGATATTCCTCGCTGAATATGATTCGCCAGATTCCGGTGGATACGATAAAGATTGACAAGGATTTTCTGGATAAAAAGCTGGCGACGGAAAAGGGAAAAATTGTGATTAGCCATACCATTGCCATGGCGAAGGAATTAAAGCTGAGCGTGGTGGCGGAAGGCGTGGAGACAAAGGAGCATGTAGAGTTTTTAAAATCTTCGGAATGCGACATCGCACAGGGCTATTATTTTGCAAAACCGATGCCGTTAGAAGAATTTAACCGTACTTATTTTGCCGAATAGACGCATTATAGAAAAAATACATATTTTTTTCTGGTAAAACTTGACACGCCTTATATCATGTTGTATATTCTTTGTGATAGAACAGTCGGGTATTGAATATGGGTTTGAGATGTGATGTCCGGCAAACAATAATGAAAAAGGAGAACAGGATTATGTTAGACGAATTAAAAGGGATTATTGCTGAGCAGCTTAGTGTGGATGAAAGCGAGATTGAGTTAACCTCTAATTTCAAAGAGGATTTAGGTGCAGATTCTCTGGATTTGTTTGAGCTGGTTATGGCATTGGAGGAGAAGTATGATGTGGAGATTCCGTCCGAGGAATTAGAAAACATCGCAACAGTAGAGGATGTTATTGAATATCTGAAGGCTCATGGCGTAGAGGCATAAGTCGGATTTTTCTATATTGAGAATAAAAAAGAGCTGCCGCACGAAATAAATTTTCATGCGGCAGTTTTCATATTGCCTGTTACATCTGCTTTCTGACGACACCGTATTCATCGTCCAACCGGAAGAATGAGCAGTCTGTGTTCCGTCCCTGCAGGAACTTAACCATATCGTCCTCGTCTAAATTGACGTCGCATTCATAGCACTCCCATTCCTCGTCATATACATAGTGTACACATTGTTCACATAAATCCATAAGATTTCCTCCTGCGAGGCGGTCGGTTATTGTGCATTTTCCAAATCAATGAAAGACTGCAATAAAGCTTGAAGCTCTGTCTGTGAAACGGAATAAACTGTCGTAGAACCGGATTTGGTTGGAGACACCTTAATGGTAGAGGAAGCGGCTTCTGCATATTCCAATTTATCCAGGTTTGCTTTCAGTCCGTCATAGAGATAATCCAGCACAACCTCTTCCAGCTGTTCCTGCGTAGGGGTACGTCCTGCGTCTACCTCCTGCGAGGCATAATCGGTAATATAATCCTGGGCGGAGGTCATGACATCCTTAAATACCATAAGCTTGTAGGTGGTAACCGGTACGCTGTAGGAATCGTCGTCATTTTTTGTTGCCTCGCCAACCTCATACTTAAAACTTTTGTAGATGTCGATAAATAAATTGCGGAAAGCTTCCTTTTTCTCATCACTGATATTATAGGCTTCCACATAGGCAACCTCGGAATCAATATTGCTGTTATAAAGGGCTTCCACTTCCTCTACAGAGGTTTGCGTGATATCCGCATAGGCTTGAAACTCGCCATGTGTGTTGGCATCCAGACACGCTTTAATATAGGCGCTGGCGTCAAAATTCGTGCAGCCAGTCAGCAGGCAGGCTGTCACAAAGGTTAACAGGAACATTACAGATAATTTTCTTCTTTTCATCATTCTCTCCTTAATTTGTTTATATTTCTTTAAGTATTGCGAAACTCCTGGCTTCCCAAATCCGGTTGTGCAATATAGACAATATCATAAGCAGGTGCTTTGAAGCCGCCAGTGCTTAGCGAGGTATTTTCGAGCTTAGCACTGTTGCGAGCGACAAGCAGCGCAAGCGTGCCTGTGTTGATTTGTCTATATTGTACAACAGATGTCTTGGGAAATTTAAGTTTCGCAATTACTTGTTTATAGTATATTTCTTCATAAGAAGAACACCAGACACAAGGAGTGTCTGGTGCTCCCCCGTTTACTTTGAATTAAAATCAGCCCATTACGACCTCAACCGTATGGGTCTTGCCGTCGCCGAATACCGGAAGAACATTGCCTTCAATGGCATTGCCGTCAACGGTTACGCTCTTAACGCCCTTGCATACGTGATTCGGATTGCTGATGGTAATCTCAAACACATCGCCACGGAAAGTTCTTGATGCCTTGAAGCCATCCCATGCTGACGGAATGGAAGGGTCTATCTTCAGTCCGTCGTAATCCGGAATAATACCTAAAATATACTGGGAGATTGCAACAAAGTTCCATGCGGCAGTACCGGTTAACCAGGAATTTTTGGCTTCACCGTGACGGCCTGCGTCCTTGCCGGCAATCATCTGGGCATATACATACGGCTCTGTCCGGTGAAGGTCTGAATATTTCTCCTCACGGAATGCCGGAGCAATCTTTGAATAGTACTCAAATGCTTTGTCTCCACGGCCTGCATAAGCTTCTGCACAGATTATCCATGCATTGTTGTGGCAGAAGATACCTGCATTTTCTTTATAACCTGCCGGATAGGTGGAAATCTCACCGTATTCGATAAAGTACTTGGTAAATGCCGGCTGGTTCAATACCAGACCGTGCTCGCAGTTCAGCCACTTGTCAATGCTGTTCAAGGTTTTGATGTCATAGCCTTTATCCTTGCCAATCTCCGCCATAACAGCAAATCCCTGCGGCTCGATAAATATCTTGCCCTCTTCGCACTCGTTGGAGCCTACCTTTTTGCCGAAATCGTCATAGGCACGTAAGAACCACTCGCCGTCAAAACCATGCTCGATAATGTTGTCCTTCATTTTATCAATCTCTGCCTGTGCAGCGTCCGCCTTATCGTCCAGACCTTTCTTTCTGCAAAGTGCAACATACTCCGGGCCTGCATAGCAGAATAAGGTAGCGACGAATAAGGATTCCGCAACCTTTGAGTACTTGTCATCGCCATACTTCGGAGAAGTCCATGTCTGGAAGCTTTCGCCCGGAGTATTGGAGAAGCAGGAAAGGTTTAAACAGTCATTCCAGTCAGCTCTCATGGAAAGCGGTAAGCCGTGGGGTCCCACGTTGTTGACAACACGGTAGAAGGACTGCTGTAAATGATGCATCATCGGCTGAGCCAGTGACTCGTCGTTCCGATAAGGAACCTTCTCGTCCAGGATAGCGTAATCGCCGGTCTCCTTGATATAAGCGGCGGTGGAAAGAATCATCCATAATGGGTCGTCGGAGAAGTCGCCGCCGACAGCATCGTTTCCTTTCTTGGTAAGCGGCTGATACTGATGGAAGCATCCACCGTCCTCGAACTGGGTAGCCGCCAGGTCAAGGATTCTTTCTCTTGCTCTGTCCGGAATCTGATGGACGAAACCAAGTAAATCCTGGTTGGAATCACGGAAGCCCATTCCACGTCCGATACCGCTCTCAAAATAAGAAGCAGAACGCGACATGTTAAAGGTTACCATACACTGATACTGATTCCAGATGTTAACCATCCGGTCAACCTTTTCATCAGGAGTTTTAACTGTATATTTGGAAAGCAGCTCTTCCCATGCTGCCTTTAAGTCAGCTAATGCCTTGTCCGCTTTTTCTGCCGTGTTAAACTGCTCAATCATGGCATATGCGGTATCTTTTTTCATGGAGCCGTCTGCGTTCCATTTGTCCTCGCCGTTCTCCACATAACCTAAAATAAATACATAGTCTTTGCTCTCGCCGGCATTTAATGTCACATTGATGCTGTGGGAAGCAATCGGAGACCATCCGTCAGCTTTGGAATTGTTGGATTTTCCTGCCATAACCGCATCCGGATTGCCAAAGCCGTTATAAAGCCCCATAAAGGATTCTCTGTCGCAATCGTATCCGTCAATATCTGCATTTACCGTATAGAAAGCAAAATGGTCGCGGCGCTCCTTGTACTCTGTCTTATGGAATAATGTAGAACCTTCAACCTCAACCTCTCCGGTATTGAAGTTTCTCTGGAAATTGGTAGAGTCATCCTCTGCATTCCATAAACACCACTCCAGGAAAGAGAAGAAAGTAAATTCCTTCCTGGCAGAGCCGGTATTGGTTAACGTAACCTTCTGTACCTCACCCTTGAAATCCTGAGGAACAAAGAAAGTAACCTTTGCCTCCAAATCATTTTTCTTACCGGTAATCTGCGTATATCCCATACCATGGCGGCACTCATAGGAATCTAATTCGGTTTTCACCGGAGACCAGCCCGGATTCCATACGGTTCCGTTGTCATTGATATAAAAATAGCGTCCCCCCATATCAACCGGAACATTATTATAGCGATAACGGGTAATTCTACGAAGACGGGCATCCTTGTAGAAGCTGTAACCTCCTGCAGTGTTGGAAATCAAAGAAAAGAAATCCTGTGTTCCCAGATAGTTAATCCATGGATATGGAGTCCTGGGAGATGTGATGACATACTCTTTGCTGGCATCATCAAAATAACCAAATTTCATGCGTATAATACCTCTCTTTCATATGATGACTGTTTGAAACTTCCCCATATATGTAAGCACGACCAAGTTTCAAACTTTGGCGAAAAGCCGTATGGATACATTATAGTATAAATGACGGTAAAACACAAGAAAAAGCCGTGTGGATTTGGGAAAATTGTTACAAAAGCACGGCCTTACCCGGCGGATGCCGGAATATGACCGTGCTTTCTCTTGCTGTGCTGTTTAACTGCTGCCAGTCAAGGCGGTTTATGCGGTAAAAATGTGCTCGGTAACGGTTTTACTCTCCTTTGGCGACAGCTCAAGATATCCGGTAGCCTCTGCCGGTAAATCCAGATTCGGCGCATCAATCATCCAGGTCATGGGCTCCGGACAGTAATAATCCTTGGTGCCCCTGTCATTCCAGACGATAAAGAACTTAAAGGCTTCGTCAACCTCATAGCAGATGCGCTTGCCGGTGGTTTTGTCCGTCATAATTGCACCGTAGAACGGCTTGCCGTCTAACTCTCCGGTGGTAACCAGATACATGTCGTTGTCGATGGGAACCTTGTTTACCAGCTTGGTACCCTTAACATATTGCTCGTCATAAGCGGATAAATTCAGCAATTCACCGGTGGGAAGGCGGCGCTCGTTAATCCCGCAGCGTTTTACCGCCGGAATTTGCAGCCGGATGTCCCTGCCTTTTCCATTCCGTAAAAAGGGCGCTTTGAAAGCGGCATGGTTGCAAACGCCGTAGGGCATCTGTTTATCGGAAAGGTTCGTCAGGGTAAAGCGGTAATGCATCCCCTCCTCATCTAAAATAAATTCATAATCTGCCTGAAATTTAACCGGGAAATAGTCAAAAAACAAATCCTTTTCATCATAGACGTACTGTGTTCTGGCAATAGCTTTTTCGCCGTCGGTGCTTGTTTCCACAACCGTATGGTTCCGCTTGTGTAAAAATCCGTGGATATGATTCTGGAAGCGTCCTTCATTTACCGGGAACTGATAGACGGCATCCGAAACCCGGAGCCTGCCATGGTTTAAACGGTTGGGAAGGTAAAGGGTCGGAAGACCGTATACCTCCGGTGAAGCAGCCAGCTTCTCCAGGGGGCGTTCTTTGTGAAACCGCAGAATTTCTATTTTATTTCTGCAATCTCTGAGCCGCGCAATATTGCTGCCCACCGTAGGGGCAATAATAGCCAGATATCCGCCTGCTTTCATTTCAATAACCGGTGCGCCGTTTAACTGCACCTCTTTACAACTTGTTTTCATCTTTTTCTCCTTTCTCAGTAACGATGTGTCCGGGGTTGGCCGCATAGGCGGTATACTCCTTAAGGAAATGATAACCCAGCTTTTCGGCAATGGATACGGAAATCAGATTTTCTGCATCCCAGCTCGGGTATTTGTTCCGGTTCAGACATTCCAAAACCATTCTGGCGGAAACGGCGGTGGCAAGTCCTCTTCGCCGGTAATCTGAATCGGTGGCAATTTGAATTTCAATGCTGTTCCTGCTTGAAGAAAAGGAGGATGCCCCCGCTGCTATTTTTCCGGTGGCATTTTCCATTATCACAAATCCGAAGCCCCACCGGCGGTAAAACGGATAATCGGGATAATTTCCGGTAAAATCCCTGCTCCACTCCGCCTTTTGCAGGGAAGAATAATCCCATTCGTCAACAGGCTTGACGGTAAACTCCCGGGAATCGGAATGGTCGGAGTAGCCTGCATCATAAGCGGTGCGGCAGGTCAGGGAAATCAGAGCGTCCCGGTCAAAGGCGGCAGTCTTTGGACGGTCTAATGCGTAACGGGTTTTCCGCTGAAGGGAAGAGCGCCCGGATAACGGCTGGTGCCAGTTTTCGGAAAGCGGCACCACAATCAGGCTCCGGTTTTGGCTCAAATTTTCTATCAGGGAAAAAACCTCGTCCCGCAGTAATTCCGTACTGTCTCCGCTTAAAAAACAAAAATCACCCATCTGAATGGCACCGAAAGAGGGATTTTCAAGAGAATCAGTAAAGCCGCGTCCCATAACGCCCTGAAGAAATGCCTCCGGACAGCTGTCGTAGGTATGTTGAAAAAAAGGAGCGAGAATATCGCCGTCCTTTAACGGAATTTCCTGCATCATTGTTTCCTCCTGCACCGTCAATGCAATCGTTTTCGCTTGATTTTTTTCAGGCAGTATTTGCATCTGAAGCGTAATTGTAATACACTATAATATAGCATAAAAATAAGCGTTTGAAAACACAAATATTCCGAATGGAGAGAAGGGTATGGCGGAGCAAAAACGAACCGAACCGGTTTATTTTCATATTGATGTCAATAATGCCTATCTGAGCTGGGAAGCGATTTACCGGATGAAAGAGCTTGGCGAGACGGAAGATATCCGTAACCAGAATGCAATTATCGGCGGCGACATTTCCAAGCGGCACGGCATCGTTTTAGCGAAATCCCAGTCGGCTAAGCGGTACGGGATAAAGACCGGGGAACCGGTGGTGTCTGCAATGAAAAAATGTCCGGGCCTGCTGTCCTATGCGCCCCACATGGAGTATTACCGGCAGTGCTCTAAGGAGCTGATGGAGCTGTTCCTGGCGTATGCGCCGGTGGTTGACCAGTATTCTGTGGATGAAGCGTTTTTGGATATGTCCGGCACCTATGCCCTGTATGGCGAGCCGGTGGCATTTGCCCACAGGCTGAAGGACGAAATCAGGGATAAGCTGGGTTTTACGGTAAATGTCGGTATTTCCTCTAACCGTCTGCTGGCAAAAATGGCGAGTGATTTCAGCAAGCCGGATAAGGTGCATACCTTATTTCCGGCGGAGATACAGGAAAAAATGTGGCCTCTGCCGGTGGAGGATTTATTTTATGTGGGCCATTCCACAGCTTCCGCACTGCACGGGCTGGGCATTCACACGATAGGCGATATTGCCAAAAGCGATTTATCGGTGCTTCGTTCCCATTTCAAGAGCCATGGTGAGGTAATCTATAATTTTGCCAACGGAATTGATTTGACCTTAAAGGACAGAACGGAAGCGGAGCAGAAAGGGTATGGAAATTCCACGACAATTCCCTATGATATTAAATATGCGGAGGATGCTTATCATACGATAATGACGCTATGTGAATCCGTCTGCGGCAGGCTGCGGAAAGACGGAATGCAGGCGGCGGTGCTGTCGGTGGAGATAAAGGACAGTAACTTTGTCGTAAAAAGGCATCAGCGCACACTGCTCTCGCCAACGGATGTAACCGATGAGTGCTATCAGACTGCCTGTGCGCTGTTTGACGAATTGTGGGACGGCTCGCCAATCCGGCTGATTGGGGTGGCGGCGAATAAGGTGACGGAGGGGGGAGTGCGGCAGCTTAATCTTTTCGATATGGAAAGTCATGATAAACTGAAAAATCTGGATTTGGCGCTGGATTCCATTCGGGAGAAGTATGGCTCCGATGCGGTAAAACGGGGAAGCCTTTATGAAAAAAAGAAATGAACCGCCACGGGAACAGTTATTTTTCAGATTAACCCCTGTTCCCGATATTCCGCTAATTTTTCCAAAATGACTTTGTGGTATTTTTCATACTTGGCAAAACGTGCCTCATCTTTTTTGGTGGGATAGGGAATCCGGTCGCGGTTGAGGTTATCCTCTATATCGTAAAGCTTAACCTGTGTGGCAAGGGGATTTTGTAAAACCCGGTCAATGAAATGTCCGTAATTTTCGTTTTTTTCCTTGGTAATACATTGAACGGCGGCTAAAATTTCATCGGAAAAGCCCTCTAAGCGCAGCATGTCCAGCGTAATCGGAGTATCCTCCACGGTGTCGTGTAAAATGCCCACAATCATTTCGGTTTCGTTTTTTCCACGGAGCATAACCCGCATGGGATGAAGAATATAGATTTTCCCCGCCTTATCAATCTGTCCTCTATGTGCTTCTACGGCAATTTCAATCGCTTTTTCTAACATATACTTCTCCGTCTCTTATCTGGATACATGCATGTTTCCGTGTCGGGTTCCTGTTTTTCCGAAAGGAAAATATTTCTGCTGTATCTATCATACATTATTTTATCCGGTTTCACAAGTACAAGGTTTTGTGTTATAATAACCGACAGGATACCGGTTTATGCACGGATTGGTTCAGCGTGAATATACTAAATCTATAAGAAAATTCGTCCTTGATACTTTTACAGGATTTTTGAAAATGGGAGGTCTGCCGCTTATGGCGGCAGAGCGGATATTGGATAGGATACAGGCAAGCACATCAAGGGCTTTATGATAGGCGTAAGGAAACGGAGAAAATGATAGATGCGGGAGGGTGTCTGCAATACGGACGCTGGCGGCTGTGGAGAGGAAAATGGAAGAAAAGGCATATACTTATATTGTGGAATGCCGGGACAAAACCCTGTATACCGGCTGGACGAATCGGTTAGAGGAGCGTCTGGCATGTCACAATCAGGGAAAGGGAGCAAAATATACCCGGTCAAGGCTTCCGGTACGGCTGGTGTATTATGAGTGCTTTGCCACGAAACAGGAGGCAATGAAGCGGGAATATGCCATTAAACGGATGAGCCGGAAGGACAAGCTTAAACTGATTCAGGAGAAAAGGGAACGGACCGGGGAGGTCTGCGGGGAAAATGAAACAACAATACCAGAAATTTTATCAGAATACAAATGAAAACCGGAGAATAAAGCAGCAGCGCACACAGCAGAAACGGCGGGGAAATGCGCAAAAGAAGAGGCTGGCGGCGGTGGGCATACTGTTAGGCTCCGCTTTTTTGGTGTTGCTGGCGTTGGTTTTGTCTTTTCGCCATTTTTACCGGCAGATGAAAAGGGAAAAAGAGCCGGTCACGGAACAGGTAATTGAGATTCCGCCGCTGATTGGGGTGGCGGATAAATTTTCCGACCTGCCGATAACGGAGGAATTTTTGACGGTAAACCGATACTCCAGACCGGGACTTGCCCTGACGACAAATCCACAGTATATCGTGGTGCATTATACGGCAAATCCGGGCTCCACGGCAGAGCAGAACCGCAATTATTTTGAGAATTTAAAGGATACGGAGGAGACGTTTGCCAGTGCCCAGTTTGTGATAGGCTTAGAGGGGGAAATCATCCAATGCGTGCCCTGTAACGAGATAGCTTACTGTTCAAATAATCTGAATGAAATCTGCATTTCCATTGAGATGTGTCATCCGGACGAAACCGGTAACTTTAATGATGCGACTTATAATAACTGTGTGTATCTGGTGGCGCAGCTGATGAATTATTACCACCTGGACATGGACCACCTGATTCGGCATTATGACGTGACCGGAAAGAACTGTCCGAAGTATTTTGTGGAGCATGAGGACAGATGGGAAGTGTTTAAGGGATTTGTAGAGGAGTACAGGGAAAAATACCGGGAACAGTAAAGACCGATTGCGGCACAGGTCATGCCTACAATCGGAATTTAATCTGGATTGGTTCCTTTAAATGCTGTCCGCCTCTGGACTTTACCTTTGTCGTGATATGCAGAAAATAATTCGTGTCCTGCGCATAGGGCTCCAGCGGCTCTAATTCGATTTCCATATCCGCATCGTTGTAGGTGAATTTTGTATCCATTTTCGCACCGGACTCGTTCACCACATATAAGTTGTTGGAATTAATGGTTGAGGGGTCAAGGGCTGTGGTAAAACGGCAGCGCCATACAAATTTACCGGTCTTAAAGTTGAGATTCTGATGTACTCTATTCTCATATCCCTTTGGGATATCTTCAATTTCAATAAATTCCCGTGCCATAGGTATACCTCCTGGAGTAGTTTATTCTCGCATACGTAATGAGCCAAGCGCACGCATGTATGCGTGCATTTGACTGTATGTAATAACTTATCTGTATTGTAGCATAAACATTCAAATTTTTTCAATAGAATATCCCATATTTATCGACATTTTCCTGCATGCGGCGTTCCTGTTGCCGGAATCACGCAGGACGGGCACAGAAATATCCCTGCCGACATAGGTTAATATTAGACGGATACAGGTTGAGGGGAAAAGAAAAATGGAGCGATATGATATAGCACTTTTAGGTGGAGATGCGCGTATAGGTTATCTGCCCCCCTGTTTTTTAGAAAAGGGGTACAGCGTTATCAGCTATGGATTAGAACGGATGGCGCAGGAGGGGGAAAGGTCAGCCGTATCTGCACAGTCGTGGCAGGAGGCCATAGAGCAGGCTGACTATATTGTGGGGGGTATCCCGTTCATTAAGGAAGGAAAAATCTGCTGCAATCCGGACTGCCCGGATTTGACGGTGGAACAGATGAATAAATGGGTAATGGAAAATCAGGTTATATTTGGCGGAGTGCTTCCCGGCGGATTTGTCGAGGCGTGTAAAAGGCGGGGAATCGTCTGCCATGATTTTATGAAGGATGAGGCGCTTGCCGTATTTAATGCCATTGCAACGGCGGAGGGTGCGATTTTAGAGGCGCTGAAAAATCAGAAAACCAATATCCACGGAAGTAAAAGTCTGGTGCTGGGATACGGAAGATGCGGCAGGGTTTTAGCAGAGAAATTGAAGGGCATGGGCGCATGGGTAACCGTGTGCAGCAGATGCCGGATTGAGCTGGCAAATGCGGACGCACTGGGTCTGGATACTCTGCCGATGGCGGAGCTGGAGGAAAGAGTCAGCGCATACGAGTATATTTACCAGACCATTCCCGCCATGGTGCTTCAGGAAAAAATATTGCAGGGCATGCGGGAGGATGTGCTGATTATTGATATTGCTTCCGGGGCAGGCGGTGTGGACTATGATTGTGCGGACGCATTAGGGCTTCGTGCGCTTCACTGCCTCGGACTGCCGGGGAAATATGCGCCGAAGATATCGGCGCAGGGTTTGGCGGAATTTGTGATTCGTAAAATGGAATAGGTAATTGCGAAACATAAGTTTTTGCAAATGTCCGTTGTATAATATAGACAAATCAGCACAGGCACGCTTACGCTGCTTGTCGCATGCGCCGGTGCTAAGCTCGAAAATACCTCGCAAAGCACCGGCGGCTCCAAAGCGCCTGCTTATGATATTGTCTATATTGTACAACTGGGTTTTGAAAATAAGGAGTTTCGCAATTACCTGATAAAATGGAATAGGAGAGGAGTAAAAATGGAATTAAAGGGAAAGAAGGTCGGTATTGCGCTGACCGGTTCGTTTTGTACCTTTGATAAAATATTTGCGGAATTAGAAAAACTGGCAGGGGAGGGAGCGGAGGTTTATACGATTTTTTCCGGCGCTTCCCAGCAGATTTCCAGTCGTTTTGGAAAGCCGGAGGAGTTTATCAAAAGGGCGGAGGAGATTACCGGGCGAAAACCGATATTTACGATAGAGGAGGCGGAGCCAATCGGTCCGAAGTCCTATCTGGACGTTTTTGTGATTTTTCCCTGTACGGGAAATACGGCTGCCAAGCTGGCAAACGGGATTACGGATACGCCGGTGTTGATGGGGGCAAAGGCGCATCTGCGAAATAATAAACCGCTGGTTATTTCGATTTCCACCAATGATGCGCTGGGGATGAATATGAAAAATATCGGGCTGCTGTTAAATGCAAAAAATATTTATTTTGTTCCTTTCGGGCAGGATAACCCGGTAAAAAAGAGTAATTCCCTGATTGCCCATACGGATAAGCTGATACCGACGCTGGAGCTTGCGTTGGAGGGAGTGCAGTATCAGCCGATATTGGAATCATTTTAAATAAGCGATAGAAAGGAATAGCGTTATGTGTGGCATAGCAGGCTTTAGCAGTTTTAATATGAACTATGCAGCCACGCCAGATAAATGGACCAATATATTAGAGGAAATGAACGAAAGCCAAAAACACCGGGGACCGGATGATGAGGGAGTTTTTCTCCGTCCCCACTGTGGATTGGCGCATGTACGGTTATCGGTTATCGATTTGTCCACCGGACACCAGCCCATGACCCGGGCTTCCCGGGGAGGGCAGGTGACAATCGTGTACAACGGAGAAATCTATAATATGAAAGAATTGAAAAGGGATTTGGCAGGGCAGGGTTTCCGGTTCCGGACCACCAGCGATACGGAGGTTATCCTGGCGGGATACCAGCGGTACGGTGTGGATATCGTGAAAAAGCTGAACGGTATTTTTGCCTTTGCCATCTGGGATGAGCGGAAACAAAAACTGTATCTGTTCCGGGACCATTCCGGGATAAAGCCGTTATTTTATACCGTTAACCGGCAGACGCTGGTTTTTTCCTCTGAAATAAAAGGATTGTTCTGCTATCCCGGAGTAAAAAGGGAGGTGGATAAAGAGGGTCTGTGTGAAGTTTTCGGTCTGGGTCCGGCAAAAACCTATGGAAAAGGGGTTTTTAAGCATGTGGGGGAAGTGCTTCCGGGATATTTTCTGGAATTTGGAGGAAACGGAAAAAAGGAAACGGCTTATTGGAAGCTGGAAAGCCGCCCCCATGAGGAAAGCTTTGCGGATACGGTGGAGCACACAAGAGAGCTGGTAACCGGGGCAATCAAAGAGCAGATGCTGTCGGATGTACCAATCTGTACCTTTTTGTCCGGCGGGGTGGACAGCAGCTTTGTGACGGCGGTGTGCAGTAAAGAGCTGCAGAAGCAGGGAAAGGAGCTGGACACTTATTCCTTTGATTTCACGGATAATGATGTGAACTTCAAGGCAAATGCCTTTCAGCCTGCCCAGGACCGCCCATGGGTGGAAAAGATGGTTGCCTTTGCGGGGACGAAGCATCATTTTCTGGAATGTAACCATACGGAATTGTATCACTATCTGTATGATGCGGTAGACGCCAGGGACCTTCCCTGTATGGCGGATGTGGAGTCCTCGATGCTGTATTTCTGCAAAAAGGTGGCAAGGCAGAATAAGGTTACGCTGACAGGGGAATGTGCAGACGAAATTTTCGGCGGGTATCCGTGGTTTCATAAAGAGGAATGCTTTAAGGCGGACATTTTCCCCTGGTCCATGGATTTCGGACCCCGGACGATGCTGCTAAAGGATGAGGTGATTCGGGAGCTGCCGCTTGAGGAATATGCCAGAGCGGCTTACGATAAAACCATTGGGGAGACCCCGGTGCTTTACGGGGAAAACCAGGAGGAAAAGCGGAGAAGGGAGATAGCTTATCTGAATCTGAAGTGGTTTATGCAGACGCTGCTTGACCGGATGGACAGAACCAGTATGTACAGCGGTTTAGAGGCAAGGGTGCCGCTGGCAAATCATCATATCATCGAATACGTATGGAATGTTCCGTGGGAAATGAAGGCGCATCACGGAATCGTGAAAGGGCTTTTGCGGGCAGCGGGAGAGAAATATCTGCCGGAGGAGGTGCTTTACCGGAAGAAGAGTCCCTATCCGAAAACCTATGACCCCGCCTACGAACAGCTGCTGCGGCAGGAAATGACGGAATTATTGGAGGACGGAAACGCCCCCATCTGCACGCTGATAGAGAAAAAGAAAGTGGAGCAGTTTATGCAGAATCCGACGGATTACGGCAGACCGTTTTACGGGCAGCTGATGGCGGGACCACAGCTATTGGCATATTTTTTACAGGTAAATTACTGGCTGAAAAAATATCAGATTCAACTGGTATAGAAGAGATAGAGATGAGCGATACCCGCTTGCGCTATAATCCATGTTGTGCGGTGGAGCTGTGGGAATGGTGGGTGCTGCTCATCTCTTTATGGCTCATATTCTAAAAGGCATATGGCAACTTTGTCAAGTGTCAAAAATTAATTAATATCGTTGATCTTCTTTGCTGTGTCGATGTTGTCCATAATGGCGATATACCGCACATCCAAACGGACAAAAGAATGTGGGAATACTATGGAGTTTATTTGATAAGCAAGTGCTTTGGAATCGGCAGATTGATTTTGAAAAAGCCTTTGCACCGTTGTAATTATTCCGATTATATGATATACTATATTTGTATTTGGGTGTCCTCGGTACAGGAGGTATGAAAGATGGAATATTTAACAGTTACGCAGACAGCGGAAAAATGGGGCATTTCTACCCGTCGCATTCGTCTGCTTTGCGCCAGCGGAGAAATTGAAGGAGTTATCCGTAAAGGTAAATTATATATGATACCCGCCGAAGCAGAAAAGCCGTTAGATAAACGCAAAATACCAAACAAAAGAAAGCGTGGCGAATTTGCAGATATACTGACAGCAATAGATATTAAAAAAGTAAAACTTGACGGTATGCGCCCGCTTACCGCAGGAGAAGCAGAGCGTTTGCGTGAGGAGTTTATGGTTGATTTTACCTACAACTCCAACGCTATTGAGGGTAACACTCTTACGCTCAAAGAAACTGCTATGGTGCTTGAGGGGATGACGATTGACCGTAAGCCCTTGAAAGACCACCTTGAAGCTGTCGGGCATCGTGACGCATTCCTTTATATCGAAGATATTGCACAGAATAAATTACGGCTTAGAGATACGGAAATTAAGGCTATTCATTCGCTTGTGCTAATCAATAGACCAGAAGATAAAGGCGTTTACCGCCGTATCCCCGTGACGATTGCCGGAGCGTACACAGAGCCCGTACAGCCTTATCTCATAGAACCTAAGATGGAGGATTTACTTTCCGAAAATGAGGAAAGAAAAAAGACAATGCATCCGATTGAACGCATTGCCCGTTTTCATCTTGAATTTGAGGGAATACATCCGTTTATCGATGATGATGTTATAATAAGGACAAAGTTAGAGAAACCCAATAAAATCAAGGGTTGCACTAATTTAGTCCTATTATTTTTGCAACGAAACGGAGCAGATGGTATAGGACAGGCCTGTTATATATCAAAATCTCTCATATTGCATACGAAGTCAAAGTAATTGTTTTGATGTTGGTTTCGTATTGCCAAAAAAGGGGTGATAATTAAATATTGTAACTTGTAATTGATAACTTTTTTAGGTAGGACTAAATTGACTGATTGGAACATGGTGTTTCGCTGTCGGTTTAGTCCTTTTGTATTTTCACAAGAAAAAATAAGGAGCTGGTTATATGAAAAGGAGGACATTCAAAATGGATAATAAAGTGGAAGTGATTGGAATCGACCACGGCTGGTCTGGCATGAAAACAGTGCATGAGGTGTTTACATCAGGCTGCAGGGAAATCAGTACGGAGCCGGCATTTACGGAAAACTTACTAGAGTTTGGCGGAAAGTATTACAAGATTGGCAGCAAACGCCTTGAAGTAAAGGACACAAAGGTAACGGATGAAAATTACTATATGCTGACACTGGCAGCGGTGGCAAAGGAATTGAAAATCAGGGGCAGGAAAACAGCCCATGTGCTGCTGGCGGTGGGGCTGCCGCTGACAAGGTTCGGGGATGAAAAGAAAGATTTTGTTTCTTACCTGTCAAAGAAAAAGGAAGTGGAGTTTTCCTTTGAGAAAGAGAAATACCATATTTTCATTGACAATGTTTGTGTTTACCCACAGTGCTATGCGGCAGTGATTGACCGGATTGACAGATTCCCGGAGAAACAGCTTGTAGTGGATATTGGCTCTTGGACGGTGGACATTATGCCGATTATAAACCATCTGCCGGATGAATCGGTGTGCGTGACACAGCCGCATGGGATTATCACCTGTATTCAGCAGATTAACAAGGAGTGTGTCAGACAGTTAAATGCAGAGGTGGACGAGTACGATATTCAGAAAGTCATGGTAAGCGGAGGCGGCGACCTGCCGGAGAAGTACCGGGAGATTATCATTAAGGAAATCCGCAGTTACTGTCAGAAGATTTACCACAACATCAGGGAGCTTGGCTACAACATGGACTTAACGCAGATAATCTTCGTGGGCGGCGGTGCCGGAGTGATGAAACGCTTTGGCGGTCTTGAACAGAAGAATATCCGCTATATTGAAGATGTCAAGGCAAATGCAAAGGGATATGAAATGCTTGGCAGGGCATATCTGGCACAGTCACAGAAACGTAAGATTGGATAGGAGGGGTGTTTATGGCTTATGGGGAATTATTCCGGCATTTTACAATACGCTTTTCCTTAAAAAAAGCACAGCATGTAAAGCTGCTGCAGTGGTTTGATGATAAAAAGCTGAATGAGGGCAGGGTAAAGAATCAGGTGGTTATGGATGCATTGGAAATGTATTATGAATCACTGCTGGCAGGGAAAGAGCAGCAGGGAGAAAAAGTGCCGGATTATCTGGAAAAAAGGCTGTCCGTTATGAAGGAGGAAATCAAAGCGGAGCTGTTACAGGAAATTCTCCGTACTGTCTTGGGAAATGCCATAACCGGTCAGCCGATTGTGGCATCTGCACCCATCAGGGAACCGGAGACGGAAGAACCGGACAGGGATGATACGGCGGATATTAGCGGGATGCCGGATGTTATGGAGAAGATTATAGGCTGGAGTGAGAATTAGAAAGGATTGGTGGATGGTATGGTAAAGCAGGGAATCAAAGGCATTGCCCGTTTCATGAGCTGGACATTCAAGGGTGCGGTGTGGATATTGGTACACATTCTGAAACTGGCACTGGCAGTATTGGAGACTGTCCTGCTTTTAGCCGGAAATGTGTTGAAGATGATGTTACTGGTGTTTCACGCGGGCAGATGTTAGGGGGCGTTTATGAGAGGGAATAAAGGTTTTGTCTTTATCCGTGGCAGGATGGCAATGGAATAAGGGAAGTCAGGTTTGCGGAACCGGCTTTATGGGTTGAAAAGGCGCGCTGAAACAGGCGTGCTTTTTTTCTGCACAAATGCCGGGGAACCCCCGGTATCTGTGCCGGCAGGGAACAAATCCGCAGGAAACAAAATATCATACACGAATGGAGGCTACCGCTAAAAATTACGCTGATGCGCTAATTTTTAGCGGGGCTGTTTGTGCAGGGGCGTCACAAGCAGCTTTTATCGCAGGGCAGAATTGGAGATTCTGCCCGCGTTCCTCAGCGAAAACGCTTCGGAATGGAGGATGTATATGACAAAAAAGAGATTGAAAAGGGTTATGGCTCTGGTAATGGCTCTTGTCCTGACGGTTGGTGCCGTCATCCCCTCTGCCGCTTATGCTAATGCAACCGGGCCGGATGCAGACACAGCGGCAGGCAGTGACGGGGATAAGCAGGCAGAAGCGGAACAGGAGTTATTGCTTTATGATGAGGCAGAGAGGACGGATTTGGAACCGGCAGAGATTGTGACGGCAGAGGACATTATCGTGGCAGCAGGGTATGGCTTTGACGTGGAGCAGTCCTTTGACGGGATTTCCTATGACGGGCAGGCTGTCAAGGTCAGTTATTATGCAGACAAAGGCTCTTTTGACGGGGATAAGGCAGGGGATTATGAAACCTTTTACAAGGCAGAACCGGTAAGCGGGAAAAATCCTTATCTTATCCGTCGTATGGTTTCAGTGCGTGAGCCGGAGACGGCTGTGGAGGAAAGCAGTGATGTTGCCAATCACATGGAATCAGGTAAGGAACAGCAGGAAAAAGAAGATGGAGACAGCGGGGAGGATTCTGCCCCCGCCGGAGAAGATGGGAAAGCGGTTTCCCTGTCCGACGGGGAGATAGAAACATTTGGTGCGGGCGACAGCATGGTGATCCGCATGGCGTCTGCCCCTGTGCTGAAAGCGGCGGCAAAATCTTCCGGCGACAGCATGAAGGTGTCCAATAACGGATATGCCAAATACTGCGGCCACAGCATAGGAATCAAGTATATATCAGAGTCCGGGGATTACCACAACCATCTGGTATACTGCCTGAACCTGAACAAGAATACCACGAACGGAACCGTCGGCTCATCTGCCTCTAAGAGCAGCATTAAGCCGGAAATTACGTTCTGCATGGTAAACGGTGCGAGGAAGTTAAACGGGACCTGCCATAACAGCAAGTATTCTGCGGGTTCTGCCTCGGCCGATTACTTCATTACCAGTGCGGCAATCCATGTACTGAATGGGGAAGTAAAGCTAAGCTATTACAACAATGGCAGTAGTGTCTATTCAAAAATTGCTGCCCTTGTATCGGATGCGAAAAATTATGATGAGGACGAATACGATGCGGCAACGGGAGTAACAAAGTCCATTACTTATAAGATTTCCCCAAAGAAAACGGAGTGGCAGGACATGGGAGACGGCCTGTACCGTTCCAAAGAAAAGTTTGTCCGCACCAAAACGGGCACCATTACCAACGTGTCCTATAAAATCACGGGGCAGCCGGGCGGCCTGACGGTAGGGGAACTGAAAACGGATGCCAGTGATATTGAGGACGATTCCGATTTGAAGAAGTATGACATCTGTGTGGCACAGACGGATGCAGACAAGCCTTCTTCCAACTTTTACCTGTACTGCAATGAGGACGCAATGAAAAAAATCCTTGCGGCAGACAGTACGATAAAGCTGACGGCAACCGCAAAGTCAAAGGAATACGGCGGGAGGAAATGGACACCGACAGTCGTGTCGCAGCAGAAGATTACTTTTCTTGAGGAGTTTGAGCCGGGAACTGTGACTGCCAGTGTCAAAGTAACCTCCAAGTTTAAGGAGGGGAAGTTTGAACTGAAAAAAACCAATGTATACACTGGCGAGCCGGTAGAGGGGGCAGCCTACTATCTGTATGAGGATGCAGAGTGTACAGACCTGCTGTGCAAACTTAGCAAGACAGGCACAGACGGACGTGTGCTGTCAGGAAAAGAAACACTGACACAGAGCACTTACTATCTGAAAGAGGTAAAGGCAGCACCGGGATATCTGCTGGATGAAACCATCTATCCTGTGGGGCTGGAATACTTTACCCTCTATGACAGTGACGGGAAAGTCACGCAGCAGGGGAAACAGATGCCGGTTGTGGAATATCCTGATAAGGTCGGTGTCATGGTAAAAAAGACGGATTCGGAATCCGGAAATTTTGTAAAGGGCGCCGGTTTTGCGGTCTTTGCCGATGCCGCCTGCACACAGCGTGTTTCCGTGGAAGGCGATGGAAAGACGGAAGTGCCGGTGTTCTATTATGATGAAGATTTAGACGTGGCGGCCTCTGAAAAGTTTGTGAAAACGCAGGATAAATATTATGTGAAAGAGGTTGTTATCCCAGACGGGTACCGGGATGACGGGACGGTGTGGGAAGTGGCGCCGGATTATGGGGAGATTTCCGATTTCAGTGCGGAAAACACGCCAATCCGCTGTGGCGTGGCAGCCGTAAAGGAGGATAAGGAGACCGGGGCAGAGCCGCAGGGGGATGCGAAACTGTCCGGGGCCACTTACGGGCTGTATGCAGCGGAAACCATTGCCTACCCGGACGGCAGGGGAACCGTAACCTATGCGGGCAGTGACAACATTGCCAGTACGCAGGGTACGGATTTTGTGTCAACTGGTGTCCCGGCGGAAAAAGATGCCCTGCTTGCGACGGTAAAGACAGGGGAGCAGGGGGAATTTAACTTTGAAAACCTGTATTTTGGCAATTATTACATCCGTGAGGTTGAGGCAAGCGAGGGCTATCTGTTAGATGAAACCGCTTACCCGGTCAATTTCCGTGAGGCACAGGACACCCACCATGACATTTCCCTAAACAGCACCGTGACAGAATCGGTAAAGAAACAGGCATTTGAGATTATCAAGGTGTCCACGGACGGTGCAAGCACGGAGACGGATTATGTCAAGGGGGCAGAGTTTACCGTCAAGTTACAGTCGGATATTGATA